>NZ_JBKFFO010000009.1:0-313310 GCF_046506645.1 Streptomyces sp. 5K101 | reverse complement strand
CCGCACGACTGACGTCCCGGTCAGGAACGTCAAAGCGAACAAGCCTCGCGAAGTTTCCGATGTTGTCTAGGCCCACCGTCAAGCATCAGCTGGGACCAGAACGTCAAACATCACCTGGGACTAGACAAACGTCAGGCAGGTGGCTCACGCTCCGAAGGTCAGTAGCGGCACGTTATAGAGGTCCGGATTCTGCGGACGTGTCATGACCGGTGACGTGACCTCAACAACGAGCATCTCGACGAGGAACTGAACGCGGGCACTTAGCAAATGGCTTGTGTGTCCGTTCGCTGAACGCGCCTTCTCACCAAGCGAGGTGTGGATGTGCGGCAGCACAGTGTCTGTCTCGGCGTCGTAGGCAAGGGTGCCGCAGCCCATCGCTTCGACCCCGGTCAGGTGCACCTTGCTCCACACCGGGGCCTCGGGATCCTCCAGCTTCTCGCATGCGCCCACGATCTCCGCCTCGGCGAAGCCGGCGATGAACATGGGGATGTAGCCGTGTCGAACCCCGTTGCTACGGCAGAACTCAGCGAGCGTGGGAAAGAAATCGTCGCCGTGGTCGAACGCCACCCCGAAGGTCCGGCCGGTGGTCAACTCATAGCTGCGCAAGACAGTCCTCTCGGAAGGTTGGAGGTCTCATCAATGGATGATGCGGAAGTGCTCTGCGATCTCGCCTTGGCCGGCGCCCCGCATCAGGAGCAGCTGCAAGAGGATCCGAGCCTTGATCGGTCCGAGGGTGTTGGCTGAGATGAGGCCACGGGCGAGCAAGTCTGATTCCGATCCCGGGAACCCGTAGGTGTCCCTGAGTACGGGCCCTGCCCCCGTACGCGTCGCGAGGATCACCGGCATCCGCTTGGCCAGGTCTGTGAGCGTGTCCACACAAGCCATGGGGACGTGCCCGGCACCAAAGGCGGCGACCACGAGACCATCGACCTGTGTGCCGATAGCCTGGAGCACAGCGCCGTCATCGCCCAGACCGATGAGCGCCACAGCGGTCCGGACGTCGGGCTTGGTCTTCTGGAGCGGGATCTTCGGCTGGTCGCCTGGATACGTCCACACACGAACTTGGTCTTCGGCGACGTAGCCGATTGGTCCGGGGTAGGACGCGAACGCCGTGGGGCTTGTGGCGTGAGCCTTGCGAACCCAGCGAGCCGCATGAATCTCTTCGCCGAACACGACGACCACACCAGCCCCCCGGGCTTCCTTACTCGCCGCGGTACGAATCGACGCAAGTACGTTGGCCGGCCCGTCGGCGCCTGCCATGCTCGCGTTGCGCATCGCTCCGGTGATCACGACTGGCATTTGGCCGGAGTAAACCAGGTCGATCAGGTATGAAGTCTCTTCGATTGTGTCTGTGCCCTGCGTAATGACCACACCGTCGGCGTCGAGCGCTTCGATCTCTCTGACGAGGTCGAGCAAGTCGCTGAACGCCAGTGAGGCACCTGGCAGCCTTCGAAAGTCGCGGACCTCGACCATAAGGCCGGTCTCGGCAAGGCCTGGGACTGCTGCCACGAGGTCATCGGCTGAGAGCGTGGGGGTGGCTCTGCCCGCCTCCTGCGAGGTCATTGCGATGGTGCCACCAAGCGAGAGCACCACAACGCGCCGCCGCGTGTCCGTCATCTGTTCCGTTCCTTCCGGTGTATGGCTCGCAGGCTAGCCGTCAGCAGGCAGTGAACCGACATACGCGCAGGCTGCGTCGATGCCGGCGGCCGACACAAGGCGGCTTCGGGCCTGGATCAGCCCAGATGTACCTTGCTTGCCGAGTTGCGCGCACCGCTGGATCAACCAGCCCCACGGGAGGTCGAGGTACTGGGCCAATTCCCTCAAGCGTTGCCCTGCAGTCGGGGCCTCGATGATGGAGTCAGTTGCTACGTCCCCGGCAGCGTTGGTGAACTCACGCACGATGGAGGAACGGCCGGTCACGTCGACGTGCCACATGCCGTCGCCACGTACCCAGTTGGCGATGATTGCTTCCTTGTTGGGTGACACCACGAACCCTTCAACTGCCTCGTACGAAGGGTCGCTCGTGAACTGAGCCTGGATGCCTAGCGATTCCATGAGCGCCACTGCGAGGAAGAGCAAGATACGTTCGTGCCGTGGTGAGGCTCTGACAACCGCTTCGGGTACGCAGAACGCTCGCGTGCTCGCGCCCCCAAGCGCCCTGGTTGTTGCTTGAAGGTAGGGGTACTTGTGATCAAAGATCAGCCACGCACTGGCCTCTTCACCTCGCTGCTCACGCGTCCAGAACGCTGGCAACTCAGGCAGATCCGGAAGTGCCTTGAGAATGTGACGTGCACAGAAATCTGATCCGAGCCACATGTGGGCAACGGCGTTCAGTCCGGGCGCTGCTTCTCGGCTCACGGCTGAGGACGACAGGCGGTCGTATCGCTCGAGGTCCGTTCGCGTCTCTGCCAAGGCCTGGTCGTCGGCCTGCAGGGCATCGTCGTAGTTGGACACTGCCCAGAGGATGCCGAATGTCAGATCATCAAGTTCATAGGCAAGCGGCGCGGTGACCTCTTGAATGCCTGCGCTGCGAGCGAGCCGCCTTCCGGCGTTCCGGCCATCGAGTACGTAGAACTGTGGCGCTTCTTCGTCACCAGCAGCCCCGATGAGCAAACCTCGGCCTGGCCGATCCAGAAAGCTGCTGACACGACGTTGGTCAGGCAGGGAAACGATCGCTCGTCCACCCTCGATCCTTGCGGGATGAAGCTGCAAGGAGAGGTCAGACCCAAGCATCGATCGTCCGCCAGGCATCAAGGCGGTCCAGTCGACTCCATGGTCGGGCACCGGCTGGGAAAGCCGCAGGTCAGGCCATTCAGCGGCAACCGCCTTGGCGAAGCCAAAGGGATCGTTCACTGCACTGATTGCTGGAGCCCCAATGGGCGTGCCCGCGGTCGGTCCGGTCCCCCCTTGACTAAGTAATGCGGCAGCACTCCCCACCAGAAACGACCGTCGATCGACCTCAGCCCACACGTTGCCCTCCTCATCCATCCGCAGCTTCATCGTGCCTGCGGCAAGGGCGCCCTGGAGATCAAGCGCGGAAGTGTCCACATGGTTTGACTGCCTGGCTAACCGTGTGCGCCCATCGCGACGTTGAGCATTGGCAAGATCCCAGAGGCGGGCTAACGTCCCGCCGGCACCAAGCACCTCGTCACAGGCCAAGGCCACATCACGAGAAGGGAAGCGCGTTGCCTTCTCGACCTTGCTCAACGTGTCGCCACTGGTGAAGACTCGCGCACCTAGTTGATCCTGTGACAGGCCTCGAAGCTCCCTCCAATGCCGAAGCTCTGCCCCGAAAAAGTGCTGGGCGGAGTCAGTCGGTGAGAGCTTCCTCGGCGCCTGGGCCATGACTCATGCCTCTCATGTGGACAGCTACGGCACCGCGCCCGTGTCCACATCCGGCCCATGGAGATGTCGAGACTGCTGAGCGTCAATGGATGTAGGCCCGGTTGGTCCGGCGCGAAGCCATGACGGATGGAGCTGAAGCGATGGAACGGAGTCAGGATCAGAGGGACGCATTGCTGCGCCGCATGAGTCTCATCCGCGCGGAACTGGACGAACTCGCCTGTCGTGTCGCCTTGCTCACGAGCGCTTTGGGAACACAGCAGCTTCGATCGCAGCCATGCGGCCAGCAAGGTCGTGGATCGCGTTCTGGATCTCGGCGAGTTGAGCCAAGAGTGCATCGTCACCCTGCGCCCCTTGCTCCGGGCCGGCCGGGCGGACGAACACGCCCTTCCCCTGCTGCCCGATGACCAGCCCCTCGGTGCGGAGCACGCTGATCGCAGCCTTGACGACGCTCGCCGACACCCCGTACTTCGCGCACAGCTGCGCTGTTGACGGCAGCGAGTCCTCAGGCGCCAGGTCCCCGCGCTGAATCATCTCGCGCAGCGTCTCGGCGATCTGGAGATATGCAGGTACGCCGGACTTTTCGATCATTTCGACTCTCTTCGCGGTCGTCACGCTTCCAGCTTCGCGGCAAGTCCTGCGACTAGGCAACCCAAGCACTCCTTGACAACTAGGTATGCCAAGTCGACTATGTATGTACCGAGTCCTCAATCCCTCTGGGAGGCAAGATCATGCGTCAGATCCCTGTGGACACCGCCGCCATGACGGTGATGCTCATCCAAGCTCCTGAGCCGAAGATCAAGAACCGGGAGACCGGTGAGGTCGCGATCGACAAGCAGTCCGGCAAGACCCTGTTCAACGTGAACGTCGCGGTGATCGTGGACGGTCGCCCGGACGCGCTGACCATCGTGGTCGCCGAAGACGGGATTCAGCCGGACCTGTTCCCCGGTGCGCCGGTGGCGCTGCCCGGCCTGGTGGCCAGGCCGTGGGAGAACGACTTCGGGCACGGCATCAGCTACCGCGCCACCGCCGTGATGGCGCAGCAGGTCCCAGCCGCCGCCAACGGCAAGGGCTGACCGCCATGTCCGGAGGAACGCTCTTAGCACTGGCGGTCATCGCCACCGCCCTGCTCCTGGTGGCCCGCGTCAAAGCCCCCGCCGTGTACTGGACGCTCGTCGGCCTCCCGGCCGCGCTGTACCGGATTCTCTCCTCCTACCGCCAGACGATGGAGGCGTGTGAGCTGACTGTTGCTCCGCCGTGGTGGAAGGTCTTTGCCAAGAAGCTGTCCGCCGGTGAGCAGCAGGCCCGTCCCGGTGTTCCGAAGCTGCGGGGTATTCGTCCGACCCGTACTGGTCTGGTGCTGCGTCTGCGGCTGGCTGCGGGCCTGGCCCCGGACGATGTGGTCAAGTCGGCGGAGCGGCTGCGGCACGCGTGGGGTGTGTACTCGGTGCACGTCTTCGAGATCAAGCCGGGTGTGGTCGATCTGCGGATGACCGGCTTCGACATCCTCGCCCACGTGCGGATGCCGCGCCGCCTGGCTGCCGGTCCGCTGTCCGCGACGGTTGCTCTGCGGGAGGACGGCCGGCCGTACGTGCGCAACTATCAGGAGATCCCGCACGGCCTGACGCTGGGTGCAAACAAGTCGGGCAAGTCGATGCACCAGCGCTGCCTGATCAAGGCTCTCGCGCCGCTCGATGTGGCCCTGGTCGGCATCGACTGCAAACGCGGTGTGGAACAGGGCCCCTTCGCCCCGCGGCTGTCGGCCCTGGCCATCACTCCTGATCAGGCCGAAGGGCTGCTGGACGCGCTGGTCGAGGAGATGGAAGACCGCTTCGACCTGCTGTGTCTGCACCAGGGCATCGCCCCGGGCACCCCGCTGGAAGACATCACCTCCGACATCTGGGGCCTGCCGAAGAAGCTGCGCCCGGTCCCGATCGTGGTCCTGATCGATGAGATCGCCGAACTGTTCCTGATCGCCTCCAAGGCAGACGCGGCCCGCCGGGACCATATGGTCACCCAGCTGGTGCGCCTCGCTCAGCTGGCCCGCGCGGTCGGCATCTACCTGGAGGTTTGCGGGCAGCGCTTCGGCTCCGAACTCGGCAAGGGCGCAACCGCGCTCCGTGCCCAGCTCACCGGCCGCGTGGTGCACCGCTGCAACGACAAGCAGACCGCCGAAATGGGCCTGGCCGACGTCAACGAACTCGCCGTCGCAGCTGCGACCAGCATCGCCCCGGAACGGGCCGGTACAGCAATCGTCGGTGATTCCTCCGGCAACTGGACGCGCATCCGCACACCGAAAACGTCCCTGGGTGAAGTCGCCGCGGTGTGCCGCGAGTTCGCGCACCTGACGCCGGACATCCCGACCCTGGCCCCCTTCCGCCCGGCCACCGGCGCTCCGGCATCAGCCACTTCTGCGGCACCGGCCGTCGCCCCGGGCACTCCGTAGCCCCTGCCACTCCACACGGTCGGCGTGACCGTCTCGCGCCAGGTCCCTACCCCCGCCATGCCCGAAAGGAGAAGCCCCCGTGACGGCACCCAAGCGCACCGCCCGCCGCCCGGCCACCAGCAAGCCAAAGCCCAAGCCGTGTCCGGACTGCACCACCGGCCAGGTCTCCGAGTCCTTCCAGGTCGGCGGCCGACGCAAGCACCAAAGCGACGACCGGCAGGAAGCCCTGTGCCTGACCTGCTTCGGCACCGGCCAAGCCCCGACCGAGTGATTCCGCCGGGCGCCGGGCGGCAGGACGCATGAGCCCCGCCCGGCCCTGGCCCCCACACCCCAAGGAGGTGAAGACCCGTGAGCCGCAAGATCCGACCGGATGCGGTGCTGGTGCAAGCCGTGATCGCCGGTGCTCTGTCCTTCGCTCACCTGCACGACATCGCCGTCGCCGCGGGACAAGACGGCTGGAAAGCCTGGGCCTACCCCGTCTCCGTGGATCTGCTCCTGGTCGCTGCATGGCGACGCCTGCGCATCCTCAAGGCTGCCGGTGAGCCCGCGCGTGCGGCGTGGACCTGGTTCACGGTTGCACTCGCTGCCTCGCTCGGTGCGAACGTCGCCACCGCGGGTCTGCTCGACCTGAACAACGTGCCTGCCTGGCTGCGGATCCTGGTCGCCGGCTGGCCCGCCCTCGCGTTCCTCGGCGGCACCCTGCTCGTCCACAACCCCGCCCACCAGGCCACCGACACGGCCCCGGGGCCGGGTGCTGAACCTGCTGCGGACATCGCGGTCACCCGTGACGCACCCGCCCCGGCCCCGGCACCCGAGCCTGCGACCGAGCCGGTTCCCGCGCTGCCGCCCGCCCCGGTACCGGCCGCGCTCCTCGCACACGCCCGGAAGGTCGCCGATGCGCACCGGGCCTCGACCGGCACCGCGATCGATCCCGAGACCCTGCGCGCTCGTCTGGGTGTGCCCGGTCCGATGGCGGATGCCCTCGCCCTCCAGCTCACCGAAAGGACTGACCAGCTGTGAACGTCGAACTGCCGCTGATCGCCGTGTTCGCCATCTTCGGCTACTTCGGGATCAAGCACCTGCGCCCGCCGACCTGGCTGATCGTCGTGCTCCTCCTCGGCGGCTTCCTCCTCGCCGACACCTTCCTGGCCCCGGCGATCGAGTCGGGCACCAAAGCCGGTGTCGACGCCGTCAACGGCACTGCCAAGTGACTTGACCCGGAAGGGAGAACCACTGTGATACGCCCCGATGCGCAGCTCCGTGCCGGACATGTCCCGGCCGACCTGATCCCTCCGGGCGCCGACCCCCGGTCCGTGGTCATCGTCCACACCACGCCCCGCTCATGGACCGGTCCCGTGGTCTTGATCCTGGTCGCCACGGTCGGCGCCTGCGGCCTGGTCTACCTCACCACCGTCGCCGTGCTGTCCCTGGTCCAGGTCGCCGCCACCACAGCAGCAGCGATCAAGGCAGCCGTTCCGACGCTGATCGGCGGAGGCGGACTGATCACCCTCGCCCTGAAGGCACCCAAAACCCCGCGCAAGTGACCGGCCCTCCGGGCGGCCTCTACCGCCAAGTATCCGCCGTCCGGACGGACCGTCCCCTACCCGATCACTCAAACCGGAAGGAACACCCATCATGCCTCAGCGCCCCGCAGCGACCGATCGGATCTGCCCCAACTGCGACGGCTTCCCGTCCGTCGCCATCACCCTCGGCGGCCGCGACCGCGCCGGACACCTGCGCACCATCACCGCGCACTGCCCCGCCTGCCACGGCACCGGCACCGCCCCTGTCTGGCTCGTCACCACGCGTGTGTCCACGGCGGGGCGGTGACCGCATGAGCCTTCCCGTTCCCCAGGTGTTGGCGCTGACGCTGTGGCAGCCGTGGGCAAGTGCGATCGCTTACGGCACCAAGCGGATCGAGAACCGTACCTGGCCGACCGATCACCGCGGCCTGGTCCTCATCCACGCCGGACGCACCACCGACCCGAACGCGAAAGACGCCCCGCTGGCGCGGCCGTTCCTGCGCCGCCCCTTCCCGCGGGGCGCGATCGTCGCCGTGGCCCGGCTGGAGGACTGCCACACCGATGACGGCTGGTGCACGCTCTGGTCCGCCAAGGGTCGCTACCACTGGCGACTCACCGACGTGACCCCGCTCGCCGCGCCGCTGTCCTGGCCCGGCGCACGCGGTCTGTGGACCCCGCCGCCCGGACTGCTCGCCGCACCGCTCCTCGCCGACGCGCTGGAGGCTGCCCGTGGCTGACACGCTCGATCCGACCACCCTGAGCGACCTGCTCAGGGTGGCCTCGGCCCCCGACTTCGACCGCTGGCAAGACCAGATCAAGAAGACCGGCGGATGCGCCCAGCCCATCCACCTCACCGGCTGGACCCTCACCCGCGACAAAGCCACCGGGCGGGTCCTGCACACCTACTCCACCGAAGACGAGCCCGGCGGCCGGCTGCGCATCGCCTGCGGCAACCGCCGCGCCTCCCGCTGCCAGCCCTGCGCCTACCTCTACGCCGGAGACGCCTACCGCCTCGTCCGCGCGGGCTTGTCCGGCGACGACACCATGAACATCCCTGCCGCAGTGCGCGAGCGGCCCCGGGTCTTCGCCACCCTGACCGCTCCCTCCTTCGGCCCGGTTCACAACATCCCCGATGCCGGCCGCTGCCGCTGCGGTACTCGCCACACCGAGGACGATCCCGCGCTCGGCACGGCGCTCGACCCCGCGACGTACGACTACACGGGCGCGGTGCTGTTCAACAACCACGCGGGCGAGCTGTGGCACCGATTCATCAACCGGCTCCGCCGCGAACTCGCCGCCGCCGCCGGACTCACCCAGAAGGCGTTCAAGGAATCGGCCCGACTGTCCTTCAACAAGGTCGCCGAGTTCCAAAAGCGCGGCGCGATCCACTTCCACGCCGTCATCCGCATCGACGGACCAGATGGGCCCGACACTTTGCCGCCGCGGTGGGCCACCACCGAACTCCTCACCGACGCGATCCACGCAGCCAGGAAACATCCGTACACCACAGTGACCGTGCCCGCCGCCGAAGAGCAGCCCGAACGCACCCTGTGCTGGGGCAAGAAACTCGACGTCCGACCCATCACCGCCTTCGACTCGGATGACATCACCGAACAGAAGGTCGCCGCCTACGTCGCCAAGTACGCCACCAAAGCCGCCGAGACCACCGGCACCCTCGACCGCCGCATCGGCGAACTCGCCGAACTCGACCAGCGCCACGTGCCCGAGCACGTACGCCGTCTCATCCGTGCCTGCTGGGACCTCGATCCGCTCTACCCCGAACGAAGGCTCTGGGCCTGGGCCCACATGCTCGGCTTCCGCGGCCACTTCCTCACCAAGAGTCGCCGCTACTCCTCAACATTCACCGAACGCCGCCAAGTCCGCGCCGACTACCGCGCCACCGAACAACGCCGAACCCTCGGCCTGCCCGAGCCCGACACCACCCTCGTCCTTGCTGACTGGCGCTACGCCGGCCACGGCCACACACCCGGCGAATCCGCCCTCGCCGCATCCATCGCCGAAGACATCCGCATCAACCGAGAAACCGCCCGCGAAGCCATCCAAGACGGACAAGCAGTGAAAGGACCCGGAGTATGACCACCGCCGCCGACCAACTGCTGACCGTGCCTGAGGTCATGGCGCGTCTCAGGTTCGGACGCTCGAAGGTCTATGACCTGATCCGCTCGAAGCGTCTGGTCTCAATCACCGAAGGTCGCGCCCGCCGGATCCCCGAACAAGCGCTGCAGGACTACATCCGCGACCGGATCGAGGAGGCTGCCTGATGGCCTCCCAGCGCAAGCGCAACCCCAACGGCGCGGGCACCATCACCAAGCGCAAGGACGGCCGCTATCAAGCCGCCGTCTACGTCCTCCAGCCGGACGGCACCCGCGCCCGCAAGTTCGCCTACGGCAAGACCTGGGCCGAGTGCGACACCAAGCGCCGCAACCTCCTCGACAAGGTCGACCAGGGCGTGCCCGTGCCGACCCGGTCGGCAAGGCTCTCCGAGTGGCTGCCGTACTGGCTGGACCACATCATCAAGCCGCGCCGGAAGCGCACTACCTACGCCAAGTACGAAGTGCACGTGCGGCTTTACCTGGTGCCGATGCTCGGCACCAAGCGGCTCGAATCGCTGAGCGTTGCGGACGTCCGGCGCTTCCTCGTCCAGCTGGAGAAGACGACCACCGCCGCCACCGCCAAGGAATCCCATCGCGTGCTGCGGACCGCCCTCACCGCCGCCTGTCGGGAAGAGCTCGTCATGCGCAACGTGGCGACGATGGTCGAACCTCCTTCGGTCGACGCCCGTGATCTGTCGCCGTGGTCCCTCGACGAAACGCTCGACTTCCTGACCGCCGCCCGCAAGGACCCGCTGTACGCGGCCTTCGTCCTCGCCATCGCTCTCGGCTTTCGCCGTGGTGAGGTCGTCGGCCTTCGTTGGGAAAACCTCGACCTCGAAGAGCGGGAAATCCGCGTACGCACTCAGCGGCAGCGCGTCCGTGGTGAGGTGTACGAGGACGATCCCAAGGGCCGCCGCCGGAAGCAGACCCTGCCGCTTCCCGCGATCTGTGTCGCTCCTTTGCGCTGGCAGCGGATGCGGCAGGCTGCCCAACGCGAGCGGGCCGGGGCTGACTGGAAGGAGACCGGCTACGTCTTCACCACCCGCACCGGGCAGCCCATCGAGCCGCGGAACCTGTACCGCTCTTTCACCCGCGTCGCCGACTCGGCCGGCATCCGAGTCATCCGCCTGCACGACGCCCGACACGGCTGCGCGACCCTGCTCACCGCGGCCGGTGTCGCTCCCCGCGTGGTGATGGAGATCCTTGGGCACAGTCAGATCGCCGTCACGATGAACGTCTACACGCACGTCGTCCAGGACACGCAGCGCGAGGCTGTCAGCCACATGGACCGGATGCTCAAGAGGCGGCCCGGCCGTGAGTGAACGTCCCCGTTGATGTCAGATGGGGATGTCAAAGGCCCCCAGCCATGATCGGCTGGGGGCCTTTGTGCTGGTGGGCGCGGACGGTTTCGAACCGCCGACATCTGCTTTGTAAGTTCGACCAGACGGCCCTGGTGCCTGCCCTGCGCGCCTGTGCCGGGGGTCCGGCATGGCCGCCGGAGCACGTGCGTGACTGCACTTGTGCGCCCACGTTGCCGTCAGTCACTGCCGTCACGGCAGCGGCTCAGCGTCGCTGGTCAGACACCTCAAATCACTACGACGGAGGCATGGCATGGGAGGCTTGGCCCTGACGACGGGCAAACGGAGAAGGGAGAGCGGGTGTCGCAGGAGGCCAGCCCTCGGGGAACTTTCCTGAAGATCGCCGATGCCCTGCGGGCAGAGATCGACGCCAAGCCGGAAATAGCCGAGCTGCCGTCAGCGGCGGAGCTCATGCGTGACCACGGTGTCTCACGCGGGGTCGCGCTGCGCGTCTTCGCCGTCCTGGAGAAGGAGGGACGTGCGGAGCGAGTGCCAGGGGGCCGGTGGCGCGTCGTCCGACCAGGGCAGGAGCGGGACCGCCGGCCACTGACGGAGCAGATCGCAGAAGTCATCCGCACCGACGAGCTCAAGGTGGGGGCACCGTTCCCCAGCACGAGCGCTCTGGCCGAGCGCTTCGGTGTCTCACGGCCAACGGTGGCCAAAGCGCTCGACAGGCTGGAGGCAGCCGGTCTGCTGTCGGCGAGCCAGCAAGGAAAGCAGCGAACCGTACTGGCCCTGCCGGGCCGAGAGGAGCGTTCGTAGCGTGAGCAGCACGGGACTGACCGACTGGGCCTATCCGCTCGCGGAGTCGTTGCTCGCCGAGCCCCTGCCGCGGCGGTGGGCGCACTCGCTCGGGGTCGCTGGGCGGGCTCGAATCATCGCGCCGATCCTGGGCGAAGATGCCGAGCTGCTGGAGGCCGCGGCGGTGCTGCACGACATCGGCTACTCCCCCGACCTGGCCAAGACCGGATTCCACCCGCTGGACGGCGCCCGGTACCTGCGGGACGTCGCCAATGCCGACGTTCGAGTGATCCGGCTCGTGGCCCATCACTCCTGTGCCTGGATGGAGGCTGAGGCCCGGGGGCTGCGCGAGGAGCTGGAGTCCGAGTTCCCGCTGGAGCATGCGGAGCTCTCCGACGCACTCTGCTTCTGCGACATGAACACGACGCCGGACGGGACCCCGACGAATCCCGTCGACCGTGTCAACGAGATCGCGGGGCGGTACGGGCCCGACAGCCTCATCGGCATGTTCATCCGGCGCGCCGAACCGGAGATCCTGGCCTGTACCGCCCGCGTGCTCGAACGGGTCGCCGCGGTGAAGCGTCAGCCGATGTAGGGAGCCGTACGCGTCCGGTCCATGGCGTGCTCGATGCGGAGCCGCATCGTGGGGTGGATGTCGAGTTCTGCCAGGTCCGCCGGGGCAACCCAGCGGACCTGCGTCGTCTCGTTGCTCGTACGCACGTTCCCGCCGATGGGCCGGGCCCGGAAGCAGATGCTGAACTGCTGGCGCGCCTCGCCGTCGTCGTAGAGCATCACGTGACCCGGGTCGGTGTAGATCCCGGACATGTCGACGACTTCGGCCTTGATGCCGGTCTCTTCCCACACCTCGCGCACGACCGTGTCGCTGATGGACTCTCCGACGTCGTGGCCGCCGCCAGGCAGCGCCCAACGGCCGTTGTCAGACCGCTGGATGACCAGCACCTCGCCTGCGTCGTTCTGCACGAACGCCACGACGGACGGCACCACCGAGTTGGCCGGCGGGGCGTCGGGGTCGTGAAGGTAGTCAATGCGTCCCATGCTCAAGCTCCCGTGAGGTCGTGATCCGTCACCTGGCGCGCGCCTCCCCAGGTCTGTTCGATGCTATTCGCGTACGTGTCGAAGAGGCCGCCGCCCGGCAGGCGTCGCAGGTGAAGGACGGGCGCCATGTACGCGCCGATGCCGTAGACGTGGGTGTTCACGAGCATCTCGTCGTCGGCCCGGAATAGCGAGTTGTAGAGCGTCGCGTCGTGGAGCCGGAAGCCGATGTCTGGATGGCTCTTGAACAGAGGACGGTAGTTCATCAGTGCGTTGCGAATCTTGCCGTCCATGATCTGGTGACCCTCGTCTATGCCTCGCTGTTTCACCGCCGCACAGTCGGGATCCCCTAGCAGGATGCGCACCTGGGCATTCCCCTGCACCTTGGCCCTGAGCAGGTCGTGAAAGAGCGGGTCTTCCGAGAGCCACAGACCGGAGTAGACGAGTACGTCGATGTGCGACTGGGCCCGCCCGTAGATCTCCCGCCACAGGCCGGTGGGCACCATGTGCCGATGCGGGTAGACCGTCACGATCTCCGCTTTACTCAGGTCAGACGCGCTGTCCACCGTGCGGGAGTCCTCCCACAGGGTCGTCACCTCGACTTTGAGCACGGATGCGGTCGCGTACTGGTGCCGCCGGTACGGGACCTTCCCCTGCGTGATCCAGCGCTCAACCGTCTTCGGGTTGACCTCGATTGCTTCGGCCAGGTCCTGCACGGTCATGCCCTGGGCCAAGAGGGCGGACCGTAAGCGCTCGTTGGACATCTCAACCCCCGGTGGGACGTCTAGGGACGTCCTGACCGTAGCGAGATGACCCTCAGGTGTCCACGCGCGGGGTGAACAACGCCCCTCACCTGCACCGATTCTGATGGTGCGCCAAGAAGTCCCTGCGCGAAGACCGGAGAGTTCGCCGTCAGGCTTGACGGAGTTCGAAGCAGTACCTATAATAGAGGTACTGCTTCGAGCTCACAGCCCGACTGCGGTTCTCAGCAACACCTGAGGGGCCTTCTTTGGGCTGCTCATGAGCAGAGGGCGGGGACGCTGCAATCCCGCTAAAGGCCAGGTGGAACAGGGCTTCAGCCCGTACTGGCGAGGTGGCCCGGCGACCGCGAGCAACGGCCGGAGAGTGGGGACGAGGTCCCCCTTGCAGTGCGACACCCCATTACGACCAGCGAGGAGAGGAGTCCTGATGAGCGACTTAAGTACGTGGGCGCTGCCCGTGCTGGACCGGCACGGCAGCTATGCCCTTCGCGTCTTCCCTGACCGCCGCTGACGCACGCCGGGATAGCCGGTGACTGGCGGAGTCAGGTCACCTGCACGGTGGATGCCGCGGCCGGTTGCCTCCCTCGCCCGTCTGGCTCTTTGCCGTACGGGCGGGGCGTGGGGAGCCGGATCTTCCGACTTCAACGGCGTGCGGCCCCGGTGTTCGAGCACCGGGGCCGCTGTTTGAGCCGTTCCTACCCTGGGAGGAACACGACTCATGAAGCACATCGGTGCTGTTCAGGCGGTTGTTACCGTCGCCCCGTACGACCGCGAGCCCACGGCCGCGGAGCTGGACGCGATCGAGCGCGAGATGCCCGTCATCACGGCGGAGGTCGAGCTGCTCGACGCGCAGATCACCATGCTGGACCGGGCGCCGTCGCCACTGGACGAGCGGCGGATCCGTCGGGCCCGCAACCGGGTCCTCGCGGCCCGCCGCGACCTCACGAACCGCGCCGCGACGGCGCTGACGGGTGGTGCCGCATGAGCGCGTCCACCCTCGCGGCCCTGAACGCTCCGCTGGTCGTCCTGCGGATGTTCAGTGCCGAGTTCGCGCATCTCCCGGCGCCGGGAGTGTCGGTGTCCACGGTCTACCCGGACCGGCTGGAGCTGTCTTTCCACGGCGACTTCGCCGGGTTCGAGGCATGGCGGGACGCTTTGGGGATCGCGCCCGAGTCCGTGAGCTACCGAGAGCAGGGCGTTCACACGCGCGTCCTGACGACGGAGACCGACTACGCCGGCGCCCGGCTGCGGCTGGTCGGCTACGCCAAGACTCCCGTCGCTCCGGCAGTGCGTTCACGGGCGGAGGTCGGCCCGTGAACAGTGTTCAGATCCGTTCAGCCGAGCGCGCGCTGTCGGTCGGCACGTGGCTGATCGTGGCCGGGGCGATGCTCTACTCGGTCCTCACGGTGACCCCGCTCATGGCGGCGCACACGCCGAAGAAGTGGGACTGGACGGCCCCGATTCTGCCGCTGGTCGTGGACGCCGCGGTCGTCATCGTGGTCCGCCTCGACTCGGTGCTGGCCCGTCTGGGCGGGCACGGCGGCAGGTGGCCGGTCGTGCTGCGCTGGATGACCGGCTGCATGACCCTCGCCCTCAACATCGCCGACTCCGCGCTGAGGAAAGACCTGGTCGGCGTGGCCGTGCACGCGGTCGCGCCGCTGCTGCTGATCGTCACGGCAGAGACCGGGCTCGCCTACCGGCGCGCCATCACCGCTGCCGTGACGCGGCTGGAGGCCGAGCAGCGTGCCGAGCGGGAAGCCCGCGAGCAGAAGGCGGCCGAGCGTCGGGAGGCAGCCGAGAAGCGGGCCCGCGAGGAACGCGAGCACGCCGCCGCGCTGGCGCGTGAACAGCGCGAGCACGAAGCAGCGCTCGCCCGTGAACACGCTGAACGCGAGGAGCGGGCCCGCCGTGAGGAACGCGACCGGGAAGAAGCCCGGGAGCGGGCCGAGCGGGAGGCTCGTGAACGCCGTGAACGCGAGCGTGAACAGCTTGAGCGTGAGCGTGAACGCCGTGAACGGGAGGCCGCTCAGCGCCGCGAGAACGAGCGTCGGGAGCGCGAGGAAGCCGCGCGCCGTGAACAGCGGGAGCGGCAGGAGCGGGCCGAGCGTGACCGCGCCGCACTGCTCGCCGGCGGCCCCGCCACGGAGAAGCTGCCCGAGGACCGAGCCAGGCAGATCGTCCACGCCGCCTACGCCACCGGCCTGCCGGTGCGCACAGCCGCGGAGCTGTGCGGCTGGTCCATCGGCTGGGTCTCCACCCGCTACCAGGAACTGCGCGACACCACCCCGACCGGCCCCCGTGCTCTGGAAGGAGCCGTCTCGTGAAGCTCTCCCCGAACACCGCCCCGGTCGAGCCGGATGACCTGCTCATCCGCATGCACAACCAAGTCGGCGCCGCCGTCGACGTCACCGGCAGCCGCCACGGCACCGACTCCCGCTGGGACTGCCACGGCTGCGGCGCGCACCCCCAGTTCCCCGAGCTGGACAGCCTGTTCACGATCCGCGCCAAGGCCAACGCCCACGCTGCCGCCTGCCGGGCCGCCTACCACCGGCTCGCGTGATGGCCACGCTGCCGGTCTACCGGTGGCGGCTCGCGCCGGACGGCTACGCCACCTACCGCCAGCTCCGTGCCCTCGGGCTGCGGCCCGGCGGGCAGGACGTCGCCGCGCAGCTCGAACGGCCCCGGCGGCGCCGGGGCCCGCTGGTCGCCTACCTGTACCGCATCGACCAGGCCAAGCCCGTCCGCCCCATGACACCTGCCCGGTGGGCGGCTCTGGCGAAGGCGAACGCCGCACAGCGCATCTGCCCCAACTGCCGCCGCGACGCCGGGTATCGCATCCCGCGCTCGCACGGCATGTGCGGCACCTGCATCCACCACGAGGAACAGCGCACCGCCTGATTCCGCAGGGCCCGGCCCTCTCCACCACAGATCACGCCGGGCCCCCTCAGAGCTCCCGAAGGGAGTGCACTCAGCATGACGGACACCACCATCACTCCGGTAGCGGTCCCCGAGGCCGCACCGGAGCCCACGCCACCCCCGGCGACGCCGGACCAGACGAACGCCCTGGCTGCCGATGTGGAGCACACGCCGGGCGGTTGGCCGGTCGTTCCGCTCGCGGTGACCGGCACGAACGCCACCACGTCCCTGCTGGCGGCTGCGGCGCTTGTCGGCGGTCCGGCCGCGCTCGCCGTGGCCGCCACCGGCGCGGTCGTCCTGGGCACGGCGGCTGCCGCCCGCAACCGCCGTGACCAGCGAGGTCAGGCGAAGACCCGGAACGCTGCCCGGACCGGCACGAAGGCGGGGGCAACTGCGCCCGGCCGCAGCTCCCGCCATGGCGCGGGGCGGGTGCCGGGGCAGTCCCGTCACGGGAACGCCGGCAGCACCAAGGTCGCTGGTCGCGGCCGGGGCACGTCGCCCCGCAGCACCAC
Source organism: Streptomyces sp. 5K101 (assembly GCF_046506645.1). NCBI lineage: Bacteria > Bacillati > Actinomycetota > Actinomycetes > Kitasatosporales > Streptomycetaceae > Streptomyces > Streptomyces sp. 5K101. The sequence goes on along the minus strand of NZ_JBKFFO010000009.1, from coordinate 296,544 downwards.
CAGTTCCGCCGGTCGGGCGGGTGGGCTGAACCGCCCTGGACGGAAGGGATCCGCCGGGTCGCCGTCCGCCTCGTCGGGCAAGGCACGCGGCACGGTGGGCCAGATCAAGGCACTTCGGGAAGCCGCACGGCAGACCTCGCCATCACGTGCCGCCCGCCGCAACGAGACGACCGGCGCCCGCCGTTCGCTCGCGGACGCGCGGCGGCAGGCCAAAGCCGACCGGCGGTCCGGGAGCCTGTCCGGTAAGGGACCGGTCGGCCGTGCCGTGGGCAAGGCGGCCGGGCGTGTGGGGAAGGCCCGGGGCGCGGCCATAGAGCGGGCCCGGAAGGCGCGGGACGCGCGGGCCGCCGGGCAGGTCGCCGCCGAACGCGACCAGGCGCGCAAAGCACCCGTCCGCAAGAAGGCGCGCAAGGCCCTGTGGCGGTCTGCGGCCCGGTTCCAGCGCCGCCGCCTGCTGGCCGCGCTGCTGGGCGGTGCGCTCGGGCTGGTCGGTCTGATCACGTCCCCGATCGGTCGCAAGCTCGGACTTCCGTGGCTCATCCACCCCGGCCGCCGCCTGTACGCGCGGCTGATGCGCACCGCCGACGAGCAGCGCACCGCGCGGGACGAGGCCATTCGCGCTGCCCTGCAGGACGACGAGGCCGCCGCCGACGCCGAGGCGAACAGCGACGGCACCGAGCAGATCGGGGACCAGGTCGAGCGTCCGGCCGGTGTCGTCCCCGCAGCACCCAGCATGACGACGAGTGAGGGAGAGATCGTGTCCGGTTTCCGGTTCGAGGACTACGCGGCGGAGATGGAATCCGCCGCCCAGCAGTACGACCCCGAGAGCGCCATGGAGATCCTTGCCATGGTCGAAGGGCTCCCCGCGGCGCTGACCAGCGTGGCGAACGTGATGCGGATCCTCGCCGAGCGCGCGGACTCCGAGTTCCCGCTGGAGAAGGAGGTCGCGGACGGCTTCAACGACATCTTCGGCGCCGTCATGAGCGCGGTCGCGGTCGCGGAGGACATGGGCCCGCTGTTCCGCCAGGCCCACGAGCAGGACATCGCCCGCCACGAGGACCCGCGCAACGGGCCCGAGGCTGAGAAGGGATGGAACGTCTGACATGAGCTCCAACACACAGGCCAAATCGGGGCCGGTGTGGGACTGGGCGGCCGGTCACGGACCCGTGACCGGCGCCCTGTCCGCCACCACCGGATGCCTCGCCGTCGCCACCACCGGAGCCGCCACCGGCATGCCCCCCGGCTGGGCACTCGCCGTCGGCGCGGCCGGCGCGATCGGCCACACCGTCACCAGCCTGCGCGACCGGCTGTCCGCCCGAACCGTCGGCATGCGCGCCGCCTCCTGGCTCATCGGTGCGGGATGGACGACGTGGGCCATGACCACCGGCCCCCTGTCGTGGGCCGCCCTCGGCTCCCTCGCCACCTTCGGGGTCGGCCTGGGGGCCGCCGCCCGCGCCACCCTTCTGCGCGAGGAAGCCCGCGAGCTGGAGGCCATCGCCGCAGCCGAACGGCAGGTCGCCCGCGAACTGTCCGCCGAACGTCGGGCAATCGCCGCCGAATGGGTCGACCGCATCCAGCGCGTCTGCGGCATCACCGTGCGCGTGCTCGCGGTCGAGCAGTGGCCCACCGGCACCGGGTTCACCATCGACGCCGAACTCCCGCCCGGCGGCACCACCTACGACAAGATCGCCCGGGAATCCGCACGGCTGTCCGCCGACGCCCGACTCCCGCACGGCTGCACCGCCGCCGCATCCCAGGGCATCGACCAGGGCCGCGTCCTCATCGACGTGACCACCGTCAACGTGCTCGCCGCCGAGGTCACCTACCCCACCGACTACGGACCGCTGTCCCTGCACACCGGCATTCCGTGGGGGCTGCGGACGAACGCCGACGAGATCCGCGCCTACCTGCGCGAGCAGTGCGCGCTCGTGGTCGGGCCGACCGGTTCGGGCAAGACGAACATGGTCCACACGATCCTCGCCGGATTCGCCCGCGCCACCGACGTCCTCACCTGGGTGATCGACCTGAACGCCGGATCGGCCGGCCTGCCCTGGGTGCGGCCCGCGCTCGACAGCAGCGGGCAGACCACCGACGGCATGCGGCCCGGTGTCGACTGGCTCGCCGCCTCCCACGAGGAAGCCGCGCTGATGCTCGACGCGGCAGTGCGGATCGCCAAGCACCGGAAGATGGCCTACCAGGACCTCATGTCCAAGGCGAACACGGATCTCCTGCCGATCAGTGACCGCATCCCGCAGATCATGCTTGTGATCGATGAGGGTGCGGAGATCCTGGCCGGTACCGACAAGGAATCGCGCAGGCTCGCCGCCAAGATCCTGGAGGTCATCCGGATCGCCCGCGCCATGGGCATCCGCACCGTCCTGACCGCCCTCGGAGCCACCGGGGCCGTGCTCGGCAACCTGATGATCCGCCGGGAAGCCAAGGTCCGCGTCGCCCTCACCGGCGGCGAGACCGAAGGCATGGACCTGGGCAAGCAGTTCCCCGGCTCCCGCGGCCTGCGCGTCGACCAAGCCCCGTACAAGGGCGCCGGATTCATGGGCACCCCTGAATCACCGGCAGCGCTGTTCAAGTCCTGGCGGATCCTGCCCAACCAGATCCGCGACATCGTCGCCGCCACCAGCGACCGGCACCCGCAGCTCGATGCCACGTCGGCCAAGGCGGCCGGACCGGACTACGCCCGCCGCTGGGACAGTACCCGCACCGCGTGGATGCGCGACAACGCTCCCCAGGATCGGAGCGCCGAGCCCGGCACGGCGGCGCACGGACTGAACCTGTCCGCGCTGCGCGAGCAGCGGCCGACCGGGCCGCTGGACGAGGATGCGCTGGCGCGGAAGTTCCGTGAGCAGATCGACGCCCAGTTCGGCACCGTGCCCGAGCCGGGCAACGCCGGGACGGAGCAACTGCCTGCGGCTGGCGGGTTGAACCTCTCCGCTCTGCGGGGCGAGGACAACGCCGCCAAAGAGGCCGCGCTCGCGCTGCTGCTCGCCGCCGGATCGGAAGGCACCGGGGCATCGGCGATCGCCCGCGCGCTCGCGGACGAGCACGGCACCACCCGGCAGACCGTCGTCGGCTGGCTCAAGACATGGACCGACGACGGCACCGCGGTGCGGGTCGGGACCGGTACCAAGGCCCGCTACGTCCACCACCGCCACGCCCCCGAGAACCCTGCCGAGGGCTGACCGCCTGTCGCTTGTCGCACCGGCCACGAGAAGGGCCCCAGACGGCTCCCTAAGAGCCGAAAACGGCTTGTGACCTGCAAGGCGACAAGCGACAAGACAAGACAAGCGACAAGCCGCACGACAAGGCAGACGACAAGCGACACGACAAGCAAGGCACCGGGCAGCACCCCGCCCCAGGGGTGCTGCCCGCCGTCGTTGAAGGGACCCCGTTGTGCACTCCGAGACCGCGTACGAGATCACCACCGTCCCGCTCCAGCCGTCCCCGACGCACGGGGCGATGCTGCCGCACGAGATCCCGCCTGGCGTCCAGCTCGTCACCCTGCCCGGCGGCATCCGCACCCTCGCCTACACCCAGCCCCCCGCCGTACCCGCGCCGCAGCCGGTGCCCATCGCGCAGCCGATTCCGACGTGGGCCAAGACCACCGCACTCCTCACGCCGACGATCGGCGGCGGCATCGCGGCCACCGGCATCGGCCTCTCCTACGCCGCACCGGGACTGATCGCCATGAGCCAAGCCCTGTGGGCCGCCGTCGCCCTCATCGCCGCCGGAGCCATCGCCCTGCCCCTACTGCTCGGCATCGGCCGCAGCCGCACCGGCCGGACGGCCCCGGCGCACATCACGCAGAACATCACCGCCACCGGCCTCTTCGGCCGCGCCACCGGCACCATCAACCACCACTAGGGAGCTTCGGCATGGCCGTGACCGTCTCGCTCGTCGTCCTCTTCGGACTCTGGCTGTTCGCCCTGCTGCGCTCCAGGACTCTCGGCTGCGGCTCCGCCTTCATAGCGGCCGGGTTCGGGTTCTTCCTCGCCTCCACCGGCGCCGCCGAACTCATCAACCAGCTCACCGCAGCCGTGATCAACGCCATCCCCAACCTGTGAACCACTCGCCGATCCACTCAGGAGAACCACCGTGTACGAGGACGACGAACAGTCCATCGACTGCCACCTGTGCGCCCCGTCGGACGACTCCGAGCCCTACCCCTACGCGCACTGCTGCGGCTGCGGCGCGGACGGCTCCAGCGCCATGCCCGACTGCACCTGCGCCTGACAACGCCGAAGGCGGCCGCTCTCTCGCCAAAGACCGCGGCCGCCCTCGTCTGCCAGCACTCATCACAGAACTGGAGACATCCAGCATGACCCATGACCTTCGATCCGCGCTGCTGCCCGCAGCGCTGGACGCTGCCGAACGGGGCTGGCCCGTCCACCCGCTGCGGCCGGGCGGCAAGCGCCCCGCGCTGCACGGCGAGAGCGCATGCACCGGCCGCGGCCCCTGTGCGCGCGGGCACGTGAAGTGGGAACAGCGCGCCACCACCGACCGCGACCGGATCGAGCGCTGCTGGGCTGTGGCCGCGTTCAACGTCGGCATCGCGACCGGCCCGGCCGGGCTGGTCGTCGTCGACCTCGACATGCCCAAAGACAAGAGCTGTTCGGACACGCCTAGCGGCGTGACGACCTTTGAGGCGCTCTGCGAGCGCGCCGGGCAGACCGTCCCCACCACCCGCACCATCCGGACCGCGCGCGGCGGTCGGCACCTGTACTTCCTCGCCCCGGACGGCACCCGGCTGCACAACACGCAGAACGCGCTCGGGCCGAACATCGACACCCGCGCATGGGGCGGCTACGTCGTCGCCCCCGGCAGCACCACCCCACAAGGCACCTACGACGTCCTCACCGACGCGCCGGTCGCCGCGCTGCCCGCGTGGCTGCTCGAAGCCCTCACCCCCGCACAGCGCCCGGCGCAACCCGCGCGGCTCGCGGTGCCGCGCTGCGGCAGCCGGCTCGCGGACTCCGTACTCGAGCGCGAGACCGCCGCCGTCGCCACCGCGACCGAGGGCGGCCGGAACACTCAACTCCTGACCAGCGCCCGCGCGGTGGGCCGCTTCGTCGCATGGGGCGACCTTCCCCGGCACCTGGTCGAGGAGGCTTTTCAGTGGGCTGGCGAAGCGGCCGGCCTCGAACCGTCCGAGTGCCGCGCCACCATCCGCAGCGCCCTGAACTGGTCCATCCGCACCGCCCGACCGCGGGAAACGGCATGACCCCGCGGCCCGACGCCCCCCTGAAAAGCCTCACCTGTCGGCCCACCGGCACAGCAGCCGCCGAACCGGCCACCGCCGCCCCCGGCGAGGGTGCGCCGAAGGTCGTCGCCCGTCAGGGCGTCCTTTCTGCTGTTCGCCCTGACCCGCACGCGGGAGACGGCCGGCACCCCGTCGCGTGGCTGCACATCACCGCACCCGGACGCGGCGCCATCCCCACCGCCACCTCGAAGTGCGCGTGCGGCCGCGACCGAAGCGCGGTCGGCCACCGCAAGGTGCACGCCCTGATCGCCGACCACACCGCCCACCGCGACCTCTGCCCGCTCCACACTCCCCAGGAAGGGAGGACCGCCGCATGACCAGCAACAACGCTCCCGCGCCGTCCATCGACGGAGCGGCCCTGCTCGACGAGGTGGAAGCCTTCCACCGGCGGTTCAACATCTTCCCGCGCGAAGCCGCCTACGTGGCGGTCGTCCTGTGGGACGCACACGCTCACCTGCTCGACTCGTTCGACTCGACACCGCGCATCGCCTTCCTGTCCCCCGAGCCGGGCAGCGGGAAGTCCCGCGCACTGGAGATCGTCGAAACGCTGGTCCCGAACCGCATGGTCGCCGCGCAGGCGTCCGTGTCGGCGATGTTCCGCTCGGTCTCCAGCGTGGAGAAGCGGCCCACGATCCTCTACGACGAGATCGACACGGTGTTCGGCCCGAAGGCCGGGGACAACGAGCCGCTGCGAGGCTTCCTGAACGCCGGGCACCGTAAGGGCGTCGGCATGTGGCGGTGCGTCGGGGACGGAGCGAACCAGACGGTGCAGGAGTTCCCCACCTATTGCGCGGTCGCCATGGCCGGTCTCGGGTCGCTGCCGGACACGATCCTGTCCCGCTCGGTCATCATCCGCATGCGCAAGCGCGCCCCCAACGAGAAGGTGGAGCCCTACCGCCAGCGCATCCACGAGCAGCAGGGCAACGCCCTGCGCGACAGGCTCGCCGCCTGGGCCGACAGCGTCCGCGACAAGGTCGCCGGAGCGTGGCCGGCCATGCCCGATGGGGTGACCGACCGGCCCGCCGATGTGTGGGAGCCGCTGCTGTCCGTCGCGGACGCGGCTGGGGGCGACTGGCCCGCGCGCGCCCGCGCCGCCTGCGTGGAACTGGTCACCGCCGCGCAGGACAACGACGAAGCCTCGCTCGGGGTCCGGCTGCTGACCGACCTGCGCGACGTCGTGTTCTGCGGCGCCGACCGCATGCCCACCGCGGTCATCCTCGAATGCCTCCTGGCCATGGACGACGCGCCATGGGGCGACCTGGACGACAAGCCGCTGAACTCCCGCACCCTGTCCAAACTGCTGGGCCAGTACGTCACCCCCGCCAACAAGCCCATCAAGCCGCGCGGGATCCGAACCGCCTCGGGCACTCCGAAGGGCTACTACGCGGAAGACCTCACGGACGCCTGGACCCGGTACTGCCCCCCGCCCCCTCTCAGGTCCGCAACATCCGCAACGTCCGCCACACCGCAGGTCACAGGGGGTGAATCTGTGGCGGATAGCGCCACAAGCATCCGCCACACGCCGCAGGAAGCCGCCACACCGCTCTTCCCCGTCGCGGGCTGACCGGTCCCATTCGCTCGGTGCCGCCACACCCGCGTGTGGCGGCACCGATCCGCCACAGAACCGCTATCCGCCACAAATCCAAGCCGCTGACCAGCAATGTTGCGGCGTGGCGGATGTTGCGGATTCCCCAGAACGAAACCGACGCCCGCGTCACCGCCCTGGAGGCAGCAGTGAGTTCTGCCCTGCCCACCACTCACCGAGCGCTCACGGTCCCGGAAGTCATGGACGCCCTGAACCTGAGCCGCTTCAAGATCTATGACCTCATCCGCTCTCGTCAGCTCCAGAGCATCAAGATCGGCCGGTCACGACGCGTTCCGGCTGACGCACTCCGCACATTCATCGAGCACCAGTTGGAGGAAGCTGCCTGATGGCACGCAAGAGAAACCCGAACGGCGCCGGCAGTATCTGGCAGCGCAAGGACGGGCGGTACGAGGCCCGGGTGTACGTCCCCCAGCCTGACGGAACCCGCAGGCGTAAGACGGTCTACGGAACCACCTGGGACGAGTGCGACGCCAAGCGGCAGGAGCTGGTCCTGCGGGACCGGCAAGGTGTGCCCACCCCGACGCGCTCGGCCAAGCTCTCCGAGTGGCTGCCGTACTGGCTGGAGGAGTTCGTCAGGAGCGACCGCAAGAAGACGACGTACGCCAAGTACGAGACGCACGTCCGGCGTTACCTCATCCCGCACATCGGCTCCAAGCGCCTGGAGACCCTTGGAGCAGCGGACGTACGTCGCATGCTCACAACTGTAACCACACAGACGTCGGCGGCCACGGCCAAGGAGTCCCACCGGGTCCTGCGCAGCGCGTTGACGGCCGCCTGCCGAGAGGAATTGATCAGCAGGAACGTGGTCAAGCTGGTCCCCGCGCCGCGGGTACAGCCGCGGGAGCTCAAGCCGTGGGACCTGGAGCAGACGACAACCTTCCTGGAGGCCGCGAGGAAGGATCCGCTGTACACGGCGTTCGTCCTGGCAGTCGCTCTCGGGCTGCGACGGGGAGAGGTCCTCGGGCTGCGCTGGTCGGACATCGACCTGGAGCGTCGGACACTCACCGTGCGGAATCAGCTCCAGCGCGTGCAGAAAGAGCTGTACGCGGACAGCACCAAGAACCGCCGGACCCGCGTCATCCCCATCCCGCTGATGTGCGTGGCTCCCCTGCGCTGGCAACGTCTGCGGCAAGCGGCGCAGCGCCACTCGGCCGGACAGAGCTGGCACGACAGTGACTACGTGTTCACGACTCGCACCGGTCGTCCGGTGGAGCCGAGGAACCTCAGCCGGTCGTTCGAGCGCATCTCAGATGACGCAGGGCTCCCCCGCATCCGGCTGCACGACGCCCGGCACGGATGCGCCACGCTGCTGTTCGCGGCCGGGGTGCCGGCGCGGGTCGTGATGGAGATCCTGGGGCACTCGCAGATCGCCGTCACGATGAACATCTACACCCACGTGTCGGACGACAACCGGCGCGAGGCGATGGGTCACATGGACCGGCTTTTGCGGCGTCGCCGCCGGTCAGACTGAGGGACTGCCGTCAAATCCTGCCGTCAACGCCCCCGCAGCGGCTCGCTGCGGGGGCGTTCTGGCTGGTGGGCGCGGACGGTTTCGAACCGCCGACATCTGCTTTGTAAGAGCAGCGCTCTACCCCTGAGCTACGCACCCGTGGATGAGGCCACAGCCTACCTTGCGCACACCCCCCACCTCCAAACCGTTCCCCGGCCGCGGGCCGAGCCCGTCGAGGAGCCGCCGCGACAACGGGAAAGTCGTGGTGCGCAGCGCGAACTAACAGGCCCGTGTGTTCGTCCTTCTGGTGGGAGTATTGACCGGAACGGGCACGGCGGACACGGCACGGGAGTGGCATTGACGGCGAGAGACGCGCGACCGCACCGCAAGGCGCGAGCGAGCGCCGTCCGGGACGTGCGGCACGCCCTCGCGCTGGTGCTCCTCCCGCTGCCGCTCCTCGCCGCCGCGCTGCCGGCCGCCTTCGCCGGGGGCGGCACGCGGCGCTGGTTCGGTGGTCGCGGCGAGAGCCAGCGCGCCGACGCCCAGGCCGCGAAGGACGCGGCCGCCGCCGCGTTCTACGAGCTGGACACCGCCCAGCGCGACCTGCGTATCTCGATCGAGACGATCAGCGCCGTGGACAGTTCGCCGGGTGCCCGCCGCGCGGTCGACGACTTCGCCGCGCTGGGGCACCGTATCGACGAGGTGAGCCACACCTACATCACCGCCGTCGACGCGCACGACCTCGACCGGGACGATCTCGAGGCGTCGGTCGCCGCCCGGGCGCGTACGGAGCTCCACCGGGCCAAGGACGAGCTCGTACGGGTCAAGGGTGAGCTCGACCGGTTCGCGCAGGGGCTCGGGCCGCTGCTCGACAAGGCGGAGACCCAGCTCGCGGCGCTCGCGCCCGCCGTGGAGCGTGCCCGACAGGCGCTGCTGTCCGCGAGCAACGCCCTCGACGCGGTGCGCGGCTCCGGGCTGCGAGCGGACGACCTCGCCGGCCGGCTCGCCGCCCTCGGCCCCGAGCTGACCAGGCTCAACGAGGGCGCCGGCCGGCACGGCGTCACCGAGACGCTCCAGCGCGCCGACCGCGTGCTGCGCGACGCCGAGGCCGTACGGGCCGAGGCCGAGCGGCTGCCCGAGCGCGCCGCCGAGATCGACCGGCGCCTGGTGTCCCTGCGCACCCGCGCCCAGGCCCTGAGCACCCGCGCCGATTCCGTCGCCCCCGTCCTCAGCGAGCTGCGGCGCCGTTTCTCGGCGGCGTGCTGGCAGGATCTCCAGCCCGTTCCGGAGCAGGCCGCGGCCGGCATCCGCCAGGCGGAGGAGAAGCTGAAGGAGGCCGGCAAGGCGCGCGAGGAGCAGCGCTGGCCCGACGCCACCGCCCTGCTCGGCACGGTCCGTGCCCTGCTCAACGCCACGGACGAGGCCGTCTCCGCGGCCGGCGGCCGCCTTCAGCGGCTCAACGCCGTCGCCAAGGATCCACAGCAGGAGATCGAACGAACCCGGTTCGCCATCCGGGACGCCCAGCGGCTGGCCATGGCCGGGCGGAGCACCCCCGACCCGCGCCACGCCCGGCCCCTGGACGACGCCGTCGCCCGCCTGGAGCGGGCGGTCTCCGGGCTGGAGGGCCGCCACCCCGACTACTGGCACTTCCTCCAGGAGACGGCGGCGGTACGGCGGAGTGTCGCGCACGTGGTCGAGCAGATCCGCGAGGAGCGCGGCGGCGGACGGGCCTGACGGCCCAGGCAGCGTCGCCGGATGCGGTGGCGGGCGCGCGTGACCTTGGTCGCGGTCCGCTCCCCGGTGGTCGCGGACGGCTTCGAACTCCCGACATCTGCTGTGTCAGGGCAGCGCTCCACCTCAGGCCGGCCGCGCCGCCCGCGCTTGATCCGCCCGCGACCCGGGCGGATCCTGAAAGCCTGGGCACGCGTACGGACGAAGGAGGCCGGCGATGGCCGCAGGAAGCGTACTGCACCCGAGAGCCGGAGACCGGGCCCACCGCCGCAACCGCATCAGGCTCGACGAGCACCTGCCCGTCGACCACCGGCTGAGCCGCTTCTACCGCATCGGCGCCGGTCTCATGGGGCTCCTGCTCGTCGCCTTCGGCATCCTGGGGCTGATCGACCGGATCGGCTTCTTCGACACCCGCGGGGACACCGTCGCCGGTCTGAACACCAACGGCGCGCTGAGCGTGCTGTCCATCGGCGTCGGGCTGCTGCTCTTCGTCGGCATGGTCGTCGGCGGGAACTTCGCCTCGACCCTCAACATGGTCCTCGGCGTGCTCTTCATCGTCAGCGGGTTCGTCAACCTCGCCCTCCTCGACCGCAGCTTCAACCCGCTCGCCTTCCGCATCCAGAACGTGATGTTCAGCTTCGTGGTGGGCGTGATGCTGATGTTCTTCGGGATGTACGGAAGGGTCAGCGCGACCCTGCCGCACGACAACCCGTACTGGAAGGCCCGCCACCCTGAGGAGGCCGCACGCGAACAGCGGGCCGTGCGCCGCCGTGAACTCGCCGCACAACGGCCGCAGCCACCGCTCCGCGGCCCCCGGTAACCTGACCGCATGCCGCGTTACGAATTCCGCTGCCGGTCCTGTGACGACACGTTCGAGGTCAGCCGGCCCATGGCCGAGTCCTCCGCGCCCGCCAGCTGCCCGGCCGGGCACGACGACACGGTCAAGCTGCTGTCCGCGGTCGCCGTGGGCGGCACGAGGTCCGCGGGACCGGCGCCGAGCGCCGGTGGCGCGGGCGGTGGCGGTGGCGGCGGGTGCTGCGGCGGCGGTTGCTGCGCCTGAGAGCGCAGGCGCAGCCTCAGGCGCGCCCGCCCCGGGCCTGAAGTCGGCCCCGCCCGCTCCCCGGCGGACACGTCCTCAGGCGCGCCCCGCCCTCACGGCGCCCCCGCCTGGCCGAAGCGGCGCAGGATCTCCTCCCCCGCCGCCACCCCCGCCTCGCGGAGCGCCTCCACGTGCGGGGCCGTCCAGCCGGCTTCCGCCAGTTCGCCGTGGGCGGGGCGCCAGGCGCGGTCGGCGCACATCAGGAGGTCCGCGTCGAGCAGGGAGTCACCCGCGGCCAGGGTCAGCCGGACGCCGGTGCGCCGGGCCACCTCACGCACCGCCGCGCTCTTGGTGAGCGGCTTGGGGACCGCGTAGATCTTGCGGCCCTGGAGGGAGACGGACCAGCCCCGTTCCTCCGCCCAGCCGCTGAGGTCCTTGACCCAGCCCTCGGGGAGCAGGGCGCGCTCGACGACGAGGTAGGCGAACAGGTCCTCCGCGACGCGCTCCTTCCTGAGCCACGTCGGGTCGGACGCGGCGGACAGGTGGGCGCGGATCTCGGCCAGCGGCGCGCATTCGTCGGCGAGCCGTGCCGTGACGGAATCGCGCCAGTCGCGGTCGCTGACGCCGTCGACGAGCAGGTGCCCGCCGTTGGCGCAGATCGCGTACCGCGGCGGGGCGCCGGGCAGGCTGATGCGCTGGTACTGCTTGCGGGTGCGGGTGGTCGTGGGGACGAAGACCGTGTCCTCGGTGAGACGGGCGAGGAGACCGGCCGCCGTCTCGGTCATGTACGACAGGGGCTTGCGCTCGTGCACCTCGACGCAGAGCAGCCGGGGCGCCTCCGCGTCGGGCATGGTGAGCGCGAGGGCCGCGTTGGAGTAGATCAGCGTACGGTCGAGGTCGCTGGCGACGAGGACGCTCACTGGCCGGTCACCGCCTTGCCGTCGGCACCGGTGGCGCCCCGCGTGTACTTGGGGTGGATCAGCCCCACGCAGGTGTAGGGCAGGTCGTCGACCTCCTCGACCGGTACGCCTCTCTGCTGGGCGAGCAGCCGTACGTGGTCGAGGTCGGCGCCCGCGCCGCGCTGGGCGAGGATCTTCCAGGGGACGCGGCGCAGCAGGACGCGGGTGGTCTCGCCGACGCCGGGCTTGACGAGGTTCACGTCGTGGATGCCGTACTCCTCGCTGATCCGCTCGACGGCGGCCCAGCCCTCCCAGGTGGGGGCACGGTCGGTGGCCGGCAGTTCCTTGACGTCGGCGTCGACGTCGGCGGCGACCTCGTCGAAGCGGGCGGCGACGGTGTCGAGGAAGTGGCCGGAGACGTCGGCGGAGGCCAGTTCGCGGTAGAACTTCGCGCCGTGGAAGTCGTCGGGTCCCACCAGGTCCGCGCGGAGCACGGTACGGGATATGAGGCCCGAGACGGTGGAGTTGAGGCAGGCGGAGGGGATCAGGAAGTCCTCGCGGGTGCCGTAGGTGCGCACGCAGCCGCCCGGGTCGGCGAGGACGGCGATCTCGGGGTCGAAGCCGTCGAACTCGCGCAGCGCCTCGGCCAGTTCGCGGGTGATGGCGCCCTTGCCGGTCCAGCCGTCGACGAACACGACGTCGGCCGGGTCGTGGTGGGCGGCCAGCCAGCGCAGCGCGTTGGCGTCGATCCCGCGGCCGCGCACGATGGACACGGCGTAGTGCGGGAGGTCGATGCCGTGCCGGTGCTGTGCCCAGCGGCGCATCAGGACGCCGACGGGCGTGCCGGCGCGGGCGAGGGAGACGAGCACGGGGTGGGGCGACCGCTCGGCGAGGACGGTCTCGGTGACGGTGCCGACGGCCCGCGCGATCCGGGCCGCGGACGTCTCGAGCGCGGCCTTGAACAGTGCCTGGTACTGCTCGCTCGGCTGGTACTCGACGGGCAGGGACTCGGCGTAGTGCGCGCCGCCGCTCTGGATGGCCTCCTCGCGCTCCTCCGTGGGCGCTTCCAGTTCGACGTCCGACAGGTCCTGGAGCAGCCAGCCGACCTCCTCGGGCGCGTAGGACGAGAAGGCGGGTCCGCGGAGCGGCTCGGGCAGCATGGAGGCCCTTTCGGGTGCCGGGGATGCCGGGGATGCAGGCGGTGTCGGGGGGACGTACGAGGGGACCACCGCGAGGAGTACGTGCGGTGTGTGGGCCGCGAGGCGGGCCAGCAGGCCGTCGGGGCCGTGCAGTTCGGCGGTGTCGGCGGTCGAGTCGACCACCGCGACGACGGCGTCGAAGCCGCCGCCCGCCACGTTGTAGGCGTAGCGCTCGCCGGGGCCATCGGCGGGGTCGTCGTGGGCCGGGAAGACGAGCCGGGTCCGTATCGCGTAGCCGGGGTCGTCGACGGCGAGGACGGGCGAGCGGGTGGTGGTGGAGTAGGACACGTCGGCGTCGGCGTACTGGTCCAGGGCGACGCCGATCCGCAGCGGCGCGTACATCAGCTCCTCGAAGCCGAGGACGAGCACGCGGCGGCCCGTGCGGCAGGACTCGCCGAGCGCGTCGGCGATGCGCTGCGCCATGGCGGGCAGCTCGGTCTCCAGGGCGCGCCGGTGCTCCGGGGTGAAGCCATGGCGCCCGCCGTCGGGGACGCCGGCCGGCCAGTCCAGATCCATGCGGGTGAGGCGGCCGGCAGGCGCCGGGGCCGGGCTCGCGGCGGGGGCCGTGGGCTCGTGCTCGGCGACGAGCGCCTGCCCCTTCTCCAGGACGCCCTCCGGCAGGCGGACGGTGCCGGAGGCGAGGGACACGAGGTCGACGCGAGCGCCGATCTCGTCCGCGAAGGCGGTGAAGCGCCGCCGGTCCGCCTCGGCGCGCATGTCGACGAGCGCGACGATCACGTACTGCTTGCGCGGGAAGCGCTCGTGCAGGTCGCGGATGGTGTTGAGGACGGTGTTGCCCGTGGAGAACTCGTCGTCGACGAGGATCAGCGGGCCGTCGCCCGCCAGCAGCCGGGGGTCCTCCGGCAGCAGCAGGTGCGTGGTGGCGTGCGAGTGGGACTCCTCGAACCCGCCGGCGCGGGCGACGCCGTCGACCGGGCGGCGGGTGGAGTGCAGATAGGGCGCGAGGGCCACGCCGTCCGCGACGGAGTGGCCGAGGCCGGTCGCGGTCTCCGCGTAGCCGAGGACGACCGCGCGGCGCGACGCGGCGTCGCCGAGCAGCTCGCGCACGCGGCGGCCGAGGTCGTACCCGCACTGCCACACCACGCGCGGGTTCTGCGGGACGTGCTTGCCCAGCACGTTGGACACCAGCAGGTGGGCCCGCTTGGGGTTGCGGCGCAGGGCGAGCCCCAGCAGCTCGGGCAGCCGTTCGTCACCGTCGAGTCCGACTCCGAGCCGGTCCGCGACCCACCTGCCCGACCACACCACGCTGTCCTTCTCCTCCGTCATGAGTCCGTGACTCCCGCCCGCAGCAGGTCCACGAAGCCGATGTCCTCCTTGGCGACGCCGAAGACCTCGGCGCGCTGGAGCGTCCGCTCCGCCCAGGCGCGGTGCGGCTTCACCTCGTTCATCTTGTTCGTGTACGCGGAGCGCAGCACGCCGCCGCCACAGCGCTCGGGGCGCAGGATGTCGCAGGCGTCGCTGTACTCCTCGTGGCTGACCACCGACAGGGCGTGGACGGGCAGCACGTGGGAGGGGTGGATGCAGGTCTTGCCGAGCAGTCCGTTGGCCCGGTCGAGCTCGATCTCGCGCAGCAGGCCGTCCATGTCGTGCTCGATGAGCGCGGTGCGCAGCTCCTCGGCCCGCCCTTCGAGGAAGGGGCTGCGGCGCAACTGTGGCTTGAAGATGCGCTCCTGGGTGGGGAAGTACTCCCACACCGGGCCGGTGATGGTGAAGCCGGTGCCGTCGGATCGGCCGAGCACGTTGACCACGTCGGCGATGACGGAGGTGACGATCCGTACGTCGTACGCCGTCATGTCGGGCGAGCGGCGCAGTCCGTACGCGGAGCAGAAGTCGGTGACGCCGAGGCGCAGGGCGAGGACCCGGTCGCGGTACTTGTCGACGGTGCGCGAGATGCCGACGAGCGTCTCGGTCCTGGTCTCCAGGTAGAGCAGCTCGGGCGACTCCAGGACGGGCATCGCGAAGAGCCGGCGCCCGCAGGCGGCCTCGGCGGTGGCGAGCGCCTCCAGGAAGGGGACGCCGCGCTCCTCGGTGAACTTGGGCAGGACGAATCCGGTCAGCAGGCGTCCTGCGGGCCCCAGGCGCTTCACGAGGTCGGTGATCTGCTCCGGGAAGCGGACCCTGACGAACAGCAGGGGCAGTTCGCCGCCGCGTGCCTCCAACTCGGCGAACTGGCGGACCAGGTTGGCCTCGGCCGCCTCCACGTCCGCGTCGTCGATGGAGTCCTCCAGGCACAGCACCATGGAGACGACGCCCCGGCCGACCTGCTTGACCACGTCGTCGGCGAGCCGGGGGCGGGTGGCGGGGCTGTAGAGCGTGGCGCCGAGGGCGGCGGCGAGCATCCTGGCCGGGGAGCCGGCGTCGAATTCGCTCGGCTGCTGATGGAAGAGTCTCGCCTGGACCGCAGGCGGGATCTGCCCGAAATGACGCATCTACATCCCCCGTACTGCCTCGACGGCCCTGACAACATGTGGCCGGTAATAGTACGTAAGCGCGGGTGTCGAGAGTTCCCCATCTGCATGAAATGCAGGTAACTCGTCCGCTTCGCACCCGTGTCGCCCGGGCTGCCGGACAAGGACCGAGGAGAGCCGGCAACCGGCCCCCGCGTTGTCCCGGGCGCACTCGGGCAGGCAGGATGACGGGCATGACGCACGCCATGCTGAAGGGCTCGAACGTCCCTCTCGATGCCACGGCCGTACGGGCCGTGCTGCGCTGGACCCCGGGCACCGGGGTGCCGGACGTGGACGCATCGGCGCTGCTGCTCGGCGCCGGCGGCCGTGTGCGCTCCGACGAGGACTTCGTCTTCTACAACCAGCCGCGCCATCCCTCGGGCCTGGTGCGCCGGCTGTCGAAGAAGCGGATCGGCGAGCACCTGACGGACACCGTCGAGGCGGATCTGGGGGCACTGGACACCTCCGTCGACCAGGTCGTGATCGCCGCCTCCTCGGACGGCGGCACCTTCGAGCATGTACGGGATCTGCGCATACTGCTCCACGACGCGGCCGCGCCCGAGACGGATCCGCTGGCCGTCTTCGACGTGAAGCCGGAGACCGGCGAGGAGACCGCGATCATCTGCGGCGAGCTGTACCGGCGCGGGGACGGCTGGAAGTTCCGCGCGGTGGCACAGGGCTACCCGACGGGCCTCGTGGGGCTCGCGACCGCGTTCGGCATATCGGTGGACGAGGCGGAGGCGGCCGCGGAGCCGGCCGCCGAGCCCTCCGCGGAGCCCGAGGCAGCGACCCAGGCGGCCCCGCCCCTGCCGGCGCAGCCCGCATACGGCTATCCGCAGTCGGACGCGACCCGGCCCGCGTACGGCTACCCGCACAGCGTCCCGCCTCCGCCGCAGACGCCGCCGCAGACCGCGCCGCCCGCCTCCGGGTACGGCTATCCGCAGCCCGCTCCCCTGGCCGCGCACGCGCCCGACCCGAACTTCCGGCTGCCGCCGATGGGCCCGCAGTTCCTGCGTCCGTAGCCACCGGGGCCCGGCCGCGGGCGCCCACCCGCGCGCCCGGCGCCGCGCCGGGCGCGCCCCCCTCGCGCGCCGGGTCAGACCCGGCTCCCCCGCTCGCCCGGCCCCTCGCCCAGGGCCGCCGGGGCAGCCCCGGCCCCCGGCCCGGGCCTCTCGGCCGCCTCCGCGGCCGCTTCGGCACACCGCGGGCAGCGTCCGGAAGACCGCCGTCCGCCCGGCTCCCCCGGTCAGACCCGGCTCTTGTAGCCCCGGCCCCACTGCAGCCCCCATCCGTACAGCCGGTCGAGCTCGGCCTGGAAGCCGTAGACGAACTTCACCTCGCGGCGCACGATCAGCTCTCCCTTGACGTTCTCCACGGAGAACACCGCGCAGGAGCGGGCCTGGGGCGCGCGCTCGTCGAGCTCGATCTCCACGCGCGGCCCGTTGCTCGGGTAGAGCGTGCAGTGCGCGTGCGTGCGGTCGAAGGCGGGCGTCTGGTCGTAGATGTAGACGAAGAAGAGCAGGCGCTTGATGTCGTCCCGGTGGTCCAGGTTGACGAAGATCGTCTCGCCGGAGGGCGCGCCGAACCGGTCGTCGCCGCTGAGGCGTACGTACGGCGGTTCGTTCAGGCTGCCGAAGAAGCTGCCCAGCGGCTGCACCACGCCCTTGCTGCCGTCCGTCAGCTCGTACAGGCAGCCGAGGTCCAGGTCCACGTTGACCACGCCCTGGGTGTGGGCCTGGACCACGTCGGGCTGGAAGAGCTTGAACGGGTGGCGCAGGAGCCGGCCGCCCTGGCGTGAGCGCCCCTCGATGTCCGAGGTGCGCATCCGCCAGGAGAGGTTGACGCGCAGATTGCCGGTGGCCGCGCCCTGCTTGGTGAGCGAGACCGTCGGGCGCCGTTTGGTGAGCTCTATGGAGTTGGTGGCGGCGCTGCCGGAATCGAACTGCGCCGCGCTCCCCCGAAACAGGTTGTCCCAGAAGGCCATGCCCCACCCCACACTCGGTCGTTACGTCCCCGGTCATGCCGCGGGGCGGTCCCGAGGCTCGAGAACCTCGTGACCGCCCCGTTCAGAGCGTTCCCTCCTCGCGGAGGGTGTCACACCCCGGACGACACTCCGGCTTTGTCGTCCGAGGAGTCAGCTTTTCCCTCGGCCGCGGCGAGCGCCTTGTTGCGCCGCAGGGAGGACCAGAAGGAGGCGGCGATCAGGAACACACCGACGAGGCCGGTGACGATCTCGCTGATCTCGTGCTGGATGGTGATGAGCAGGATGACGGCGAGGGCACCGATCGCGTAGTGGGCGCCGTGCTCCAGGTAGACGTAGTCGTCGAGGGTGCCCTGGCGGACCAGGTAGACGGTGAGCGACCGGACGTACATCGCGCCGATGCCGAGACCCAGCGCCATCCAGAAGATCTGGTTGGTGATGGCGAAGGCGCCGATGACGCCGTCGAAGGAGAACGACGCGTCGAGGACTTCCAGGTACAGGAAGAGGAAGAACGCCGCCTTGCCGGCGAGGCCGACCGCGGAGACGGGCTTGCCTGCCTTCTTGGCCTGCTCCTCCTCCTCGTGCTCGCGCTCCTCCTCTTCCTCGAGCTTGTTCTCGAAGTACCCGGAGAGGCCGCCGACGATGAGGTACGTGATCAGGCCGGCGACGCCGGACAGGAGCACGGTGGCCGACTTGTCGGCGTGCCCGGTGCTGGTGTGCGCCTGGGTGGCGAAGGTCATGGCGGTGACCAGCAGGACGATCAGCGCGATGCAGACCGAGAGCATGTCGACCTTGCCGAGCTTGGCCACCGGGCGCTCCAGCCAGGACAGCCACTTGTGCTCGCGCTCCTCGAACATGAAGTCCAGGAAGATCATCAGCAGGAACATGCCACCGAACGCGGCGATGGCCGCGTGCGCGTCGGTGACGAGGGCCTCGTACCGACCGGGGTTGTCCAGGGCCAGCTCGACGGCCTCGATCGGTCCGACCTTGGCGCTGATGGCGACGATCACGACGGGGAAGACCAGTCGCATACCGAAGACGGCGATCAGAATGCCGATGGTCAGGAAGATCTTCTGCCAGAAGGCGTTCATCTTCTTGAGGATTCCGGCATTGACGACCGCGTTGTCGAAGGACAGCGAGATCTCGAGGATCGACAGGATCAGCACGATCCCGAACGCCTCCCAGCCCCACTGCCAGGCGGCGAATGCGAGGCCGAGCGCCGTGACGGCGAACGACCAGCCGAAGGTTTTCAGAACCACTGGCTACCCAATCGTGTAATGGTCCCCCGGGCGATGCCCGGGGGAGGGTCTCCCCCGCGCCGCACGCGGCTTTACGAAACGTTGACCCCGAAGTCTAGAGCGATGCCCCGCAGGCCCGACGCGTACCCCTGTCCCACCGCCCGGAACTTCCACTCCTGCCCGTAGCGGTAGAGCTCTCCGAAGATCATCGCGGTCTCCGTCGAGGCGTCCTCGCTGAGGTCGTAGCGGGCGAGCTCCTGGCCGTCGGCCTGGTTGACCACGCGGATGAAGGCGTTGCTCACCTGGCCGAAGGTCTGGCCGCGGTTGTCGGCGTCGTGGATGGAGACCGGGAAGACGATCTTGTCGACCGTGGCCGGCACCTTGGAGAGGTCCACCAGGAGCGACTCGTCGTCGCCGTCGCCCTCACCCGTGAGGTTGTCCCCGGTGTGCTCGACGGAGCCGTCGGGACTCGCGAGCTGGTTGTAGAAGACGAACCACTCGTCGCCGAGGACCCGGCCGTTCTGGCAGAGCAGGGCGCTGGCGTCGAGGTCGAAGGGTGCTCCGGTGGTGGAGCGCGCGTCCCAGCCGAGCCCGACGAGGACCTGCGTGAGGTTGGGTGCGGCCTTGGAGAGGGAGACATTGCCTCCCTTGGCGAGCGTGACGCCCATGATGGTGAGTCCTCCCCTGGGTGGGCTTGGTTGCGAGGCACGTCCGGCGCCGCACCAGAAGGAGTGCGGCGCCGGACGGGGAACTGCTGAACTCAGACGTTCACGCCGAAGTCCTGCGCGATGCCGCGCAGGCCCGAGGCGTACCCCTGGCCGACCGCGCGGAACTTCCACTCCGCGCCGTGCCGGTAGAGCTCGCCGAAGACCATCGCCGTCTCGGTGGAGGCGTCCTCGGAGAGGTCGTACCGCGCGATCTCGGCGCCGCCGGCCTGGTTCACCACGCGGATGAACGCGTTGCGGACCTGGCCGAAGGACTGCTGGCGGGTCTCGGCGTCGTAGATCGACACCGGGAAGACGATCTTGTCGACGTCGGCGGGGACGCCGGCCAGGTTCACCTTGACCTGCTCGTCGTCGCCCTCGCCCTCGCCGGTGAGGTTGTCACCGGTGTGCTCGACCGAGCCGTCGGCGCTCTTCAGGTTGTTGAAGAACACGAAGTCCTGGTCGTTGCGGACCTTGCCCTGCGCGTTGACCAGGATGGCGCTGGCGTCGAGGTCGAAGTCGGTGCCGGTGGTGGTGCGAACGTCCCAGCCCAGACCGACGGTGACGGCGGTCAGGCCAGGGGCCTCCTTGGTCAGCGAGACGTTGCCGCCCTTGCTGAGGCTGACTCCCACGAGTCCCTCCATTGGATGTTCAGGGGCAGCGCCCCCGTCGTTCGTTGCTGTTGGGATCAACGAAAGGATCCTAGTGACCGGTTCCCGGCCGCTGTGCTATTTCCGGGCGATCCCCGGGAAACCCCGCGGTGCGCGGTGGCCGGCCCGCGCGGAGGGCCTCAGAGCGCGCCGAGGGCCTCGACGTAGTCGTTCAGGTCGCGCGCGTCGGGCAGGGCGTTGACCACGGTCCAGCGCACGACGCCCTCCTTGTCGATGATGAAGGTGCCGCGCACCGCGCAGCCCTTCTCCTCGTCGAAGACGCCGTAGGCCCGGGAGGTCTCGCCGTGCGGCCAGAAGTCGGACAGCAGCGGGTACTCGAGGCCCTCCTGCTCGGCGAAGACGCGCAGGGTGTGGATCGAGTCGTTGGAGACCGCGAGGAGCTGGGTGTCGTCGTTGACGAACGTCGGCAGCTCGTCGCGCAGGGCGCACAGCTCGCCCGTGCACACGCCGGTGAAGGCGAAGGGGTAGAAGAGGAGCACGACGTTCTTCTCGCCGCGGAACTCGGACAGCGTGACGGTGCGCCCGTGGTTGTCCTTGAGCTCGAACTCCGGAGCCTTGTCACCGACCTCGATGGCCATGGAAAACGCATCCCTTCTGTGAGCCGATCAGGTGAACGACCAGCCTACGCAGAAGCGGCGGGCCCATGCGCGAGGCCCCCGCCGAAGGTCGGCGGGGGCCTCGCGATGCTGTCGGACCGCACCCGGTGCGGTTGCCGGCGCTGCCTCGCGGCTAGCGCTTCTTCGCCGCGGCCTTCGGCGTCACCAGACGGGTGCCCGCCCAGTCCTTGCCGGCGCTGACGCTCTTGGTCTGCGACAGGCCCGCGGTGGTGGCGGCCTCGCCGATCTCGCTGGGCTCGACGTAGCCGTCGCGACCGGTCTTGGGTGTCAGCAGCAGGATCTGGCCGCCTTCCTCCATGTACGCGATGGCGTCCACCAGCGCATCGGTCAGGTCCCCGTCGTCCTCCCGGAACCAGAGCACCACGGCATCGGCCACGTCGTCGTACTCCTCGTCGACGAGCTCGGTGCCGGTGACCTCTTCGATGGCCTCGCGGAGCTCCTGGTCGACGTCCTCGTCGTAGCCGATCTCCTGGACCACCTGGTCGGGCTGGAAACCCAGCCTTGCGGCCAGGTTCGTCTCCGCGTGGTCCGCGGTCGCGCTCACGGCTTGCCTCCTGATCTTGTTCTTTGGGAATGCCTTGAGGCCACGCGCGCACGCGTGGCATTGGCCGTAGTCCACACGGGCGGGACGGATCGCGCAAGTACCCGGCCGTACGGACCGCCGAAACGGTGACGTTTGCGGCCGTCTCGGCGCAACTCCACGCAGCGCCCGGTGACCTCTGCGTGAAGGAGGTCATGCTTTTTGGCCGTCTTCGCGGCATATCTACCCCCGATCCTCCGCATCGGAACCGAACGGCCGAACGGAACGCATGGTCGGGTTGAGCGTATGGTTGCGATTTGGCCGGGCCGGTACCCGAGGTCCGGGCCCGATGTCACGAAGTCCGGGGGGTTACCCCTCGGTAGAGGTGACGTACGCCTCCCTGCGGTACACGATGGAGGCGGTGCGACAGCTTCCCCGACATCACGTCAGCGCGTCTTCCCGTCATCCCGTCGCGGCAGACCCCCGAACAGCGAAGGAATAGCGTGGCTTCCGGATCCGATCGCAACCCGATCATCATTGGCGGCCTTCCCAGCCAGGTCCCGGACTTCGATCCTGAAGAGACCAAGGAGTGGCTGGACTCTCTCGACGCCGCCGTCGACGAGCGGGGCCGCGAGCGCGCCCGCTACCTGATGCTCCGCCTGATCGAGCGGGCGCGCGAGAAGCGCGTGGCCGTGCCCGAGATGCGCAGCACGGACTACGTCAACACCATCGCCACCAAGGACGAGCCGTTCTTCCCCGGCAACGAGGAGATCGAGCGCAGGATCCTCAACGCCACCCGCTGGAACGCCGCGGTGATGGTCTCCCGCGCGCAGCGCCCCGGCATCGGCGTCGGCGGCCACATCGCCACGTTCGCGTCCTCCGCCTCCCTGTACGACGTGGGCTTCAACCACTTCTTCCGGGGCAAGGACGACGGCAAGGGCGGCGACCAGATCTTCTTCCAGGGGCACGCCTCCCCCGGCATCTACGCCCGCGCGTTCCTGCTGGACCGGCTCTCCGAGCAGCAGCTCGACGCGTTCCGCCAGGAGAAGTCGAAGGCGCCGTACGGCCTGTCCAGCTACCCGCACCCGCGGCTGATGCCGGACTTCTGGGAGTTCCCGACCGTCTCGATGGGTCTCGGCCCGCTCGGCGCGATCTACCAGGCGCGGATGAACCGCTACATGGAGGCCCGCGGCATCGCCGACACCTCCGACTCGCACGTGTGGGCCTACCTCGGCGACGGCGAGATGGACGAGCCCGAGTCCCTGGGCCAGCTGTCCATCGCCGCCCGTGAGGGCCTGGACAACCTCACCTTCGTCGTCAACTGCAACCTGCAGCGCCTCGACGGCCCGGTCCGCGGCAACGGCAAGATCATCCAGGAGCTGGAGTCGCAGTTCCGCGGCGCCGGCTGGAACGTGATCAAGCTGGTCTGGGACCGCACCTGGGACCCGCTGCTCGCGCAGGACCGCGACGGCGTGCTGGTCAACAAGCTGAACATCACGCCCGACGGCCAGTTCCAGACGTACGCCACCGAGACCGGCGCGTACATCCGCCGGCACTTCTTCGGTGACGACCACCGACTGCGCGCCATGGTCGAGAACATGACCGACCACCAGATCCTCATGCTGGGCCGCGGCGGTCACGACCACCGGAAGATCTACGCGGCGTATGCGGCGGCGCGCGCGCACAAGGGCCAGCCGACCGTGATCCTCGCCCAGACGGTCAAGGGCTGGACACTCGGCCCGAACTTCGAGGGCCGCAACGCCACGCACCAGATGAAGAAGCTCACGGTCGACGACCTCAAGGGCTTCCGCGACCGTCTCCACATCCCGATCACCGACGCCCAGCTGGAGTCCGGCCTGCCGCCGTACTACCACCCGGGCCGGGAGTCGGAGGAGATCCAGTACATGCACGACCGCCGCAAGTCGCTCGGCGGTTACGTGCCCACCCGCGTCGTGCGCTCCCAGCCGCTCGTGCTGCCGGACGACAAGACGTACGCGGCCGTGAAGAAGGGCTCCGGCCAGCAGTCGATCGCCACCACCATGGCGTTCGTCCGGCTGCTGAAGGACCTCATGCGGGACAAGGAGATCGGCAAGCGCTTCGTGCTGATCGCGCCCGACGAGTACCGCACCTTCGGCATGGACTCGTTCTTCCCGAGCGCGAAGATCTACAATCCGCTGGGCCAGCAGTACGAGGCCGTGGACCGCGAGCTGCTGCTCGCGTACAAGGAGTCGCCGACCGGGCAGATGCTGCACGACGGCATCTCGGAGGCGGGCTGCACGGCCTCCCTGATCGCGGCCGGTTCGGCCTACGCGACGCACGGCGAGCCGCTCATCCCGGTCTACGTCTTCTACTCGATGTTCGGCTTCCAGCGCACCGGCGACCAGTTCTGGCAGATGGCCGACCAGCTGGCGCGCGGCTTCGTGCTGGGCGCGACGGCCGGCCGCACCACGCTGACCGGCGAGGGCCTGCAGCACGCGGACGGCCACTCGCAGCTGCTGGCCTCCACCAACCCGGGCTGTGTCGCCTACGACCCGGCCTTCGGCTTCGAGATCGCGCACATCGTCAAGGACGGTCTGCGCCGGATGTACGGCGGCGACGCCGAGCACCCGCACGGCGAGGACGTCTTCTACTACCTCACCGTCTACAACGAGCCCATCCAGCACCCGGCCGAGCCGGCCGACGTGGACGTGGAGGGCATCCTCAAGGGCATCCACCGCTTCAGCCGCGGCGAGCAGGGCGCGATCCCGGCGCAGATCATGGCGTCGGGTGTGGCCGTGCCGTGGGCCGTCGAGGCGCAGCGGATCCTCGCCGAGGAGTGGAACGTGCGCGCCGACGTGTGGTCGGCGACGTCGTGGAACGAGCTGCGGCGCGACGCCGTCGAGGCCGACGAGCACAACCTGCTCCACCCCGAGGAGGAGCAGCGCGTTCCGTACGTGACGCAGAAGCTGTCCGGCGCCGAGGGCCCGTTCGTCGCGGTCTCGGACTGGATGCGCTCCGTACCGGACCAGATCTCCCGCTGGGTGCCCGGCACGTACACCTCGCTGGGCGCCGACGGCTTCGGCTTCGCGGACACGCGCGGTGCGGCCCGCCGGTACTTCCACATCGACGCGCAGTCGATCGTGCTGGCGGTGCTCACCGAGCTGGCGCGTGAGGGCAAGGTGGACCGCAGCGCGCTGAAGCAGGCGGTGGACCGCTACCAGCTGCTCGACGTGTCGGCGGCGGACCCCGGCGCGGCCGGCGGCGACGCGTAGCCGCTCCCGTTCAAGGGGGTGTGCGGGGTTCGTCCCCGCGCGCCCCCTTTACGATGCGGCCCCATGACGGAACGAACGGCGCAGATGCGCTGGGAGACGCGCACCCAGGGGCCGCTGCTGGCGCTCGCCGTGGCGTTCGCGGTCGCGTACGCGGTGCCGATCGTGGCGCCCGACGCGGACGCGTGGGTGCACCGCGTGTGCACGCTGACCGAGTGGGCCGTGTGGGCGGCGTTCGCGGCGGACTATCTCGTACGGCTGGCCCTGGCCCCGGCCAGGTGGCTGTTCGTGCGCAGCCATCCGCTGGACCTGCTCGCGGTGGTCCTGCCGCTGATACAGCCGCTGCGGCTGCTGCGGCTGGTCTCCACGCTGCTGCTTGTGGGACGGCGGGCCCGGATGGCCCCGCAGATCACGCTGACGACCTATGTGGGCGGCGCCGTGGTGGGGCTGATGATGTTCGGCTCGCTCGCGGTGCTGCGGGTGGAGCGGGACGCGCCGGGCGGCAACATCAAGACGCTCGGCGACGCGGTGTGGTGGTCGTTCACGACGATGACGACGGTCGGCTACGGGGACCACGCGCCGACGACCGGCCTCGGCCGGCTGCTGGCAGTGGGGCTGATGATCTCGGGCATCGCCCTGCTCGGTGTGGTGACGGCGAACATCGCGGCCTGGTTCATCGCCCGCTTCGAGCGGGACGACGCCGAGGAGCGCCGGCAGACGGCGCTGCTGGAGGCGCTGACGGCCGAGGTGAAGCAGCTCCGCGCGGAGGTGGCACGCCTGTCGGGCACGGAGGCGGACGCGTCCGTGCCCGGGCAGGCTGATCATTGAGACTCGGTTCGCCTCGGTTTCTCCGGATCTAGTTCTCCCAGATCTTGAACGCCCGTACCCGGTACGGCGATTCGGGCACCCACGTGCCGCCGCCGGGGTACGTCTCGAACTCGCCCGTCTCCGCGCACTCCGCGGACTGGTACGTGGTCACCGGGCGGCCCGTCCGGTTGGCGAGCGAGACCGCGGTGGTGCCGGCCGGGAGCGGCACGCAGCTGTCGATGTCGGTGCCGGCGATTTCATGGGCCGTGCGGGCGCCCTGGAAGCCGCTCTTCGGCCAGAGGCACAACTCCCCGGCGGCACACGCCCCGAGGCGCGGTGGCGGGGCCTCCTGGGCCGCGGACGCGGCGGCAGGTGCGAGCAGGGCGGTGGCGGCCAGTGCGGCCGCCGCGAACACAGTCGTACGCATACGGAATCGTCCCCCGTGTCGTGTGGATCACTTGGCCGCAGCCTGACCTGCGGTGACACCTCCGCGGAAGGGGGCGGTCGCATGATCACCCGGATAGGCGAGAGCCCCGCCGGGGGCGCCCGGCGGGGCTCTCGCGGGTGCCGTGTTGACGTCAGATGTGGGCGCCGCCCGCACCGGCCTCCGCGTTCGCGCCGCGCTTGGTGAGCGTCGCGACCAGGGCGGCGACGACCGCGACGACACCGGCGACGGTGAACGCCAGGCCCATGCCGGACATGAACGTGTCATGGATGACGTCACCGATCCGGGTGACCAGATCCGGCGTCATACCCGGCGCCTCGCGTTCGCCGTCCAGGAGCTGGCGGAGTCCCACTACATCGCCGTGCTGCGCGAACGGCCCGCGGAGGAGGGCCCGTTCGAGGCGCTGCACAATGCCGTCCTCGAATCCTGGGACACCATCGAGGTCGCGATCGAGGAGATCGTCCCGCTCGACCTGCACATGCGCAGCTTCCAGATGATCGAGTCGACCCCGGCGCTGCTCGCGGCGCACCTGCGGCGCTCCGCGGACGTGGAGGAACTGCTCGCCCGCCTGATCGCCGAACGCGAGGGCCTGGACGTGGAGGCCGATGGCGGTGGCCGCGTTCGGCGGGGTGATGCGGGTGACCGGCCGCCTGTGGGGCCGCGGCAAGGACCCGAGCGTGGCGGCGATCCGCGCCCTGACGGAGACCTACCTCGACCACCTGGGCCCGGCGCTGGCGGCCGACTGGCGGGACGAGGCCTGACGCGCGGCTCGCGCGCGCGGTGCCGCTGCGGCCGGCCGCGCGGGGCGGGGCGCGGGCGGGGTGGCGGTGCGGGGGCGGGGCTGGTGGTTCGCCGCGGGGGCGCGGCAGGCGGGGTGCGCGTGGTTCGGCGCGGGGCGCGGCCCGGCGGACCGCCGGCGTCCAGGCCCGTGACGCCGCGCGCGTCACACGGGCGCCTCGGTGCACGCGACATCCGGCGGCACACCGGCGACGCGCGGGGCCTCGCGCGGCCCGAACGGCGGCGAGTTGCGGGGCGGCGCCCGGGACACGCCAGGACGGCGGGACCGCGCCCCGCGCAACGCGCGCGCGGAGCCGCACTCGGCGCGGCTCCGCGAATACACGCGCGGGCGCGCGCAGGTGGGTGATGCGTACGCCGTGTGCGCGGAGCGTCACCCTCATGCCCCCCGATTCCCCCCTTCACACGTGATCTCCCTCACCCTCTTCGCGCCCCCGGCCGCCCGTCTCCTAGGGTGTCCCGCAGTGACTTCTTTCGACGCCTCTCCCGCCCCGACCGTCTGGCGTGCCCTGCTCGCCCTGACGGTGGTCTTCATGATGCTCGCGACCACCGGATGGACCGCCATACGAGATCAGGGCGGCCCGCGCACCGCTCTGGCCGCCGAGCTGACCGCCTGGCGCAAGGCCCGGATCGGAGCCGAGGCGCTGCCCGCGCCGGACTCCGCGCCCGGCCGGCTCGCGGCGTTCTTCGCGTCGATCGGCAGCGCCCGGGGCAAGCGGCTCGCCGCCGACTTCCCCCACGTCGTGGGCAACCTCAACGGCGCACCCGTCACCCTGCGTTACTGGGCCAACCGCCAGGCGCTCGCCGCTTCCCTGGCCGCCGAGCGGCTGCGCGTGGCCGACACGGACCTCACCGCGGACGGCCGTCACGAGGCGGTCCGGCGCATGCACCGCTTCCACGCGCTGATGGACACCGACCGCCAGATCCTCGCCTTCGACCCGACGGGGCCGGGCCGGGTCGCCGAGGTCTTCGGCGACCTCGACCGCGCCGAGCGGGTGTCGGTGATTGTCCCCGGCGTCGACACCAACCTGCTCACGTTCCAGAGGACGGCCCGCAAGTACAGCGCGCCGGTCGGCATGGCGCAGTCGCTGTACGCCGCCGAACGGGCCGCCGCGCCCGGAGTGCGTACCGCCGTCATCGCCTGGGCCGACTACACCTCGCCGGTCGGCGTCGGCATGGACTCCGCGATCGGCCGGCTCGCCGAGGGCGGCGCGGTGCGGCTGAACGCCCTCACCGAGGCACTGCCCGGCGACTCCAAGGTCGCGCTGTTCTGCCACAGTTACGGCTCCGTGGTCTGCGGCGTCGCCGCCCGCAAGCTGCCGGCCCGGGTCGAGGACATCGCGGTCGCCGGCAGCCCCGGCCTGCGCGCCCAGAACGTCGCCGAGCTCGGCACCAGCGCCCGCGTCTGGGCCACGCGCGACAGCGACGACTGGATCCAGGACGTGCCGCACCTGGCGGTCGGCGGGCTCGGACACGGCGAGGACCCGGTGACACCGGAGTTCGGGGCGCGGGTCGTCTCCGCGGAGCGGGCGATCGGACACACCGGCTATTTCGAGCCGGGCACGGAGAGCGTCGACAACTTCGCGGCGATCGGCGTGGGTTCGTACGAGGGCGTCAGCTGCGCAGGCGACACCGACACGTGCCGCAGTGGTATTGACGGTGAGGAAGCGGGCCAACGCGCGTAGAGCGTCGGGGGACGGGCTTGTGACCGAGGGGCGACGGACAGGCGTCGGCCGCATACGATGAGGCACATGGGTGATGTGCTGGCCGGAATTCAAGCCACCTGGGAGTTCGAGACCGACTCCGTGCTCATCCGCTTCGATCGGGGGGTCCGCAGGCCGAAGCTCTTCTCCGCCCTGCGTGAACGGCGCATCCCCTACGAGGCGTTGGCCACGGTGACACTCACGCCCGGCAAGACCGGGACCGTCGTCCTGCACGCCGTGCCGAGACCCGGGGCCGACCCGCTCATGGACGCGGCGGCGGGCCAGCTCAAGGACGCCAGCGATCCGTACCGGCTGGTGCTGCCGGCGGACCGCGAGACGCTCGCCGAGTACTACGCGGACGCGCTGCGCGACGCGCTCGGCCCGGACGCGGACCGTCCCGCCGAGCGGTACACGGTCGCCGGCCCCCAGGCGCCGCTGGGCTTCAAGGCGTACGACGGGAAGGCGTCCTTCGACGGCTCGCGCGTGAGATTCCGCTGGTCGCGCACGGCGGCGTCGACGGCCAAGTGGAACGCGGGGGACCAGAGTTTCGCGGTGTCGGAGCTGACGGGGGTGGAGTGGCGCTCCCCGGAGGCGTTCGACGGCTACCTGCGCCTGCTGCCGCGCCCCGGCGCGTGCGCCCCCGCCGCCCCGCCCGCCTCGCAGGCGGACCAGGATCCGGCGACGGTGGTGTTCGGGCTGGGCTACGGCCCGGTGCACGAGTCGCTGCCGTTCGCGGCGGCGGTCCTGGAGTCCGTCCGCGCCCAGTCCCCCGCTCCCGCGCTGACGGCACCCCCTGCCCGCCGCGACCCGGCGGACATCGCGGACCGAATACGCCACCTGGGCGACCTGCACCAGGCGGGGCTGGTGACGGACGAGGAGTTCACGCAGAAGAAGGCGCAACTGCTGGCGGAACTCTGAGCATGCCGCCTCGGGCGCGGCCGCGACCCTCGGGCCGGGAGCCCGGGACCCGCCACACCCCGGTGAGCGATCCCGACGTCGCCCGTGCCCCCGACGCCACGGTGGCCGGGCGACGTACGGTGTTCCCTATGCCGATCCGCGCCGTGATCTGGGACATCGACGACACCCTCTTCGACTACGACAGCGCAGACCGCGAGGCGGCCCTCGGCCATCTGGAGGCCGAGGGGTACCTCGCCGCGTATGCCTCGCCCGAGGCGGCCTTCGCCCACTGGCGGGCCGTCATGGAGCAGGTATTCGGCCGTTTCCTCGCCCACGAGATCACGTTCGCGGAGCACCGCCGCGAACGTGTCCGCACCGTTCTCGCCGTGGCCCGGCCCGGCCTGCGGCTGACCGGCGAGGAAGCCGATGCGTGGTACACCCGCTACGAACTGCGCTACGAGGCGGCCTGGCGGATCTTCCCCGACGTCATCCCCGCCCTCGACGCCCTCACCCCCGCCTACCGGCACGGCATCCTCTCCAACTCGGGCCTGCGCGACCAGGAACGCAAGCTCCGCGCCTTCGGTATCCACGACCGCTTCGATGCCGTGCTGTGCGCCGATGAGCTGGGGCTCTCCAAACCCGCCCCCGATGCCTTCCACGCCGCATGTGAGGCGCTGGGCGTACGGCCGGACGAAGCCGCGTACGTCGGTGACCGTCCGGACACCGATGCCCTGGCCGCCACCACCGCCGGGCTCACCGGCATCTGGCTCGACCGCTGCGGCACCGTCCCGGCGCCCACCGGGATACGGCGCATCAGCACCCTCGCACAGCTGCCCAGCATGCTCCTCGGCGAGCCGGTGTAACCATCGACCGCCGCATGCGCAGATCGTGCCGTCACGTCCACAACCGTGCCTCGAATGGCTGAAGTTGGTGCTGCGGCATCTCGTAAACCGGTTCGCCATCAGGGGTGTTCACTTATGATCCTGCTACCCCGGCCAGGACACGGAGGGACGGATCCCCCGCGGTGACCTCGACACAGCGCTTCCGTTACGCCATTCCGACTGTGGCCTTCTGCGTCACCACTGCGGCGATCTTCTTCGGCATCATCGCGGGACAGGACTCGGGCGCGGAGCTCACCCCGATGCAGCTCTCCCTCGCCACACTGGCCGGTGTCCTGTCGGGCGGACTCGCCTACTGGCAGGTCAAGGCGCAGATCGACCCGCGGCGCCTGACGGGCATCCGCGACAGCAACGCGCGCAACCTCCCCGGCACCAGCAACCTCTTCCAGCTGCCGCCGGACATCGAGGACTTCACCGGCCACTCCGAGCAGGCCGCCGAACTCGCCGCGACACTGTTGAACAGGCACTCCGACACGGCCGTACCGATCGTCGCCCTGTACGGCAAGGGCGGGGTGGGCAAGACGACGCTGGCCGTGCACGTCGCCCACCGGGTGCGCTCGCACTTCGCCGACGGGCAGATCTACGTCAATCTGCGCGGAGCCGAATCGCGCCCGCTGGACCCCGCTGTGGCGCTGACCCGCTTCCTCAACGAACTCGGCGTCGATTCCGACAGCATCCCCGAGTCGGTGGACGACCGGGCCAGGATCTACCGGGCACAGCTCGCCGAGCGCCGGGTGCTCGTGGTGCTGGACAACGCCGGCAGCGAGGCCCAGATCCGGCCGCTGCTGCCCGGCGGTGTCGAGTGCGCGGTGCTGATCACCAGCCGTGCACGGATGGCCGGGCTGTCCGGAGCACATATGCATCAGGTCGACGTGATGACCCGCGAGGACGGCGTCGCACTGCTGAACACCCTCGTCGGCGCGGAACGGGCGCGGGCCGAGCCACGGGAGACCGAAGAGGTCGCCGAACTGTGCGGAATGCTGCCGCTCGCCTTGCGGATAGCCGGTGCGCGCCTCTCCTCCCGTCCCATGGAACGGATCGAGACCTTCGCCACCCGGCTGCGGGACGAGCGGCGGAGACTGGACCTGCTCGAGGTGGGCGACCTCGCCGTCCGCGCCAACTTCTCACTCAGCCACGAAGCCTGCGGCGACGAGCTGAAACGCTGCTTCCGGCTGCTCGGCACCGTCAAGACCCAGGACTTCTCGGCCGTCACCCTCGGCGCCCTCGCCGATCTGCCCACCGAGAGCGCGGAGCGGCACCTGGAGGGCCTGCTGGACCTGGAGCTGCTGGAGACCGCCGGCGTCGACCCGTTGGGCAACTACCGCTATCGCTTCCACGACCTGCTGCGGGTCTTCGCGCGCGAGCGCCTTCAGACGGACGAAACGGCTGCCGCCCGCAAGGAGGCGGCACGCCTACTTCTGGGGGCACGAGCGGCGCAAGGCGGGGGGCGTGGCACCGGAGCATGTCAGCCCCTACATGTACAACACCGCGGGCGAGCCGGGCGTCCAGTGGCGCGTCCCGGACTGCCCGTACATCATCGAGACCTTCTGCATGTCCGACCACAGCATCGTCTCCGGCTACCGGGAGACCGCGGCGGGGACGATCACCGCGGAGCTGAAGGAGAGCAACGCGGCGGTGACGAAGTGGGGTCTCGACGTCTACCGGGCCACGGTCCGGGCCTTCACCGAGGCCCTGGAAACCGAGTCGGCGACTGAGGACATCCGCCCCATCCTCTCGTCCGTGCTCCGGGGGTTCTGGACCCGCCCGACCCCCGCCGAGGCCGCTGCCTGGGGTGCCTACCCGTACGACTCCGACCCGCTGGGCCGCTCCACGCTGCCGCTGGCCCGCCCCTTCACCCCTCAGGAGCTGACCGACGCGGGCGACCCCGGCTTCCGGTGGGGCGACCGTGCGTGGCTGCCCGGTTCGCTGGCTCTCAGCGGGGAACACGGGCGCAGGGCGGCGGAGTTGCTGGCCCCCCGGCTGGAGTGGCTGGGGGCGCCGGCAGCGGACTGAGTTCACAGGGGGCCGGGGCTTGCCCCGGGATACGCCCCCGTCACTCCCGCACAGTCGCCGTCGTGCGGGCGTCCGCGTAGAACTGGATCTTGTGGTCCAGCACCGCGAGCGTGTCGTGGAGTTCGGTGAGCCGGTCGACGACGTCGCGCCGGGTGCGCTCCAGCAGGGCCGCGCGGGCCTCGAAGGTGTGCTCGCCCTCACGGACCAGCTCGGCGTACCTGACCATGTCCGCGACCGACATCCCGGTCAGCCGGAGCTTGCCGACGAAGGCGAGCCAGTCCAGGTCGCGGTTGCTGAAGCGGCGCTGCCCGGTGTGCGAGCGGTCGACGTGCGGCATCAGTCCGATCCGCTCGTACCAGCGCAGGGTGTGCGCGCTCAGTCCGGTGAAGACGACGACCTCGCTGATCGTGTAGCGGTCCTGGCCGTCGGGGCGCGGATGCGCGGGAGGTGCGGCCTTGCAGAGATCGGTCCGGGCGGTCGGGGTCGTGCTGTCGATCACCGTCATGCGCTCCACGCTAGAACCCTGGAGTGCACTCGAAGCAAGCACAATCCTGTGGCGACGCGGGAGGAGCCGCCGCTAGCCTCCGGCCCATGAGCCCCGCCGCCGCACGCCCCGCCGTCCCCGCCGACGCCGAGGAACTGGTCCGTCTCCGCAAGGTGATGCAGGACTCCTGCCACGGCCCGCATCCGGACGTCAGCTGGCAGCCCGCCGCCGTGGCGACGCTGCGCGAGCGGCTGGCGGACCCGTCCGGCAGCCTGGCGGCGTACGTCGTCGACCGGCCCGGCGGCGGGCTCGCCGCCTGTGCGGTGGGCACGATCGAGTACCGGCTCGGCGGCCCTGGCAACCCGCAGGGCACCACCGGCTACGTGTTCAGCGTCGCCACGGACGAGGACATGCGCCGGCGCGGGCTCTCCCGCGCCTGCATGGAGGGTCTGCTCGGCTGGTTCCGCGACCGGGACGTGCGCAGGATCGACCTGCGCGCCTCCTCCGACGGCGAGCCGCTGTACGCGTCGCTGGGCTTCGTCCGCACTCCGGACCCGGCCATGCGGCTCAGCCTGTAGCACCGTCTAGGCTCGTACGCATGCAGAGCCTGGCGATGATCGAGAACTGGCCGGTACCGACCGCGGCGGCCGCCGTCGTGCGCGCCGACGGGACAGTGGCCGGGTCCCGCGGCCCGACCGACCGCCGCTTCCCGCTCGCCTCCGTCACCAAGCCGCTCGTGGCCTACGCGGCGCTGGTGGCGTACGAGGAGGGCGCGATCGAGTTCGACGAGCCGGCCGGGCCCGAGGGCGCGACAGTCCGTCACCTGCTCGCCCACACCTCGGGGCTCGCCTTCGACGAGCACCGGGCGATGGCCGCGCCCGCCACGCGCCGGATCTACTCGAACGCGGGATTCGAGGCGCTCGGCGACCACATCGCCAAGGCGACCGAGATCCCGTTCGCCGAGTACCTGCACCAGGCCGTGCTGGAGCCGCTCGGCATGACGTCCACCACGCTGGAGGGCTCCCCGGCCAAGGACGGCGTCTCGACGGTCGACGACCTCGTGCGGTTCGCGGCGGAAGTACAGGCGCCGCGGCTGCTGGACCCGCGCACGGTCCTCGCGGCCATGTCGGTCGTGCACCCCGGGCTGTCCGGGATCCTGCCCGGGTACGGCCACCAGAAGCCCAACGACTGGGGCCTCGGCTTCGAGATCCGCGACTCCAAGTCGCCGCACTGGACGGGCGCCTCGTCCTCGCCGCGCACCTTCGGCCACTTCGGCCAGTCCGGCACCTTCCTGTGGATCGACCCGGACGCGCAGGCCGCGTGCGTGGCGCTCACGGACCGGGCCTTCGGCCCGTGGGCGATCGAGGCGTGGCCGCCGTTCACGGACGCCGTGCTGGCGGAGCTGCGTCGCTAGGGGTGGTGGCCGCGGGGGTCACGCCGGCGGGCGGGCTCCGGCGGACCGAGCCCCCGGGGTCCGCTCCGGTTCGGGGGCCGGTACGCGCAGCACGTCGTCCGGCGCCGGGCCCGATCCGGCGCGGCATCGGGCGGGGTCGAGCGTGCCGTCCACCCCCCGCAGGGTCACCTCCGTCCGCCCGTCGGCGTCCTCGGCGTAGGCGATCGTGCAGACGAGCTGCCGTCGCGCGGGGCCGGTCAGGTCGCGGACGCGGGCGGCCATCGTGACGACCACCGTGCCCCGGCCCGGTTCGACCTTCGGCTCGGATCCGGAGGCGGGCAGGGTGACGGCGCTGCGGAGTCCGTATCCGGCCTCCTCCGCGTTCGGGCCGTTCAGCAGCGCGGCCAGGGTCTTGGCGGTGGGCGGCCGGGTGCGTTCGACGGCGTCGTCGCCGAAGGCCGCGCCCGTGTAACGGCTCACCGGCATCAGGGTGCCCTCGGGTGAGTGGAAGAACAGGAGCATCCGTACCTCACGCGCGGGAAGCACGTCGATGGCGGCCGGGCGGCCTGCCTCGATGACGTCGGACTCCTGGATGCCGCACGCCGTGAGCGACGCCGCGGCCGCCAGGCCCACCAGGCTCGCCAGGGCGGTGCGCAGGCGCTTCCTCGTCCTCATGCCGTCACCCTCGCCTTCCGTGGTGCGCGGGGATCTCGGCCCATGCGTTGTCCGCGGGGATCTCGGCCCTTCCGTGGCCCGCGGGGATCTCGGCCGTTCCGTGGTGCGCGGGGATCTCGACGGTGAACACCGCGCCGCCGCCCGGCCCGTTAGCGGCGCGGATGACGCCGCCGTGCAGCCGTACGTTCTCCTGGGTGATCGCGAGCCCCAGCCCGCTGCCCGCCGACCGGGCACGGGCGGCGTCCGCCTTGTAGAAGCGGTCGAAGATGTGCGGCAGCACGTCCGGGCGGATGCCGGGCCCGCCGTCGCTGACCTCGGTGACCAGCAGCGGCGTGCCGTCCTCCGCCGTCGTGGTCCGAAGCGCCACGGTGACGGGCGCGCCGCCGAGGAGGAGCATGTAGACGATGGTGGGTACGGAGTTGCCGACGGCGTACCCGTCGGCGACAGCCCCGACCCCGAGCCCGGCGGCGACGACGGCGGCGCGCACGAACCCGGTGCCCCGCGACACGACGGACCCGACGGCCATGACGACCCCACTGCGCACGGGTGACCCGCCTTCGTCACGACCCGCGGCCCCGGCCGAGTCGGCCGGATCGCGCCCGGCCCGGTCGCCGGCCACGGACGCCGCGGGCGCGGGCACGTCGGCGGCGGGCATGCGCGCGTCGCGCGTCATCGGCGGGCCAGGTACGCCTGGAACGCCCGGTACAGCGCGTGGTTCGCGGTGCCGTCCAACGGCCTCTCCCATTCCCCCAGGGTCTCGACGACCTCTCCCCCGGTGCCGAGCTTCCAGCGCAGCAGTCCGTACCCGCGGTCGCCGGGGTCGAGGGTGGAGGGTACCCCGCGCATGTCGTAGACGTCGGCGCCGAGGGCGTGGGCGTCCTGCATCATCCGCCACTGCAACAGGTTGGACGGCCGCACCTCACGGCGGTGGTCCGCCGACGCCCCCGTCTGGTACCAGACACGCCGGCCCACCCGGATCATGGTGTGCGCGGCCAGGATCTCGCCCCGGTGGCGCGCCAGGTACAGCGTCATCCGCCCCGGCTCCTCGGCGTTGAGCGCCGCGTACTGGCGCTCGTAGTACGCCAGCGAGCGCCCGAGCCGGAAGCCGTCGCGCTCCTCGGTGATGCGCAACAGCCGGTAGAACTCCGGCAGATCCGCCGCACCGCCCACCACCGTCTCCACACCCTCCTTCCGCGCCCGCCGCACATTGCGCCGCCACTCCTGGTTCAGGCCGGACCACAGGTCGTCGACGGTCCGCCCGACGAGCGGCACGCGGAACACGTAGCGGGGCTGCGCGTCCCCGTCCTCCTCGCCCCCGCACCGGTGCCAGCCACGGGCGCGCAGCCGTTCGGCGACGGCCGTCCCCAGGGGGTCGACCTCACGGGCGAGCACGTCCGCGAGCCGCCGGTCCGGCCCCGCGGCCGCCTTCAGCCGCGCCGCGTCCCAGCTGCGGTGGTCCGGTGCCGGACCGATCCGTACGGCGAACGCCCCCGCGGTCCGCAACAGCCTCAGCAACGGGCCGAGCCAGGCGTCCATGCCGGGATCGGCCCAGTCGGCGACCGGCCCCTCGGGCAGGTACGCGAAGTACTTGCGCGTACCCGGGAGTTGGCGCAGCAGCACGAGGGCCACGCCACTGAGCTCCCCCGCCTCCGGCCGGGGCCCCCAGCCGACGAGCAGCGAACGCCAGCCCTCCTTCACCTCCGCCCACGACGGGCACTGCAGGAAACCGGGGCCGAGAGCACTCCCGGAACGGGACGCGAGGAAGGCGCGGTAAGCCTCCTCGGTGATGGGGCCGAGCGGTGTTTCCTGGCCGCGGTCGGCCGGCACGAGCAGCGCAGACACGGTGTGGGACCTCTCTGTGGTCGCGGAATGCCGTGGATGCTCACAGCCGCCCATGACCGGTCCACGCGGCGAATGTGACCGGACCATGACCGTTCGGCCCCAACCGCCGTCACATCGCCCCACAGCCCCTCACCTGCGATTTCTGCGTCCTACGCTCGTCGCATCCCACCACCTTCCGCGACCACGGAGGATTTGTTGATGTCTGTGAGACGTGCCCCCGCGCGCCGTATACCCGTGCGCGTCGCGGCGGCCGCCGTGCTGCTGGCCCCGCTCGCCGCCTGCTCCCCCGGCTCCACGGACGCACCGGCCGATGACGCGAAGCCCGGTGCCCGCGCCGCCGACGACCGCCCGGCGACCGTGACGGTCACGCCGAACGGGCGCGCGGTGCGCGCCGGTCAGCCGGTGAAGGTGACCGCGTCCGGCGGCACCCTCACCTCCGTGTCGGTCACCGACTCCGCGGGCGGCACGCTGAAAGGCACGGGCGACGGCGACAGTTGGCAGTCCGACCGCAAGGCCGTCCCCGGTGCCACGTACACGGTGAAGGCCACGACGCGCACCGCGGGCGGCACGGAGCGCACCACGTCCACCTCGTTCACGACCGCACCGGCCGGCAAGGTCAACAAGGTGGACTGGCGGCCCGGCGCGGCCACCACCGTCGGCGTCGCGCAGCCCCTGTCCCTGGTCTTCGACCACCCGGTGACCGAAAAGGCGGAGGTCGAGCGGCAGTTGAAGGTCACCACCTCCGACGGCACCGAGGGCTCCTGGGGCTGGCTGAAGGACTGGTCGGGCCGCGACCGTATCGACTGGCGGCCGAAGGCGTACTGGAAGTCCGGCACGAAGGTCACCCTCGACGCCCGGTTGAACGGCACCGACTCGGGCGCGGGCGGCGGCTGGTTCGTCCGCGACTACTCGACGTCGTTCACGGTCGGCGCGCGCCAGATCGTCAAGGTCGACCTCGACCACCACAAGCTGACGCTGGAGCGGGACGGCCGCACCGTGCGGACGATCCCCGTCTCCGGCGGAACTCCGGGCGGGGACAAGCGTTCCTGGCGCGGCACGACGGTGCTGATGTCCAAGGAGGGGACGATCAACATGAACTCCGAGACGGTCGGCCTCGCGGACGCCTACGACAAGATGGTCGACTACTCGATGCGCCTGACCTGGTCGGGCATGTACGCCCACGCGGCGCCCTGGAACGACAAGTGGATGGGCCGGGCCAACAAGAGCTCCGGCTGCATAGGCATGAGTGACGCGAACGCCGCCTGGTTCTACGCCCAGGTCCGCCCCGGCGACCCGTTCGAGATCACGGGCAAGGACACCAAGGGCGTCCCCGCCCCCGGCAACGGCTTCGGCGCGTGGAACCTCTCCTGGGACGACTGGAAGGCGAAGAGCGCGCTGCACACACCAGTTGCATGATTCCCCACACCACGCGCCACGTGGCGCACCTCCACGTACAGCGGAAGCACCGGCGGCGACTGCGTCGAGATCGCCGACGGCTGCCCCGTCGGCGCCGTCCCCGTCCGGGACAGCAAGAACCCGGACGGCCCCGTGGTCGTCGTCGGCGCAGGCGCGTGGCGGGCGTTGGTGGACGGCCTGCGGTAGCGCCGCACGACACCGGTCGGCTGCGCGTTCAGCCGGTCGGGTCCGGGCGGAGCGCGGCGAGCACCTCGCGGGCGCGGGCCCGGAGCCGTTCGTCGGCGCGGACGATCTCGCTCTCGGTGCCCGACCGGATCACCCGCAGGTCCCGTTCCGCGAGGTCCGTCAGCCGGCGCAGGTGATCGGCGGACAACGCGCCGGCGCCCAGGGCGAGCAGGGCGTCGCACGCCTCCAGCGCGCCCGCCTTCTGCTCGGCGGACGTCAGCACGGTGTCAGCCAGGGCCGGGCGGTCGAGGGTGTCCGGGTCGGCGACGGCCACCAGGGCGAGCACAGCCGCCGGCGCCTGCGCCGGATCATCGAGCAGCGCTGTGAGCCGGGGCACCAGGGGCCGGCCGGCCGGGCCGAGCAGTGCGGCCGCGCGGGCGGCGCGTATCGCGGTCCAGCGGAACCAGTACTCACCGGACGCACGGGTGAACACCGAGTCCAGCACGGCGACCACGGTCTCGGCGTCCCCGGTGATCCGCCACAGGGCGTCGGCCAGCGCCACGTCCGCGTCGAGCACGGGCGAGGTGTCCGGGGCGTCCGCGCCGCTGAGGGCGCCGCGCAATCCCTCAGCCAACCCCGCTGCCGCCGCACCCAGTCGGCCCGCCACCTGGGCCGCCCAGGCCGCGTCGCCTGATGCGTCCGAAAGCTCCTTGGCGAGTCTCGCCAGGAGAACGTCTGTCTCACCGGTCAGTTCGAAGTGGGCCTCCGCCACCGGGAGCGGGCCGTCGGGCGCCTGCGCCCGCAACGCCTGGGCCGCGCGCCGACGTTCGTCGAGCGGGCACTCGGCGGCGACAGCGGCGACGGCCGGGGCCGCCGGCAGCGGGAACCGGGTGAGCAGTCCGTACAGCCCGGGCAGCGCGTCGGCGGCCCGTCCGCCCCACTGCCGCAGCAGGCGCATCAGTTGGCTGGGCTCGTTCCCGGTGAGGTCGTCCTCCGCCAGCCTGGCCCGTACCGCGGTCAACAGCTCGGGGTGGAAGGGGAAGGGCACGTCTTGCGGTGCCCGGAACCCGGCGGCGGCGTCCAGGCCCCAGGGGCGCTTCCCGAGGCCGCGGGCGAGCAGCGGGGCCGCCCGGTCCGGCGCCACCAGGGCAAGCACGCCGAGCGCGCGGTCCGCGAGATCCTCGTCGTGGCCGGCTTCCGCGAGTGCGGCCAGGGCGGGCGCGGCCTTCGCCGCGATCGGTCCCAGCTTCCCGAGCAGGGACAGTACGCCCCGCGCGTCGCCCGCCGTGACCAGCGGCAGCAGTGCGGGCAGCAGCCGCTCCGGGGCGCTGCGGGACATCTGGCAGGCCCGGTCGGCGGCCCACGCGGCTTCGGCCCGCACATCGGCCCGCTCGTCCCGCAGGGCGGCGTCGAGCAGGTCCCCGGCCGCCGTGGTGTCCGCGTCGGTCCCCCGCTGCAGCAGCTCCTCGACGACGGCGCACAACGGCTCGGCCCGGTCCAGGTCGAGGCGTTCCCGGCCGAGCGGGCTCGCGGGCAGCGACAACAGCATCGCCCGGTGGTGTGCGGCGTCCCACGCCTCGCCCGCGTCCAGGCGGGCGAACACGGCGGCGAGCCGCAGGTGCGCGGGGTGTTCCGGCCCAAGGGCCGCCTGCGCAAGGGCGGCACCGGCCGCCGGGTCCAACCGTGCGATGGCTCCGAGGAGTTCAGCCCGCACGAGCGGTTCGCGCTCCGTGTCCCACCGGCCCAGCAGCGCGGACAGCACCGTGTCGGCAGCGCGCGTCCGCGCAACGGCCCACACTGCGGCCTGACGCACCGCGGGATCGGAATCACCCAGCGACGGCGTGATCAGTGGCAGTTGCGCGGCGACGGCCCTGCGCACGGTGCCCGGCTCCACCCCGTGTTCGTCGTCGCTCCCGGCCATGTCGCCGAGCAGCCTCAGCAGATCGGCGGACTTGTGGCCGGCCGCCGCGATCCGGGCGAGGAAGGGCGCCACGTCGGCAGTGGCCGCGTAGACGGTCCCCTGGTGCAGGATGCTGCCGTAGAGCTCCGACACCGCTTCGTCCGCGGCTTCCTCATCGTCCCCGGCGAGGGCCCGCAGCAGCTCCGGCAGGTCCTCGGCGCTGCCGTAGGCATGTGTGGTGTCGGCCCATGGGTGTGTGTCGAGACCGTCGAGTGCATGTGCGAGATCCATGGGCGGATCATGGCAGGCAGGTCCGACACACCCGGCCGACCTCGCCGTAGGGACGCGTGGGCCGAACCGGACCGGACGCGTCAGCCGGCGGCCATCTCCCACATCAGCACCTCCGCCGCCCCCGCCGCCACGATCTCCAGCCCCTCCGCGCCCGTGAGCCGCGCCGCGTCTCCCGGTCCCAACTGCTCTCCGGCCAGCGCCACTTCGCCCCGCACCACGTGCGCGTACACGAACGGCGCGTCGGGGACGGCGGTCCGCTCGCCGGGGACGAGGCGGCGGACGTGGAGCATCGCCCCGGCCTCGGGAAGGGCGTACGGGGTGGAGTCGGCGATGCCGCGGACGATCTCGTACGACGGCTCGCCGCCCGGGTCCTTCGGTGCGAGCCACATCTGCACGAAGACCAGCGGGTCCGGCCCGTCGTTGCGTTCGACGTGCCGGACGCCGCCCGCCGAGCTGAGACGCTGGACGTCGCCGGGGCGCACGACGGTGGCGTGGCCGGCGGAGTCGCGATGGGTCAGCTCGCCCTCGACGACCCAGGTGATGATCTCGGTGTGGCTGTGCGGATGCTCGTCGAACCCGGCGCCGGGCGCGAGGCGCTCCTCGTTGCAGGCGAGGATCGCACCGAAGCGCAGGTTGTCGGGGTCGTAGTGGCGCCCGAAGGAGAAGGCGTGCCGGGACTCGATCCCGGCCGCCGGGTCGCCTCCCGGGTAGCGGTCGGCGGAGCGCCGGATGGAGGTCCGGATGGCTGTCACGCGGACACCGTAGCGGGGCCGCGGTGGCACACGCCGCGATCAGGGGAACCCCGGCACTTAGCCCACGCGTCCTGATAAGGCAGTCTTGTCCCGTGCCCGAACCTGCAGCGAACGCCTCCCATCCGCACTCCGCGACCCTGCGGCGCCTTGAGCAGTCCTCCGGCCGGCTGGCCGCGAACGCCATCGCCCGCATGGACGAGTCGCTGCCCTGGTACCGGGCCATGCCCCCGGAGAACCGGTCCTGGATCGGACTGGTCGCGCAGGCCGGTATCGCCGCGTTCACGGAGTGGTTCCGGCACCCCGAGACCCCACAGGCGATCTCGACCGACGTCTTCGGCACCGCGCCGCGCGAGCTGACACGTGCCATCACGCTGCGCCAGACCGTGGAGATGGTGCGCACCACCATCGAGGTGATGGAGGCGGCGATCGAGGAGGTCGCGGCCCCCGGCGACGAGTCGGTGCTGCGCGAGGCGCTGCTGGTGTACGCGCGGGAGATCGCGTTCGCCACGGCCCAGGTGTACGCGCAGGCGGCCGAGGCGCGGGGCGCCTGGGACGCCCGGCTCGAATCCCTCGTGGTGAACGCGGTGCTGTCCGGAGAGGCCGACGAGGGCGCGGTGTCCCGGGCGGCCGCGCTCGGCTGGAACTCGCCCGAGCACGTGTGTGTGATCCTCGGCACCGCCCCCGACGGGGACAGCGAGCTGACGGTGGAGGCGATCCGCAGGGCGGCCCGGCACGCCAAGCTCCAGGTGCTGACCGGCGTGCTCGGCGACCGGCTCGTGGTGATCGCGGGCGGCAGCGACAACCCGCTGCACGTCGCCAAGTCGCTGATCGGCCCGTACGCGGCCGGACCCGTGGTCGCCGGCCCCATCGTGCCCGACCTGCTGGCCGCGACCCGGTCCGCGCAGGCCGCCGCGGCGGGCCTCAAGGCGTGTTCCGCCTGGCAGGACGCGCCGAGGCCGGTCCTCGCGGACGATCTGCTGCCGGAGCGCGCGATCGCGTCGGACCCCGCGGCACGCGAACAGTTGGTGGAGGAGATCTACAGACCGCTGGAGGAGGCGGGCTCGGCGCTGCTGGAGACTCTGAGTGTCTATCTGGAGCAGGCCAGCAGCCTCGAAGGCGCCGCGCGGATGCTGTTCGTCCATCCCAACACCGTGCGCTACCGGCTCCGACGTGTGACCGACGTCACCGGGTGGTCACCCTCTGATGTCCGCTCGGCGTTCACTCTGCGGATCGCCCTGATTCTCGGGCGTCTGGCCGAGGGGGACAGCCAGCCATAGACTTTTGTTGAACACCGACAATTCCCCTGACGGTTCTTCGTCCCTGTCCCCACGGGCGGGTACGGCCGTCCACAAGAGAGAGTGTGAGGGTGCTCGTACTCGTCGCTCCCGGCCAAGGCGCCCAGACGCCCGGCTTCCTGACTCCCTGGCTCGAACTGCCCGGCGCCGCCGACCGCATCGCGGCCTGGTCCGACGCCATCGGGCTCGACCTTGCCCACTACGGCACGAAGGCGGACGCGGACGAGATCCGCGACACGGCCGTCGCCCAGCCGCTGCTCGTGGCCGCCGGACTGCTGTCCGCGTCGGCGCTCGGGGACGTCTCCCCCGGCGCGGTCGCCGGCCACAGCGTCGGCGAGATCACGGCGGCCGCGTTCGCCCGCGTCGTCGACGAGACCGCCGCGCTGCGTCTCGTACGTGCCCGGGGCCTCGCGATGGCCGAGGCCGCCGCGGTCACCGAGACCGGCATGTCGGCGCTGCTCGGCGGCGACCCCGAGGTGACGGTCCCGCACCTGGAGAAGCTCGGTCTGACCCCGGCGAACGTGAACGGCGCCGGCCAGATCGTGGCCGCCGGCACGATGGAGCAGCTGGCCGCGCTGGAGGCGGACAAGCCGGAAGGCGTCCGCAAGGTCGTGGCGCTGAAGGTGGCCGGCGCGTTCCACACCCACCACATGGCCCCCGCGGTCGCGAAGCTGGAGGCGGCCGCGCAGGAGCTGTCCCCGGCCGACCCGGCCTTCCCCTACGTCTCCAACAAGGACGGGCAGACCGTCGCCACCGGCGCCGAGGTCGTCTCGCGCCTGGTCGGCCAGGTCGCCAACCCGGTGCGCTGGGACCTGTGCATGGAGACGTTCGCCGAGCTCGGGGCGACCGCCCTCATCGAGGTGTGCCCCGGCGGCACCCTCACCGGTCTCGCCAAGCGCGCCCTCAAGGGCGTCGAGACGCTCGCGCTGAAGACCCCCGACGACCTCGACGCGGCCCGCACGCTCGTCGCCGAGCATTCAGCAGCCTGACAAGGAGCCGTAGCGCATGTCGAAGATCAAGCCCAGCCAGGGCGCCCCGTACGCACGCATCATGGGCGTCGGCGGCTACCGTCCGACCCGCGTCGTGCCCAACGAG
Source organism: Streptomyces sp. 5K101 (assembly GCF_046506645.1). Classification (NCBI taxonomy): domain Bacteria; kingdom Bacillati; phylum Actinomycetota; class Actinomycetes; order Kitasatosporales; family Streptomycetaceae; genus Streptomyces; species Streptomyces sp. 5K101. Next base: position 253,031 of record NZ_JBKFFO010000009.1, on the reverse strand, counting down.
GTGATCCTCGAGACGATCGACTCGTCGGACGAGTGGATCCGCTCGCGCTCGGGCATCGCCACGCGCCACTGGGCCTCCCCCGAGGAGACCGTGACCGCGATGTCGGTCGAGGCGTCCGGCAAGGCGATCGCCGACGCGGGGATCACCCCGGAGCAGATCGGCGCCGTGATCGTCTCCACCGTGTCGCACTTCAAGCAGACCCCGGCCGTCGCCACCGAGATCGCGGACCGGATCGGTGCGGTCAAGCCGGCCGCGTTCGACATCTCCGCGGGCTGCGCGGGCTTCGGCTACGGGCTCACGCTCGCCAAGGGCATGGTGGTGGAAGGCTCGGCGGAGCACGTTCTCGTCATCGGCGTGGAGCGCCTCAGCGACCTCACCGACCTGGAGGACCGTGCGACGGCCTTCTTGTTCGGCGACGGCGCCGGCGCGGTCGTCGTGGGCCCGGCGAAGGAGCCGGCGATCGGCCCGACCGTGTGGGGCTCGGAGGGCGACAAGTCCGAGACCATCAAGCAGACCGTGCCGTGGACGGACTACCGCGAGGGGTCCGTCGAAAAGTTCCCCGCCATCACGCAGGAGGGCCAGGCGGTGTTCCGCTGGGCCGTCTTCGAGATGGCGAAGGTCGCCCAGCAGGCGCTCGACGCGGCCGGCATCACGGCGGCCGACCTGGACGTCTTCATCCCGCACCAGGCCAATATGCGGATCATCGACTCGATGGTGAAGACGCTGAAGCTGCCGGAGCACGTCACGGTCGCCCGTGACGTGGAGACCACCGGCAACACCTCCGCCGCCTCGATCCCGCTCGCCATGGAGCGGCTCCTGGCGACCGGACAGGCGAAGAGCGGCGACACCGCGCTCGTCATCGGCTTCGGGGCGGGTCTCGTCTACGCCGCGACGGTCGTTACCCTCCCCTAGGCACCCGTACGGATCTTCCGGACGGCTGCAGCCACATCCTCTGATACACACCGAAGGAGCGCCAACATGGCCGCCACGCAGGAAGAGATCGTCGAAGGTCTCGCCGAGATCGTCAACGAGATCGCCGGTATCCCGACCGAGGACGTCCAGCTGGACAAGTCCTTCACCGACGACCTGGACGTCGACTCGCTGTCCATGGTCGAGGTCGTCGTCGCCGCCGAAGAGCGCTTCGACGTCAAGATCCCGGACGAGGACGTCAAGAACCTGAAGACCGTCGGCGACGCCGCGGACTACATCCTCAAGCACCAGGCCTGAGACTGACGCGCTCGTCGCCGCCCAGCGGTGGCGCCGTGCACATTCCGCACCCCCTACACGTGGAGAAAGAATTCCTGTGAACTCGACCAATCGCACCGTGGTCGTCACCGGTATCGGCGCAACCACACCGTTGGGTGGCGACAGCGCATCGACCTGGGAGGGCCTGGTCGCCGGCCGTTCCGGCGTGCAGCTCCTGGAGGGCGAGCGCTTCGCCGACCTCCCGGTGCGCATCGCCGCGGCGGCCGCGGTCGACCCGGGCGAGGTCCTGCCCCGCCCGCTGGCCCGCAAGCTGGACCGTTCCGCGCAGTTCGCCGTGATCGCGGCGCGCGAGGCGTGGGCCGACGCCGGCTTCACCTCCCCCGCGGGCGAGGACGCCACGGTGGCACCGGCCCGGCTGGGCACCGTGATCGCCTCCGGCATCGGCGGCGTGACGACCCTGCTCGACCAGTACGACGTGCTGAAGGAGAAGGGCGTACGCCGCGTCTCCCCGCACACCGTCCCCATGCTGATGCCGAACAGCCCCTCCGCCAACGTCGGCCTGGAGGTGAACGCCCAGGCGGGCGTCCACACCCCGGTCTCGGCGTGCGCGTCGGGCGCGGAGGCGATCGGTTACGCCGTCGAGATGATCCGCACCGGCCGTGCCGACGTGGTCGTCGCGGGCGGCACCGAGGCGGCGATCCACCCGCTGCCGATCGCCGCGTTCGCCAACATGATGGCGATGTCCAAGAACAACGACGAGCCGGCGAAGGCCTCGCGCCCGTACGACACGGCCCGGGACGGTTTCGTCCTCGGCGAGGGCGCGGGCGTCGTCATCCTCGAGTCGGCCGAGCACGCGGCCACGCGCGGCGCGCGGGTCTACTGCGAGGTGCTGGGCCAGGGCCTGTCCGCGGACAGCCACCACATCGCGCAGCCGGAGCCGACGGGCCGCGGGATCGCCGCCGCGCTGCGGAACCTGCTGGAGACGACGGACCTCAAGCCGTCCGAGGTCGTGCACCTGAACGCGCACGCCACCTCGACGCCGCAGGGCGACGTCGCGGAGATCAAGGCGCTGCGCTCGGTCCTCGGGGACGACCTCGACCATGTGGCGGTCTCCGCCACGAAGTCGATGACGGGTCACCTGCTGGGTGGCGCGGGCGGTATCGAGACGGTGGCGACGGTGCTCGCGCTGCACCACCGCACGGCCCCGCCGACGATCAACGTCGACGACCTCGACGAGAGCGTGGACGCGGACATCGTCCGCGACGAGCCGCGGGCGCTGCCGGAGGGCACGATCGCGGCGATCAACAACTCGTTCGGCTTCGGCGGCCACAACGTGGTGCTGGCGTTCCGCACGGTGTGACGTCGCGATTGCGTGCGAGGCCCGCGCCCCTGTTGGGGGTGCGGGCCTTCTGCTTTCCCCTACCCGCCCTCCCCCTACGGCCTGGCGGCCGTAGGGGGAGGGCGGGGTGGGGAAACGGCCCCGCGCAGCGGACACGCCCGACCCGCAGCGCAGGCCCCCGTCACACCACCTGGTGGAGCCACCGCACCGGCGCGCCCTCCCCCGCATAGCGGAAGGGCTCCAGCTCGTCGTCCCACGGCTTGCCCAGCAGCTTCGCGATCTCCGCCTCCAGCTCCGTCTCCCCCTGCGACGACCGCGCCAGCGCGGCCCGCAGGCGGTCCTCCGGGACCAGGATGTCGCCGTGCATGCCGGTGACCGCGTGGAAGATGCCCAGATCCGGGGTCGCGCTGTAGCGCTCGCCCTCCGCCGTCGCGCACGGCTCCGCCGTCACCTCGAAGCGCAACAGGTGCCAGCCGCGCAGCGCCGACGCCAGCTTGGAGGCCGTCCCGGCCTCGCCGCGCCAGGAGAACTCCGCTCTCCAGGTCCCGGGCGATGCGGGCTGGCGGACCCAGTCGAGCTGGACCCGTACGCCGAGCACTCCCGCGACCGCCCACTCGACGTGGGGGCACAGCGCGCGCGGTGCGGAGTGAACGTACAGAACGCCACGTGTCGTCACCGGGACCTCCAGTGTGGGACGAGGATCACCTTCCCAGCGGCCTCAGTAAACAGCATCGGGACTGGAACTCCGCAAAACGGACAGCATGTGACGTGATGTAATTTACTGGCGCCGATGGGCAGGGGGCTGCCTCTGGGTCGACGGGAAAAAGCTACCGTGCGGGGACACCCCAGAGGTGGCGTACTGTCGGTCCTGGGCCCGTACGCACGAAGCTTTCACTCGGCAGGAGTCCGACCGCCGGGTCGCAGAAGGGGAAAGACGGGGATGCGGCAGCGCGCGAGGACGTACCGCCGGCACGGGGCACGGGGCGTCGCGGTGACCCTGACCGCCCTCGCCGCCCTCTCCGCCGCCGTGCTGACGGCATGTGACTCCTCGTCACAGCAGGGCGGACGTTCCGGCTCGGCCTCCCGGCCCACGCCGAGCCCCAGCCCCACCCCGGACTGGGACCGCACTCCGCGTTCCCTCGCCGCGGTCGGCGACTCGATCACGCGCGGCTTCGACGCCTGCTCGCTGTTGGCCGACTGTCCCGAGGTGTCGTGGGCCACCGGCACCGACGCCAGGGTGAACAGCCTCGCGCTGCGGCTGCTCGGACCGGCCGGCGCCGCGGCCCGCAGCTGGAACCACGCCCGGTCCGGCGCCGATGTCGCCGACCTGCCCGCGCAGATGGCCCGGGCGGCCGCGCACAAGCCGGAGCTGGTCACGGTGATGGTCGGCGCGAACGACGCCTGCGCCGACACCGTGGAGCGCATGACGCCCGTCGACAGGTTCCGCGCGTCGTTCGAGACGTCGATGGCCCGGCTGCGCAAGGACGCGCCCAAGGCCCAGGTGTACGTGTCGAGCGTGCCGGACCTCAAGCGCCTGTGGTCGGCCGGCCGCGCCGATCCGCTGGGCAGTCAGATCTGGAAGCTGGGCGTCTGTTCGTCCATGCTGGGCGACGCGGAGGACGACAGCCTGTCGGCGCAGCAGCGCCGGGACACCGTCCGGGAGCGGATCGTCGCGTACAACGAGGTCCTCGAGGACGTGTGTGCCGACGACGACCGCTGCCGTTACGACGGCGGCGCGGTGTTCGACTACCGGTTCAGCGGGGAGCACTTGAGCCGCTGGGACTGGTTCCATCCCAGCCGCTACGGGCAGGAGCGGCTGGCCGAGATCGCGTACCGCAACGTCACGGCCGTCCAGCCGCCGACCGGGCGCCTGGGCGGGCAGGCCGAGGGCGGCGCGCGGTAGCCAGGGCAGCGCCCGGGCCGCGATACTTCCGCCCACCCGACGGAAGGATTCCCGTGTCCCGGATACGCGCCCGCCTGGACGTGCTCGGCGTCGCCCTGCTCGCGTCCGCTTCGCTCGCCCTCACCGCTTCGCCGACCGCCGCGGCGCAAGGCGCCGACACGGCACGGGCCGCTCAGGCGCAGCCCCTCACCGTCGAGGAGCGGCGCCTGGAGCGCGCCGTTCCGCAGGAGATCCTGCGGCGCGGCGGATTCGACGACGTGGCGCCCGCCTTCACCCGGGCGCTGGCCAGGGCCAGGTCCTTCGGGCAGGCGGAGCGGACCGTCGCCCGTCAGGGAGCGGCGCTGTGGGAGCGTGCCGTGGACCGGGCGCAGGGGCGCGGGCCCGCGCGGGGCGACCTGAGCCGCGACGACGACCGGCCGCTGTACTGGGCCCGGCTCGGCATGACGGCGCATCTGCGTCAGTGGGAGCCGTCGTTCGGTCTCGACGACGAAGCGCGGGCGCGCCTGATAAACCGTCTGGAGCGCAGCTCGCGCGGCCAGGACTCGATGGACCTCCCCGCCGGCAAGGGCGTCAAGCGCGTCGTGATGACGGGCTTCGACCCGTTCACGCTGGACCGCGACATCCGGATCAGCAACCCGTCCGGCGCCACCGCGCTCGCCCTGGACGGCACCTGGATCCGTACGGCGGACGGGCCGGCGCGGATCGAGACGGCCGTCTTCCCGGTGCGCTGGCAGGACTTCGCCGACGGGACGGTCGAACGGACGCTGCGGCCGCTGCTGCCGGAGGCGGACCTGTTCACGACGGTGAGCCAGGGCCGGGTGGGCCGGATCGACATCGAGCGGTTCAACGGCGCCTGGCGTGGCGGGTTCCCGGACAACGACAACCTCTCCCGTACGGAGACGGTGCCGGTCGACGACCCGGCCACGCAGCCCCAGTGGACGACGACCACGCTCCCGTACACCGCGATCACGGCCGCCGACACGGGCCGCTTCCCGGTCTACGACAACACGTCGGTCACCGAGGTACCGGCGGGCGGCGGCTCGGCGGTCGTACGGCCCGAGGGGCCGACACCCGGCTCGACGGCGCGCGCCGGGGGCGGCGGCAACTACCTCTCGAACGAAATCGCCTACCGCGCCACGCTGCTCCGCGACCGGCTGGGACTGGTGATCCCGGGCGGCCATGTGCACACCCCGGTGCTGCAGTTCGGGGCCGGGAACACGACGGAGGTCACCGACCCGGAGTTCGTACGCAACCGGCAGGACATCGTCGCGCAGGTGCGGGCGATCATCCGCGTGGCGGCGGAGTCGGCCGGCTGACGCCGAGCCGGGCGACGGCCGGACCGCATCCGGCCGTCGCCCGGCCCTTCCCAGCGGGCGAAGCCCGGGCTCCTGGACGCACGGACCGGCCGGCCTTTCTCTCGGACGACGGGACGGCCATGATGGGCCGCATGAAGATCGCAGCAGCACAGTTCCCGTCCGTACTCGGCGACGTCGAGGCCAACATCGCCGGCATGGCGGGCCTGATCCGCGAGGCGGCCGGGCAGGGCGCGCGGTTCGTGGCCTTCTGCGAACTGGCCGCGCAGGGCTACGACCTGGCGGCCATCGCGTCGGACCCCGGCCTGTGGCTGGCCGAGGACGACCCCCGGCTCGAACCGGTGCGCGAGGCGTGCCGTACGACCGGGACGGCGGCCTTGATCGGCTGCGCGGCCCGTACGGACGGCGCCCGGCCGGCGATCTCGGCCCTGGTGATCGGCCACGACGGCGGACTGCTCACCCGCTACGACAAGACGCACCTGTACGGGGAGGAGCTGGAGGTCTTCACGGCCGGCACCGCGGCGGGCCGTTTCGCGCTCGACGGGGTCCGCTTCTCGGTCGCGATCTGCTACGACAACCGGTTCCCCGAGGTGGCCGTGTCTGCGAAGGCGGACGACTGCCGGGTGTACGTGGCCAGTTCGGTGCTGGAAGCGGGCAACGACTCGTTCGAGAAGGTCTGTCCGGTGCGGGCCCGGGACAACGGCCTGTACGTGCTGCTCGCCAACCAGGTCGGCACCTGCGAGGTGGGTGAGTGCCGGGGCGGCAGCGCGGTGTGGGGCCCGGACGGCACGCTGCTCGCGGACGCGGGCGAGGGCGGTCGGGGCCTCGCCCTCCTGGAGCTTCCCGCGGACCCGGCACGCCGGGCCGGGCCGCCGGTCAGGACTTGGTGAAGCCGTACGGGGGCTGCCCGGGGGCGGGTGCTGCCGGGGCCGCCCCCGCGGTGTCGTCCCCGCCCCGCGGGGCCGTCAGGTCACGTGCCATCAGCGTCGCGCCCGCCACCGCGCCCGGCATCAGGAACACGGCCACGAAGGGGACGAGGAACGCCAGCGTCAGGGGCACGCCGAAGCCGAGCGTCAGCAGTCGGCGGCCGCGCAACAGGCCCAGCCGCTCCTTCAGTTCGATGCCGCGACGCTGGAGCGCGACGGCGGTCAGCTCCTCCGTGAGGAAGAAGCCCGAGACGCAGAAACCGACCACGGGCACGACCGTCTGACCGATCACCGGGATGAAGCCGCAGGCGAAGAGCAGCATTCCGTAAAACGCGACACGCAGCAGGATCCGCACCGAGTCGCGTGCGGAGATCCACAGTTCGCGCCACAGCGGCAGGCCGGACGTCGGCACCTCGCCGCCCTCCGTGCGGTCGACGTGCTCGGACAGGGACTCGTAGAACGGCTGGCCGACCAGCAGGGTCACCGCCGTGAAGGTGATCACGGCGAGGAAGAGGCCGAAGAAGAAGGTGAGTGCCGTCAGCGTGCCGCGCAGGACGCCCTGCCACGGCGAGGACCAGTCGTCGGCGAAGGGCGTCGCCCACGCGGCGAGGTCGTCCGCGCCCCAGGCGAGTCCCGCGAGGGCCGCCGCGTACAGCACCAGAGTCACCAGGCCGGGCAGCAGCCCGAAGCCGAACCAGCGGCCGTGCCCGCCCACCCAGCGCTGGCCCCTCATCAAGTAGCCGAAGCCCACCCCGAGATCACGCATGCGCACAGCTTATCGGTGGGGCTCTTGTTGTTCGGCAGCCGAAACGGTAGACCTCGCGTACTGATCGTGTACTGATCACGTATCGATGCTTCCGGCACTGGAAAGGTCCGTTGCGCATGGGATCATCCCGACCCGTACTGATCACCGCCGCCCTCGCGACCGCGCTCGCGGGCGCTCTGCTCGTGCCGCCGGCCGCCACCGCGACCCCGAGCAGGGACGATCCGCGGCCGCATCCGCTGCGGGAGGGCGGCGGCCGTGACACGGGCGCGGCCCGCACGCCCGCGTCGGCCACCGCCAATGCCCTGGCCGGCCCGGCGACCGGTCCGCGGACGACAGCCGGCGGCTACCCCCGCGAGACGACGCTCGACGTCCCGCCGGCGAATCCGGACGACAAGTCCATCAAGCTGGGCCTGGTCCCGTACCACTCGATCGCGCCGCGCCTCAACGCCCTGCAGCAGCTGGGCGACCGGGTGAGCGTCGAGGTCGCGGGGCACTCGGCGGGCGGCCACCAGCTGTACCTGGTCACCGTGACGGCTCCGGAGAGCGCGGCGCAGGCGCGCGAGCAGGAGCGGATGCGCGAGCGGATCGAGAACGCACCGGCGGCCGCGGCCAAGGACCCGCGCGTCAAGGCGGCGTACAAGACTCCCGTGTTCATCAACAACAACATCCACGGCAACGAGTGGGAGGGCACGGACGCCGCGCTGAAGCTCATCGAGGAGCTGGCGAAGGCGAAGGACGCCCGCACCGCCGACCTGCTCGCGAAGAACCGCATCTACCTCAACGTGACCGCCAACCCGGACGGCCGGATCGCGGGCACCCGCGCCAACTCCGGCGGCTTCGACCTGAACCGGGACTTCATCACCGCGTCCCAGCCCGAGTCGCGCGCCATCCGGCGGATCGCGATCGACAAGCAGCCGGCCGTCATGCTGGATCTGCACGGCTACGTCAACGGCACGCTGATCGAGCCGACGACGCCGCCGCACGGCGAGAACTACGAGTACGACCTCTTCCTGAAGAACGCGTACGCCAACGCCCTCGGCATGGAGAAGGCCGTCAACGGCCTCGGCCACACGGTCGACAAGGACGGGGTGCGGCCCGCCGTGATCCCGTTCCGCGACGAGAAGGAGGGCTGGGACGACTGGCCGCCCATCTTCACCCCGCAGTACATGCCGTTCCAGGGCGCGGTGGCCTCGCACACCATCGAGTTCCCGATGCGGGTCAACAACCGTGACTACGACGCGCTGCCCGTCGCCGAGCTGCGCCGCCGTGCCGTCATCAACGCCGACATCGCGGGCGCTGCCATGCGCGCGACGCTGGACTACACGCACGCGCACCGCACGTCGGTGATCGCCGACCAGATCGAGACGTTCCGGCGGGGTGCGGCGGGCGAGGCGCAGCGGCCGGTGTCGGAGGAGACCGTGCCGGGCGTGCCGGGCATCGGTCCGGAGGACGTGTACACGACCACCTTCCCACGTGCCTATGTGATCCCGGCCGGCGGCTCGCAGAGGTCGGCGGTGGCGGCGGGCCGGCTGGTGGACCATCTGGTCGCCAACGACGTGCGGGTGGAGCAGGCACGTCTGCCGTTCCGGCTGGCGGGGCGCTCCTACCCCGCCGGTTCGTACGTCGTCGACATGCACCAGCCCAAGCGCGGACTGGCCAACGTGATTCTCGCCGAGGGACGCGACATCAGCGCGGACGTCTCGGCCATGTACGACATCTCGGGCTGGAGCCTGGGCCTGCTGTGGGGCGCGACGGTGGACACGTCCGTCTCGCACGCGCCGCGGGTGCCGACGCGCACGGTGCACGCCGCCTCGCCGACCGGCCGGGTCGCCCCGCACGGCGACCTGCGGCTGCGGCTGGACGACCCGAAGGAGATCGCGGCCCTCAACTCCCTGCTGGCGCAGGGGATCGAGGTGCGGCGCACGGCGGACGGCGCTGCGGTCGTGCCGGGCTCGGCGCGGGGTGCCGCACGGGTGCTGGCGGACCGGCTCGGGGTCGTGTTCGAGGCGACGAAGGAGAAGGGCACGGCGCCGCTGCGCCGGACCCGGGTCGCCGCGGCCGTCACCCCGGGCGAGCTGTTCGCGCTACGGGAGATGGGCTTCGCGGTGGTGCCGGTGTCGACGGCGGTGCTCAACGCCGGCTTCGACTGGTCCACGGTGGACGCCCTGTTCGTGTCGTCCGGCCTGGACCACGCGAAGCTCACACCGGCCGCCCGTGCGGCGTTCGACGCGAGCGGCGTCGGCGTGGTCGGGCTCGGTGAGCAGGGAGCGGCGTTCAACACCGCGGCCTCGCTGCTGGACGTGACCGCGGTGACGGGCAACGGCGACGCCAACGGCGTGGTCCGCGTGGTGAACGCGGGCGGCCCGATCACCGGCGGCGCCCCGGCGCACACGTTCGTCTACTCCCCGGGCTGGTTCACCGGCCTCGGCAGCGGCGTGCGCGTCGAGCAGTCCTACGGCTCCGGGAACCCGCTCGTGTCCGGCCACTGGCGTGCGGCGCAGGACGGCAGGGGCGGTCCGCAGGACGCGGCGGGCCGGGCATCGGTTGTCTCGGGTACGTCGAAGGCCGGCGCGCCGGTGGTGCTGTTCGGCACCGAGCCGCTGTTCCGGGCGCACCCCAAGGGCGTGTTCGCACAGATCGGCCGGGCGCTGCTGACCCGCTGACCGCGACCGGCGGGCGACCGCCGGGCATGCGACGAGGACCGCACCCCGTGCGCGGGTGCGGCCCTCGGTCATGCGGGTCACACGGCGAGGTCGACCGTGATGTTGCCGCGGGTGGCCTTGGAGTAAGGGCAGACCTGGTGGGCCTTCTCGACGAGGTCCTTGGCGGTGGCGGCGTCCACGTTCGGGATGCTCACGGAGAGCTTCACGATGAGGCCGAAGCCGTCGTCGTTCTTGCCCAGGCCGACCTCGGCGGTGACGGTGGACCCGGAGACGTCCGCCTTCTCCTGGCGGGCGACGACGAGGAGGGCCTGCTGGAAGCAGGCGCTGTAGCCGGCGGCGAACAGCTGCTCCGGGTTGGTCCCGGCGCCGCTGCCGCCCGTCTCCTTGGGCGGGGTCACGACGAGGTCGAGGGTGCCGTCGTTCGTGGTGACACGGCCGTCACGGCCGTTCTCCGCGGTGGCGACAGCGGTGTAGAGCACCTCGGACTGCTGGATGGACATGGAGTCTTCCTCCTGCTGGTTCGCCGCGACTCGCGCCCACGATCGCGACGGCTGGGGAAGAGCCTAACCGGTGGCGCCTCAGGCGAGAGAAACGACCATCTTTCCGGTGTTCTCGCCGCGCAGCAGGCCCGCGAAGGCGTCGTAGCCGTTCTCGATGCCCTCGACGACGGTCTCGTCGTACTTCAGCTCGCCGGAGGCGATCCAGCCCGCGACGTCCTGGACGAACTGCGGCTGGAGGTCGGAGTGGTCGTTCACGAGCATGCCCTGCAGCCGCAGGCGCTTGCCGATGACCAGGGCGAGATTGCGCGGGCCGGGGGCCGGCTCGGTGCTGTTGTACTGGGCGATCATTCCGCAGATGGTGGCCCGGCCGCCGACGTTGAAGGAGGAGATGGCCGCCTCCAGGTGGTCGCCGCCCACGTTGTCGAAGTAGACGTCGATGCCGTCGGGGGCGGCCTCCTTCAGCTGCTGGGCCACCGGTCCGTTCTTGTAGTTGAACGCGGCGTCGAAGCCGTACTCCTCCACGAGGCGCTTGACCTTCTCGTCGGAGCCCGCCGAGCCGATGACGCGCGAGGCGCCCTTGATCCGGGCCATCTGTCCGACCTGGCTGCCCACCGCGCCGGCGGCGCCGGAGACGAAGACCGCGTCGCCCTCCTTGAAGGACGCCACCTCGAACAGGCCCGCGTAGGCGGTGAGGCCGGTCATGCCCAGCACGCCGAGGTAGGCGGAGAGCGGCGCCGCCGACGCGTCGACCTTGACGGCGTGCTGCGCGGGCACGCTCGCGTACTCCCGCCAGCCGAGGCCGTGCAGGACGTGGTCGCCGACCGCGAAGCCCTCGGCGTTCGACGCGACGACCTCGCCGACCGCGCCGCCGTCCATGGGGTGGTCGAGCTTGAAGGGCGCGACGTAGGACTTCACGTCGTTCATCCGGCCGCGCATGTACGGGTCGACGGAGAAGTACAGGTTGCGCACGAGGACCCGGCCCTCGCCCGGCTCGGTGACCTCCGCCTCGCGCAGGGCGAAGTCCTCGGGCTTGGGCCAGCCGTGCGGGCGGGCGACGAGGTGCCATTCGCGGCCGGACGCGGGGAGAGCGGACATGCTGGTTCCTCCTAAGAATGCTTCACTACCTGAAACAACCATGCTCCTGGATATTTCAGGTTGTCAAGTATCCGGGTATCCTGAGCTCCATGGCCATCCCAGGAACAGACCCGCTCACCCTCGAAGTCGTCGAGCTCATCGGCTCCGTCGTGGCTCGCTACCACGACGAGTACGAGCGGGCCGCGGCCGCGCACTCCCTCACCGGCGCCCAGGCCCGGGTGCTGGGGCTGCTCTCCCTGGAGCCCCTGCCCATGCGCCGCATCGCGACCAAGCTGAAGTGCGAGCCGTCGAACATCACCGGCATCGTGGACCGCCTGGAGGCCCGCGGCCTCGTGGAGCGCCGCCCCGACCCGGGCGACCGCAGGGTGAAGCTGGCCGCGGCCACGCAGGAGGGGCGCGGCACGGCGAAGCGGCTGCGCGAGTCACTGGACTTCGCGCGCGAGCCGCTTGCGGAGTTGTCCGCCGACGAACGAACGGCACTGAGGGACCTGCTCAGACGCATGCTGGGCGAGCGCCCGGAGCACTGACGCCGGGCGGAGGGGTGCGGCGCGACCGCCCCTGAGGCTGACGCGGCACGTCTGGGCCGGCGCGGCGTGCCGACGCGCCGGGCGCGCCGGCGTCACAGACGCCGCAGGCCGACGCGCCCCGGCGGGGCCGCGTCAGAGACTCCGCGCGTGCGTCACAGACACCACCACAGGAAGCGGTCGCAGGTCTCCGTGGGTGAGGGCTGCGGGGGTGGTGGCTCCTCCTCCTCCGGGGGCTTCGAGTCGCCCGTATCGGAGGTCGGCCGGCCGCTGTCGGTGGGATCGGCGTCGTCCGGAGGGCCGTGCGTCGCGGACGGGGACGCCCCGTCCGCGACGGACGAGGCGGAGACGGAAGGCGCCGGGCCCTCGTCGTCGCCGCGCCCGGTAGCCTCACCCGCCCCAGGCGCGCCCGTGCCCTTCGTCGTCCCCGTGGCACTCCCGGTCGGGCGCGCGGAGCCGGTCACCGGCTTCTCGCTCACCTCGCTCGGACCGTCCGGGGTGTCCTCCGGGGCCGACGGCTCGATCGTCTCCGTCTCGACGACGTCCTGTTCCTTCACCCTGGTCGCCGCCCCGTCACCGACCGTGCCCTCGGTCGCCAGCTCCGCGAGGCTCAGCGCCCCCGCGGCCAGCACCAGACCGAACGCCCCCAGGACCACCTTGCGCCCACGCCTCTTGCGCGCCCGGCGTCCGGCGGGCGCGAGCTTGCGGCGCGACGGCGCCTGACGGCGCGCGGCACGCGGGCTCGGGCGCTCCGGCTCGGGCTCCACGTCCAGCTCGTAGACGTGGGCCGCGCCGGGCGCACTGGTGGAGTGGTGACGGAGCTCCTCGACGGGGGTGCCGCACCCGGCACAGGCCAGCGCGCCGTTGAGATGCCGTCCGCACGGGTGGCAGTAATCCATGGCCTCCGGAGAGTATGCGGCAGCAGGGTACGCACGGTGGGTCGGGCTGTGAGGATCTTGTGTGGAATCTTCACTTCCCCGGCGTGCCCGCTCGCCTGTGCTGTCACATCCCGCGGGCAGGATGTCGGGCATGAGTGCAACCGCCCCCTTCGGACCGCTCGACTTCCAGCTGGTGCTGCTGCGCCGGATGGCCGACCACCAGCCGGACCTCGTCGACGACGCCCGGCGCGAGCTCGGCGTCTCGCTCGCTCAGATGCGGGAGGCGAACCGCCGCTGGCAGGCCATGGTGCGCTCGCCCCGAGCCCGCGGTGCCCTGAGCCGCTACCGCTCGGTGCTCGGCACACCGGAGTCGGTCGAGCCGCGGCGCATCGGCGACCTGGAGTGCGACGCGCTGCTGTGGCCGGTGCCGCTCCGGCCCGACCTGCGCTTCGAGGTCCTGGCCGCGCAGAACGGGGCAGTGTGGAACGAATGGCTCGTACTTGCTCCGGGAGCGGCCGGCCCCGAGTTGCGGACGACGGCGGACCTGCGGCCCTGGTCGTGCACGGTCGACGAGGTGGCGAGGGCGTTCGCGCCGGCCCGGCCGCTGGAGGGGTCGGCACCGACGCGATGGCGCCTGGCGTTCACGCCGCCCGGCGAGGACGAGCGGATCGCGGAGTTCACGTGGGGGCTTCTGCAGCGCCTCGTCTGACGGGGCGTGAGCACCGGCGGCATGTCCCGGCGCACACGCGCCCCGCGTCTGACGGGGCGTGAGCACCGGCGGCATGTCCGGGCGCACGCGCCCCGCGTCCGGCGGGTGCCTCCTGCCCATCCGGCCGAGTGCCGGTCCGTGGTGCCCCCGACCGGCGCAGCCCAGCGCGCGCACGGCCCCGGGCGATCGCACCATGCGAACAGGTACCGCACTCGGGAGGATCTGTCGTGACCGTCAGCCTTGAGCAGCTGCGCCGTTGCCATGTCGCCGTGGACATGGGCGCGGCCAAGACGCGTGTCTTCGTCAAGGGCACCGGCCTCGTCGTCGACGAGCCCAGCGTCGCCGCCGTGAACACCCGTACCGGCGCGCTGATCGCGGTCGGCACACTCGCCGAGCAGATGACGGGCCGGACACCCGACTACATCCGCGTCGTACGGCCCGTCAGCGGCGGTACCGTCGTCGACATCGAGATGGCCCAGCGCATGCTGAGGCACCTGCTCGGCGAGAAGCTCCGCCGCCGGCTGCGGCGCAAGCCCCGGCTGCGCGCCGCCGCGAGCACGCCCCACGACTCCGACCCGCTCGCGCAGCGCGCCACCGTGGAGACGCTGGTCGGTCTCGGCGCCCGTCGCGTCGAGCTCGTGGACACGCTGATCGCCGCGGCCGTCGGCAGCGGGCTCCCGGTCGAGCAGCCCACCGCGACCATGATCATGGTGTGCGGCGCGGCAACCACCCAGATCGCGGTCCTCTCGCTCGGCTCGATCGTCACGGCCGAACGCATCCCGATCGGCGGCAACGCCATCGACTACGCGGTGATCCAGCACCTGCGGCACCGGCACGAACTGATGCTGCCCAGCCAGTCCGTACGCTCCCTGCAACTGGCGCTGCGCGGCAACGGCCTCACCCCGCAGGGCCCGGCGTCCACCGAGATCCACGGCCGGGACGTGGCCACCGGGCTCGCCCGGTCGGTGCGGGTCGACACCGCCGCCGTACGGGAGGCCATCCACACGCCCCTCACCTCGGTCATCGACGGCATCGGCAAGGTGCTGCGCCACTGCCCGCCGGACCTGGTCGCCGACCTCGTCGACAGCGGCATCATGATGGTCGGCGGCAGCGCGCTGCTGCCGGGACTCGACCAGATGCTGCGGGACGCCACCGGTATGTCGGTGCGGATCGCCGAACGGCCCGACACCTGCACGGTGCTCGGGCTCGGCGCGATGCTGGAGGGCACGATCCAGCCGCTGGTGCTGGACCCGCTCTCCGATCCCTTCGACTCCGACGCGCGGACCTCCGGGGGGACGAGGTACGCACACGGCCTGTACCCGACCGGAACGGTCGGCGCGGACGAGGAGTCGGACGACGGCCCGATCCCTGGCGACCCCGGCCGCTGAGACGCGGCCCGTGCGCGTAGCCCGGCGTAGGGCCGCGGGCCGCCACGACGGACCGCGCAAGGACGGCGGCCGGCACACCACGGTCACCTGGGCCCGCCGGTAGGCGCACGCGCGTCGCGCAGGGCGATACGGGTACTGGACTGCGCGACACCCGCGTCCCGCTTGAGGGCCCTCAGCAGGGCGTCGAGTTCGGCGGCGTCGGCCGCCGTGGCCCGTACGAGATAGTCGTGCGCACCCGTGACGTGGACGACCTCGGTGATGCCGGGCAGCTTCAGCACGACCCGCTCGAACTCCTCGTTCGTCGTGTCGAGGCGCAGCGTGATGTCGATGAAGACGACGAGGCCGGGACGGGGGCCGGCCGTCGGGTCGACGATCGTGGTGAAGCCACGGATGGTCCCGTCACGGACCATCCGGCGCACCCGGTCGGCGGCGGCGTTGGCGCTCAGGCCGACCCGGACGCCGAGATCGCGGTAGGAGATCCGCGCATCCTCCCGGAGCACACCGAGGATTTCCCTGTCGAGGCCGTCCATACCGCGATTGTCGCAGCCTGCACCGTAATACGACCGCGACAGGACCGACGGACGCACCACGGTGTGCCCATGACGGAGATCCTGACGACGGCCGGCGCGGGAGCGGTGGCCGGACTGGGCGTGGCGGTACCGGTGGGCGCGATCGGCGTACTGCTGGTCCAGGAGGCGATGCGCGACCGGGCCACTGCGGTGGCCGCTGCCTCCGCGGTGGCGCTGGTCGACATGGCGTACGCGGCGGTGGCCACGGCCCTGGGCCCGCTGGTGGCGGCGGCGCTGTCGGGCGTGGAGGCGTGGGTGCGCCTGGCGTCGGCGCTGATCCTGGCCGCCATCGCGGCCCACGGCCTGTGGTCGTCCGTACGGGGGCCGCGCGACGGCCCGGCGGACGGGCACGCGCGGGGCGGAGACGGCCCGGCGGACGGGCACGCGACGCAGGGCGGAGCGGACGAGTCGGACGAGGCGGTGGCGCGGGGCCGGCACGCCCGGGTGTTCGTACGGTTCGCCGCACTCACCGCCGTGAATCCGACCACCGCGCTCTACTTCGCCGCCCTCACCACCGCCCAGGGCGTGGCCCTCCGCGGCGGCACGGCCGGGGCCGTGTTCGTCGGCGGCGTGCTCGTCGCCTCGCTCGCGTGGCAGCAGTTCCTCGTGGCGGCCGCGGGTTACGCCGGGGCCCGGATCTCGGGCGCCGCCCGCGTGTGGACCTTCCGGATCGGCTTCGGGCTGGTCGCCGTCTACGCCGTGAAGATCGCGCTGCCGCTGCCCTGAGCTCTCGGATCTTGCCGGGGAGACAATGAGGCGACGGGAAGCACTGCCACGAGCCCGCCGTGCACGGACGGACACCAGGAGGTCGACGAGTGAGTTCCCTGTTCCCGGCGCTGACAGCCACGGCCGGCGGCCCCGACCACGAAGACCGGGTCGCCCTGCGGTTCTGCGAACGGTCCCTGACCTACGCGCGACTGGCCGGCGCCGCCGGCGCTCTGGCCGCCCGGATCGGCGCGGCGGCGCCCGGCGGGCGGGTCGCGCTGTGGGCCACACCGGCGCTGGAGACCGCGGTCGGCACGGTCGCCGCGCTGCTCGCCGGCGTACCCGTCGTACCGCTGAACCCGAAGACCGGTGAGCGTGAACTCGCGCACATCCTGGCGGACAGCGCGCCGTCACTGGTGCTTGCCGCTCCCGGCGACGAACTGCCCGCCGCCCTGGGCACCTTGGAGCGCGTCGACGTACCGGTGACGGGCGAGGGGGAGGTGCCGGCCGGTGAACCGGGGCCCGGCGCGCCCGCGTTCGTCGTCTACACCTCGGGGACCACCGGCCCGCCCAAGGGCGCCGTCCTGTCGCGCCGCGCGGTCGCCACGACGCTGGACGCGCTCCAGGACGCCTGGCAGTGGAGCGCCGACGACGTCCTGGTGCACGCGCTGCCGCTGTTTCACGTGCACGGCCTGATCCTCGGCATCGTCGGCCCGCTGCGCCGCGGCGGCGAGGTGCGGCACCTGGGCAGGTTCACCCCCGAGGGCGTGGCCCGCGAACTCGGCCGGGGCGGCACGATGCTGTTCGGCGTACCGACGATGTACCACCGGCTCGCCGAGGCGCTGGACGACGACACCGACCTCGCCAAGGCGCTGGCGAACGCACGCCTGCTGGTGTCGGGGTCGGCCGCGCTGCCGCTGCCGGACCACGAGCGGATCGCCGCGGCGACCGGGCGGCGGGTGATCGAGCGGTACGGCATGACCGAGACGCTGATGAACACGAGCGTACGGGCCGACGGCGAGGCGCGTCCGGGAACGGTCGGCGTGCCGCTGCGCGGGGTCTCGCTGCGGCTCGTCGAGGAGGACGGGAGGGAGATCACGGCGTCGGACGGCGAGACGATCGGCGAGATCCAGGTGCACGGCGACCATCTGTTCACCGAGTACCTGAACCGGCCCGACGCGACGGCCGCCGCGTTCGACGGGGGCTGGTTCCGCACGGGGGACATGGCCGTGCGCGATGCGGACGGATACGTGCGGATCGTGGGGCGCAAGGCGACCGACCTGATCAAGAGCGGCGGTTACAAGATCGGCGCCGGGGAGATCGAGAACGTCCTGCTGGACCATCCGGCGGTGCGCGAGGCTGCGGTCACGGGTGAGCCGGACGCGGACCTCGGCGAGCGGATCGTCGCGTGGATCGTGGCGGCCGACCCCCGAATGCCCCCGTCGGCAGAGGAGTTGGCGGCACACGTGGCGGCCCAGCTCGCCCCGCACAAGCGGCCGCGCGAGGTCCGGTTCCTCGACGTCCTGCCCCGCAACGACATGGGCAAGATCATGAAGCGGGCGCTCCCCGGCTGAGGGGTACAGGCGGTGCCGCGGGCGGCACCGCCTGTCGCCGGCCGGTCAGGGCCCCTCGGCCTCCGGCTCGCCCCCGGCCGGAGGTGCGGGAGTCTCCTGCACGGGGAGCAGCACCGGGACCACCGCGGGACGGGACCGCTTCTCGACCGGGGCGTCGTCACCGGCCCGGCGGAGGCTGCCCTCGGAGCGTGCCTCCGGCGTCGCCGCCGGCCGCGAAGGCCCCCGGCCCGGTGGGGGCGCCTCGCAGGTCTCGGGGACGCAGCGCTCACGGCCGGGCGGCGGACCTTGCACCTCCTTTGTGGAGGGAGCGGACTGCTGCGTGGGGCCGGTGCGGACGCTGTCCGTCGCCCACACCTGGCCCGGCGAGTCGTCCCGTACCTTCACGACCACGGGCGACCCGGGGTCGGTCGACACCGGGACGACCGCGAGCCGTTCGTTCCAGCGCGGTACGACGTGGCCCTGGATGGTCAGGTCGTACCGGACGTCGCCGGAGTCGGGCGCCGTGCGCCCCGTGCAGGCGGAGGCGACAACGATGCCGTCGAGCCCGCGCGAGTTCAGGCACAGCTCGGGCGCGGCCGCGCTGCGCAGCCTGCCGTCGGTCTCGTACAGCCACTGCTGGGTCGGGGACGACGACGAGCACGCCGCCATCAGGACGTCCACGTCCTTCTGCGCCCGGCTGCCGGCGAAGTCGACGCAGAGGCCGGCCTCGACGTTGCGCAGTCTGGTGGTCAGCGGACCGCTCGGAAGGCCCGCCGAGGTGGCCGAGGGCTGCGGTGCCGGTGCGGACGGCGTGGGCGCAGCGGGCGTGGCTGGTACGGAGGGCGCGGCCCCGCTCGCGCCGGGCACGGACGGTGCCGTGCCGGTGACCGCCCCGCTCGGCACCGCCGGTCCCGCGTGGTCGCTGTCGTCGGACCACAGGGTGGCCAGGAGGGCGACGGCCAGCACCCCGGTGGCGGCGACGGCGGCGCCGAGGCCGAGGGCGGCCGGTGTCGCCCTCTCCGCGGCGGCCCGCCTGCCGCGCAGCACCAGGGCCGGCAGGGCCAGGCCCCGGCCGCCCCGTGAGTGCCGCCCGGCCCCCCGGCCGCCGGGCGCCCCCGGCCGGCCGTCCCTGAGGCGGGCGTGGCGGCGACGGCCCGGCCGGGACTCGAGATACGACTGCGCGGCACCGCCCAGCAGGGCCTCGGCGATCAGGACGCCGAGCCGCCCCTCGGACTGCCGCAACTGGTCGGCGGCGTAACGGCAGTAACGGCATTCCGACAGGTGCACCTGGATGTCGGGGATCAGCGCCCCGCCACGGCGCAGCGATATGTCGAGAAGACGGTTGTAGTGACGGCAATCCCCGGTGGGTGCGTGGTCCCGGTGCACGCGGACGCAGACCTGCCGGAACTGTTCGCGCGCCTGATCGAGTTGGTCGGAGGCGACGCGCGGATCAATACCCAGCAAACCGGCCGGTATGGATATGCCTTCGGCCTCGACCTCGGCATGCCAGAGTAGTACCTGGGCGGTCATCGGCAATGCGTGGAAAGCCCGGGAGATCAGCTGCCTATTCTCGGCGGGCGGTTCGGGAATCGACAGCCCCGGCAGCATGGCGGTGATCCGCTGGTCACCCGCCCAGCCCTTGGCGATATGACGGGTGGCCACCAGCAGATGCGGCCGCAGCGCACCGGCCGAGACGCCTGCCGTGAGATTCTCCAGGAGTTGCGCGAATGCGGCCGTCGCCAGCATCGAGGCGGTTTTGGCCGAGGGCGCGCAGAATGCGGCGTAGTCGAACACGGGCTGCCAGTGCCGGGCCAGCAGCGCGGCGACGGGGTGGGCGTTCAGGCCCGCTCCCCCGGCGTGCAGCGCGGCGGCAAGCTCCTCGTCGGATACCCCGGGTATGCGGCCGGCCTGCGAGGAGGGCACGTTTCCGGGCGTGCTGGGGTGCTGCATGGGCGTCTGTCCATCCATGGCATTGCGGTGGGGGGTTGCTGAGTGGCTTCGGCTCTGGTCGAGGGGTGCCGACAGCCGTCGACAAGGAACGGCGGACCTGTTGGTCCATACCATCCGGCGGCCAAGCCGCTTCTTTTGGAGGGGCTCGCCGACAGTCAATTCGAACGGTTGATCAGAATGGCGTTTGTTCGGACATGAGGTGGCTCACCCTTGCACAACTTCCCTGGCAGGAACAAGAGTTCTGGATCGCCCCGCGATTAGGGAGGCATGAGTCAAGCCATCTCCCGGCCGGAGGACACCGCTTTCTGGAACACGAGTAAGGACAACAATGGTGAGTCATTGCCGCGCGACTCCTTGACGCATGCCCGAAATCGGTCCGCCAAGACCGACGTTACCGAGCGAAACATCGCCACTTCCGGAACGGCCGCGGACACGAACGGTTTCCCCCTGCCGCAGAAGCGGTCCGGGGCTAGTCTGCACTCCTGACAAACGGTTACGAAAGGATCAAGCCGTGGCTTCTCGTCTCAACCCGTACATCAGCTTCTCCGGCGAAGCGAAGCAAGCCATGGAGTTCTACAAAGGCGTGTTCGGCGGCAATCTGTCGGTCCACACGTACGGCGACTTCGGCTCCGAGGCGCCCCCCGGATACGGCGACAAGGTCATGCACAGCATGCTGGAGACCGACAAGGGCTTCACGCTGATGTGCTCGGACAACCCGCCCGGCATGGAGTACAAGCAGGGCAACAACTTCGCCGTGAGCCTGAGCGGCGACGACGCCGACGAGCTCCGCGGCTACTGGGAGAAGCTGTCCGACGGCGGCAACGTGCAGGTCCCGCTGGAGAAGCAGATGTGGGGCGACGTCTTCGGCATGTGCACGGACAAGTTCGGAGTCGGCTGGATGGTCAACATCAGCCAGCAGGGCTGACCCGCCCCAGCCTCCCCGGTCCCGAAGGCCCCGTCCCGGGGCCTTCGTCGTGCCGGCGCCACACGCGCCCGTCCCGCTCCGTCGCGCCCGCGGTTCCGGCTCACTCGCCCGTGGCCGCACCCCATCCCGAGCCGTCGTGCGCGAGCCACGCCCGCGCGGAGCCGGCCGCTTCCGCCGACGCCGGCCGTACGGAGCGTGCGCACGAGGACGGCGGGACCGGCGGCCACATCGAGCACGCGGACATCACCTGCGCCGCGAGCGCCGTCGCCGCCGCTCTCGCCCTGGCGGCCTGCGGGTCCGGCTCCGGCAGTGCCGCACACGGCGGCCACGACAGCGCGAGCACCGGGCTCACCGCGTCCGCCCCCGCCTCACCGGGCGCGACAACGCCGCCGACGTCACCTTCGCGCAGGGGATGATCCCGCACCACCGACAGGCGGTGGAGTTGGCCGCCCTCGTCGGCACGCGCGCCGCGTCCCCGGAGGTGCGACAGCTCGCGACCGAGATCAGGAAGGCCCAGGACCCGGAGATCAGGACGCTGTCCGGCTGGCTCAGCTCCTGGGGCGAGCAGGTGCCCGAGGACGGCGTCGGGGACGCGCACCGCCGGTCACGCGACGTCCGGGATGATCTTCCTATAATCACAAGTCAGGGGTGTTTTGCCATGCTGGCTCTGCGTCGGCCTTCCTGATCTTTCCGGGTCCTTCCGTCCCCTGCGTGTCCCCTGGCGGTCCCCCGAGAGGCTTCCCATGGGAGGAGCCTGGGGAGGTCCGGCTGCATCAGCCCAGGTCGAACAATGGGGGTGCTCGCCTTTCGCACCTCCCGCAGCGGAATCCCTTTCCGTCGGCGAGGGCCGGCCTCTGCCCCACATCACTTGCCTACGGCGCCGTCGCCCCGCTCACTGGCCGAGGTCGGCCAGCAGGTCGTCGAGTACCGCCTCCTCCTCGATGCGCACGCCGAGTTCCGTGAGGGCCGCGGGCAGGTCCGGATCCCACGCGGCGATGGTCGGCGTGCCGACCAGGGGCGAGGCCAGTGGGGTGGCAGCGACCGCGCTGCGGTAGTGGGCGGCCGTGTAGCGCCAGGGGTGCCAGGGGACGCGGCGCAGCAGGGCCGAGGCGATACGCAGGCCGCCCCAGTCGAAGTCGCCGTGGTAGCGCAGCGTGGTTCCGTGGGCGTGCAGGTGGCGCAGCAGGATGAGGGCGGCGGCCGAGGGCTGGCCCTGGAGGCAGACCAGCGGCGGGCAGGCGGTGCCCAGGGTGTCGGCCGCGGTGGCCAGGACGGCCGGGTTCTCGCACACGTGGACGACGGCCGGTGCCATGCCCGGCGGGTGGCGGGTGAGCTGGCGCAGCGTCAGGACTGCGGGTTCGCCCGCGTTTGCCGACCAGTCGAGGGCGGGGGAGCCGCGCAGGCCCAGGGTCAGGACGGTGGAGGACAGGGCGTCCTTGAGGAGCCCGGCCGACGTCCATGCCTCGCGGCGCCACTCGGCGCCGCTGCCGTCCGGGAAGCCGGTCAGCGTGCGGACTCCGGACAGGACGAGGGTGGCGAGCGGGGTGCCGTCGTCGAGGGCATGCGCGTCGCCGAAGGCGCCGACGGCGAAGGCGGGCAGGGACACGGCGGGATCCGCCGGCAGCCGGCGCAGTGCCTTGGCGGTGTCCCCCAGCAGGCTCTTCGCCGCCTGTGGAGTGCGGGCGAGCCGGCGCACGAGGCCGTCCGAGACGATCCGCTCGGCCCAGTCGGCCAGTTCGGGCCTGCCGGTGCGGACGAGCTCGTCGAGCGGGGCGTACGCGTCCCGCCAGGCGCGCTCCTCCCGCTCGCGTACGTCGGCCAGCCGGGCGACCGGTCCTGTGAGGGCGGTGACGGCTGCTGCCAGGCCGTCGGGGCTGATGCCGGAGCGGCGCAGGACGGCGTCCACGGCGTCGAGACGGACGCTCAGCGCACGTCCGGCGCCCGGGGCGCGGCCCAGCAGCCGTTCGGCGGCGGCCCTCTGCGCGGCGGTGGGGGCGCTCAGGGAGACCGGGCCGGTGAGGGGTTCGTCCCGCGCCATGCGGCGGCGTACGCGGTCGATCAGCCAGGCGAGGTCGGGGCCGCCGAGCAGCCGGGTCAGGCGGTCGCGGTCGAGGGGTGCCGCGGGCTGTCCTTGGGGGTCCCTGAGCTCGCTCGTGTCCGCCCGCTCGGTCATGTCCCCCATTCGCTCATCTCCACAGCGTGTCCTCGGTTTCGGCCGCGTCCGGAGTCGTCCGTGGACCGGTCTGCGCCGGGATGGTCCTCGTCAGGCGAGCCGGTTCGCTGCCCCTGCCCCGTGCGGTGCCGTCCCACTCCCAGCGGGTCACCAGGACGGCCGGGATCTCGTCGACGCGGGAGAGCTGGGCGATGGCGATGCCGGGAACCTGTGGGTAGCAGGCCCATTCGCGTTCGGAGGTCATCACCACGTCCAGGTCGAAGGCGTGCAGCAGGCCGAGGCACTTGGCGCGGGAGTCGTCGTCGACGCCGGCGAACGCCTCGTCCAGGGTGACCAGCCGCGGGGCATCGGGCCCGGCCGTGGCGTAATGAGAGGAGGCCGCGGCGAACAGCGGCACGCTCACGGCCAGGACGCGCTCGCCGCCGGAGGCGGGCCCGGTGGCGGGAACCCATTTGCCGTGCTGGTGGCGTTCGATGCCGAACTCGTGCCAGGCGCGGTAGTCGAGGGCCGCGGTGAGCACCTCCAGCCAGCTGCCCGCGGTGTCGTCGGCCTGGCGGCGGGCGATCTCGGCCTGCAGGAACTCGCCGACCGCGGCCCGGTCCTCGGCCGTCCAGGCGTCGGCGGACTGGCGCAGCCGCTCGCGGGCTTGCGCGAGCCCGGCCGGCGCCTTGCGGGAGGGGCGCCACAGGAGCCGCAGTCTCATGCCGGTGGAGGTGGGCCGCTCCTTCAGTTCGGCGTTCATGGCCTGTACTTGGCGTTCGGCGCTGCCGACCAGCTCCTGCAGGGTGCCGGCGACCTCGGTCAGCAGGTGGGTTTCGAGGATCTCCCGCTCGTGCGCGGACAGGATGCGGGTCAGCTCGGCGACTTCCACGGCGAGGGCCTCGGCGAGGTCGGGGACGGCACGCGTACGGCCCTGGTAGACGATCTCGACGACCATGCCGTCCTCGGTCATCCGGGCCGAGGCGCTGTGTCCGCCCCGGGAGAGAGCGTCCTGGAGCTTCTTGTACTCCTCGCTGAGCCGCTTCTGCACGCGCTCCCAGGCGCCGTCGGAGTCGTCGGTGCCGGACAGGTCGCTCTCGATCGTGCGGGCGAGCGCGATGGCCGGGGTGGCGGCCCAGGGCCCGGCGGCCAGGTCGGGCACGGCCACCTCGGGCAAGGCGACGGCGAGCAGCCCGGTGGCCGCGAACCGCTGGAGTGCGGCGATGGCCTCGGCACGGGCCGCGGTGGCCTCGCGGACGTCCACTTCCAGGCGTTCGATGTGGCCGAGTGCCAGGTGGGCGCGCCGGTCCGCGGCCGTGTGGTCCTCGCGTGCGCGGCGCTGCTCGCGGTCGCACACGATGAGCGCGTCGGCGGTGTCGGCAAGGCGCCGCTCCAGCTCTGCCACAGCGGTGCCGACGGTGGAACGCAGGGTGGCATGGCGCTCGTCGGCGGCGGTCGCGATACGGGCGGTCTCCTCGGCGCGCCGGGCCAGCTCGGCCACCTTCTCCTCGGCCCGCCGGGCTTCCGCGCGCTCGTCGGCCAGGGCACGTGCCGCGTCGGCCCGCTCGCGCAGCGCGGGCCACAGCCCGGCGAGAACGGCGGTGTGGTCGGCCATGGCCTGGCGGACGGCGGCGAGGTCCGCCCGCCCTGTGGGCAGGTTCACCGCGCCGGCGGTGTCGGCGAGTTCGGTGGCGGCCTCGGCCTCCTGCCGGGAAGCCTCGGCGAGTTCGGCGGCGTGTTCGTCGCGGCGGGCGCGGGCTCGGTGCGCGGCGTCCGAGGCCGCTGCGGCGAGGGCGTGCGCGTGGCGCAGGGCGGCATCGTCGGGGACGCTGGTCAGTTCGGCGTCCAGGGTGGTACGCCGCCGGACGACCGCGGCACGTTCGGCGTCGAGGCGTGCCATGTCCTCGGCGTATGCGGCGAGTTCGTCGCGCAGGGCGGTGATTCGGGCGCGGCGGGCCTCCTCCCGGGCGCCCTCGCCGACGTACACGGCGGTCTGCTTCGACCAGGTGCCGGTCAGCGCGCCGACACGGAAGCGGCCGTCCGCGCTTACCCAGGTGTCACCGCCCGAGCCGAGGCCCACACCGGCGATGAGGTGGGCGACGGTCTGCTCACCCACCGCCGCGGCCCGGAGATCGCCGTGGTCCACGGCTGGGCGGAGCACGTCGGCGAGCGTGTGTCCGGCGAGCGGGCCTGCGGGCGACAGCAACACGTCGTGTCCGTCCGCGTGCAGGGCGGTACCGTCCGGGCGCACCCAGGCGTCCAGGAGCCCGGACGCCTCCAGCGCGGCCTCCAGACCCGCCCGTTCACCGGCAGGGACATGGTCCCGGAACTCGACCAGCCGCCACAGGGGCGCGCCCGGGACCTGCTCGCGCAGCCCAGGGGTACGGGTGTGCGGCGCCGCCGGCCCGCGCTGGCCGCCTGCCTCCAGCTCGGCCAGCTCCCGCTCGGCCTCGGCGCGCCGCGCCTCAAGGCCGGCCAGTTCCTGCCCGAGGACGGCTGCCTGGTCGGCCAGCTGCGCCGCTCGTGCGCGATGGCCCTGACCGGTCGCCTCCCGCGCCGGGTAGGGGCCTTGGCAGTGGGTCACCCAGTCCTGCAGCGCGTCGAGCAGCCCGGCGGCATCGGGTATGGCGAGTTCGTCGCAGGCGTCCAGGTGGGCGCGGACGCGGGTGACGAGGTCCGTGCCCGCCGCCTCGGCGGTTTCCTCCGCCTCGGCCTGCCGCCGCGCGGTGTGGCCTGCCTCGGTGTCGGCCTCGTCCAGGCGGCGGGCGGCGGCGCGCCGCTCGGCGGCCGTCCGGTCGGCGCGGTCCGCCAGCTCCTCCACGTGCTCGACAGTGCGCCGCCTGCGGGCCACCGACTCCTCGGCGGCCCGCCGCAGTTCGGCCTCCGGTGCATCATCCGTACGCAGGTCACCGTCGAGGCGGGCCGCCGCGGCCGTGTCCCGGGCGCGCTCGGCCAGGTCGGCGATGCGTTCCCCGGCCGCCGCGAGGCGCCGCTCGGCCGTGCCGAGGCGCCCCAGGGCCCGGGTGTGCACGTGGGCCGCGTCCTGGCGGTCGGCCTCGGCTCGCTTCAGCTCCTCGGCGGTGCGGCGCGCCTCGGCCGCCGCCTGCTCCAGCTCCCGGGCACTGCGCATCTCGGGGCCCTCGCGCAGCGCGGCCTGCTGTGCCTTCAGCCGCGTCGCCCTCTCCTCCAGCTCCGCGAACCGCCCGGCCGCGGCCTCCCGGTCCGTCTCGGCCTGCTCCCGCTCATTCCGGGCCTGGGCCAGGTCGCGGTGCAGCTGCTCGTAGCGGGCGTGCTCGCTGCGAGGCAGCCGGGCGCGGCGGCGTGCGGCCACACGGGCGTAGCGCCGGTAGTGGTCCAGGAAGGCGGAGGCGGCCCGCTCGGCCTCGCTCGCCGCCCGCAGCTCCTCCTTCTCCTCGTCCAGGGAGCGGAAGGCCTCCGCCACGTCGGCGATCACAGCCTGGTCCATCGGCGGCAGTGCCTCGGTCAGGGCGCGGGACAGGGCGGCCTCGTTGGGCCGTTTCGACAGCTGCGGCTGGCGCAGCTGGACGAGCAGGTCGACCAGGGCGGCGTAGCGTCGCTCGCCGAGGCCGAACAGCGCCTCGTCGACGGCCCGCCGGTACGCCGTGGCCGTGTCGTACACCATGCCGTGCCCGGCGAGAGCCTCCACGAGCCGGTCCCGCGACAGGGCGGTGCCGGTCGCGTCGAGCAGACTCAGCTCCTGGCCGATGCGCTGGTCGGTGACGGCGTACCAGTGGCGGGCGATGCCGCGGCCCGCCACGGCCTTCAGCCCGCAGGCGAGGGTGCGGAAGTGGGCGCGCCCGGTGTCCTCCTCGATACGGCCGAACTCGATCCAGGTGTAGCCGAGCCGCTCGGGGTGCGGGTGCTCCCCGCCGAGCAGCAGGTTCCACTCCATGCGCTTGCCCGGGTCGGCGTCGGGCTCCACCCGGCGCGGCGACAGGTCGCCGTCCAGCAGGAACGGGAGCGTGAGGGCGAGCACCTTGGACTTGCCGGTGCCGTTGTTGCCGCGAAGCAGCAGGCGGCCGTCGCGGAACCAGAACTCCTCGGTGTCGTAGTAGAAGAGGTCGACCAGGCCGATGCGCAGCGGCCGCCACCGGCCGGGCACGGGGTGGGGCAGGGCCGTCACGGTTGCTGTGCCTTTCGCTGGGAGGTGCGGTGTGCGGGTTCCACGACGACGGTCTCGCCGACCGCGTACCGGGCGAGCGAGGGCAGCGCGGCCACGCCGGCGGGTGTGCGCTTCACCAGGCCGAGCCCGGTCAGTCTGGCCAGCGCCTGCTCGACCAGTTCCCCCTCCGTGCCCGGCTGTTTGGCGCTCTTGGACCAGAACGCGCCGTGGACCTCGGCCAGTTCCCGCACTCGGCGCTCCAGTTCATCCCGGCTGACCTCGCCGTCCGCGGCGGCGAGGTGCTCGGCGAGCAGCAGCGTGATGTGCCCGTGGGTGCCTTGTTCGGGCATGCGTACGTCCGTGAGGTCGTCGTGGGGGTCGACCATGGCGATGCCCTCGGCCCGCACCTCGGGCACCAGGCCGGTCAGTTCGATGACACGTGTGGTGAGGAAGGCACGCTGGCGGGTCAGGTAGGCCAGCTCGTCGTCGGTGAGCTCGTCGTAGTACAGCACGGGATCGTCGAGGAGGCGGCGGGTGAGCTTTTGGCGGATCGCGCGGAACCGCAACTCGTCGCTGTCCAGGGCGCTCTCCGCGGTGAGTGCGTCCAGCCGCTCCTCGAAGCCGTCCGCGGCGATCAGTGACGGGCCGTGGCGGGCGGCGAGCAGCCCGGCCAGGACGCGGCGCTCGACGTCGTAGAGCACGTCGCCCGACCCGCTGACGTAGGCGTCCTCGTCCCCGGCCACCCGGCGCAGCACCCCGTACCGCAGCAGCAGTCGTACGACGGCGGCGAGGTCCAGGCGCTCCTCGCGCCTCTCGAGGGTGAACTCCACGCCGGCGGCGGCCAGACGTGGGTCGGCGGCGTCGAGCACCACCTGTTCGGCCAGGCGGCCGAGCGCGATCTGGGCCTCCCCGCGTTCCAGTGCGGCCAGCGCCAGGCACAGCAGGACATAGCGGCGGCGGGTGAACGGCACACCGGCGCGGGACGCCTCGCGCGCCGGGTGGGTCGCGTCGGCCAGGGTGCCGGGCGTCCTGCGCAGCCGGGCGGACTCCGCGTCCACCCGCAGCGACCAGCCGGTGTTGCGGTCGAACCAGTCGCGCAGCTCGGCGGCGTACCGGCGCACCAAGCTGTAGGCCTCGGCGCCGGGGCCACGGGCGAGCAGCAGCGGCTCCTTCAGCAGGGCGCGGGCGGCCTTGTGGAACTCGGCGGTGCGCCGGCTGTCCAGCACCTCGCCCAGGGATGTGGTCATCGTGCCTCCCGCTCGGGGATGCTCTGCGTGAGGTCGGTGATCTCGACGGTGTGGTCGGGGCCCCGGAACACCCCGCCCGGCGTGCGGATCTCGGCCGTCGTCCCGTCGTCGAGGGCGGTGAGGCGGATCTCCATCGTGCCGTCGTTGCTGGTCGCCACGGTCGTGGTCGTGCCGGGCCGCCAGGTGGCCAAGGCATCGCCGAGCAGCCGGAGGAACAGGCCGAAGGCCACCGGGTCCAGCTCGCCGAGCGCGGACAGACGGGTGATGCCGTCCGTGGCCAGCCGGGCGCGGGCGGCCGCGATCTCCTCGGCCTGCTTCTCGGCGAGCTCGGCCAGCTGCCGCCGCTGCTCGGACCGGTCCTGCACTCTGCGGGGTTTGCCGCGCCGCTCGTAGCTTCCGGTGCGGCGCAGCTGCGGGCTGATCCGCAGCGGTTCCGCCTCGGCCCAGGGGGTGGAGGGGGCCACCGGGCGCGCCGCGCGTTCGGCGAGAGTGTCGGCGTCGACGGTGAGGTGGCGGGCGGAGTAGAGGCCGAAGGCGGCGCGCCACAACCGATGCCGCGCACCGTCGTCCGGGGCTTCGGCGAACCAGCGGGCCAGGGTGCGGAAGTCCGCCGACCGGTCCGAGCGCCCGGCCCGCCGCTCGTTCAACTGCCTTACCACTGCCAGGAGTTGTGGAATCGCGCCGAGCGCGCGTCCGCGCAGCAGGCGGGCCTGGGACTCGCGGCCGTCCGCCGACACGAACCAGGCGGCGAGTCCGGCCCAGCGCCCCGCCCACCGCTCGTACGCCTGCGTTTCGGCGGTGTCCGCCTCGTCCGGAGCGGCATCGGCGGCCTCCCGAACGGCCGCCAGCCGCAGCAGCAGGCCCACCCGGCCATGGCCCTCCAGTTCCCCGATGAGCAGGGCGATCCGCCCGCCGAGAGTGATCAGGTCCTGAATGAACCGCTCCAGGTACTGGATCAGCCGGTCCTTGTAGGCGAGGAACACCTCCACCTCGACGCCGTGGAGGTCGATGGTGCGCTGCAGCGATCCCATGAACGCCCGCGCGTTCTCCGCCAGCGCCTCGAACCGGCTCGTCAGCGCGGACAGCGACAGATGCGCCTTGGCCGCGTCCGGCTCCTCCTCCGCGGCGTGCACGAGCAGCGCCCGCAGGTGCGTGACGATGTCGTGCAGCGCCACCGCCTGGAGTGCTCCGCGCCGCCCCAGCGCCTCGTCGTACACGGACAGCGCCTGCTCTGCGGCTTCGCCGGCCCGGGTCAGCTGGTAGATGAACCGTTTGCGGTAGAAGTCCTCGACCGCAGTGACCCGGGAGGTGTCCGGATCCGCCCGCAGATTGCCCCACCCGACGAGACTGTCCAGCGCCTTGACGACGGCGTCCGGGCCGGCGGGGCGCTGCTCCGGCGGCAGCGCGGCGTGCACGTCCTCGGGCCGCAGATGCACCGCGAACCGCTCCTTGGCCGTCAGGAACACGCGCATCACCTGGCGGTAGAGGGCGGCGTTGGGTGCGGTGAGGTGTGCGAAGGGGGCGTATGAGGTCTCCGTGGAGGACTCCGCGGATGGGGCGGCCTCGGCGGGGCCGATGCGGTCCGGTTCGGCAGGGCGTGACGTCATCGTCCTGGCATTCTTCCCAATGAGGCCGCTGCTGTGGCAATCGAGGCCAAACCCTTGCGCTGCGTCAGCCCCGCCCATGCCCCTCCGCGTGGAGCCACTCGCTCACGCATGTCGGAGCGTGCCGTGTGCATGTGGAATACGTCGCCGTACATACACGGGAGTGCCATGAGCCGCACCGTGATCGATCTCGACGACGAGGCGCTGGAGACGCCGCCAAGGAGCTCGGCAGGCACGACCAAGCGCGCCACCGTCAACACCGCCCTGCGGAAGGTCACCGCCCGCTACCGGCGACGGCGCGCTCTCGGAGAAGCCCGCGAACTGACCGCCGAAGGCGCCCTGGACATCGACATCCTCCTCGACAAGAGCAAGTACCGGCCCACCAGCAGGCAGGACGGTGTCCACGACGCAGAAGCGGATGCGTGACCGGCGCCGACAACCTGATCGACACCTCCGCCCTCGCCCCTCTCCTCCTCGGCCCTACCACGGCCGAGTGGGACGACCACGTGAAGCGCACGCACACTCCACCTGGTGCCCCATGCCCGACGGCATCCACCGACGCGCACGCGTCGTCCAGGAACTGCTCACCACCGAGGGCGAGCACCGCAGTGCGGACCCGTCGACCTGCTGGTCGCCGCCGCGGAAGAGGCGGGGCTGACGCTGCTCCACCACGACCGCGACTTCGAGACGATCACCCGCAACCCCGTTTACAGCCCGTACCGGTCGAGGATGTTCATCAACTTGCGCCGGCGTTTCAGTTCGGCCCGCAGGTCGGCGAGATAGTCGGTGAACGCCTCCTGCGTCCCCAGCGCACGATGGCAGTCACGGGCACCCAGCAGCAGCCGCGCCAGGTGCTCGTAGGCACGGTCGCCGGTCGGTTCTTTCAGCCGCTCGACCAGCCGCATATAGACCGCGAGCGCCTCGGCCGGGTGCGTCTCGCGCGACAGGTCGGCGAGCTGTTCCCACTGCCGGTCGTCGGCGAAGCCGACGGCCTCGCGCCAGGCCGCGTCCACATCGCCGTCATCGAGCAGGGCGTCGATCAGCACGGGCCCGTGGTACCGGCCGCCGCGCTCACGGCGGGCGTCTTCCCTCAGAGCGGCCAGCGCGGCCACGCGCTCGGCCTCCCAGCACTCATCCGCCTGGGCGGCGGAGCGCAAATGCTGATAGGCGGCCAGGGACCGCTCGACACGGAACCGGTCCCGACGTACCCCCACCACGTCGGCGCGCCGCCCTGCCTTCGCGTAACGGGCACACACATAGTCGGCCACGCGGCCATCGATGTGCGTCTCGGCGGCGCAGTCCCGCAGTCCGCGCTCCGCCCACGCGAGCGCCTCGTCCGCGCGGCCCGCCGATTCGAGTTCCTCGGCGATGCGCAGATGCGTGGCACCTGACGGGTCGAGGTCCTGTGCGTAAAGGGCGACCACCGCGTCGACGTCACCCTCCGCCTTGACCAGGCGCTCCATCAGATACCGCTCCGCCCAGCCGGACGGCCTGCGCCTGAGCGCCTCGGCCGCCAACTGCCGCAGGCGGGCAAGCCCGCTCGGTCCCAGCACGTCGGCGTAGTCGAGCGGGTCCAGGTCCGTCACATCGTTGCTGTCGCCGAGCATCTGGCCGGCCAGCCACTCGGCGAGCCGCTGCGGATCGGTGCGCGCAGCTCCGCACGCTTCCAGATGCGCCTCGGCCACCGCGGCGGCGGCCTGACCGACCACACCGTCGGAGTCGTCGATCTCCCCATACGCCTCCCCCAGCACCCGGATCGCCTCCTCGGCCAGACCGACCGCCTGCGCCGCCCGCCCGTCGGTGGTCAGGGCGCGCAGCGCGGCCGCCGCCTCTGCCACCTGCTGCGCGTACCCGGGGGCATCGGCGTACTCGATGTACCCGTACCGGGCGAAAGGCCTCGGGTCGATCAGCGCCAGGATCCGGTCCCGGACCGTACCGAGGTCGGAGCGAGCGGCGGCGGCCCGCAACTCCAGGCGTCGGCGCAGCCGGCGGTCCTCGGCGATCTGCTCCCGCACCAGCGCCAGGAGTTCGTCCCGGGACAGCGCCGTGAGCCACGCTTCCAGGCCGGAGGCACGTGCCCGTGCGGCGGCCCGCTGATGCGGGATCGTCTTCGCCCGCCGCAGCACGGTCAGCCCCACCGCCACGCAGTGCTTGCAGAAGTTGCCCTCCTGCCCGTAGGGACAGTCGCACCATGCCGAGAGCCCGTCCTCCCCGCCGAGGGTGAGCTCCACCTCGTAGGAATCCGTCCCGTGCACCACGGCGGTGACCGAGCCGTCCCCCACCTCCAGACCGCTCACCGCATCCAGGTACCCCAGCCCCCGTTCGAAGGACCGAGCCCCGGCCAACGACCGCAGATCGTCCTCGCCGAACCCCACAACTTTCCGTGCCACACCGGCATTCAACCGCGGGGCGGCAGGGCCGGGCGAGCCGCACCATCTGATCTGCGGCAGGAGGCCGACACACGAACCACGCCCCCACTTCAGCCCGTCCCAACTCCGCTTGCTATGCCATGACTCCCGCCACTCGGTGGGCAGCCAGCGGCTGAGACAGGCGCGACAGGCACAATTGACGACAGCTCGCCCGGGCCCGTCACAACCGACGTACACGAACACCGGGAAGGTCGTCGAAGCGCGCTCGTTTGCCGTAGGTGACCACTGTGCGCGCCGTGGCCAGGGCGGTTGCCGCGATGATCAGATCGTGGGCTCCTCTGGGCTGGCCGGCCCTGCGCACGTGGGCGAGCAGTCGCGCATGAGCCCGCGCGATGTCCACGGTGTACTCCTCGACCGGAACCGTGGCGAGGACGGCGTCGACGAATGACTGGCGGGCAAGCCGGTTGGTGTCGTCGGCCAGTTCGACGCCCTGGAGCAACTCCGCGGCCGTGATGGCGGCGATCACCGGATCGTCATCGTCCGCGAGCACATGGTCGAGGACGACTTTCCGGCGCTCGACCGCGATCAATACGCCGGTGTCCAGGATCAGTCGTTCCACGGATCGTCCAGGGTCAGCAGATCACGGGTGGCCATCACATCGCCCTCGAAGGCGTCGTCGAGGGTGTCGACGTAGGGCAGGAGAGCATCCTTCACCGCACGGCCCGTGGCTTTGGGCGCCGGGCCGAGCACGGCCAGGCGTTTGCCCCCGCGGGTGATCACGATGGTTTCGCCGCGTTCCGCGCTGTCCAGCACGGAGGCGAAGTTCCGTGACGCTTCGGTAGCGGTCATCGTCCTCATGACCTCATACTCTCAGAGAATCTGATACCCGACAAGGCAGGCCGAGCCTCTGACGACCTCCCTCTGCTTGACGTTCGACACCTCAAGCCGAACAGTGACCGGAGAGCGGGGCCCGGCAGGCGGGGGCGAGGTGGACAGCGACGGCGCCGACGGTCAGGCCGCCCGGCTTCCTGCGGGTCCGCTCCATTTCCTCGCGTCCCCTGCGCGTCCCCTGGACCTTGCTTTTGGGCTTCACTGCGTAACCCCCAGCAGCCGAGCTTGTTTCTATTGCCGCAGGTCAGAACCTTGACAAGGGTGCCCAGACACCCGGCGTGATACCTCAGGCAGTACTTGTGAGCAGCGGGTTCTCTCCATTGGGGCCGAGTAGGTGACTCAGAGGCACTGAAGAGACGTTTCCGCAGGTCAGGGCACGTCACTGGTGGGGCGGGTGGGACTCGAACCCACGGCCGACGGATTATGAGTCCTTTTCGGGTCGTCCGCGATCTTCCTGATCCTGCACCGATCGGCCTGTTTCCGCAGGTCAAAAGGCTAGACGCTTCCGGACCCCTCCCCCGGCTTCCTGATCCTTCCGGGGCCTTCCGTCCACTGCGTGTCCACTGCGGGTCCACTCGCCCCCTTCCCTCGGCACTCGAACGGGTGAGACCGAAGCCATCGACGCAGGCTGCGGCCATGGCATGGAGGAGGAGTTGAACCCGCGGGATCGGCAGAGTCTCCACCGCGGCCGTCAGGGGCGTGCAGTTCTTGGGCGGCCGAACGGCCAAGTCGCCCGGACGTTCCTCGACGACCAGTGCGAACCGCTGCCTGGTGGCGCAGCTCGTGGCGCACCGTCAGCCCCGCCGGACCGCCCCGAGCTGGGCCCGGTGCAGGTCTGGGGCGGTGAATCGCTGCGCCACCGTGCGCAGGACGCGGGCCATCGCCTGGGCGGGTGGGGTGGCGGGTCTTGCCGCGGCGCGTGCGAGGAGGATGCGGCGGGTGGGGGCCGGGACGTCGGAGGCGAACGGCAGGAGGCGTACGTCACTGCGTCGGCTGGTGAGGGCCAGGCGGGGTGCGAGCGCGATACCGAGACCGGCGGCGACCATGGCCTGCGCCTCCTGGTAGTCGTGCGACGAGTAGGCGATGCGCGGCTCGAATCCCGCCTGGCGGCAGCTTCGGCGCAGGACGTCGGCGACGGGGTGGTTGTCGGCGCGGATGATCCACTCCTGGTCGGCGAGGTCGCCGAGGCGCACGGAGGGATGTGTGCGCAGGGGTGAGTCGGCAGGGACGACCAGCACCGTGGGGTCGTCCAGCAGGTGGGTGAGGGCAAGTGCCGGATCGTCGAGGCGGTTCCATTCGTAGTCCCAGAGCAGCCCCTGCTCCACCTCGCCGGTGTGCAGCATCTCCCGGAGCTCCGCGAGGGCTCCGGCGCGTACCTCGATGCGGATGCCGGCGTGGCGACGTCGGAAACGCGTGAGCGCCAGCGGCAGCAGGGACGCGCTCGCCGTGGGGAAGGACCCGAGCCGCAAGGTGCCCTGGTCGAGGGCGGTGAAGGAGTCCAGGTCGGCTTGGGCGGCACGGAGCTCCCGGCGGATGGCCTGACCGCGTTCGGCCAGCGCGGCACCCGGCGGGGTGGGGCGGATACCGCGTGGCAGCCGCTCGATGAGGGGCTGCCCTGCCTCCTGCTCCAGCAGGGACATCTGCTGGGAGGCGGCGGAGGTGGTCATGCCGAGGGCTTCCGCCGCGGCGGTGAGTGAACCGCGTTCGGTGGCCTCGGTGAGCAGCAGCAGACGGCGCACGTTGAGCATGGCGTCGACTTTAGCTGAGCTAAACCCAGGTGAAGCGAACTGCGATTGTTTCAAAGTCGTGCCTCTGCGAAGGTCTCCGCAATCGCCGAGCGGTTCACCGGCCCGCAATGCGCCCGTAACCGCTGCCTTGGCCCTTTCCCCCTACCTCCGTTGATCCAGGAAGAGCCTCAGACGTGCACATTCC
Source organism: Streptomyces sp. 5K101 (assembly GCF_046506645.1). Taxonomy (NCBI): domain Bacteria; kingdom Bacillati; phylum Actinomycetota; class Actinomycetes; order Kitasatosporales; family Streptomycetaceae; genus Streptomyces; species Streptomyces sp. 5K101. Next base: position 217,801 of record NZ_JBKFFO010000009.1, on the reverse strand, counting down.
CGCGACCCTGGTGCGTGGCGGCACAAGCAAGTGCTGGCTGTTCAACCAGGTCGAAGTCCCTTCCGACCGTGGCGACCTCGAAAGGCTGCTGGTCGCCGCGTACGGCGCCACCGACCCCGTGGAGCTGGACGGGGTGGGCGGGGCAACCCCCACCACCTCGAAAGCGGCCGTGGTCAGCGCCTCACCCCAACCTGGCGTCGACGTCGACTACCTGTTCGCTCAAGTCGGCATCGGGACGGGCTCGGTGGAGTGGACGAGCAACTGCGGCAACTGCGCCACCGGCGTCGCCCTGTACGCGGTGACCAAAGGAATGGTTCCGGTCACCGGCGACCGTACGCGCGTGGTGATGCGCAACACCAATACCGGCGCGGTCCTCGAAGGGATCGTCGACACCCCCGGAGGCGTGGTGCACCACTTCGGCCGCCAGACGGTACCCGGCACCCGTGCCGGCGGGGTCGCGGTCGGCCTCACCTTCCGCGACCCGGCCAGTGGCACCACCGGCTCCCCGTTCCCCACCGGCCAGGCCGCCCAGGACCTGCGGGTCGGCGCCGCCGAGCCGGTACGCGTGAGCATGGTGACCGCAGGAGCTCCGGTCGTCCTTGTCGACGCCGCCAGTGCCGGGCGTACCGGTGCCGAGCCACTGGAGCGGATGAGCGCAGACGTCCCCTGGCTGCGCACCATCCGTCATACCGCCGCACCCCTGATGGGGCTGCTCCAGCCGGGCGAGGAACCGGGCGACGCGGTGCCCAAGGTGGGCCTGGTCGGCCCGTCGGTGCCGTACACCACCACCCTCGGTGAACCGATCGGTGCCGAGGACTACGACGTGTCGGTGCGCATGCTCACCATGAACGCCCCGCACCCCGCGATCGGCCTGACCTCCGCCGTCGCCGTCGCGGCGGCCGGGCTGCTGGAGGGGTCCGTGGTCTGCCGGACCGCGGGCGGCCCGACCGACGAGTGGTTGCGCCTCGGCACGCCCGCCGGCGTCGTCGCGGTCCGCTGCACCGATGTAAGGGACGGCCTGCCGCACCGGGTCACCGTGCAGCGCGCGGCCCGTCTGCTCGCCGACGCCCGAATCTACGTACCGGAAGCAGGCAGCCCGCAAGCCGCCTGAGCCGCGACGAACATCACCTCGGTCAGGCTGGCTCCCAGCCGTCCGCACCGGGATACCCTCGCGCCCTCGGGGCGCGCCCCCCGTCCCCACCGCACCAAGGACAAAGATGTCTGCTGAAGTGATCTCCATAGGCGCCCTGCTGGTGATGTTCGTGGTCGGCACCGTGCTGCCGATCAACCTGGGCATCCTCGCCTTCGTCGCCACCTTCGCGGTCGGCACCGCCTCGCTCGGCCTCACCGAGGACGAGATCTTCGAGGGGTTCCCGGCCAAGCTCTTCGTCACCATCGTCGGAGTCACCTACCTGTTCTCCGTCGCCCGCCGCAACGGCACCATCGAATGGCTCGTCTCGGCCGGGGTGCGGCTGGTACGCGGCAAGGTCGGGCTCATCCCCTGGGTGCTGTTCCTGGTGGCCGCCCTGCTGACGGCGTTCGGTACGTTCACCCCGGCCGCGGTCGCGATCCTCGCGCCGATCGGCATGAACTTCGCCTACCGCTACAAGCTCAACCCGCTGGTCGTCGGCATGATGGTGATCAGCGGCGGGCACGCGGGCGCGTTCTCCCCGCTGGCCGTCTCCGGTGCGCTGGTGCTCGGCCTCGTCGACAAGACCGATCTTCAGGTCTCCGCCGTGGCGCTGTTCAGCGCCAGCTTCGTGATCAACCTGGTGCTCTCGATCCTCACCTACGCCCTGCTCGCCAAGCGTCCCGCCCCGCTGGTCGAGGGCGCCGCGGAGGCAACCGACGACGAGGACCTCGCCGTCTCCGGCAGGCCCGATTGGCGGCAGTGGCTCACCCTCGCCTCTCTGGTGGCCCTCGTCGTCGGCGCGCTCGGCTTCCACTTGGAGATCGGCTTCCTTGCGCTGGCTGCCGGCGCCCTGCTGGCCCTGGTGGACATGAGGCGGCAGGAGAAGGCCGTGGACGGTGTCAGCTGGTCCACCCTGCTTCTGGTCGCGGGCATGATGACGTACATCGCGATGCTGGAGAAGGCCGGCATCATCGAGGAGATCTCCGAACATGCCGCCAACCTGGGCGCCCCGATCCTCGTCGCCCTGCTGCTGTGCTTCACCGTGGCCATCACCTCCGCCTTCGCCTCCTCCACCGCGATTCTCACAGCGATCATCCCCATCGCCGTACCGCTGCTGCTCTCCAGCCACCTCACCCCCGCCGGACTGATCGCCGCGCTCGCCGTCTCCACGACGATCGTCGACACCTCTCCCTTCTCGACCAACGGAGCACTCGTCCTCAGTAACGCCCGTGGGGTGGACACCCGCCGCTTCTACCGCCAGGTCATCGGCTACACCGGCGGAATCGTGGCCCTCGGCCCCGTCGTTGCCTGGGGCGCCCTGGTCCTGCCCTGGTCATAGCGCAAAGACCGACGACGGACAGCGGAGGGCGCCGAGCCGGACCACACGGCGCCCTCCGTGCTGATTCTGTGTGCAGCACCAGGGGGATACGGACGCAGTCGGCGACGGGGGGCGTGTACCGATGCGACGCTTTCGACGCAACGCGGGTAAGGCCCCCACCTGGAGGTCAAGCGACCGCCGCTTCCGCATCGGGACTGTCGCACCCGACCCCGCCCGCCGTCGCGGGCCGTCCCCGCGCCTGTGCGGCCTGCAGACCCGCTCCCAGGTGCCGTCGACGGCCCACATCCTTGCGTTCCCCGATGCTTGGCAGGTCATAGGCGACGGCCGACTCCATGGGCCTGCCCTCGTACATCCACCGCACCCTTCTTATCCCAAGATCCACGAGCCGAAGGTATTCCTCCCGCTCACGGGCCAGAGGCTTGCGGCCGCAGTTCCCCCGCTCCTCCCGGATCTCGGAGTCCATCGCACCCCCTTGAACTGGGGTGTTGCGACGACCACTAGAACGGAAGTACCGGGGGGTGGCCCTGATCCGCCCGGACACCGACCCGGCCGAGGTGGCCCGCCCTGCACGAGGCCGGCGTCCGCGGCACCCGCGTCCACTTCGCCCCGCACCTGGGCAAAGCACCCTCCCCGCAGGAGATCGCGGCCGTCGTCGCCCTCGTCCGTCCCTACGGCTGGCACATCGCCCTGCACGTCACCGGCGACTGCCTCGCCGACCACGAAGAGCTCGTCCGCTCCCTGCCCCTGCCCGTCGTCATCGACCACATGGGCCGCCCTGACCTGCGCAAGGGCCTCCACTCCCACCGTGACAGCCCTCCGCCGACTCCTGGACACCGGCCACGTCTGGGTCAAGCTCAGCGGCGCCGACCGCATCGCCATCACCCCACCCGACCTGACCGACGCCGCCGCCCTGGCCCACCTCCTGTTCCGCACCGCTCCCGAACGGGCCGTCTCGGGCTCGGACTTCCCCCACCCAAACACCCACGGCTACGTCGCCGACGATGGAGACCTCGTCGACCTCCTCACCACCATCGCCCCCTCACCAGCCGACCGGACCCACCTCCTGGTGGACAACCCGACCCGCTGCTTCGACTTCGGCCCCGGGCCTCTCCAGTCATCGGCTCTGGCCTGTAGTCGGTTGTGACGCCGCGTAGCTGTCCGTGATCACGATCTTGTAATGGATGTCAACTCCCTTGTGGGGATGGTGATTTCCGGGCTGTCGGTGCTGGTCGTTGAGAACGTGGCGGACGGTGGTGACGCTGTGGTGGTCTCGGCCCGCACGCGGGATGTGGCGGTTGTCCGGTGTGCCGGACGCCGACGGTGAGGGTGCACGGGTATCACCGCCGGACGGTGACGGACGTGCCGGTCGACGGCCGCCAGGTCGTCGTCCACCTGCGCGTCCGGCGGCTGGTCTGTCCGGTGCTGGGTTGCTGGCGGCAGACCTTCCGCGAGCACATTCCCGGACTGCTGGAGCGCCATCAGCGCCGCATGGTGCGGCTTGCCTGGCAGACATCCCAGGTGGCGCGGGAGTTATGCGGCCGGGCGGCGGCATGGTCGACCACCGTGGCTATTGTCTTGGGCAGGCGCGGGCGTCGCGCTGCTGCACTTCCTTGAGCACGGCCGCCACGGTGGCGAAGTCGTTGTCGACGTGGAGCACGGTATGGCCGTGGTGGATCGCTGTTGCGCACACCAGGAGATCGATGGCTCCAGCGGCACGGTGCTGTCCGCGCTGGGTGAGCTTGTACTGGACGGTATCGACTCAGCGCCACGCGTTCTTCGGGACCGGCGAGAGCTGGCAGAGAGCATCCAACTCCCCGGTCAACTCGTCGCGATGAGATGGGCTGGTAGCCGAGTACAGAAACGCGGTGCGCGTCGGCTCGCAGATATGGAAGACCCCAGCAGCAATGTGCCCCTCCCAGGGCCGCAGCGCCCCAGGGGTACGGAACAGGTGCCACAGCGCAGAGGTATCAACGAGATACGTGATCACTCAAAGGCCGCCCAACGCGCGCGCTGAGCGGCTTCGTACGCAGCTGCGGCCTCCTCGAACTCGCCCCGCTCGGCCAGCTTCTCCGCGGCCTCAAGCCTCTTGATACGGGCCACGTAATCTCGCAGAGCCGTGTTGACGGTCTCCTTCTTCGTCGTCATGCCCATCAAGCGCATCGCCTCGGCCAGCGCCTCGTCATCAAGGTCGATCTGGGTAACGGACATGCTCACCACCCACTCTGGGGACATCATGCACATATCCGATGTACGTCACCAACATTCATCGCGGGAGCTCCACGGCGAGGGTCAGCGAAAGAAGCTGGGTCGGCGATTCGACCGCCACGTGATGACATCAATCCCGATCACCCTTAGGCCATACACGACCTACCAGGCATTCACTGCATTTCGGACACGCCGCGTCCACTGCGCGTCCACTTGATCTTGGTTCGGGGCTACAGTGAGGGTCCTCGGCGATTCACCGAGGACCCTCACTCCTGCATTTATGCAGGTCAGAACGATACCGCAATGCCACTCAGTGGTGGGGCGGGTGGGACTCGAACCCACGGCCGACGGATTATGAGTCCGCTGCTCTAACCGGCTGAGCTACCGCCCCTAACGGCGCGTCGCGCACATTTGTGCGCGCCGTCTGCCGCAGCATAGCCGGTCATACGATCTCCTGCCTCGCACGGACGGCAACGCTCCACCATGAGGACTTCGCTGCGTGCCGCCTGGTTCCGGATGTCGCCCGGATCACACGAGGAATGGCCCGGAACGCGAAAAAGGACCCTCGTCGGGGCCCTCTTCCGTCTCTGCTCCCCCGGCTGGACTCGAACCAGCAACCCTCCGGTTAACAGCCGAATGCTCTGCCAATTGAGCTACAGGGGATCGCGCTCCCCCGACTGGACTCGAACCAGTAACCTGCCGGTTAACAGCCGGCTGCTCTGCCAATTGAGCTACAGGGGATTGCTGCGTGTGCACCGATCGCACCTACCGGCAGTGCTTCCGGAGGGCGTGCGCTCGCTGCGACACATACATTAGCGCAAGCAGGGGGGTGCTCCGCCAATCGGTTCGGCACCGGGTGATCACGGGCCTCGACGGGTAGGCGGGCAGCACCGACGCAACGGAAGGTGACACCCATGCGGTACAAGCTCACGTTCGTCGTGGGGCTGGCGATCGGCTACGTGATCGGCACACGGGCCGGCCGCGAGCGCTACGAGCAGCTCAAGAGGTCCGTGCGGCAGTTCTCCCAGAACCCTGCGGTGCGCAACGCGGCCGAGTCGGCGGCCCACAACGGACGCGAGGCGGCGGGCAGGGCGTTCCACGCCGTGAGCGACAAGGTCGGCGACCGCGTGCCGGATTCGGTCGCCCAGCGGGTGCGCGCGCTGCGGGAGCGGGGCTCCGGCGGCGAGGACGAGTGGGGAACGAGCAACACCTGACACGCGCTGCCGCCGGAGAACCGGCGGCAGCGCCCGTTTCGGGCGCCGGACCGGCGGTACACGACCAGACCGCTCCCGGCGTACGGCAGAATTCCGGACATGGGGATAGTCGCCGGATTGGACAGCTCGTCCGCGTTCACACGCATAGTCGTCTGCGACGCGGACACAGGCGCAGTGCTGCGCCAGGGGTACGCGCCGCATCCCGTCGAGGCCAAGGCCACCGAGATCGATCCGCAGGCGTGGCTGCTCTCGCTCGGCGAGGCGGCCGGCGGGGGTCTGCTGGAGGGCGTGGAGGCCATCGGTGTCTCCGCCCAGCAGCACGGCCTGATCACGCTCGACGCGCAGGGCGGCCTGGTGCGGCCCGCGCTGCTCGGCAACGACAAGCGGGCGCAGGTCGCGGCGGCCGATCTGATCGACGCGCTCGGCGGGCGGCAGGCGTGGGCGGAGGCCGTCGGTTCGGTGCCGCAGGCCGCTCAGCCCGTGGCCAAGCTGCGCTGGCTGGCCCGAAGCGAGGCGGAGGCCGCGCAGCGGGTGGCGGCCGTGCTGCAGCCGCACGACTGGCTGGTGTGGCAGCTGCTCGGCCGCCCCGCCCGCCGGACCACCGACCGCGGCGGCGCCTCCGGCACCGGCTACTGGTCAGCGGCCACCGGCTCGTACCGTTCCGACCTCGTCGAGCTCGCGCTCGGGCACCCGTGTGCGCTGCCCGAGGTGCTGGGCCCCGCGGACGCCGCCGGGACCACGCCGGAGGGCCTGCTGATCTCGGCGGGCACCGGGGAGACCATGGCGGCCGCGTTCGGGCTCGGCGTCGGCACCGGCGACGCGGTGGTGTCGCTGGGGGCGTCCGGTTCCGTGATGGCCGTGCACCACGAGGCGCTGGCCGACCCGACCGGCATGATCACCTCCTTCGCCGACGCGACCGGGATGCAGCTGCCGGTCGTGCACACCCTCAATGCCGTACGGGCGCTGCGCGGGACCGCCGAGCTGCTGGGCACGGCCGACCTCGCCGAGCTGTCGGCGCTCGCCCTGAAGTCGACGCCCGGCTCGTCCGGCCTGGTGCTGCTGCCGTACCTGGAGGGCGAACGCACTCCCCAACTGCCGCATACGGCGGGCACGCTGAGCGGACTGCGGCGTGAGTCGATGAAGCCGGAGCACCTGGCGCGGGCCTCGTTCGAGGGCATGCTCTGTTCGCTGGCCGACGCGCTGGACGTGCTGCGCGGGCGCGGGGTCGACGTGCGCCGCGTGTTCCTGCTCGGGGCGGCTGCCGAACTGCCCGCCGTCCAGGCCATCGCCCCCTCCATCTTCGGGACGCAGCTCGTCGTGCCGCAGCCGGCGGACTACGCGGCCCTGGGTGCGGCCCGGCAGGCGGCGTGGGCGCTGGGGGCCGCACGCGGGACGCTGTCCCCGCAGGCGCCGCCGGCCTGGCAGGGCGCTGCCGCGCAGGTCTTCGAGGCGGGCGAGCAGGCCGCGGTGGGCAAGGCGGTGCGCCAGCAGTACGGGGCGACGCGGGACCAGATCCACCCGGGGGCGTTCAGCTCGTCGGTATGACAATCCGCTTTTGACTCGGGCTTGGGGAAAACCCTTGGGGTTTCGGCGACCGGGTGCCGGAAGATGAGGTGACCGCCGATCTTGCCGAGCCCGAGAGACCGCACGTGCTGATAAGACTGCTGCGGATTTATCTGAGTCCGTACAAGAAACCGATCGCCCTGCTGGTGGCGCTGCAGCTGCTGCAGACCAGCGCCACCCTCTATCTGCCGACCCTCAACGCCGACGTCATCGACAACGGTGTCGTCACCGGGGACACCGGTCACATCCTGACCGTCGGCGCGCTGATGATCGGCATCAGCGTGGTCCAGGTCCTGTGCAACATCGGGGCCGTCTTCTACGGGGCCCGGACCGCCGCCGCCCTCGGACGGGACGTGCGGGCCGACGTGTTCGCGCGGGTGCAGAGATTCTCCGCCCGCGAGGTCGGCCACTTCGGTGCGCCGTCCCTGATCACGCGGACGACGAACGACGTCCAGCAGGTCCAGATGCTGGTGCTGATGGCGTTCACGCTGATGGTGTCGGCGCCGATCATGTGCGTCGGCGGCATCGTGCTGGCGCTGGGGCAGGACGTGCCGCTGTCGGCCGTGCTGCTGGCGGTCGTGCCGGTCCTCGGCATCGCGGTGTCGCTGATCGTCAAGAAGATGCGGCCCCTGTTCCGCACCATGCAGGAGCGGCTCGACACGGTGAACAGGGTGCTGCGCGAGCAGATCACCGGCAATCGCGTCATCCGTGCCTTCGTCCGGGACCCGTACGAGAAGGAGCGCTTCCGCGGGGCGAACGACGAGCTGACGGACGTGTCGATGTCCACCGGCCGGCTGATGGCGCTCATGTTCCCCACCGTGATGACCGTGGTGAACGTGTCCTCCATCGCCGTCGTCTGGTTCGGCGCGCACCGCATCGACAGCGGCGCCATCCAGATCGGCGCGCTGACGGCCTTCCTCGCGTACCTGATGCAGATCGTGATGGCCGTGATGATGGCCACCTTCATGTTCATGATGGTGCCGCGTGCCGAGGTGTGCGCCGAGCGCATCCAGGAGGTGCTGGACACCGACTCCAGCGTCGTGCCGCCGAGCGCGCCCGTGCGTGAGCTGCGCGCCCGCGGCCGTCTTGAGGTGCGCGGCGTGGAGTTCTGCTACCCCGGCGCCGAGGAGCCGGTGCTGCGCGACATCGATCTGGTGGCGCGGCCGGGCGAGACCACCGCGATCATAGGCTCGACCGGCAGCGGCAAGTCGACGCTGCTGGGGCTGGTGCCGCGGCTGTTCGACGCGACGGGCGGCGAGGTGCTCGTCGACGGCGTGGACGTGCGGGAGCTGGACCAGGAGCTGATGGCGCGCACGGTCGGGCTCGTGCCGCAGAAGCCGTACCTGTTCTCCGGCACGGTGGCGACCAACCTGCGCTACGGGAAGCCGGACGCGACGGACGACGAGTTGTGGCAGGCGCTGGAGGTGGCGCAGGCGGCCGACTTCGTCCGTGGCCTCGAGGGCGGGCTGAACGCGCCCGTCGCCCAGGGCGGGACCAACGTCTCCGGCGGCCAGCGCCAGCGGCTTGCAATTGCCCGCACCCTGGTGCAGCGACCGGAGATCTACCTCTTCGACGACTCCTTCTCCGCGCTCGACTACGCGACGGACGCGGCGCTGCGGGCCGCGCTGGCGCGCGAGACCGCCGAGGCGACGGTCGTGATCGTCGCCCAGCGGGTGTCGACGATCCGTGACGCGGACCGGATCGTGGTGCTGGACGAGGGGCGGGTCGTGGGGTCGGGCACCCACTACGAGTTGATGCAGGGCAATGAGACGTACCGAGAGATCGTGCTCTCGCAGCTGACGGAGGCGGAGGCCGCATGAGCGGGGGACCTGCTGCACGGATGATGGCGGGCCAGAGTCCCGGCGAGCGGTCGATGGACTTCAAGGGCTCGGGCAAACGCCTGCTGCGACAGCTGGCGCCCGAGCGGGCCGCGCTGTGGTGGATGCTGGCGGCCGGTGTGCTGAGCGTCGCGCTGAACGTGATCGGGCCCAAGATCCTCGGCATGGCGACCGACCTCGTCTTCGCCGGCGTGGTCGGCCGGGAGATGGCCGACGGCACGACCAAGGAGCAGGCGGTCGAGGGCCTGCGGGCGAAGGGCGACGACGGGCTCGCCGACATGCTCTCCAAAGTGGACTTCACCCCGGGCGAGGGCATCGACTTCACCGCCGTGGGCAACGTGCTCCTGGCGGCCCTCGCCGTGTACGTGGCGGCGGGCCTGCTGATGCTGGTGTCGACGCGGCTGTCGATCAAGGTGATCAACCGGACCGTGTACCGGATGCGCGAGGACGTGCAGGCGAAGCTGTCGCGGCTGCCCCTGTCGTACTTCGACAAGGCCAAGCGCGGCGAGGTGCTCAGCCGTGCCACCAACGACATCGACAACATCTCGCAGACCCTCCAGCAGTCGATGGGCCAGCTGATCAACTCGCTGCTCACGATCGTCGGCGTGCTGGCGATGATGTTCTGGATCTCGCCGCTGCTGGCGCTGGTCGCGCTCGTCACCGTGCCGGTGTCGGTGTACGTGGCGACGCGGGTCGGCAAGCGGTCACAGCCGCACTTCGTCGCCCAGTGGAAGTCGACGGGCGCGCTGAACGCGCACGTCGAGGAGATGTACACCGGTCACGCGCTGGTGAAGGTCTTCGGACGGCAGAAGGAGTCGGCGCAGGCTTTCGCCGAGCAGAACGAGGCGCTGTACGAGGCCGGCTTCAAGGCGCAGTTCAACAGCGGGATGATGCAGCCGCTGATGCTCTTCGTCTCCAACCTGAACTATGTGCTGGTCGCCGTCGTCGGCGGGCTGCGGGTCGCGTCCGGCTCGCTCTCCATCGGTGACGTGCAGGCGTTCATCCAGTACTCGCGCCAGTTCTCGATGCCGCTGACACAGGTCGCCTCCATGGCGAACCTGGTGCAGTCGGGTGTCGCGTCCGCCGAGCGAATCTTCGAACTGCTGGACGCGCAGGAGCAGGAGCCGGACGCGCCGTCCGTCGAGCGGCCCGAGCGGACCCAGGGCCGGGTGTCGCTGGAGAAGGTGGCGTTCCGCTACGACCCGGAGAAGCCGCTGATCGAGGACCTGTCGCTCGCCGTCGAACCGGGGCACACCGTCGCGATCGTCGGCCCGACGGGCGCGGGCAAGACGACGCTGGTCAATCTGCTGATGCGGTTCTACGAGGTGACCGGCGGGCGGATCTCGCTCGACGGGGTCGACATCGCCAAGATGTCCCGCGAGGACCTGCGGTCGGGCATAGGCATGGTGCTGCAGGACACCTGGCTGTTCGGCGGCACGATCGCGGAGAACATCGCGTACGGCGCCTCGGGAAAGGTGACCCGGGAGGAGATCGAGGAGGCGGCTCGCGCGGCGCACGCGGACCGGTTCATCCGCACCCTGCCCGACGGCTACGACACGGTGATCGACGACGAGGGCTCGGGGGTGAGCGCCGGCGAGAAGCAGCTGATCACGATCGCGCGGGCGTTCCTGTCCGACCCGGTGATCCTGGTGCTGGACGAGGCGACGAGCTCGGTCGACACACGTACGGAGGTGCTGATCCAGAAGGCGATGGCCCGCCTGGCCCACGGCCGCACGAGCTTTGTGATCGCCCACCGGCTCTCCACGATCCGGGACGCGGACGTGATCCTGGTGATGGAGGACGGGTCGATCGTCGAGCAGGGGACGCACGAGGAGCTGTTGGCGGCGGAGGGGGCGTACGCGCGGCTGTACGCGGCGCAGTTCGCGCAGGCGGTGGTCGAGGTGGAGTAGCCCCCATCCCGGCCCTCCCCACAACCGGGACTCCGCCCCGGACCCGGCTGCCCACGGAGAGCCCTTGCTGCGCGGGCTCAGTGGGAGTGCCTGTCCCGCCGGGCAGGAACGCCGCGGCCCCGATGGCGCGGCTCGCCCCTGTGGGATGCGCCCGACCCCCGGGTATGAGATCCGGCCACGTCGCGGCCGCGCGGCGACGCGGCATCGGGTTCGGGGCAGCGGCCCCCGGGGGGGCGCTACACGCAGGGGCGCGGGCGGGGCGCGTCAGTCGAGGTAGCCGCGGAGTTGGTCGGCGAACGCGTGGTCGCGGAGTTTGGTCAGGGTCTTGGACTCGATCTGGCGGATGCGTTCGCGCGTCACGCCGAAGAGGCGGCCGATCTCCTCCAGCGTGCGGGGGCGGCCGTCGGCCAGGCCGTAGCGCAGTTGGACCACCTTGCGTTCGCGTTCGCCGAGCGTGGACAGCACCGCCTCCAGGTGCTCGCGCAGGAGCAGGAAGGACGCCGACTCGACCGGCGACGCGGCGTCGCCGTCCTCGATCAGGTCGCCGAGGGCGACATCGTCCTCCTCGCCCACCGGCGCGTGCAGCGACACCGGTTCCTGCGCGAGGCGCAGCACCTCGCCGACCCGCTCGGGCGGCAGGTCGAGCTGGGCGGCGACCTCCTCGGGCGTCGGCTCGTAGCCCCGCTCCTGAAGCATCCGGCGCTGTACGCGGACCACGCGGTTGATCAGCTCCACGACATGGACCGGCACCCGGATCGTGCGGGCCTGGTCGGCGAGCGCCCGGGACATGGCCTGGCGGATCCACCACGTCGCGTACGTCGAGAACTTGTAGCCGCGGGCGTAGTCGAACTTCTCGACGGCCCGGATCAGGCCCAGGTTCCCCTCCTGGACGAGGTCGAGCATGGTGAGCCCGCGGCCCACGTAGCGCTTGGCGACGGAGACGACGAGGCGGAGGTTGGCCTCGATCAGACGGCGCTTGGCGACCCGGCCCATGACGACCAGCCGGTCGAGGTCGACCGCGAGCCGGGAGTCCGGGTCGGGCGTGCTCGCCAGCTTCTCCTCGGCGAAGAGGCCCGCCTCGACGCGCCGCGCCAGCTCGACCTCCTCGGCCGCGGTGAGCAGCGGGATGCGGCCGATCTCGCGCAGGTACTGGCGGAACAGGTCGGAGGACGGCCCCGACCCCTCGGCGGCGCGGGCCACGGGCCGGGGCGGCTCGGGCAGTTCGAGTTCGCCGGGGGCCTCGTCCGCGGTCGCGCTCGCGTCCGCGGGGTCCGGCACCGCCTCCGGGTGCCGCGCCGGCCGGCCCTGTACGGGCACCTGCTCGACGGCGGCCGTGGCGACGGCCACGGCGGCGTCGGTCTCGGTCAGGGTCTGGGTCTGCACGGGGGCGACCTCCAGGGTGTTCGCTGCCGGCCGGGGGCGTGCGGCAACTCCGAGGGCTCAGGCACCGCCCCCAGTGTGGGGTACGACACATCCCTGCCACGAGGGGCGTGCGGTGACTTTTTGCGACCCGTGCGTGACCGGTCGGTTACTCGGGTGCCCGGCGTACGGGAGTCTGGGAGTATCTGCCGGTGCACAAGAGCTGTGAGTACGAGACCCATGTGACCGTGCGCTGCGGAGCCGGCGGGGAGGAGAGGCTGGACGCCTGGGCGCACGCCGCCGGGCTGAAGGTGACCCACATCGAGCTGGCGCGGGGCCGGATGGTCTCCCAGCCGATGCTGACCCTGAAGGGCCACGACGGATTCGCGGCCCAACGGGCCACCGCGGAGCGGCTGGTGGAACGGCTGCGGTCGGCCGGCTTCGCCCCGGTGCGGGTGAAGATCGAGACCATGCCGTGGTCACCGGAGGTCGCGGCGGCCGCGGACGGGTACTTCGAGCACCACGTGAAGCTGCTGCTCGACCGGGACTTCGACCGCGAGGCGCTCGCCGCGCTGGCCGTGCGGCACGGGGCGCACCTGTCGTGGAACGCGCGCAGGGTGTCCGGCGGCGGACGGCACGAGCGGTTCGTGACGCAGCGCTGTCACGGGGTGTCCGCGGCGGAAGCGGGCGGGGCATGCGACGCGCTGGTCGCGGAGTTGCGGTCGGCGGGTCACGACATCCTTTCCGAGGAGCGGGAGTTCGTGCTGTACGACAGTGACCTGTCGGTGGACGACGGGTGGATCGAGGAGGGGGCGGCACAGTGACGCAGGCAGGCAGACGGCCGATTCCGGGTGGGCCGGAGGATCTGGCCGAGTCCAGGGCGGACATCGAGCGGCGCACCACGGAACTGCCGCGCACCCTGCGGGTGGGCATGGACCACAAGGGCGCGCAGCACCTGGTCTTCGATCCGGCGCTCAAGCATTTCACCAGGGCGTTCCGGCCGTTGGACGCTGTCACGCCCGATGCCGCGGCCTGGCGGTCGGCCCGGCGCGCCGCGCTCGACACGGTCCTCGCCGCCGTCTCCCGGTCGGGGTGGGCCGATTCGCTGGTGCTGCGCGGCAGCATGCTGATGGCGGCCTGGTTCCCGGGGGAGGCACGCGAGCCGAAGGATCTCGACTTCGTGGTCGTGCCCGCCGACTGGAACATCGAAGAGGAGCGCACCGGCACCATGCTGGCCGGGATCGCGTCGGCCGCCCAGCGCGCGGCCCAGGAGCGGGGCGGCCCGCTGACGATCGACGCGGGCGGCGCCGAGTCCGAGTACATCTGGACGTACGACCGGGTGCCGGGCCGCCGGATGGTGCTGCCGTGGTCCGTTCCGGGCCTGCCCGACGGGCAGGTGCAGCTCGACTTCGTCTTCAACGAGCACCTGCCCGAGGAGCCGGTGCGCACAACGGTCGCCGGCACCGAGCTGCGGACGGCCGGCCCGGAATTGTCACTGGCGTGGAAGGTCCAGTGGCTGCTGACCGACTGCTACGCGCAGGGCAAGGACCTCTACGACGCCGCCCTGCTCGCGGAACGCCACCCGCTGTGCCCCGAACTGCTGCACGAGGTGTTCCGGCTGACCGGCGAATGGCCGTACCCGTACCGGAAGACAGTCCTGTTCGAGGACGTCGAGGAAGCCGTCCGCGACGTGGAGTGGGACCACTTCGCCGCGGACTATCCCCAGTTCGCGGACGACGAGCGGGTGTACGCGCAACGGCTGCTGACGGCGCTCGCCCCGACCTTCGCGCACGAACGGTAACCCCTGGGGCCGTCTCGGCGGGGAACCTGACGTCGCGCCCCGTTCCGGGACCGGCCGCGAGGAGCGGGCACACGGACCTCGTGCGAGTCGGCCGAGGACGACCGGCCAGGGCGGCCCGACCGCCGGGGTCACTCTCCGCCGACGGATTCGCCGAGCCGGCCGAGTGGATGCTGCTACAGCGCCGACGCGCCCTGGTTGCGGAGGGACTGGGCGTACTGCTGGAGGACCCAGAGCTCGTTGGCCACGGCCGCGTACCGCTCGGGGTCGGGGGTGCTTCCCAGGCGGGCCATCGTGCCCTGGATGTCGCGGATGCGGCGGTCCACCGCGCGCAGCCGGACCTGGACGAGCTGCTCGCCCGCGTACGCCTCGTCGACGGTCCTGCCGTGGACCGCTTCCACCGCGAGCTCGGTGACGAGGGCGCGCACCGTGTCGTTCGGCGCGGCGTCGCGGACGCGGGCCAGGTAGCCGGGGGTGTCCCCGGCGCCCTGCTCGGCTCCGCCCGCGTCCTCGATGGTCTGGCGCACGGCCGCGTAGGGCGGGGCGGTGAACTCGTCGACCCCGTAGGCGTCGAAGGCCGGCGAGACCAGGGCCGGGTACTGGAGGGCGAGCTTGAGCAGTTCGCGCTCGGTGCGGTGGGCGGGGCTGCGCAGGTTGAGCGCGGGCCCGGACGCGTGCTGGGGCGGCGACGGTGCCTGGACCTGCTGCTGCGGCCGCGCGGGCCCAGGCCTCTCCGGGCCGCCGCGGCCGCGCTCTCGGGCCCAACGAGCCAGTTGCGCCACGCGCTTGACCACGAACTGCGTGTCGAGGATCCCGAGCATGCCGGCGAGCTGGACGGCCGACTCGTGCTGGATCGCGATGTTCTTGATGCCGGCGACGACGGGGGCGGCCTCGTCGAGTGCGGCGGCGCGCCCGGCGGGGGTCTCCAGATTGTGCCGGGCCACCATCTGCCGGATGGCGAACTCGAAGAGCGGCGTGCGGGATTCGACCAGCTTCTGCACCGACGCGTCACCCTCGGCGAGCCGCAGCTCGCACGGGTCCATGCCGCCGGGGGTGATCGCGATGGACGTCTCGGCGGCGAACTTCTGGTCGTCCTCGAAAGCCCGCAGCGCGGCCTTCTGACCGGCCGCGTCACCGTCGAAGGTGAAGATCACCTCGGCGGTGGCGTTGTCCATCAGCAGCCGGCGCAAGATTTTGATGTGGTCGCCGCCGAACGCCGTGCCACAGGTCGCGATCGCGGTGGTGACGCCCGCCAGGTGGCAGGCCATCACGTCCGTGTACCCCTCGACGACGACCGCCCGGCTGGTGCGGGCGATCTCCTTCTTGGCGAGGTCGATGCCGTACAGGACGTGCGACTTCTTGTAGATCGCGGTCTCGGGGGTGTTCAGGTACTTCGGGCCGTTGTCGTCGTCGCGCAGCTTGCGGGCGCCGAAGCCGACGACCTCGCCCGTGATGTCGCGGATGGGCCACATCAGCCGGCCGCGGAAGCGGTCGATGGGGCCGCGCCGGCCGTCCTGGGAGAGGCCGGAGAGGACGAGCTCCTTGTCGCTGAAGCCCTTGCCGCGCAGGTAGCGGGTGAGGTGGTCCCAGCCGGCCGGGCTGTAGCCGACGCCGAAGTGCTGGGCGGCCGCCTGGTCGAAGCCGCGCTCGGCGAGGAACTTCCGGCCGATCTCGGCCTCGGGGCCGTCGAGCTGCCCGACGTAGAACTCGGCGGCGATCTTGTGCGCCTCGACGAGGCGGATCCGCTCGCCGCGCTGGTGGGTGGGGTTGTACCCGCCCTCCTCGTAGCGCAGGGTGATGCCCGCCTGGGCGGCAAGGCGCTCGACCGTCTCCGAGAAGGACAGGTGGTCGATCTTCATCACGAAGGCGATGGTGTCGCCGCCTTCCTGGCAGCCGAAGCAGTGGAACAGTCCCTTGCTCGGGCTGACCTGGAAGGAGGGTGACTTCTCGTCGTGGAAGGGGCACAGCCCCTTGAGGTTGCCGCCGCCCGCGTTGCGCAGCTGGAGGTACTCGGACACGACGGCGTCGATCGGGACCGCGTCCCGCACCGCCTTCACGTCGTCATCGTTGATCCTGCCTGCCACGCGTGAATTCTACGGTGGCGCGGGGACAGCGCCCTCAGCCGCCGAGCTCCGCGAGCGGGACGCTCGGGTCGCCCAGCGCCTGGGCGTCCACGCGGGCCTTGGACCGGATGAGCTGCTGGACGGTCTCGGTGACGTCCCACACATTGACGTTCATCCCCGCCAGCACCCGGCCCCCGCTCAGCCAGAATGCGATGAACTCGCGCTTGCCGACGTCGCCGCGCAGCACGACCTGGTCGTACGACCCGGGGGGCGCCCAGCCGCTGTACTCCATGCCCAGGTCGTACTGGTCGGAGAAGAAGTACGGGACGCGGTCGTAGCTGACGTCCCGGCCGAGCATGGCGCGGGCGGCGGCCGGGCCGCCGTTCAGCGCGTTCGCCCAGTGCTCGACGCGCAGGCGGGCGCCGATCAGCGGGTGCTGGGCGGCGGCGACGTCACCGGCCGCGTAGATGTCGGGGTCCGAGGTGCGCAGGCTCGCGTCGACGGCGATGCCGCCGCCGTGCGCCCGGTCCGCGAGCGCGAGCCCCGCGCCCTCGGCGAGCGCGGTGCGCGGGGCGGCGCCGATCGCAGCGAGCACCTCGTGGGCGGGGTGCTCCTCACCGTCGTCCGTACGCACGGCGAGCACCATGCCGTCCTGGCCGGTGATCTCGGTGAGGCGGGCGCCGAAGTGGAAACGGACGCCGCGCTCGCGGTGCAGCTCGGCGAAGACCTGGCCGAGCTCGGGCCCGATGACCTGGTGGAGGGGGGTGGCCTCCGGTTCCACGACGGTCACCTCGGCGCCGTAATCGCGGGCCGCGGCGGCGACCTCCAGGCCGATCCAGCCGGCTCCCGCGATGACCAGGTGGCCGTTCTCCCGGCCGAGCGCGGCGAGGACGCCGCGCAGCCGGTCGGCGTGGGCGAGCCGGCGCAGGTGGTGGACTCCGGCGAGGCCGGTGCCGGGGATGTGGAGGCGGCGCGGCTCGGCGCCGGTGGCGAGCAGCAGTTTGTCGTAGTGGACGACGGCCCCGTCGCCGAGGCGGACGGACTTGGCCGCGCGGTCGATGGACACCACCGGCTGGCCGAGGTGCAGCTCGACGTCCGCCTGCGCGTACCAGCCCGGCTCGTGGACGAAGACGCTGTCGCGTTCCTCCTTGCCCGTGAGGAAGCCCTTGGACAGCGGCGGCCGTTCGTACGGGTGGTCGCGTTCGTCGCCGATGAGGATCACTCGCCCGGTGAACCCCTCCGCGCGGAGGGTCTCCGCGGCCTTGGCCCCGGCCAGTCCACCGCCGACGATGACGAAGGTCCGATGTGCGTCGACCACGTGATGCCTCCTAGAGTCCCTGCACTGTTTGTCTCTGCGCCGCTCGGCCTTCAGCGAGCGTCCCGCACCGAGCGTGGCGGCGGAAGAGGGAGTGCCCCTCGGGCGTGTCAAACCGGACGAATCGACAAACGATCACCGTACTCGGGGGAGCCGCTGTCGCGGGGGTCAGCGGCGCAGGAGCAGGCGGGCGTGCAGGGTGCGGGTGTCGGCGGGGTCAGCGGCGCAGGAGCAGGCGGGCGTGCAGCGTGCGGGCGGAGGCGTCGGTGAGCGAGGCGATCTGGTCGACGATCACGCGCTTGCGGGCCCGGTCGTCGGGCGCGGCCTCGAACAGCGCCCGGAACTGCGGCTCCAGTCCTTCCGGCGCCCGGGCGGTGAGCGCGCCGGCCAGCTCGGCCAGCACGATGCGCTGGTCGGCGCGGAGCGCCTCCTGCTCGGCGCGCTGCATCACATAGCGGTCGGCGACGGCCTTGAGGACGGCGCATTCGTTGCGCGTGGCGGGCGGGACGACGAGCTCGGCCTCGTACCGGGTGAGCCCGCCGCTGCCGAACGCATGGCGGGTGGCGCCCTCGGCGGCCAGCGCAAACCTCCCGATGAGCTGGCTGGTCGCGTCCTTGAGCCGGGCCTGGGCGACGGCCGAGCCGTCGTAGTGGTGCGGCCACCAGGGCTCGTCGATCAGCCGGTCGAGCGCTTCCGACAGCTCCTCGGGGTCGGTGTCCTTCGACACGTAACGGCCCACGGCGACGGCCCAGATCCCCTCGCGCTCGGCCGGGGACAGCAGGCAGTTGGGGTCGATGTGCCCGGCGTGCAGCCCGTCCTCGAAGTCGTGCACCGAGTACGCCACGTCGTCGGACCAGTCCATGACCTGCGCCTCGAAGCACTTGCGGTGCGCCGGTGCGCCGCGGCGCACCCAGGCGAAGACCGGCAGGTCGTCCTCGTACACCCCGAACTTCCCCGAGGACGGGTCGGTGGGGTGTCCGCCGCGCGGCCAGGGGTACTTGGTGGCGGCGTCCAGCGCGGCCCGGGTGAGGTTGAGCCCGACGCTGACGGGCTCGTCGTGGCCGTCCACGGGGACGAACCGCTTGGGCTCGATACGGGTGAGCAGCCGCAGCGACTGGGCGTTGCCCTCGAAGCCGCCGCAGTCCTCGGCGAATTCGTTGAGCGCCTGCTCGCCGTTGTGGCCGAACGGGGGGTGGCCCAGGTCGTGGGCGAGGCAGGCCGCCTCGACGAGGTCCGGGTCGCAGCCGAGCGCCGCGCCGAGCTCGCGCCCGATCTGGGCGCACTCCAGCGAGTGCGTCAGCCGGGTGCGGGGACTGGCGTCCCAGGCGTGGCTGCGGGTGCCGGGGGTGACGACCTGCGTCTTGCCGGCGAGGCGGCGCAGCGCGGACGAGTGCAGGACGCGGGCGCGGTCGCGCTGGAAGGCCGTGCGACCGGGCCGCTTGTCCGGCTCGGGCGCGAAGCGCTCGGCGTCCGCGGTGCCGTAGCCGTCGGGTGCGGAGGAATCGGAGGCGTACGCCTCGGGGGTCCTGGCCCTGATCCCGGTCCCGGTCCCCGGAGCGGGCGTCTCGCGGGCGTGTGGGGTGGGTGCCTGGGGGTCGGGCGGCCAGGTGTTGCCGTTGGTGCCGGTGGTGCCAGTGCCATCCATGCACCGAAGGTAACCGGCGGGGCCGACAGAGGGGACCAGGAAGGCCGCGGGCCGCCGCCCCGGCGGCTGCTCAGGCGGCGGACAGCTCCTGGGCGTGCAGGGCGTACGGGCGGGTGCGCGCCTCGTCGTAACGGTGGAGCAGCAGGCGGGCGAGCGCCGGGTGTGTGCCGAGCGGGTCGGCGGCGATCCAGGGTGCGGCGGCGGCGCTGCGGGCCGCGAAGAGGCCCGGTGCGGCGAAGTAGGAGGCGACGGCGATCCGGTGCCGGCCGCGGGCGGTGAGCGCGCGGACGGCGGCGGGGACGGTGGGCGCGAGCGCGGAGGCGTACGCGGCGACGACGGGTACGCCGCCGAGGCGTTCGCCGAGCATCTGCGCCATGCGGCGGGTGTCCTCGGCGGACTCGGGGTCACGCGACCCGGCGGAGGCGAGGACGACGCCGGTGCTGCGGCTGCTGCTGTCCGTGTCGCGCCAGCCGGCCTCGGTGAGCCGGGAGTACAGGGCCTCGACCAGCAGGGGGTGCGGGCCGAGGGGACGGGCGATGCGGATGTCCGCGCCGGCGCCGGGCGCGGCCGCGGCGGCCTGCGGCAGGTCGTGCTTCACGTGGTAGCCGCGGCTGAGGAGCAGCGGCACGAGGACGGCGGGCGCGCCCCGCAGCCCGGCGAGGGTGTCGGGGAGCAGCGGCTCGTTCAGCTCTATGTGCCCGAGCCGGACGTCGAGACCGGGCCGGAGTTCGCGGACCCGTTCGAGCAGCGCGGAGACGGTGCGCAGGGCGCGCGGGTCGCGACTGCCGTGGGCTACGGCGACGAGGGCCGGCCGGGGCTGGGCCGGGTGGGATTCGGACGGGCGTTGGTAGGCCTGGGGCATGCGCTGCGGGTTCCGTTCAGTCGGACGTGACTCAGCTGGGTGCCGAGCTGAGCGGTGATGCGCGTCAGCAGCTGAGCGGTGGTGTCGAACTGCGCGGCGCTGTCGCGGGGCATCGCGGGCTGGAGGGGCAGGGACTCACGAAGGTCTTCCGGCTCCGTCATGAACCGATGGTGACGGCCGTAGGTTGCCGGTGTGTTGCGCGGGGGTGACGGGTGTTTTCACCGGGCTCACGGTGGGGGTGGGGGCGGTGCGCAGGGGGCCGCTGCGCGGGGCCGTCCCCCACCCCGCCCCTTCCCGAAACCGGGGCTCCGCCCCAGGCCCCGCTGGCCCTGTGCCCTGACGGGCACGGGCGCCGTACCGCGCTTCGCGCGCCCTACGGCCTGTCGGCCGCGGGTGGGTTGCATGGGGCTCCGCCGCAGACCCCGTGGCCCTGTGGCCTGACGGGCACGGCGCCGTACCGCGCTTCGCGCGCTGCCGCCGAGGTGTCCAGACCCGCAGGTCGCCCGCGGGCTCGCAGCCCGTGGCCAACGCCGCTGCCAGGTCGTCGCCGTGTTCGTAGCCGACCACCGGGACGTCCGGGCAGCGTGCGGTCACCGCCGACACGCAGCCCGCCCAGGCCGCGTCCAGGTCGTCGTCCGAGGTGAAGAGGTTGGAGATCCCCGCCGCTCCGGGGCTCGTGCTCAGCACCGCTCCCGCGCTCACCCGGCCGTCCCCGTCGCGTGCCACGAGGACGGTCGTCGCCGGGTCGGACAGCAGCTCCGTGCGGAACACGCCGTCGAGACCCCGGCCGCCGTCCCACGCCGTCGCCCACTCGGCCAGTTCCGCGGCCGTCGCCACCGGGGACCACTCCTGTTGCGCCGCGGGCGCGGGCAGGCCCGCCGGGCGGTACAGCCACTGTGCCTCGAAGAGCAACTCGAACCCCGCCGCCGTCAGGTCCAGGCACGCGAAGCTGTCCTTGACCGAGGCGCCCGGCGACGCGGTGTCGATGCCGGCGAGGGCGTCGGCGGCGGATGCGTCGGGGGTCAGTGTCACCGCGTCCGGATACAGCGGCGGCGTCCTGCGGGGGTTCGTCCAGGCGCGCGGGGCGAAGGCGCCCGGCAGGCCGTGGGCGCGGCACATGGTCTCGCACCAGGCTGCGTTGTTGTGGGCCGCTCGCAGCGCCCTGTCGTCCGTCACGGCGGTGATCATGCCCACAGGAAGGGCACGGGGCGAACCGTTTTCCCGGGACCCGCGTCTGACGTCCCGTGAGGGGTTTCCGGAAGATCTCGCGCCGCGCTCAGCGGCGAACCGTCCAGGCCGTCATGCTCGGCTGCGTGCTCGCGCTCGCGCCCGCGACCTGGATGCACGCCGTCGCCGACAGCCGGGTCCGCGCCGTCGCCGACGTGCCCGCGCAGGACGTCGCCGTGGTCTTCGGGGCCGGTCTGTGGAACGGCCGGCCCACCCCCTACCTTGCCCACCGCCTCGACGCCGCCGCCGAGCTCTACCGCGCGGGCAAGGTCAAGGTCGTCCTCGTCACCGGCGACAACAGCCGGGTCGAGTACGACGAGCCCGACGCGATGCGCGCGTATCTGACGGAGCGCGGCGTGCCGGACGGGCGGATCGTCAGCGACTACGCCGGTTTCGACACCTGGGACTCCTGCGTCCGGGCGAAGGAAATCTTCGGCGTCGAGCGCGCGGTGCTGGTGACACAGGGCTTCCACATCCGCCGGGCCGTCGCCCTGTGCCGTTCCGCCGGGGTCGAGTCGTACGGCGTCGGGGTCGCCGAGCCGCACGACGTGACCTGGTACTACGGCGGGGTCCGGGAGGTGTTCGCGGCGGGCAAGGGGTCGCTCGACGCCCTTCTGCGGCCCGACCCGACGTTCCTCGGGGCGAAGGAGCCGGGCGTACGGGAGGCCCTGGAGGCGGCCGGGCGCGGCCGGGCGCACTAGCCCCGGCGGCCCAGCATCGCCAGGAGCAGGGACTGGGCGCTGTCGCCCGGCGGCGGCTCGATCGGCGGCGCGAACAGCCCCGACGCGGCGAGCTGGTCCGCGTACGGGGTGACCTCCTCCAGCGCGAAGGCCACGAGCGCGTCGGGCAGCCGCTCGGGCGCGCCGATCGCCCGGGACAGGTCCCAGGCGTGCACCACCGCGTCCGCGGTCATCTGCGAGCAGTAGGCGACAGCCGGTGTCTCGCCATACGAGAGCTGCACGGTCCGCTCCAGCGCGCCGTCCGCGGCGAACGCCTTGCGGGCCGCCCGTGCGGCCGCATCCCACGCGGCGCGCGGGCGCGCGCCGAGCACATCGCCGTCGTACGCGTCGCCCACGTCCTCGACGGTCGCCCCGTCGGTGACCAGGTCGGGCACCCACAGCTGCTCGGCCGTGAGGTGGTTGACCAGGTCGCGTACGGTCCACTCGGTGCACGGCGTCGGATCGTCCCACTGGTCCTTGCGCACCGCGTGCACCCGGTCGGTGAAGAGGGCGAGCGCCTCGGAGTGCCGGGCGAGGAGGTCTGCCGCGTCGTCGTTCGTCATGCGGCTCACTGTCGCGCGCCCGGCGCGCGGATGCGAGCGTCCGGCGATGCCGCGTGTCAGCGCCCCAGGCGCGGGGCATCGGAGCCTCCGGGCCTCACCGGGAACGGTGGCGCGTGCGGAGGGCGGCGTACCCCGGTCGTAATGCGCCGCGCCCGTCGGCGTAACAAGGATGTTCCACGCTGGGCGTCATGCGCGACGAGACCATCCCGACCCACTGTCCCTACTGCGCCCTGCAGTGCGGCATGAATCTGCGCGGCGGCACGGCGGCCGATGCGGTCGTCGAGGTGGTGGAACGCCCGGACTTCCCCGTGAACCGGGGGGCGCTGTGCGGCAAGGGCCGCACCTCCCCCGCCCTGCTCTCCTCCCGGGTGCGCCTGACCGAGCCGCTCATCCGATCCCACGCCACAGGCCGGCTCGAGCCGGCCACCTGGGAGGAGGCTCTGCGTACGATCGCCGACGGACTGCGCCGCACGCGCGAGGCCCACGGCCCGGACGCGGTGGGCGTCTTCGGCGGCGGCGGGCTCACCAACGAGAAGGCGTACACACTGGGCAAGTTCGCCCGGGTCGTGCTCGGCACCTCGCAGATCGACTACAACGGCCGCTTCTGCATGTCGTCGGCGGCCGCCGCGCACAACAAGGCGTTCGGCCTGGACCGCGGTCTGCCGTTCCCGCTGGAGGACATCCCGCGGACCGGGTGCGTGATCCTCGTCGGCTCCAACCTCGCCGAGACCATGCCGCCCGCGCTGCGCTACCTGACGGAACTGAAGGAGAACGGCGGCGCACTGATCGTCGTCGACCCGCGGCGCACGCGGACCGCCGAGCAGGCCGACCTCCATCTGGCACCCCGCCCCGGCACCGACCTGGCGCTCGCCCTCGGGCTGCTGCACCTGGTCGTCGCCGAGGGGCGGACGGACGAGGAGTTCATCGAGGAGCGCACGAGCGGCTGGGCGGACGCCCGCGCCGCGGCGATGGCGCACTGGCCCGAGCTCGTCGAGCGGATCACCGGCGTCGGCGTGCCCCAGCTGCGCGAGGCGGTACGGATGTTCTGCGACGCGCCCACCGGCATGGTGCTCACCGCACGCGGACCCGAGCAGCAGTCGAAGGGCACGGACACGGTCAGCGCCTGGATCAACCTGTGCCTGGCCACCGGCCGGGCCGGCCGGCCGCTGTCCGGCTACGGCTGTCTGACCGGGCAGGGCAACGGGCAGGGCGGCCGCGAGCACGGCCAGAAGGCCGACCAGCTGCCCGGCTACCGCAGGCTGGACGACCCGGCGGCCCGGGCCCATGTCGCCGAGGTGTGGGGTGTGGCGCCCGAGACGCTGCCGGGCCCGGGGCGCAGCGCCTACGAGCTGCTGGACGCGCTCGGCACGGACGTGAAGTCGCTGCTGCTGATGGGCTCGAACCCGGTGGTGTCGGCGCCGCGCGCCGCGCACGTCGAGGAGCGGCTGACATCGCTCGACTTCCTGGCCGTGGCCGACGTGGTCCTGTCGGAGACCGCCGCACTCGCGGACGTGGTGCTGCCGGTGACGCAGTGGGCAGAGGAGACCGGCACGATGACCAACCTGGAGGGCAGGGTGCTGCTGCGGCGCCGCGCGGTCGACGCGCCGCCCGGTGTGCGCAGCGATCTCCAGGTGCTCGGCGCCCTCGCGGGACTGCTGGGCCACGAGAAGGGCTTCTCCGCCGACCCGGAGGAGGTCTTCGACGAGCTGCGCCGGGCATCGGCGGGTGGTCTCGCGGACTACTCGGGGATCAGCTACCGCAGGATCGCCGAGGAGGACGGGGTGTTCTGGCCGTGCCCGGCGCCCGCGTCGCAGGACGGGGCGGAGGTGCATCCCGGGACGCCGCGGCTGTTCCTCGACCGCTTCGCCACGGACGACGGGCGGGCGCGGTTCGTGCCGGTGGGACACCGGCCCGCCGCGGAGGAGCCGGACGCCGAGTACCCGGTGCTGCTGACCACCGGGCGGGTGGTCGCCCAGTACCAGTCGGGGTCGCAGACGCGCCGCGTCGACGAGCTGAATGCGGCGGCGCCGGGCCCGTTCGTGGAGCTGCATCCGCAGCTGGCCGAGCGCATCGGCGCCGCGGAGGGCGACCCGGTGGCGGTGGTCTCGCGGCGCGGGCGCGCGGTGGGGCCGGCCCGGATCACCAACGGGATCAGGCCGGACACGGTGTTCATGCCGTTCCACTGGCCCGGCGAGGGCCGGGCGAACACGGTGACCAACCCGGCGCTCGACCCGACGTCCCGGATGCCGGAGTTCAAGGTCTGCGCGGTCCGCGTGGAGGCGGCGGCCTGACCGGCCGCAGGTCCGCCCTGTCCCTGCGGAGGCGGCGGGCCGGTCCCTCTCAGGTCCGCCCGGTCCGGCGTCCGCGCCGTCGGCGCGGCACCAGCCCGGTCACCGTGCGCGCGGCCCCCGGCGACCGGCGCCGACCCGTCACCCGCCCCGTTCACACCCCCGCCGCTCCCGCACGGCCGCACCAGTCGCCGCCCGCTATGCGCCGGCCGCGTGCCGCGAGGTCGCGCGCCACGCCTCCGGCGGCGACGTAGACCCAGGCGGGCAGCGCGGTGCCGTCCGCGAGGAGCACCTCGCGGGCCACCCGCTCGTACACGTTGCGCGGGTGGCCCGGGGCGATGAAGTCCTCCAGCTGGTCGAGCGTCCGGAGCAGCCGGTCGTACTCCCCGGGCGCGACGGTCACGCACGCGCCCGCGACCTGTCCGCCCTCCCGCCCGTCCTCGACCAGGTACGGGTAGCCGGGCCCGTCGTACAGCAGCGCGCCTGGCAGTGTCGCGGGCTCCTCGGCGCAGGTGCGGCCGGCGAGGAACAGGTCGTGGTTGGGCTCGCCGGGCCGCAGGGTGCCGTAGACGAAGAAGGGCAGCTGCTCGGTCACGGCGTCTTCGTCTCCGCCTGCACCCATGCCGTGTACGCGGCGCTCGCGCGGACCACCGGGAAGGCGATGATCTCCGGGGTGTCGTAGTCGTGCGCGGCGGTCAGGTGTGCTTCCAGGGCGTCGTAGCAGGCCGGGGTGGTCTTGAAGAGGATCTGCCACTCCTCGGCGCGCTCGATGGCGTTCTGCCAGTGGTAGACGGAGGTAATCGGTGCGGAGACCTGCGCGCAGGCGGCAAGTCTGGCCTCCACCGCGCCCTGCGCCAGCTCGTGCGCCTTCTCGGCGCTGTCGGTGGTGGTCAGCACGGCGAGCAGCTCAGGCGCGGCGGGCTGTTGCTCCACGGCGGGGGCTCCTTCGGTAGGCGGCTGGGGCACGGGGACGCGCCCGTGCCTGCCACGGTACGCATCACCCGGTCCCCTTCGCGCCGCCCGCCCGCGCCCGGTCCGTTCCTCAGGCCGCGTACGGGTGCGCGGCCTTGGCGGACCGCAGGGCGGTGCCCCACCAGGCGAGCTGGTCGAGCATCGTCTTGGCGGCGGCGTCGGGGGCGGCCGGGTCGCGGTGGTTGCCCTCGTCGTCGAAGTGGGCGCCGGCGTTGTGGAAGGAGACCGTGTCGCGGACGGTGACGGCGTGGAGCTCGGCGAAGACCTGCCGCAGGTGTTCGACGGCACGCAGCCCGCCGGACACGCCGCCGTAGGAGACGAAGCCGACCGGCTTGGCCTGCCATTCGCCGTAGTGCCAGTCGATGAGGGACTTGAGAGAGGCGGGGAAGGAGTGGTTGTACTCGGGGGTGAGGACGACGAAGGCGTCGGCGGCGGCCAGCCTGGGCGTGACCTTGGCGAGTTCGGCGGTGACGGCGGGCGACGGGCTGTAGGACAGGGACGTGGGCAGTGCCGTCTCGGCGAGGTCCACGAGGTCGACGGTGAAGTCCTCGCGACCGGCGGCACGGGAGAGGAACCAGTCGGCGACGACGGGCCCGAAGCGTCCCTCGCGGTTGCTGCCGACGATGACGGCGAGCTGGAGCGGGGCCCGGTCGGCAGAGGTGACGGCGGTGTTCTCAGGCGTGTTGAGGTCCATGGGGAAGAGCGTGGTACCTCAAGTTGGGTTGAGGTCAAGCGGCCGTGGGGCTCACCCGTTCAGCGCGCCCGGAGGGCATGCCACCCGAATGCGCAGCCCCCGGCGGTGACCTGCGACAACGCGGCGCGTCCAGCACGACACACCGTTCCGGGCCGGTGAATCTGATGCGCTATCAGCAGGCATGCGGCGCGGCCCGGCCATTACCTCGAAACAGACGGACTCCGCGTCACGCGCTCCCGGAGGACTCCCATGCGCACGATCGCCCGCCCGGTGACCGGCCCCGCGCCGGTCGTCGCCTCGACAGGTCTCGGCTCCCCGCCGACCAGGGCCGGCGGCAGCGTCGGACCGGACACCACCCAGATCGCGGCGGGCGCGGCGGTCATCGCCGCGGCCGCCGTCGGCGGGACACTGCTCCTGCGCCGCCGGGCGAGCGGCGCGCAGGACAGCTGACGGGCCGGTTCCCCCGGATCCCGCACCGCCCGAGCCCCCGCTCCCGTCCGGCCCCGAGCCGACGGGGGCGGGGTGCGAGCCGTTTACGGCTCCCCGCCGGCTTCCGGAGGGGAGACCAGCGGCAGGGCGCGCCGGGACGGCAGGGTCCGAGGGACGGCCCGCCCTACGCGTTCCACTGGTCGAAGCCGAGCTTGGCGACCAGGGAGAAGACGACGACGAGCAGCACACCGCGCACGAACTCACTGCCCTTCTGCAGGGCCATCCGGGCACCGATCATGCCACCGGCCAGGTTGAAGACCGCCATGACCGCAGCCAGTTGCCACAGCACGGTGCCCTGGTACGCGAACATCGCCAGCGCGCCGGCGTTGGTGCAGACGTTGACGATCTTGGCGGTCGCGGAGGCGGTCACCAGGTCCAGGTGGAGCACGGCGGTCAGCGCCAGGACCAGAAAGGTGCCCGTGCCCGGCCCGAACAGGCCGTCGTAGAAGCCGATACCGCCGCCGACCAGGACGATCGCCGCGACGGTGCGGGTCCGGCTCACACGGCGGCGCGCCTCGTCGGTCACCGTGCCGAAAGTGGGCCGCAGCATCACGAAGGCCGCCACCCCGAGCAGCACGACCATGATCACGGGGCGCAGGACGTCGCTGCTGATCCCGGCCGCGAAGAAGGCGCCGCCCATGGAGCCCGCGACGGCCGCGAGTCCGATCCGCACGGCTGTCTTCACCTGCACGGGCGCCTTGCGTACATAGGTGACGGCCGCGCCCGTGGTGCCGACGATCGCGACGGCCTTGTTGGTGCCGAGGACGTTGGCGGCCGAGACGTTCGGCAGTCCGAGCAGCAGGGCGGGCAGGAGCAGCAGTCCCCCGCCGCCCACCACCGCGTCGATCCAGCCGGCCGCCGCGGCGGCGAGACAGAGGACGACCAGCGTGGTCAGTGATATGTCGGGCACATGGTGACCCTATGGACGGGCTGCATGCAGCGTCCAACGGACTTCTGTTTCTTGAGCGTCTGCTGAGCTTTGCGTGACGGGCGGGCAGCCGCCTGTGAGCGGCGGCCCCTCACACCCGCCCGGCGCCCCCGCTGAGGGCAGCGTTCCGCGCGGGAAACAGAAGGGAACCTGCCGGGTAACACCGGCGACGCACGCTGCTTGCATGACTTCGGACATCGTGGTGATCGGCGGCGGGACAGCAGGCGCGCGGCTCGCGCGGCAGCTGGGCACGGGCGTTCGCGTCACCGTCATCGGCGAGGAGCAGCACGCCCCGTACAACCGGGTGCTGCTCGCCGAGGTGCTCGCGGGGCGGTACGGGCCCGAGGTGATCGCCCTGCCCGAGGTGCCCGTGCGGCGCGGCGTGCGGGCGACGTCCATCGACCGCGAACGCCGGCTCGTGCACTGCGCGGACGGCACGACGGTCGGCTACGACCGGCTGGTCCTCGCGACCGGTTCCAACCCGGTACTGCCGCCGCTGCGCGGCATCGGCCCCGGCCTCCCCGAGGGCGTGCACCCCTTCCGCACCCTGGACGACTGCGCGGCCCTGTCGCGGGCCGTCCGCCCCGGCACCCGGGCCGTCGTCGTCGGCGGCGGGCTGCTCGGCGTCTCCGCGGCCCGGGCGCTCGCCGAGCGCGGCGGCAAGGTGGTGCTCGCCCAGCAGGGCGAGCACCTCATGGAGCGCCAGCTCGACGTCTCCGCGTCCACGCTGCTGCGCAGCCACCTGGAGGCCCTGGGCGTCGAGGTGCACACCGAGTGCCGGGTGCGCGGACTGCGCACCGGCGCGGACGACGCGGTGAGCGCCGTGGTGCTCGCCGACGGCTTCGCGCTCGACGCCGAACTCGTGGTGCTGGCCTGCGGGGTACGCCCCCGCGTCGGGCTCGCGGCGGACGCGGGGCTCACGGTGCGCCGGGGCATCGTCGTCGACGACGAGCTGCGCACCTCCGATCCGTACATCCACGCCATCGGCGACTGCGCCGAGCACGACGGCGTGGTCCACGGCCTCGCGGGCCCGGCCATCGAACAGGCCGACGTCCTCGCGTCCGTGCTCAGGTCCGGCACCACCGCCCGCTACACCGGCACCCGGGCCCTGACCCGGCTCACGCTCGCCTCGGCGACGAGCCCGCTCGACCTCGCCGCCTTCGGCGACCCCACACCCCGTCCCGGCGACGACGTCGTCCAGCTCGCCGATGCCACCCGGGGCGCGTACCGCAAGGTCGTCGTCCGCGGCGACCGGCTCGTCGGCGGGGTGCTGCTCGGGGATCTCGCGTCGGTCGGCGCACTCGCCCGAGCCTGGGAGGGCGACGAGGCCCTTCCCGACTCCGTGCCCCTGCTCCACCTGCTCACCAATGATGGAGGCCTCTGACATGGCTGCGACGTCCACTCCCGCGATCAGCCCCACCATCGTGGTCGTCGGCCACGGCATGGTCGGCCAGCGCTTCCTGGAGGCCCTCGCCGACCGCGGCGTCACCGGCCGGGCGCGGGTCGTCGTGCTGTGCGAGGAACCCCGCCCCGCCTACGACCGGGTCCGCCTCACCTCGTACTTCTCCGGGAACACGCCCGAGGACCTGTCCATGGTCGAGGACGGCTTCATGGCGAAGCACGGCATCGAACTGCACCTGGGCGACCCGGCCGAGTCGATCGACACCGCCGCCCGCACGGTCACCGCGCGCTCCGGCCTGACCCTCTCGTACGACACGCTGGTGCTGGCGACCGGCTCCTACCCGTTCGTCCCGCCGGTGCCGGGCAAGGACGCCGAGGGCTGTTTCGTCTACCGCACCATCGAGGACCTGCTCGCGATCGAGGAGTACGCCAAGACGGCCCGCGTCGGAGCGGTCGTCGGCGGCGGTCTGCTCGGTCTGGAGGCGGCGGGCGCGCTCAAGGACCTCGGGCTTCAGACGCACATCGTCGAGTTCGCGCCGCGCCTGATGCCGGTGCAGGTCGACGAGGGCGGCGGCGCCGCGCTGCTGCGCACCATCGAGGACATGGGGCTCGCCGTCCACACCGGCGTCGGCACCCAGGAGGTCACCGCCTGCGAGAACGGCGCCGTGAACGGCATGGCCCTGTCGGACGGTTCGGTCCTCCCCACCGACCTCGTCGTCTTCTCCGCGGGCGTACGGCCCAGGGACCAGCTCGCCCGCGACGCGGGCCTCGCCGTCGGCGAGCGCGGCGGCATCGTCGTCGACGAGCAGTGCCGCACCTCCGACCCGGCCGTGTTCGCCATCGGCGAGTGCGCGCTCGCCTCGGACGGGCGGGTCTACGGACTGGTCGCGCCCGGCTACGAGATGGCCGAGACGGCGGCGGCCGCGCTGGAGGGCGAGGTGTCCTCGTTCACTGGCGCCGACACGTCCACCAAGCTGAAGCTGCTCGGCGTGGACGTCGCCTCCTTCGGCGACGCCCACGGCACGGCCGAGGGCTGCCTCGACGTCGTCTACTCGGACTCCCGCGCCGGTGTCTACAAGAAGCTCGTCATCGACCCCGAGGGCACGCTGCTCGGCGGCATCCTGGTCGGCGACGCCGAGGCGTACGGCACGCTGCGCGCCTTCACCGGCTCGGTGCCGCCCGTCTCGCCCGAACAACTCGTGCTGCCCGCCGGCTCGGGTGCGCCGGTCGCGCTCGGCCCGGCCGCCCTGCCCGACGACGCGGTCGTCTGCTCCTGCCACAACGTCACCAAGGGCACGATCCGCGGGGCCGTCACCGAGCACTCCTGCACCACCGTCCCCGAGGTCAAGAAGTGCACCAAGGCCGGTACCGGCTGCGGCAGTTGCGTCAAGGTGCTGGGCCAGCTGGTCAACGCCGAGCTGGAGGCCGCGGGCGTCGAGGTCGACAAGGGCCTGTGCGGCTGCTTCTCCCAGACCCGCCAGGAGCTGTACGAGATCGTGCGCGCCCTGCGCATCACCTCGTACCAGGAACTGCTGGACGGGCACGGCCGGGAGGCGGCGCGCGGCACGAACGGCTGCGAGGTCTGCAAGCCCACCGTCGGTTCCGTCATCGCCTCGCTGGCGCCCACGATCGGCGCCTCCGGCTACGTGCTGGAGGGCGAGCAGGCGGCGCTGCAGGACACCAACGACCACTTCCTCGCCAACCTGCAGAAGAACGGCTCGTACTCGATCGTGCCGCGCATCCCGGGCGGTGAGATCACCCCCGAGAAGCTGATCGTCATCGGTGAGGTGGCGCGCGACTTCGGCCTCTACACGAAGATCACCGGCGGCCAGCGCATCGACCTGTTCGGCGCGCGGGTCGACCAGCTGCCGCAGATCTGGGGACGGCTGGTGGACGCGGGCTTCGAGTCGGGGCACGCGTACGGCAAGGCGCTGCGGACCGTGAAGTCCTGTGTGGGACAGACCTGGTGCCGCTACGGCGTGCAGGACTCGGTCCGCATGGCGATCGACCTGGAGCTGCGCTACCGCGGCCTGCGCTCGCCGCACAAGCTGAAGTCGGCGGTCTCCGGCTGCCAGCGCGAGTGCGCCGAGGCGCAGTCGAAGGACTTCGGTGTGATCGCCACGGCCAACGGGTGGAACCTGTACGTCGGCGGCAACGGCGGAGCGACGCCGCGCCACGCCGACCTGCTGGCGCAGGACCTGTCCGACGCCGAACTGATCAGGCTGATCGACCGGTTCCTGATGTTCTACATCCGCACCGCCGACCGGCTGGAGCGCACCGCGGCCTGGCTGGAGCGGATCGAGGGCGGCCTCGACCACGTGCGCGACGTCGTCGTGCACGACTCGCTCGGCATCTGCGACGAGCTGGAGTCCCTGATGGCCGACCACGTCGCCGGCTACCGGGACGAGTGGGCCGAGACGCTGAACGACCCGGAGCGGCTGCTGCGGTTCGTGTCGTTCGTCAACGCGCCCGACGTGCCGGACCCGACGGTGAAGTTCGTGCCCGAGCGCGACCAGGTCAAGCCCGATCTGCCCCTGCTGTCCATCCGTCCCCTGGACGAAGCCCTGGAAGGTACTGCCGCCCGATGACCATCGCCCCTGAGAAGACGCAGCTGTCGACGGACATGCAGATCCAGCTCCGGATCGGCGACGAGTGGCTGACCGTGTGCCCGCTGTCCCGGCTCACGCCGGGCCGCGGGGTCGCCGCCCTGCTGCCGGACGGCCGCCAGGCCGGGCTGTTCCTGGACCGCGACGGCGTGCCGTACGCGATCGACAACCGCGACCCGTTCACCGGGGCGCAGGTGCTCTCGCGCGGCCTGATCGGCACCGCGGCGGGCCGGCCGTTCGTCGCGTCGCCGCTGCTCAAGCAGCGGTTCGACCTGGCGTCCGGGCGCTGCCTGGACGACGAGACGGTCTCGGTGACCGCCTACGAGGTCCGCCTCCACTGACGGCGGTCACTCCCCCGGCTCCGCTCACGCGTCGTCTGTCACTGCCCTGACTCTTCGCGGCGCGTGAGCGGCACCCTCTCCTGCCGGGCCCCGGTGGCCCGGCAGGCGCCCCTGGGTGACGGCGAGCAGCGCGCCGGCGAGCAGCACCGCGGCACCGGCCGCCTGGACGGCGCCGAAGGACTCGCCGAGGAAGACGATGGCCGCCGAACTGCCGAAGACGGGCACGAGGAACATCATCACGGAAGCCGAGGCGGGGCCGACCGCGCCGACTCCGCGGTAGTAGAGCAGGTTGGCGAGGGCGGTCGGCCCGACGGCGAGGAACACCACGTTCAGCCATGTCCTGAAGGGCAGTTCGCCCCAGCTCACGTCGCCCAGTTCGGGGGCCGAGAACACGCCGAGGGCCACGGCCCCGGCGCAGGTCGCGTACGTCGTGGCCCGCAGCGGTTCGATGCCGGCCAGCACGCGCGGTCCCGCGAGCGTGAACGAGGCCCAGCAGACGGCGCTCAGCAGGAACAACAGGTCCCCGGTCAGCCGAGTCGCGCCCCCGCCGCCCGTGCCCGCCCCGACGAAGAAGACCACCGCGCCCACCACGCCCAGGCCGAGCCCCGCGATACGCGCGGGCGCCGCCGACTCCCTGCGGGTGAGCAGCAGGAACGCGGTCGTCAGGACCGGGCTCATGACCGGGACGATCACACCCGCGTCCATCGAGGGCGCCATCGAGAGCCCCCAGAAGAAGCTCAGGTTGTACGCGAAGACGCCGAGCAGTCCGGCGAGCGCCGCCCTCCATCGGTCGCGCGGGGCAACCCGTACGCCGCGCCGGCCGAAGAGGCGCACGGCGACCAGCAGGGCGAGCGCACCGCCGCCGAAGCGGAGGAACGCCGCGACGCCGTGGGGAAGTTGTTCCACCACCACCTTGGAACTGCTGAAGGCGCTGCCCCACAGCACCATCGTCACCGTCAGCAGCAGATACGGGTTGTCCTTGCCCTTGACCGGGTACGCCGTCTTGGCCGATGTCATGCGACCAGCGTCGCCCCGCCCGCCCTCCCCCGTCTTGTACGTTCGTGCGGGGACCACAATGAGGGGATGGACACCGCTCACGGCTCACCGGGGACGCCCGGCGAGGGCTGGGCACGCTACTGGCGCGACCCGGACCGTCCGCTGGAGGCCATGCGCGCCCACTTCTTCGACCACGTCTACCACCCCCACAGCCACGACGCGTACTCGTTCGGGATCACCGAGGCGGGGGCCCAGCGATTCCACTGCCGGGGCGGCGCGCACACCAGCGGCGCGGGCATGGTGATGGCGTTCAATCCGGACGAGCCGCACGACGGGCAGGCGGCGGCCGACGTCGGCTACCAGTACCGGATCGTGCACATCGGCCCCGACGTCGTCCGCGACGCGCTGGCGGACATGGCCGGCGGGCGGGCGGTCATGCCGCTGTTCCCCGAACCGGCGCTGAGCGACCCGGTGCTGCGCGACGCCCTGCTGCGGCTGCACACCGCGCTCGTCGGCGACGCGGACCCCCTGGTGCGCGACGAGCTTCTGACGGCGGCGGTCACCGCGATGGTCGCCCGCGGCACGGCACGCCCGCCCCGGGAGCGGGTCCCGGGCCGCGACGGGCCGGCCCGGCTCGCGGCGCGCCGGGCGCGTGCGCTACTGGAGGAGACGTACGCGGAGAAGGTGACGGCCGAGGCGCTCGCCGAGGCGGCGGGCTGCAGCCGGTTCGCCCTGTACCGGGCCTTCCGGGCCGAGTACGGGATGTCGCCGTCGGACTGGCAGCGGCTGGTGCGCCTGCGGCGGGCGCGCGGGCTGCTGGCGGCCGGTACGCCGGCGGCGGACGCGGCCGTCGCGGTGGGGTTCGCCGACCAGAGCCACTTCCACCGGTGGTTCGTGCGCTGTTTCGGCGTGACACCGGGGCTGTACCAACGGGCGGGCCCGCCGTGACGCGGTCGTCACGACCGGCCCGCCGCCTCCCCCGCCGGAGTCAGTCGCCCTGTGCCATGGCTTCCGCCGCCGCCTCCATGTCCATCCACGCGACCTCCCACATGTGGTGATCGGGGTCCTGGAAGGAACGGCCGTACATGAAGCCGTAGTCCTGCGGCTCGTTGGCCGGCGAGCCGCCGGCGGCGAGGGCCGCGTCCACGAGCTCGTCGACCTTCTCACGGCTCTCGGCGCTCAGGGCCAGGATCACCTCGGTGGAGCCGGCGGCGTCCGCGATCTCCTTCTTGGTGAAGTCCTTGAACCGGGGCTTGGTCAGCAGCATCGCGAAGATGGTGTCGCTGATGACCAGGCATGCGGCGTTCTCGTCGCTGAACTGCGGGTTGAAGGAGTAGCCGAGCTTGCTCCAGAAGGCCTTGCTGGTCTGCAGGTCGTTCACGGGCAGGTTCACGAAGATCATCTGGGGCATGGCCGTCTCTCTCTCGTGGGCTCTGGTCGCGTGCTCCGCCGTGCGGTGCCTTCGTAGGGGTAGACGAGGACGGTGGTCCGTACTCATCGCTCGCGCGTGGAAAAGTTTCGGCCCTCTCCTGGGGCTCCTGTGACGGCCGGTAACGAACGCGCCGGTACTCCTGGAGTCGACGCCTCCGGGCCATTGTCCGTTGCCGTGGCGTCAATGCACCGCTCCTAGGTTCTCCGACTGCGCGACCCCGTGGTGCCGGCCGGTGCCACGGGGCTGGTCATCCCCCTCTGGAGTGACAAGTGGAACGTCGTAGTTTCCTGCGTGGCGCGGTCGTCGGCACGTCGGCCGCCGCATTCGGCTTCACGCTGTGGCAGGGGGCCGCTTCCGCGGCTCCGGCGCAGCCCGGCGCCGGCCCGTACGGGCCGCTCGGTACGGCCGACGCGAACGGCATCCAGCTCCCGGCCGGGTTCACCAGCCGGGTGATCGCCCGGTCCGGCCGGACGGTCGGCTCCACCTCCTACACCTGGCACAACGCCCCGGACGGCGGCGCCTGTTTCGCCGACGGCACCGGCTGGATCTACGTCTCCAACTCGGAGATCTCCTCCACCGGCGGCGCGAGCGCCGTGAAGTTCTCGTCGACCGGCGCGATCACCGGCGCCTACCGCATCCTCTCCAACACCAACCGCAACTGCGCGGGCGGCGCCACCCCGTGGAACACCTGGCTCTCCTGCGAGGAGGTCAGCACCGGCTACGTCTACGAGACCGACCCGTGGGGCGTGAAGGCCGCCGTACGCCGGTCCGCCATGGGGCGCTTCAACCACGAGGCCGCCGCGGCCGACCCGGTGCGCAAGGTGATCTACCTCACCGAGGACGCGTCCGACGGCTGCCTCTACCGGTTCGTCCCCACCACCTGGGGCGACCTGTCCTCCGGCACGCTCCAGGTGCTCAAGGCCGGAACGGCCACCTCCGGCTCCTTCACGTGGGGGACCGTGCCGGACCCCGACGGTTCCCCGACCCCCACCCGCGACCAGGTGTCCGGCGCCAAGCTGTTCAACGGCGGCGAGGGCTGCCACTACGCCAACGACAGCGTGTGGTTCACCACCAAGGGCGACAACCGCCTCTGGCAGCTGAACCTGCTCAACAGCACCTACGAACTCGCCTACGACGACTCCCTCGTCGTAGGCGGCGGCGCCCCGCTGACCGGTGTCGACAACATGACCGGGGCCACCTCCGGCGACCTCTTCGTCGCCGAGGACGGCGGCAACATGGAGATCTGCGTGATCACGCCGGACGACGTCATAGCGCCGTTCCTGCGCATCACCGGCCAGTCGAGCTCGGAGATCTGCGGCCCGGCCTTCTCGCCCGACGGGCGCCGGCTCTACTTCTCCAGCCAGCGCGGCACCACGGGCAGCTCCTCGGGCGGCATCACCTACGAGGTGACCGGACCGTTCCGCGCGTAGGGCTCGGGGACCCCTGAGGGCTCCGCCGAGGCGCCGCGCAGCAGCGCGGCGCCCAGCGGGGTGAGCGTGTGCAGGACCGCGTTGCCGTGGCGCAGCGTCACGACGAGCCCCGCCTCGCGGAGGACCGCTGCGTGCTGGCTCGCGGAGGCGAGGGAGACCCCCGCCCTGCGGGCCAGTTCGCTGGTGGTGCAGCCGTTGCGGATGGCCTGGAGCACGGCGGAGCGCGTGTGGCCGAGGAGACGGCCGAGGGAGGGTCCCGCCGACTCGCCGAAGGCCGGCTCGGCCCCGTGCGAGACGGGGTAGACGAGCACCGGCGGCAGTGAGGCGTCGCGCAGCACGACCGGTGTGCCGCGGCAGAAGAACGACGGCTGGAGCAGCAGCCCCCGCCCGGCCAAGCGCAGTTCGCGGTCGACCGGGTAGTCGGCCTCCAGCACGGGGGCACGCCAGCGCAGCACGGGCGGCAGCGAGGCGAGGAGCTCGCCCGCGCCCCCGTCGAGCAGCGCCCGGCCGCGCACGGCGCGGTCGGCCTCGACGCGGGCCTGGATGTGGGGCCAGTACGGCTCTACGGCGGCCCGGTAGTAGGCACGCAGGGCGGCCACGAGACGGGCGACGGCCTCCGCGCGGCCCTCGGCGAGGGCGAGGAGCCGGGCGGGCAGCACGTGCAGGGGCGAGCGGTG
The DNA here is from genome assembly GCF_046506645.1 of Streptomyces sp. 5K101. Classification (NCBI taxonomy): domain Bacteria; kingdom Bacillati; phylum Actinomycetota; class Actinomycetes; order Kitasatosporales; family Streptomycetaceae; genus Streptomyces; species Streptomyces sp. 5K101. Next base: position 180,795 of record NZ_JBKFFO010000009.1, on the reverse strand, counting down.
GGCGACCGCGAGGGCCAACTCGGTGTGCAGCCGCGCGGGCGCAGTGGCGCGGAGCGCCTCCAGCCCGGCGTCGAGGCCGTCACGGCCCTCCCGGGGCGTCAGGAAGTCCGGGAAATACCCCCGAGGCGGCACGAGCTGGGCGAGCAGGCGTGTTTCACCTTTCAACCGGGCCCGGGCCTCGGAGCGCCATTCACCGAAGGTGAGAGCGCCTCTGCGGTCGCGCAATCGGTGGAAGCTGAGAATGGATTCCCACAATGCGTCGGGCCTGGCGGCCATGCGCACTTTCGCCAGGTCGTCCGCGTTGAAGTGAATTCGAAGCACCGAACCCCCACTTGTTGCATCCGCAATCGCCCCCCATCACTGAGTATGCATGCAATCACAGGTTGTTACCACGGTGTTTCAGCCACAGTTGAAACGCCTCGCGGGAGCATGGGGGCAACCGAAAGGCTGTACGGCGTCGGGCATGAAACCTACTTCACCGATGTGACGCAGCAAGGACCGTGGGGGGCCTTCGCGTCCGGCGGCGGTGGCGGAGGTTGCGGCTCCGTGTCCGGCACGGGTAATGGAGTGCGGTCGGCGGGTGGGGATCCGCCGGCCGCGCTCCGCCGGTTTTCTTCGTACGGAAAATGTCGAGAATTCGATTCCCGTTGTACGTACGGAATTCAACTGAACGACTGGTCAGCAGGGGCGACTTTCCTGCGGGGCGGGCAGCGCCCGGCGGAGAACAGCGGCTCGCCGAGCAGTGCTCGACGATCGGCGCTCGGCTGGACCGCGCTCGATCGGACCGCGCTCACCGGACGGGGCCGCCAGACGACGAAGCGGAAGGGGCAGGCGCCTCGCACAGGGCGCCTGCCCCTTCCGCTGGGGTTCCGGGACCGCCACCGGGATGCCGGTGAGGGTCGAGGTTCCGGACTGCGGGTTTTCGTGCCCCGCTCCCGGATGACGGCCCCGGAGTATGTGTCCGCGCTCGGACGCCTGGGTGCTCGGACGTCATCGGCCGAGCACCGCCCGCGTCAGCGCGAGTCGCTGCCCGTCGACTGGGCCGCCGCCCGGCCCGCCTCGAGGCGCGCCACCGGGATGCGGAACGGGGAGCAGGAGACGTAGTCCAGGCCCGCCTCGTGGAAGAAGTGCACCGACTCCGGGTCACCGCCGTGCTCCCCGCACACGCCCAGCTTCAGGTCCGGACGCGTCGCCCGGCCCGCCGCCACCGCGCTGCGCACGAGCGAGCCCACACCGTCCTTGTCGATCGTCTCGAACGGCGACACTCCGAAGATGCCCTTCTCCAGGTACGCCGTGAAGAAGCTCGCCTCCACGTCGTCCCGCGAGAAGCCCCACACCGTCTGGGTGAGGTCGTTCGTGCCGAAGGAGAAGAACTCGGCGGCCTCCGCGATCTGACCGGCGGTCAGCGCGGCACGCGGCAGCTCGATCATCGTGCCGAGCGCCAGCTTGAGCTCCACGCCGGTCGCCGCCTGCACCTCCGCGATGACCTGCTCGGCCTCGTCGCGGACGATCTCCAGCTCCTGGACCGTGCCCACGAGCGGAATCATGATCTCCGCGCGCGGGTCGCCCTTGGCCTCGATGCGCTCGGCCGCGGCCTCCGCGATCGCCCGTACCTGCATGGTGAACAGGCCGGGGATGACCAGGCCGAGGCGTACACCGCGCAGACCCAGCATCGGGTTCTGCTCGTGCAGCCGATGCACGGCCTGGAGCAGGCGCAGGTCGTTCTCGTGCGGGTCCTTGCGGGCCTCGGCGAGGGCGACGCGCACCGAGAGCTCGGTGATGTCGGGCAGGAACTCGTGCAGCGGCGGGTCGAGCAGACGCACCGTCACCGGCAGCCCGTCCATCGCCTCGAACAACTCGACGAAGTCCTGCTTCTGCAGCGGCAGCAGAGCCTCCAGGGCAGCGGCGCGCTCGTCGTCGGTGTCGGCGAGGATCAGCTTCTCGACCATCTCGCGGCGCTCGCCGAGGAACATGTGCTCCGTGCGGCACAGGCCGATGCCCTGCGCGCCGAACCGCCGCGCGCGCAGCGCGTCCTCGGCGTTGTCCGCGTTGGCCCGCACCCGCAGCCGGCGGACCCGGTCCGCGTAGGCCATGATCCGGTGCACGGCCGCGACCAGCTCGTCGGCGTCGTCGGCACCCGCGTGCATGCGGCCTTCGAAGTACTCGACGACCGGGGACGGCACGACCGGGACCTCACCGAGGTACACCTTGCCGGTGGAGCCGTCGATGGAGACGACGTCGCCCTCCTCGATGATCCGGTCGCCCACGGTCATCCGGCGGCGCTTGGTGTCGACCTCCAGCTCCTCGGCGCCGCAGACACAGGTCTTGCCCATGCCGCGCGCCACGACGGCCGCGTGCGAGGTCTTGCCGCCGCGCGAGGTCAGGATGCCCTCGGCGGCGATCATGCCGTCCAGGTCGTCCGGGTTGGTCTCGCGGCGGATCAGGATGACCTTCTCGCCGGACCGCGACCACTTGACCGCCGTGTAGGAGTCGAAGACGGCCTTGCCGACGGCCGCACCCGGGGAGGCGGCGATACCGCGGCCGAGCAGCTCGGTCTTCGCCGTGTCGTCGAAGCGCGGGAACATCAGCTGCGCCAGCTGCGCGCCGTTGACGCGCTGGAGCGCCTCGGCCTCGTCGATCAGGCCCTGGTCCACGAGCTGCGTGGCGATGCGGAACGCGGCCCCGGCGGTGCGCTTGCCGACGCGGGTCTGGAGCATCCACAGCTGGCCGCGCTCGATGGTGAACTCGATGTCGCACAGGTCCTTGTAGTGCGTCTCGAGGGTTTCCATGATCTGCATCAGCTGGTCGTACGACTTCTTGTCGATCGACTCGAGCTCGGCGAGCGGCACGGTGTTGCGGATACCGGCGACGACGTCCTCGCCCTGCGCGTTCTGCAGGTAGTCGCCGTAGACGCCCTGGTGGCCGGAGGCCGGGTCGCGGGTGAAGGCGACGCCGGTGCCGGAGTCCGGGCCGAGGTTGCCGAAGACCATGGAGCAGACGTTGACCGCGGTGCCGAGGTCGCCGGGGATGCGCTCCTGGCGGCGGTAGAGCTTGGCGCGGTCGGTGTTCCAGGAGTCGAAGACCGCGTGGATGGCGAGGTCCATCTGCTCGCGCGGGTCCTGCGGGAAGTCGCGGCCGGCCTCGGCCTTGACGATCTTCTTGAACTGCTTGACCAGCTTCTTCAGGTCGGCGGCGTCGAGGTCGGTGTCGACGGTGACCTTCTTGGCGGCCTTGGCCTCGTCGAGGGCGTCCTCGAAGAGCTCGCCCTCGACGCCAAGCACGGTCTTGCCGAACATCTGGATGAGGCGGCGGTAGGAGTCCCAGGCGAAGCGCTCGTCGCCGGCCTGCGTGGCGAGGCCCGCCACCGACTCGTCGGAGAGACCGATGTTGAGGACGGTGTCCATCATGCCGGGCATCGAGAACTTGGCGCCGGAGCGTACGGACACCAGCAGCGGGTTGTCGGCCTGACCGAGCTTCTTGCCCATGGACTGCTCGAGGGCGTCGAGGTGGGCACTCACCTCGTCGCGGAGCGCCGGGGGCTCCTCGCCGCTCTCGAGGTAGACCTTGCACGCCTCGGTGGTGATCGTGAAGCCGGGAGGGACCGGGAGACCGAGGTTGGTCATCTCGGCGAGGTTCGCACCCTTCCCGCCGAGCAGGTCCTTGAGGTCCTTGTTGCCCTCGGTGAAGTCGTAGACGAACTTCTGATCTTTGTTTTCCGACACGGGTCTCGACTCCTCGAGGACTCGGTGGCTGCCCTGACGGCGAGGAACATACCCAGATCGAAGGCACCTCGGTACGTCCACTTGCGCGTCATACGGCCTTAACCACTCGTCCGCCAGCAGATCGAAAGTGTCACCGGAGTCCGCAGGCGGCAGCCACTGTCTTCAACTTCTGAAGCCATCAGTACGCTAAGCGACGAAGTCGACGATCTCCGTCGACGCAGCGTGATGGGTCGACACAGAAGGCGAAGACCAAAAGGGTGGCACTCAGTGCCATCCTTTGAAAGGTGCAGCCGTCCGAATATCGCTCATCTGAGCGCGCCCCCTATCAGGGGTGGCGAGAATCACGCCGGGAAACCTGACGGAATTCCATCATCCGGACCGGCACGACGGGTGCCGGCGCGCGCTCAGCCGCCCGAAGTGTCCAGTTCCGCGTCGGCCTCGACCCCGGCGCAGTCGTACGGATCCTTCAGCCAGCCGTCCGGCAGCACCACGCGGTTGTTGCCCGACGTCCTGCCCCGCGGCCCGTCGGCCCCCACCGGCCACGGCTGGTCCAGGTCGAGCTCGCTCAACTGAGCGCCGAGCTCGTCCAGGGACGACGTGACCGCCAGCTTCTTGCGCATCTCCGAACCGACCGCGAAGCCCTTGAGGTACCAGGCCACGTGCTTGCGGAAGTCGATGACCCCACGCGACTCGTCGCCGATCCACTCGCCCAGCAGCGTCGCGTGCCGCAGCATGACGTCCGCGACCTCGCGCAGCGACGGCCGCGCGTAGGCGTCCGTGCGTCCCTCGAAGGCCGCCACCAGGTCGCCGAAGAGCCACGGCCGCCCCAGGCAGCCGCGCCCCACGACCACCCCGTCACAGCCGGTCTCGCGCACCATCCGCAGCGCGTCGTCCGCCGACCAGATGTCGCCGTTGCCGAGCACCGGGATCTCCGGGACGTGCTCCTTGAGCCGCGCGATCGCGTCCCAGTCGGCCGTGCCGCCGTAGTGCTGCGCTGCCGTGCGTCCGTGCAGGGCGATCGCCGTGACACCCTCGTCGACCGCGATACGGCCCGCGTCGAGATAGGTGATGTGGTCGTCGTCGATGCCCTTGCGCATCTTCATCGTGACCGGCAGGTCACCCGCGTTGGACACGGCCTCGTTGAGGATCGCCCGCAGCAGCGGCCGCTTGTAGGGCAGGGCGGAGCCGCCGCCCTTGCGGGTCACCTTGGGGACGGGGCAGCCGAAGTTGAGGTCGATGTGGTCGGCCAGGTCCTCGTCCACGATCATGCGCACGGCCTTGCCGACGGTGACCGGGTCCACTCCGTACAGCTGGATCGAGCGCGGGGTCTCGGTCTCGTCGAAGTGGATGAGCTGCATCGTCTTCTCGTTGCGCTCGACCAGCGCCCGCGTGGTGATCATCTCGCTCACGAACAGGCCCTTCCCGCCGCTGAACTCGCGGCAGAGGGTGCGGAAGGGAGCGTTGGTGATTCCGGCCATGGGTGCGAGCACCACCGGCGGCTGCACGGTGTGCGGGCCGATCCGGAGCGTCGTGGCGGCAGCAGGGGCGAGCGTGGTCATGGGCCCCATTGTCGCGCACCGGCACAGTCCTTAGTTAGCCGTACTATGCACCCATGGAGGAGATCAGCCCCCGTCACCGGATCCTGATCCTGGCGATCTGCTGCACGAGCCTGCTCATCGTCAGCCTCGACAACACCGTGCTGAACGTCGCCCTGCCCTCCCTGCGCGACGAGCTGGGCGCCTCCGTGGCGGGCATGCAGTGGACGATCGACGCCTACACCCTCGTCCTCGCCTCCCTGCTGATGCTCGCCGGCTCCACCGCCGACCGCTTCGGCCGCCGCCGGGTCTTCAAGGCCGGCCTCGTGCTGTTCACCCTCGGGTCCCTGCTCTGCTCGCTGGCGCCCAGCCTCGAACTGCTCGTCGGCTTCCGCATGGTGCAGGCCGTCGGCGGCTCGATGCTCAACCCCGTGGCCATGTCGATCATCACCAACACCTTCACGGACCCGGGCGAACGTGCCCGCGCCATCGGCCTCTGGGGTGGCGTCGTCGGCATCTCGATGGCCGCGGGGCCGCTGGTCGGCGGGCTGCTCGTCGACTCCGTCGGCTGGCGGTCCATCTTCTGGGTCAACCTCCCCGTCGGCCTCGTCGCCCTGCTGCTCACCTGGCGTTACGTCCCCGAGTCCCGCGCTCCCCGGCCCCGCCGGGCCGACCCCGTGGGTCAGCTCCTCGTGATCGTGCTGCTCGGCTCGCTCACGTACGCGATCATCGAGGCCGACCCCGCCTTCGCCGTGCTCTCGACCCTCGCCCTGGCCGGTCTGCTGCTCTACGAGCCGAGGCGCCGCGAACCCCTGATCGACCTGCGCTTCTTCCGCAGCGCGCCGTTCAGCGGGGCCACCGTCATCGCGGTGTGCTCGTTCGCGGCGCTCGCCGGCTTCCTCTTCGTCAACACGCTCTACCTGCAGGACGTGCGCGGCTACTCCGCCCTGCACGCCGGCCTCTACATGCTGCCGATGGCGGGCCTCACCCTCGTGTCCGCGCCCCTGTCGGGACGGCTCGTCAGCAGCCGGGGCCCGCGCCTGCCGCTGCTGATCGCGGGCATCACCATGGCCGCGAGCGGGGTCCTGTTCGCCGCGTTCGAGGCCGAGACCTCGCAGGTGCTGCTGTTCACCGGCTTCGTGCTGTTCGGCCTGGGCTTCGGCATGGTCAACACGCCGATCACCAACACCGCCGTCTCCGGCATGCCCCGCGCCCAGGCCGGGGTCGCCGCCGCCGTCGCCTCCACCAGCCGCCAGATCGGCCAGACGCTCGGCGTCGCCGTCATCGGGGCCGTTCTCGCTGCCGGAGTCCCCACTTCCGCTCCCACCGAGGGCTTCGTCGCCGCGAGCCGGCCCGCCTGGTGGATCATCGCCGGCTGCGGCCTGTGCGTACTGGTCGTCGGGGGGCTCACCAGCGGCCGGCGTGCACAGGAATCCGCTCGCCGCACGGCCCGGCTCCTCGCCCCTGCGGCCGAGGCGGACGCCCGCGCCTGCCGGTGACGCGTGAAAGGCCCGCGTCCGCCCGGTGACGCCTGAAAGGGGCCTCGGCCGCGCCTCGCGCGCGGTCCGGGCCCCTTCATGCGATCAGGACGCGTCCTCCTGCGGCTGCTCCTGCGACTGCTCGTGGCGGCCCTGGGCGCGCTCACGCATCTTGCGCAGCAGCTCCTGCTTCTGGTCGGCGGCCGCCTTGCGGTCCGCTGTGCGGGCGGGCCCGTTTCCGTGCTGGTCGGCGCGGGACAGCTTCTTGCGCTGTCCGCCGACGCCGAGGAGGTTGTTCCGGCTCTTGGCCATGGGGTTCTCCCGTCGGGGTGAGAAGTGACTCGGATTCCGGGTGGCGGGCAGGCTGCCGCCGTCTCACTCGTAGATCTGGAAGAACGAAGACATGGCAGGGACGGTAGCGCGCGGCCGGCCGTGGGGCATCTGTTTTTCCCACCGATCGTCGGTGAATGACAGATATTGAAATCTGTCATCAGACATGCCATAGTCGTCAGTGGCAAGACCTTCCGTACGCGACCTGACGAATGGGAGCCCCCATGACCTCCGTCCCGCACCCCACCCGGCCCCTCGGCAGCACCGGCCCGCGCGTCTTCCCCCTGGGCCTCGGCTGCATGGGCATGTCCGCTCTCTACGGCGAGGCCGACCGGGCCGAGTCGATCGCGACCATCCACGCCGCGCTCGACGCCGGCGTCACCCTCCTCGACACGGGCGACTTCTACGGCATGGGCCACAACGAGCTGCTGATCAACGAGGCCCTGCGCACCGCCGCCCCCTCCGCCCGCGAACAGGCCCTGATCAGCGTCAAGTTCGGCGCGCTGCGCACCGTCGAGGGCGGCTTCAGCGGCTACGACGGCCGGCCCGCCGCGGTCAAGAACTTCGCCGCGTACAGCCTCCAGCGCCTCGGCACCGACCACATCGACGTCTACCGGATCGCCCGCGTGGACCCGGACGTGCCGATCGAGGAGACCGTCGGCGCCATCGCCGAGCTGGTCGAGGCCGGCCACGTCCGCCACATCGGGCTCTCGGAGGTCGGTGCGGAGACCATCCGCCGGGCCGACTCCGTCGCCCCGATCGCCGACCTCCAGATCGAGTACTCCCTGATATCGCGCGGCATCGAGAAGGAGATCCTGCCCACGGTGCGCGAGCTGGGCATCGGGGTCACGGCGTACGGCGTGCTCTCGCGCGGGCTGATCAGCGGCCACTTCACCCGGGACCGCTCCCTCGCGCCCGACGACTTCCGCGGGATGAGCCCCCGCTTCCAGGGCGACAACCTCCAGCGGAACCTGGATCTGGTGGAGCAGCTGCGCAAGGTGGCCGACGACAAGGGCGTGAGCGTGGCGCAGACGGCGATCGCCTGGGTGCTCTCGCGCGGCGAGGACATCGTGCCGCTGATCGGCGCCCGTACCCGCGCGCGTCTCGCCGAGGCGCTGGGCGCGCTGGACGTCGCACTGTCGACCGAGGAGCTGGCGGCCGTCGAGCAGGCGGTTCCGGCCGGCGCCGCGGCCGGCGAGCGCTATCCGGCGGCCCAGATGGCCCACCTGGACAGCGAGCGCTGACCCCGCCGCCCCGCCGGGTACTGTCGACCCCATGCCCACCGAGACCCTGACCGCCGAGCGCATCCTCGAAGCCACCGAGGAGGTGCTGCGGCGCTACGGCCCGGCCAAGGCCACGGTGGTCGACGTCGCGCGGGCCCTCGGGGTCTCCCACGGCAGCGTCTACCGCCACTTCCGCACGAAGGCGGCGCTGCGTGAGGCGGTGACCGACCGCTGGCTCACCCGTACCGAGGTCGCCCTCGCCGAGATCATCGAGGCTCCGGACCGCACCGGCCCCGAGAGGGTCGCCGACTGGCTGTCCGCGCTCTTCGAGGCCAAGCGCCATAAGGCGGGCGACGACCCCGAGCTGTTCGCCACGTACGGCGTGCTCATCGACGAGAACAGCGGTGTGGTGGACCGGCACCTGGAGGTCCTGGTCGGCCAGCTGCGGCAGATCGTCGAAGAGGGCGTGCGCGCCGGGGACTTCACTGCCGACGACCCTGCGGCCGCCGCCCGTGCGCTGTTCGACGCGACGGCCCGCTTCCACGACCCCGCGTACGCGCCGGAATGGGGAAAACCCACCGTCGACGCCGAGTTCGAGGCCGTGGTGGGCCTTCTGCTGCGCGGCCTGCGCGTCTGACGGCGTCGGCTAGGCCCTCGGGTCGACCGTCGCCTGGTGCTCCAGGACCAGGTGCTCCTCCGCCTTCAGCCAGGGAAGAAACTGGGCGCTCTTGCGCCACCCACAGGTGTCGCAGCGCAAGTGCCGCTGCACACCGGACCGTTGGACGTGCACGACGTGTTCCCTGCCGTGCCCGTCCCATCTGCTGACCTTGCTGGTGGTCATCGACACCATGCGCCCCAGTGTGCACACGAAGCCCCCGGTTCCGTACCCGGAACCGGGGGCTTCGTGACGAACGGCCGACGAACGTCAGCAGCCGAGCAGGCGGCTGCCCAGGTAGCCCTGGATCTGGTCCAGGGAGACGCGCTCCTGCTTCATGGTGTCGCGCTCGCGAACCGTGACCGCGTTGTCGTCGAGCGTGTCGAAGTCGACGGTGACGCAGAACGGGGTGCCGATCTCGTCCTGGCGGCGGTAGCGGCGGCCGATGGCGCCGGCGTCGTCGAACTCGATGTTCCAGTTCTGCCGGAGGTCGGTGGCAAGGCCCTTGGCCTTCGGCGACAGCTGCGCGTTGCGGCTCAGAGGGAGCACGGCGACCTTGACGGGCGCGATGCGCGGGTCGAGGCGCATGACCGTGCGCTTCTCCATGACGCCCTTGGCGTTGGGGGCCTCGTCCTCGGTGTAGGCGTCGAGGAGGAAGGCGAGCATGGTGCGGCCGACACCGGCCGCGGGCTCGATGACGTACGGGGTCCAGCGCTCGCCGGCCTCCTGGTCGAAGTACGACAGGTCGGTGCCGGACGCCTTCGAGTGCGCGGAGAGGTCGTAGTCGGTGCGGTTGGCGACGCCCTCGAGCTCGCCCCACTCGTTGCCGCCGAACTGGAAGCGGTACTCGATGTCGGCGGTGCGCTTGGAGTAGTGGGAGAGCTTCTCGGCCGGGTGCTCGAACCAGCGCATGTTCTCCTCACGCAGGCCGAGGCCGGTGTACCAGTTCCAGCGCTGCTCCATCCAGTACTCGTGCCACTGCTCGTCCTCGCCCGGCTTGACGAAGAACTCCATCTCCATCTGTTCGAACTCGCGGGTGCGGAAGATGAAGTTGCCCGGCGTGATCTCGTTCCGGAAGGACTTGCCCATCTGCGCGATGCCGAACGGGGGCTTCTTCCGCGAGGTCTGCTGCACCTGGGCGAAGTTGGTGAAGATGCCCTGGGCGGTCTCGGGGCGCAGGTAGGCGATGGAGCCGGAGTCCTGCGTGGGGCCGAGGTGGGTGGAGAGCAGGCCGGAGAACTGCTTGGGCTCGGTGAACTGGCCCTTGTTGCCGCAGTTGGGGCAGTTGACCTCGGCGAGGCTGTCCGGGAGGCGGCCGTGCTTCGCCTCGAAGGCCTCCTCCAGGTGGTCGGCGCGGTAGCGCTTGTGGCAGGAGGTGCACTCGGTGAGCGGGTCGGTGAACGTGGCGACGTGACCGGAGGCCTCCCACACCTCGGTGGCCAGGATCACCGACGAGTCGATGCCGACGACGTCCTCGCGGGACGTGACCATGTAGCGCCACCACTGGCGCTTGATGTTCTCCTTGAGCTCGACACCCAGCGGTCCGTAGTCCCAGGCGGCCTTTTGACCGCCGTAGATCTCGCTGCACGGGTAGACGAAGCCACGGCGCTTGCTCAGGCTGACGATGGTGTCGATCTTGTCGGCGGCCACGGTGCTCTCTTCATTACGACGACGACGAACGGAGAATGCTTCAGGTTACCGGCGGCCGCACCCCCCGGATCAAATCGGTCCGGGTCATGGCCTGGCCACGGGGGTTTATTGACAATCGTTTCCGATTTTGTTGAAAATGACTGTCATGAACGTACGACGCCTCATACCCACCACCGCCGTCGCCGGAGCCGTCGCGCTCGGCCTCATGGCCGTCTCCGCGTGCTCCGGCTCCGACGCCGCCGAGGGCGGCGACGACGGCAAGCTGAAGGTCGTGGCGTCTTTCTATCCGATGCAGTATCTCGCCGAGCAGATAGGTGGCGCCAACGTCTCCGTCACCACGCTCACCAAGCCGGGCGTCGAGCCGCACGACCTCGAACTGGGGCCCCGCCAGACCGCCGAGCTGAACGACTCCGGCCTGATCCTCTACCTCAAGGGCATCCAGCCCGCCGTCGACGACGCGATCGCCGGGTCCGGCGCGGAGCACAAGGTCGACGCCGCCACCCTGACCACGCTGGAGAGCCACGGCACCGGGTCCGGTCACGACCACGGGCACGAGGGGGGCGGCCACGAAGAGGCCGCACACGAGGACGAGCACGGCCACGAGAGCGAGGCCGGCGCGGACCCGCATCTCTGGCTCGACCCGGCGAAGTACGCCGAGGTCGCCGAGGGCGTCGGCAAGGCCCTCGGGAAGGCCGACCCCGACCACGCGGCGGACTACACGAAGAACGCCGACGCGCTGGCCGCGAAGCTGAACGCGCTGGACGCCGAGTTCGCACAGGGCCTGAAGGACGCGAAGACGAGGACGTTCATCACCACGCACTCCGCCTTCGGCTACCTCGCCGAGCGCTACGACCTGGACCAGGAGGGCATCGCGGGCGTCGACCCCGAGTCCGAGCCCAGCCCGGCGCGGATCAAGGAGCTGCAGACGATCGCGAAGGAGGAGAAGGTCACCACGGTCTTCTTCGAGACCCTCGCGAGCGACCGGACGGCGAAGACCCTCGCGGAGGACACCGGCCTGCGGACCGATGTCCTCGACCCGCTGGAGGGAATCACCGACAGGTCCAAGGGCGATGACTACATGGAGGTCATGCGTTCCAACCTCGCCGCGCTGCAGAAGGCCCTCGGCGCGGAGTGATCCCGCAGCACGACGCGACACCCACCACGCACGCAACGGAGGCACACGCCATGGAGCCCGTCACGGAACCGGCCGCGGATCCGGTCATATCCGTCAGCGGCGCCCGGGCCACGCTCGGCACGCGCCCCGTGCTGCGCGGAGTGGACCTCACCGTCGGGCGCGGTGAGGTCGTGGCGCTGCTGGGCGCCAACGGCTCCGGCAAGTCGACGGCGGTGCGCTCCGTCATCGGCCAGGTGCCGCTGACGGACGGCTCGATCGAGCTGTTCGGCACGCCCCTGCGCCGCTTCCGGCAGTGGGCGCGGGTCGGCTACGTGCCGCAGCGTACGACGGCCGCGAGCGGCGTGCCGGCGACCGTGCGTGAGGTCGTGTCCGCCGGCCGCCTCTCCCGCACCCGCTTCGGCTTCTCCTCGCGCGCCGACAAGGCGGCCGTGCAGCGGGCCATCGAGCTGGTGGGGCTCGCCGACCGGGCCGGGGACCCGGTGACCGCGCTGTCGGGTGGCCAGCACCAGAGGGTGCTCATCGCGCGGGCGCTCGCCTCCGAACCCGAACTGCTGATCATGGACGAGCCGATGGCGGGCGTGGACCTGGCGAGCCAGGAGATCCTCGCGTCGACACTGCGGAACCAGGTCGCGGACGGCACGTCGGTGCTGCTCGTGCTGCACGAGCTGGGGCCGCTGGAGCCGCTGATCGACCGGGCTGTGGTGCTGCGCGACGGCTGCGTGGTCCATGACGGGCCGCCGCCGGCGGCGCTGGGCCAGCACGCCCTGCCGGGCCACGACCACGTACATCCGCACGCGGCCCATGAGCCGCTCCGCACAGGACTGCTGACCTGATCATGGAAATCCTGGAAACCGAGTTCATGCAGCGGGCTCTGCTCGCGGCGCTGCTGGTCGGCATCACCGCCCCGGCGGTCGGCATTCACCTGGTCCAGCGCCGACAGGCGCTGATGGGCGACGGAATCGGCCATGTCGCGATGACCGGTGTCGGCCTCGGCTTCCTGCTGTCCGTCAACCCGGTGTGGGTGGCGACGCTGGTGTCGGTGCTCGGCGCGGTGCTGATGGAGCTCATCCGCGCCTACGGGCGTACGCGCGGCGACATCGCGCTGGCGCTGCTGTTCTACGGCGGCATGGCCGGCGGCGTGATGCTCGTCAACCTCTCGGACACGGGGTCGACCGCAAACCTGAGCTCGTTCCTGTTCGGCTCGCTGTCCACGGTGTCGCAGGAGGACCTGACGGCCATCTCGATCCTGGCCGGCTTCGTGGTGCTGGTCTCGCTGGGGCTGCGCAAGCAGCTGTTCGCGATCAGCCAGGACGAGGAGTTCGCCCGGGTGACCGGCCTGCCGGTCCGCGCGCTGAACCTGCTGATCGCGGTGACCGCCGCGGTCACGGTCAGCGTGGCGATGCGCGTCGTGGGCCTGCTGCTGGTCAGCGCGCTGATGGTGGTGCCGGTGGCGGCCGCGCAGCAGGTGACGCGGTCGTTCCGGGCGACGTTCGCGCTCGCGGTGGGGATCGGGGTCGCCGTGGCCCTGACCGGAACCAGCACGTCCTACTACCAGGACGTGCCGCCGGGAGCGACGATTATCCTGCTGGCCATCGCCGTTTTCTTGGTGCTCACCGCGCTGGCGCTGCCGCTGGCGCGTCTGCGGGCGACGCCGGCGGCCGGGGACGCGGAGTGCACGGTGGGCATGCCGGGTACGCGACGGCCGAGTGACGACGTCAAGGTCTGAGCGCGGGCGGGGGCCGCGCGCGGGCCTGGCAGAATGGCCCGACACATGTGCGGGCGAGGCAAGGAGGCTCCTGTGACCACGGCGCCAACCGGCGGGAACACCGCCCCGGTGCGAGGCCGGTCCACCCGGCAGCGTGCCGCGGTGGCGGCGGCGCTGGACGAGGTGGACGAGTTCCGCAGTGCGCAGGAGCTGCACGACATGCTCAAGCACCGCGGCGACTCGGTGGGCCTGACGACGGTCTACCGCACGCTCCAGTCGCTCGCCGACGCGGGCGAGGTGGACGTGCTGCGGACCAGCGACGGCGAGTCGGTGTACCGGCGCTGCTCGACGGACGACCATCACCACCACCTGGTGTGCCGGATGTGCGGCAAAGCGGTGGAGGTCGAGGGCCCGGCCGTGGAGCAGTGGGCGGAGACGGTCGCCGCGCAGCACGGATACGTGAACGTGGCGCACACGGTCGAGATCTTCGGTACGTGTGCGGAGTGCGCGGCGAAGGCGAACTGACCGCCCGCGCGGCGTGACCACCGCCTCGGCGGCGCGCCACGCGGGCCGCATCGCCGTACGCCCGCGTCATGTCTGCCACCCGGCTTCGTACGTCCGCCTCGTGACCACCGAACCCGGCAGCGTGCCGCGTGGCCGCCCGCCTCGTGGGCGCCGCCCGGCTTCGTACGCCCGCCTGTGGCCGCCCCCGGCGGCGACGCCGGCCCAGTGACCGCAGCGCGGTCGGACCGACGGGGGTGAACCCTCGCGTGTCGCGGCCGCGTACCGGCCGTGACGGGCCCGTACGGTCAGACCCGCTGGACGTGCCCGTCGAGCAGCGCGCGCAGGCGGTCGACGTCGCCCTGGGCGGGGACGCCGCGCTTGGGGAGGACGATGACGCCGACACCGTGCTTGTCCGCGCTGAGCAGGACGAACAGCTCGTCGGTCTCGGCGTAGCGCGGGTACGTCTCCCAGTTCGTCGCGGTCTCGGTGTCGCGCGTGGCCACCCGTATCCCTCGGTGGTCGACCGTGGCACGGAACTCGCCCTGGCGGGCGGCGAGCTGCTCGAGCTGGCGGGCCTGCAGCCGGGGCAGCGCGTACACGCTGCCGAAGGCGAAGACGGCGAGGAAGACGCTGACGAACAGGCGCAGGAAGTCGCTCTCGCCGAGGCCCACGAGGACGGCGGCGCAGCACAGGCCGGCCACCCCGGTGACCAGCAGCAGCCGGCGGGTCCGGCGGCCGGAGGCGGTGCCGCGCATCCGCGCGTGCAGCGCTCCCGTCATGTCCGCGGCGGTGGGCTCGTAGGTGAGCGACACCGTCTGTCCGTCCTGCTCCTGCACCTCTGCCACGGCCCCTCCGTACACGACTGTCCACCACTGCGGAGCCGTGATCGTATCGGCGGAAGGTGCCAATCCCCACCCGGGGCAGGGAGGTTGGTCACAGCCTCTTCAGGTGCCGGTCGAGCAGGGCGCGCAGCCGGTCGGCGTCCCGGGGATCGCTCAGGCCGTCCTTGGGGAGGGTCTCCACCCACATCACGCCCCGGTCGCGGCTGAGCAGGACGAAGGCGTCGGAGATCTCCCGGTAGCCGCGGAAGAGGGTCCAGCGCTGGGTGAGCGAGCAGTGGTCGTTCACGGCGGCCACGCCGTCCTCGGTCACCGTCGTGCGGAACTCGCCCTGCCACTGGACGATGCGCAGCGCATGGAACGTGTACACGTGCGGGATCGCCCAGAAGAACACGGCGAGCAGCAGCCAGACGGCCACCGAGGCGAGCGGCGTCCGGCCGCCGTAGACCAGCAGCAGCGCCATGCACAGGAGCAGGCCGGACATGATCCGCCGCGGCCAGGTCATCCGCCGGTGGCGCTCGCGCACCAGCACGGCCGCCAGGATGCCGGCGCGGGTGTGCCGGTAGACCAGCTCGATCGCTTCCGTCGTGTGTCGGGTGTCCCGCCCCTGATGATCCATGGGCGGGACCCTAACGGCTCCCGGTCCGCGCCCGTCAGCCGGTCTCGCCGTCCGGCCGGCCCTGCATGGCCAGCAGCTCCTCGTTGGGAATCGCGCCGCCGAAGCGGCGGTCGCGCTGGGCGTACTCGAGGCAGGCGCGCCACAGGTCGCGGCGGTCGAAGTCGGGCCAGAGCACGTCCTGGAAGACCATCTCGGCGTACGCGCTCTGCCAGAGCAGGTAGTTGGACGTGCGCTGCTCGCCGCTCGGGCGCAGGAACAGGTCCACGTCCGGCATGTCGGAGTAGTACAGGTACTTGGCGAAGGTCTTCTCCGTGATCTTCGCCGGGTCGAGCTTCCCGGCCTTCACGTCCGCCGCGAGCGCCTGTGCGGCGTCCGCGATCTCGGCCCGGCCGCCGTAGTTCATGCAGAAGTACAACGTGAGCCTGTCGTTGTCCTTGGTCTGCTCCTGGGCGATCTGGAGCTCCTTCGCCACCGACCGCCACAGTTTGGGCATCCGGCCCACCCAGCGCACCCGGATGCCGAGTTCGTCGAGCTGGTCGCGGGTCTTGCGGATGAAGTCCCGGTTGAAGTTCATCAGGAAGCGCACCTCGTCGGGCGAGCGCCGCCAGTTCTCGGTGGAGAAGGCGTACAGGGAGACGCTGCCGACGCCCATCTCGACCGCGCCCTGCAGCACGTCCAGCACGCGCTCGGCGCCGACCTTGTGGCCCTCGGTGCGCGGCAGGCCGCGGTCCTTGGCCCAGCGGCCGTTGCCGTCCATGACGATCGCCACGTGCTTCGGCACGAGCTCGCCGGGAATCCTCGGCGGGCGCGCCCCCGACGGATGCGGCTCGGGGACTTTGTACTCGCGGCGGGACCGGCCCAGGATTCCGCGTCGTGCCATGCGGCTCACATCTCCTATTTCTCTACGTATCTGAGCGAGCGCAGGCCGCGCTCCAGGTGCCAGTGCAGATAGGCGGACACGAGTCCGCTGCCCTCCCTGACGTGACGTGCCTCGGCCGCGTCCGCCGTCGCCCAGTCGCCGGTGAGCAGCGCGCTGAGCAGGCCGATGGCCTCCGCCGAGGGTACGACGCTGCCCGGCACCCGGCAGTCGCCGCATATGGCGCCGCCTGCGGCGACGGAGAAGAAGCGGTTGGGGCCGGGCAGTCCGCAGCGGGCACAGTCGTCGAAGCTGGGGGCGTAGCCGTTGACCGCGAGCGAGCGCAGCAGAAAGGCGTCGAGCACGAGGCCCGGCGCGTGCTCGCCGCGGGCGAGGGTGCGCAGGGCGCCGACGAGCAGGAGGTACTGCTGGACGGCCGGTTCGCCCTCGTGGTCGGTGAACCGCTCGGCGGTCTCCAGCATCGCCGTGCCGGCGGTGTAGCGGGCGTAGTCGGTGACGATGGCGCCGCCGTAGGGCGCGATGGTCTCCGACTGGGTGCACAGCGGCAGCCCGCGGCCCACGAGCTCGCTGCCCCGGGCGAAGAACTGCACGTCGACGTGCGAGAAGGGCTCCAGCCTGGCCCCGAACTTCGACTTGGTGCGCCGCACGCCGCGCGCGACGGCGCGTACCCGTCCGTGACCGCGAGTGAGCAGCGTGATGATGCGGTCCGCCTCACCCAGCTTCTGGGTGCGCAGGACGACGCCGTCATCGCGGAACAGGCTCATGGGCCCATTCTCCCGTACCGCGGGCGGCTCCCGGGCACGGGTTCGTCATGCGGAACGGACCGCGCACCCAGGAGCCGGGCACCGGCCGAAAACCCGGTGCCGCCGGGCCTGCGGCCGCGCTAGCGTCCGGCCCCATGACGCCTTCCCGCACCCGGCCCCCCTTCTCCGGGGATGAACGGACGCAGCTCCTCGGCTGGTTCGCCATGCAGCGCGCGATCATCCACTACAAGTGCGAGGGCCTGTCCGACGAGGACGCCCACCGCGCGGTCCTGCCCTCCTCGCCCCTGATGACCATGGCGGGCATCGTCTCCCACCTGCGCTGGACCGAGCAGACCTGGTTCGAGGTCCTCTTCCTGGGGAGCCCCGCCGACGGGCCCCAGTTCTCGCAGGACCCCGAGGACGCCGACATGCGTGTCGAGGGTGTGCCGCTCGCGCAGCTCCTCGACGCGTACGAGAAGCAGTGCGCGATCTCGGACGAGATCATCGCCGCCCACGGCTTCGACGAGACCGGCCGCCATCCCGACTTCACGTCGGCCCGGGCGTCGCTGCGCTGGATGGTGATCCACATGGTCGAGGAGACCGCCCGGCACGCCGGCCACATGGACGCGATCCGCGAGCTCCTGGACGGCGAGACCGGCTACTACTGATCAGCCGGGGCTCAGGGCAGTTCGCCCCGGCTGCGGGCGTTCACGTACGCCGTCGTCGCGCTGATCCGCTCCGCCGCCGTCGCGGGTCGCACCTCCTCAGGAGCGCACTCCCACTCCCGGCCGCCGCCGACGGGTCTCAGCGAGAGGAACGGGCCGGCCGTCCCCATGAGCCGGCCCACCCGCCCGGTGCGGGTGTCGACGACGTACGTACCGATGGGCAGGGTCATGGCGTACGGCCCCCTTCCCTGGGCAGAGCTGTCGCGATCAGGCGGACAGTGTCCATCGGGCAGCGCCCCGATGCGGCGAGGGGGCGCGGCGTGTCCTCCTCCGGGTGCTCCCGCACGCGGCGGCCTCACGGGCAAGGTGCCGGGCAAGGCCCTCGACGGGCGCGCCCGTCCCGCCCTCCGCCGCCGCGCGGGACACCCTCATCAAGCAGGCCTTTGACTAGCCATAAGCCTCACTTATGAGGTCATAGGTTTGGGCCGAGTACAAACTTAGGCTTGCCTTTGTTTAGGGTGTGCGACGAGCCAGTTGTCGCCGCTCGAAGGGAACCTGAACATGCCCCGCACCCTGCGGGTAGCCATCGTCGGAGCCGGCCCCGCCGGGATCTACGCCGCCGATGCGTTGCTGAAGTCCGAGGTGGCCGCCGCCGAGCCCGGCGTCTCCATCGACCTCTTCGAGCGGATGCCCGCGCCCTTCGGCCTGATCCGTTACGGCGTCGCGCCCGACCACCCGCGGATCAAGGGCATCATCACGGCCCTGCACCAGGTGCTCGACAAGCCGCAGATCCGGCTCTTCGGCAACGTCGACTACCCGAACGACATCAGCCTCGACGACCTGCGCTCCTTCTACGACGCGGTGATCTTCTCCACGGGCGCGACCGCGGACCGGGCGCTCGACATACCCGGCATCGACCTCGACGGCTCGTACGGCGCGGCGGACTTCGTCTCCTGGTACGACGGGCACCCGGACGTGCCCCGCACCTGGCCCCTGGAGGCCGAGAAGGTCGCGGTGCTCGGCGTCGGCAACGTCGCGCTCGACGTGGCCCGCATCCTCGCGAAGACCGCGGACGAGCTGCTGCCGACCGAGATCCCGCCGAACGTCTACGACGGGCTCAAGGCCAACAAGGCCCTCGAGATCCACGTCTTCGGGCGGCGCGGCCCCGCACAGGCGAAGTTCAGCCCGATGGAGCTGCGGGAGCTCGACCACTCGCCGAACATCGAGGTCATCGTCGACCCCGAGGACATCGACTACGACGAGGGCTCGATCGAGACCCGCCGCGGCAACAAGCAGGCGGACATGGTCGCGAAGACCCTGGAGAACTGGGCGATCCGCGACGTCGGCGACCGCCCGCACAAGCTGTTCCTGCACTTCTTCGAGTCCCCGGCCGAAATCCTCGGCGAGGACGGCAGGGTCACGGGCCTGCGCACCGAGCGCACGCGGCTCGACGGCACGGGCAACGTGAAGGGCACGGGCGAGTTCAAGGACTGGGACGTCACCGCGGTCTACCGCGCGGTCGGCTACCTCTCGGACGAACTGCCCAAGCTCCCCTGGGACGTGGCGTCCGGCACGGTCCCGGACGAGGGCGGCCGGGTCGTCGAGGAGTCCGGCGAGCACCTGTCGTCGACGTACGTGACCGGCTGGATCCGGCGCGGCCCGGTCGGCCTGATCGGCCACACCAAGGGCGACGCGAACGAGACCGTCGCGAACCTGCTGGACGACCACGCGAACGGCCGTCTCCAGACGCCGGTTTCGCCGGAGCCGGATGCGGTGGAGTCCTTCCTCGCGGACCGGAACGTCCGCTACACGACGTGGGACGGCTGGTACCGGCTGGACGCGGCCGAGAAGGCGCTGGGCGAGCCGCAGGGCCGCGAGCGCGTGAAGATCGTCGAGCGTGAGGACATGCTCAGGGCGAGCGGCGCGTAGCGCTCGCGCGGACCGCACGGACGGCCGGTCCCGGGCTCGACGGCCCCGGAACCGGCCGTCGTCGCGTGACGGCTCCGGGAACCTGTTCCGGCTCAACCACAGCATCGCGCCGTGAGAGCCTCTGTTCCGGGCGGGTCGGTGACTACTCGCCGCCCGGCGTCACCAGGCCCGACTCGTACGCGACGATGACGAGTTGCGCCCGGTCGCGCGCACCCAGTTTGCCCATGATCCGGCTCACGTGCGTCTTGGCCGTGAGCGGGCTGAGGCCCAGGCACTCGGCGATCTCGGTGTTGTTGAGGCCGCGGGCGACCAGGGTGAGGACCTGGCGCTCGCGGTCGGTGAGACCGTCCGGACCACCGGTGGACGGCAGCCGGGGAGCGCTCAGCACGCGGGCGATCAGGCGGGACGTGGGGCCCGGGGAGAGCAGCGACTCCCCCGCCGCGACCGTCCGGATCGCGGCCAGCAGGTCGGCCGGCTTGGTGTCCTTCACCAGGAACCCGGACGCGCCCGCGCGCAGCGCCTCGACGATGTGCTCGTCCGTGTCGTACGTCGTGAGCACCAGGACCTTCACGCCCGCGAGGTCCTCGTCGGCGGCGATCAGCCGGGTGGCCTCAATGCCGTCGAGCTCGGGCATGCGGATGTCCATGACGACGAGGTCCGCCCGTTCGCTGCGGGCCAGTTCGACGGCCTCGGCGCCGGTCCCGGCCTGACCGACGACCTCCATGTCACGGGCCGACTCGACGAGCATCGCGAACGCGGCACGTACGAGGTTCTGGTCGTCGGCGAGCAGTACGCGGATCATGCGGCGGCCTCCGTGGGCTGCAGGGGCAGTATCGCGGCGACCGCGAAGCCGGCCGCGTCCGTGCGCGGGCCGGCCGACAGCGTCCCTCCGACGCTGCGGGCGCGTTCGCGCATCCCGATGATGCCGAATCCGTGGGATCCGGACGCCGTGTCGGCCGCCGCGGACGACGTGCCGTCGTCGGTGACCATGACGTGCAGCTCCCGGCCGCGCCGCTCCAGGGCGACGTCGACACGGGCCCCGCGCCGCCGTGCCGTACGGCGTTGGTCAGCGACTCCTGCACGATCCGGTACGCGGCGGCCTCGACCGCGGGCGGCAGTGCCCCCTCTCCGGTGTCCAGGGTCAGCCGCGCCCCCGCCGCCCGTACGAGACCGGGGAGCGCGGCCAGGCCGGGCAACGGCCCGTCCCCGTCGGGCCCGTGTCGTACCGCGCGCAGCACCTCCAACGTGGTGCGCAGTTCGCCGCGCGCGGTACGACACGTGTCGGCGATGTCGTCGAGCGCCTTGGCGATCTGGGCGCGGTCGAGGCGGTCGGGGTCGACGGTCAGCACGTGGGACGCGACCGAGGTCTGCACGCCGATGAGGGTGATGGAGTGCGCGAGCAGGTCGTGCAGGTCCCGGGCGATGCGCAGCCGCTCCTCGGCGACCCGCCGGGCGGCCTCCTCCTCGCGGGTGCGTTCGGCACGCTCGGCGCGGCCGAGGACGGAGGCGATGTAGAGGCGGTAGACGCGCACGTCGACGCCGAAGACGAGGACGGCGAGGATCCAGCCCGAGGTCCGCAGGGTCTCCAGCCCCTCGTGTGCCCCGACGCGGAACATCACGGTGAGCGTGACGGCGATGACGCCGCCGCCGACGAGCAGCGTGTGCAGCGGGCGGGCGGTGGCGGCGAAGGTGTACAGGGCGAGCAACGACGCCGGGACGGGGGCGGCGTGGGCGTTGTCGAGCGCGTGGTACGGCGCGACGCACAGCAGGACGGCGGCGAGCACGAGCCCGGTCCGCGACCGCCGCCACACGAGGGCCACGGCCGTCCCGGCGAGGAGCGCCCAGCCCAGGGCGTCGGGCCTGCGCCCGTCGTCGGCGAACAGGGCGAGAACGAACGACACGAGCCCGACGACGGCGGCGAGGATCGCGTCGTTGCGGGCGCGGTGGGGTGCGGTGAGGGGGTCGCGGCTCACCGCGGTGAGAATGCGCTCGCCGAGGCGGGGGCGGGGTGAGGTGTCTGACACGGCTCCATCCTGGTCGCGTTGCGTACGTTTCCCCACCCCGCCCCGCCCCGTAACCGGCCTCCGCCCGGCCCCACGCCGCCCTCCGCGCGGCGCCCCTGCGCCTCACACACCGGCGAGGCTGAGCACGCGCCACGCGCCCGCTGGGGCTCGACCCCACCCCCTACGCCCGGCCCGCCGGTTCCCGCAGCCGTGCCCCTCCCGCCGGCTCCCGCACCCCGCCCGGCCGTCGGCTCAGCGGCCCCGGCCACCACACCCGCCGCCCCAGCAGCACACTCGCCGACGTCACCAGATACGTCCGCACCAGGAACGTGTCCAGCAGCACCCCCACCGCCACCACGAAGCCCATCTCGACCAGCGCCACCAGCGGCAGGTTCATCAGCACGGCGAACGTCGCCGCCAGTACGAGGCCCGCCGACGCGATAACCCCGCCCGTGGTGCGCAGCGCCGTCAGCGCCGCGGCGGCCGGGTCCGCGCCCGACAGGGCCTCCTCACGCATCCGGTGCATCAGGAAGATCCCGTAATCGACGCCGAGCGCCACGAGGAACACGAAGGAGAGCAACGGCAGTCCGGGGTCCATGCCGTGGAAGCCGAAGAGCCCTTCGAAGACGAGACCGCCGAGCCCCAGCGAAGCCCCCCAGACGGCGACGACGGCGGCGATGAGGATCAGCGGAGCGACGAGGCTGCGCAGCAGGGCGATCAGGACGAGCAGGACGGCGACGAGCACCAACGGGATGATCACGAGGCTGTCGCGGGTGTTGGTCTCCTCCAGGTCGCGCTGCTGGGCGCTGGGCCCGCCGACGTGGCTGCCGTCGAGACCGGCACGCAGCGCCTCGATGGTGGCCGTCTCGCCGGCGGTGTCCGGCCCGTCCTTCGCGAAGACGGCGATCTCGGTCCAGCCGTCGCCGGTGCGCCCGGCCTCGGCCGCAGCGACGCCCTCGGTCGCGCGGACCTCGGCGAGCACCTGGTCGGCGCGGTCCGCCGGCGCCACGACGCTGATGGGCTGGGCGCTGCGCCCGGGATACGCGTCGGCGAGGGTGCGCATCGCGGAGACCGACTCGGGCCGGTCCGTGAAGCTGTCCTCCTGGCTCGGGCTGCCCGGCAGCCCGAGCACACCGAGGGCGAGCGCGCCGAGCAGGACGACGCCGGAGCCGAGGACGAGTCCGGGCCTGCGCCCGGCGGAGCCGCCCATCGCGGTGAACAGCGACCGGCGCGGCTTGGGCCGCGAGCCGTACGCGGGCACGAGCGGCCAGAACACGCGGCGGCCGAGGAGCACCAGGACGGCGGGGAGCAGCGTGAGCATGGCGGCCAGCGCGCAGAGGACGCCGACCGCGCCGACCGGCCCGAGCCCGCTCGCGCTGTTGAGGTCGGCGGCGAGCAGGCACAGCAGTCCGGCGGCGACCGTGCCGCAGGAGGCGAGACGGCGGGTCCGCAGCCGCGCAGGGCGGCGAGCATGGCCTCGTACGGCCGCTGGACGCGGCGCAGTTCCTCGCGGTAGCGGGCGACCAGCAGGAGGGCGTAGTCGGTGCCGGCGCCGAAGACGAGGACGGTCATGATGCCGCCGCTCTGGCTGGTGACGGTGAGGTCGAAGCCCTGGACGAGACCGTAGATCACGGCCCGCGAGGTGAGCGCGGCGACGCCGACGACGGCCAGGGGCACCAGCCACAGGAACGGGCTGCGGTAGGTGAGGATCAGCAGGACGGCGACCACGCTGACCGTGGCGATCATGAGGGTGCCGTCGATGGTCTCGAAGACGGCCTCCATGTCGGTCTGCAGGGCGCCGGACCCGCCGACCTCGACGGTGAGTCCCTCGCCGCCTCCCCCCGCCGCGGTCTCGCCGCCTCCGCTCGCCCCGGTTGCGTCGCCCAGCCGTTCGCGCACGTCCTCGACGAACGCGGCGCGCGCCTCGTTGTCGGTCCCGGGCTCGTTACTGGACACCGGATACATCAGCGTGCTGCCGTCCTGCGACGGCACACCGCGGGGCGGGCCGCTCGCGAGCCGGTGGGCGTCCGCGATCCGGTCGAGCCGACGCTGCGCGTCGGCTCGGTCGGCCTCCGTCAGCCCGCCGTCGCGGTGGAAGACGACGACGAGGTCGGTGGACTCGCCACCGGGCAGGGCCTGCTGGATCTTCGCGACCTGCGTGGAGTCGGCGCTCGCCGGAAGGTAGTCGACGATGTTGTCGCGCTGGACGTCACCCAGCTTGCCCGCGAACGGGCCGGCGAGAGCGATGACCGCGGCCCAGAGCAGGACGATCGCCCAGGGCACGGCCCGGTGGCGCGCGGGCGGCTTCGCCTGCGGTGGTTCGGTTGCGCTCCGTACGGCCCCCATGGGTGCCTTCCCTTCGTCCGGTGGCTGGCTGCGTCACCAGACTCCCGGCGGCCGGGGGCTCTTTCGTCGCGCGCCGGGGCGAGATGGGGGCTACTGCCGTGGTCGGCCCGGCTTCGGCCTTACTCCCCGGGGAGTAAGGCCGAAGGAGTGCGCCGGACGCCGCGGGTCCTGTCCGGTCGATCGGGCCGGACAGGACCTAGAAGGGCGCGCGGGCCGTTTCCAGCAGGCGGATCGTGTCGTCCTCGCCGAGCTGCAGTGCCGCGCCGACGGTGGTCAGCACCTCGCGCTCGGCCGGCGTGTAGGGGCCGTCGGCGAGGGCGATACGGGCGCCTTGCAGCAGGATCGACTCCCGCCCGGCGGGGGCGAGATGGGGCGCGAGCGGTTCCAGCGCCTCGTGCAGCTCGATGGCGAGGGCCGCGCCGTACGGGGTGGTGTGGGCGACGAAGCGGCCCGTGTCGGCGGCGAGCGCCTCGATGAGGGAGGTCAACTGGTCCTCGGTGCAGTCGTCGAGGCCGGCGGCGCGGACGGTGTGCACGGCGGTCTCGCGCACGGACCGGGACGAGGTGCCGCCGGAGGCGAGGACGGCGAGGGCCACGGTGTGCACGGCGTCCCGGAGCATCGCCGAGAACCGGCTGGTGGTGGGGTGGTCCAGGGCGTCGGGGCCGAAGTGGGAGTGGCAGGCGGCGCATTCGACGACGGGGCCGGCGAGACCGCGGCGCAGCAGGGGCACACCGAGGAGGGTGAAGCGGCGGCGGCCCGTGCGGCGGCGGTAGTTCCGGTCGCCTCCGCAGCCGGGGCAGAAGAACTCCCCGTCGCCGACGGTGCTCCAGGACGTATGAATGCCGCATACCCGCTGAATGCCGCAGACCCGCAGTTTCCGGCCGAACACTCCTCGGGCTGGCAGCACGTCGCACCTCCGTCATTCCCCCGTAGCCCTTCGGGCACGGGCGGTGCCCCCTGCGGCAACGTTGCCGCGTGGACGTGATGTTAGCCACACGATTGAGGCGGCGTCAGCACCCCGACCGGAGGATGCGTGGACATGGCCGGATCCGCTCGATGCCCAATCGGGCGCACAGCGGCGCAAAATCGCCGGGCGTGCGCGGGTGCGGGCACGCCCGGCGATGCGGGTGGATTACTGGGCTTACTGCCGGGCCGCGCGGTTGACGGCGGAGACGACGGCCTTCAGGGAGGCACGGGTGGTGTTGGGGTCGATGCCGATGCCCCACAGCACCTTTCCGTCGATGGCGCACTCGATGTACGAGGCGGCCTGCGCGGACGCGCCCTCGCTCATGGTGTGCTCCTGGTAGTCCAGCAGGCGTACGTCGACGCCGATGGCGTTCAGCGCCTCGAAGAACGCGGAGATCGGGCCGTTGCCGGAGCCGGTCAGCACCGTCTCGGCGCCGTCGACGACCGCCTCGACGGTCAGGGTGTCGACGCCGTCCTTGTCGGTGGTGGTCTGGCCGGAGCGGATCTGGATGCGCCCCCACGGGTTGTCCGGGTTCGGCAGGTACTCGTCCTGGAAGACGGACCAGATCGCGGCCGGGGTCACCTCGCCGCCCTCGGTGTCGGTCTTGGCCTGGATGATCCGGGAGAACTCGATCTGCATCCGGCGCGGCAGGTCCAGCTTGTGGTCGTTCTTCAGGACGTAGGCGATGCCGCCCTTGCCGGACTGCGAGTTGACGCGGATGACGGCCTCGTAGGAGCGGCCGACGTCCTTGGGGTCGATCGGCAGGTACGGCACGGCCCACTCGATCTCGTCGACCGTCTTGCCCTGGCAGGCCGCGTCGGCCTCCATCGCGTCGAAGCCCTTCTTGATGGCGTCCTGGTGGGAGCCGGAGAAGGCGGTGTAGACGAGGTCGCCCGCGTAGGGGTGGCGCGGGTGGATCTCCATCTGGTTGCAGTACTCGCTGGTGCGACGGATCTCGTCGATCTGCGAGAAGTCGATCTGCGGGTCGACGCCCTGCGAGAACAGGTTCATGCCCAGGGTGACCAGGTCGACGTTGCCGGTGCGCTCGCCCTGGCCGAACAGGCAGCCCTCGATGCGGTCGGCGCCGGCCATGATGGCCAGCTCGGCGGCGGCGACGGCGGTGCCGCGGTCGTTGTGCGGGTGGACGGACAGGCAGACGTACTCGCGCCGGGTCAGGTGGCGCGACATCCACTCGAACCGGTCGGCGTGCGTGGACGGCGTCGACCGCTCCACGGTGGCGGGCAGGTTGAGGATGATCTCGCGGCCGGGGCCGGGCTGCCACACGTCGCAGACCGCCTCGCAGACCTCCAGGGCGAAGTCCAGCTCGGTGTCGGTGAAGATCTCGGGGCTGTACTGGTAGCCGAAGGTGGTCTCCGGGCCCAGCAGCTTCTCCGCGTACTCCATGACCAGGCGGGTGCCGTCGACGGCGATCTGCTTGATGTCGTCCTTGGAGCCCCGGAAGACGACGCGGCGGAACGTGGGAGCCGTGGCGTTGTACAGGTGGACGGTGGCGCGCTTCGCGCCGACCAGGGACTCGACGGTGCGCTCGATCAGGTCCTCACGGGCCTGCGTCAGCACCGAGATGGTGACGTCGTCGGGGATCGCGCCCTCTTCGATGATGGAGCGCACGAACGCGAAGTCCGTCTCGCCCGAGGAGGGGAAGCCGACCTCGATCTCCTTGTAGCCCATGCGTACCAGCAGGTCGAACATCTCGCGCTTGCGCGCGGGGCTCATGGGGTCGATCAGCGCCTGGTTGCCGTCGCGCAGATCGGTGGACAGCCAGCGGGGGGCCTTGGTGATCCGCTGCTCGGGCCAGGTACGGTCGGGGATGTCGACGGCTTCGTAGCGGCCGTACTTGTGGATCGGCATCCCGGACGGCTTCTGCGTGTGCGTCGTGTTGGTGATCGGGGTGGGGCGGCCGATCCACTGCGACTGGGACATTGCGTAGGGCTCCTCGGGTCCTTTGAGGGACGGCCGACTGTGTCGAAGCAGCACCAGACTCCGCGGGGAGGGGGTCGGCCTACGACTACAGGCCCTCGCCGCGGCAGCTAAGGAGAAGCAGCCCGAAACGCATGATGCGAAGAAGACTAACCGAGCCTCGGCGAGAGCGTGCGTCCCGTTTCAGTATGCGGGACGACCGATCGGCAACGGGCGAATGTGCCCTATCACTCCATTTCGCTAATCGATGTCGCATCTCGTGACAGCCCCGGTACGTACTGCCACATTGCGCGACATGGACATTCGCACCCCGGTCTTCTGCGGCATCGTGCCGCCGCACATCCTCGACAGGCTCGCCCGCTCGGGCGAACGGGCCCTCTCCGATGCGGCCCGCCGCACGCTGCAGGCGGACGCCGCGCATCGCACCGGCCGGCGCCTGACCACCGTCCTCGGCGCGGCCGCACGGCCGGCCCGGGCAGACGCCCAGGGCCCGCGGCGCACCCTCTACGACGCGGAGAACGGCACTGTGCTGCCGGGCGCCAAGGTACGCGGCGAGGGCGACGAGCCGGTGCCGGACGCCGCCGTCAACCGTGCGTACGCCGGCCTGGGCGCGACCTTCGAGCTGCTGCGCACCGCCTACGGACGCGACTCCGTCGACGGCGAGGGCCTGCCGCTGGACGCGACGGTCCACTACGACGAGAAGTACGGCAACGCCTTCTGGAACGGCGAGCAGATGGTCTTCGGTGACGGTGACGGCGAGATCTTCCTCGACTTCACGGTCGCCGTCGACGTCATCGCCCACGAGCTGGCCCACGGCCTGACGCAGTACACGGCGAACCTCAGCTATTTCGGCCAGCCGGGCGCCCTCAACGAGTCCGTGTCGGACGTGATCGGCTCGCTCGTCAAGCAGCACTCCCTCGGGCAGACGGCCGACGAGGCGGACTGGCTGATCGGCGCCGGCCTGCTCGCGCCGCGGGTCGGCGGGGTGGCGCTGCGCTCGCTGAAGGCGCCGGGGACCGCGTACGACGACGACGTGCTCGGCAAGGACCCGCAGCCCGCGACCATGGCGGACTACGTCCGCACGGGCCGCGACAACGGCGGCGTCCACATCAACTCGGGCATCCCCAACCGCGCCTTCTACGTGCTCGCCACCCGACTGGGCGGCCGGGCCTGGGAGCGGGCGGGGCAGATCTGGTTCGACGTGCTGACCGGCGGCGACCTGAGGGTGGACGCGGACTTCGCCAGTTTCGCCCGGTTGACGGCCGCGGCCGCCCGCGACCGGTTCGGCGCGGGTGAGGAGCTCGAGGCGGTGCTGAAGGCCTGGTCGCAGGTCGGAGTCGAGACCGCCGGGTGAGCCGGAGTACGCGGTGCGGCGGGCGGCCGAGGGCCGTCCCGCTGTCGCCCGCGCACGATCCGTACTAGAACGGTTGCCATGCGTATCCAGGTAAGGCGTACGGGCGGGTTCGCGGGGATCGAGCGACTCGCCGAGGTGGAGACCGACGGGCGCGACGACGCGGGCGAGGTGAAGAGCCTGGCCGAGCGCGCGGTGGCCGACGGCCGGGACACGCCCCCGGTCGGGGTGCCCGACGGGTTCAGCTACCAGATCACCGTCGACGGGCGGACGGTGTACTGCTCCGATCCGCGGCTGTCCGAGGCCCAGCGGGACCTGATCTCGCTGGTGCTCAAGGAAGGCTCGTGACGCCGGCCGTCCAGGGCCCGGCGGCACACGGCCGG
The DNA here is from genome assembly GCF_046506645.1 of Streptomyces sp. 5K101. Taxonomy (NCBI): domain Bacteria; kingdom Bacillati; phylum Actinomycetota; class Actinomycetes; order Kitasatosporales; family Streptomycetaceae; genus Streptomyces; species Streptomyces sp. 5K101. The sequence goes on along the minus strand of NZ_JBKFFO010000009.1, from coordinate 152,198 downwards.
CTTCGGCCTCACCGAGGCCCCGGGCTCAGAATCCGAGCCTGCGCAGCTGCTTCGGGTCGCGCTGCCAGTCCTTGGCGACCTTCACGTGGAGGTCGAGGAAGACCGGCGTGCCCAGGAGCGCCTCGATGTGCTTGCGGGACTTGATGCCCACTTCCTTCAGGCGCTTGCCCTTCGGGCCGATGATGATGCCCTTCTGGCTGGGCCGCTCGATGTAGACGTTCGCGTGGATGTCCAGCAGCGGGCGGTCCGCCGGGCGGTCCTCGCGCGGGAGCATCTCCTCGACGACGACGGCGATCGAGTGCGGCAGTTCGTCGCGCACCCCCTCCAGCGCGGCCTCACGGATCAGCTCCGCGACCATCACCTGCTCCGGCTCGTCCGTGAGGTCGCCCTCCGGGTAGAGCGCCGGGCTCTCGGGCAGCAGCGGGATCAGCAGGTCGGCGACCAGCTGCACCTGCTTGTCGCCGACGGCCGAGACCGGGACGATCTCGGCCCACTCGATGCCCAGCTCCTTGCCGAGCCGGTCGATCGCGATGAGCTGCTCGGCGAGCGTCTTGGAGTCGACGAGGTCGGTCTTGGTGACGATCGCGACCTTCGGGGTCTTCCTGATCCCGGCGAGCTCCTTGGCGATGAACCGGTCGCCGGGGCCGAGCTTCTCGTTGGCGGGCAGGCAGAAGCCGATGACGTCGACCTCGGCCCACGTCGTGCGCACCACGTCGTTGAGCCGCTCACCGAGCAGGGTGCGCGGCTTGTGCAGGCCGGGGGTGTCCACCAGGATCAGCTGCGCGTCGGTGCGGTGCACGATGCCCCGCACCGTGTGCCGGGTGGTCTGCGGCCGGTTGGAGGTGATGGCCACCTTCTGGCCGACCAGAGCGTTCGTCAGGGTGGACTTGCCCGCGTTCGGGCGGCCGACGAAGCAGGCGAAGCCGGCCCTGTGGGGGGCTCCGGAGGACTGGGTACGAGCGCTCATGGCGCCCATTCTCCCTGATGCCGGACGCTCCCGAGTACGCGCTCGCCCGCCCGGCACGCGCGACGGCGCCACCCCGGACGGGGTGACGCCGTTACGAAACGGGCCCGGGCCGGCCGTTCAGCCCGCCGTGACCGAGGACTTCAGTTCGCCGTCGGGCCCGGCCAGCAGCACGGGGGTGGACGCCCCGCCCAGGTCCCGTACCGCGGCGCGGTCCGCGTCGGACGCGGTGTCCGCCTCGGAGACGACGGCCGCCGCCTCCAGGGACGTCGCGCCGGACGCCACGGCCATCGCGACCGCGGTCTGCAGGGCGCTGAGGTTCAGCGAGTCCAGCGCCACGGTCCCGGCGACATAGGTCCGCCCGGTCTCGTCGCGCACGGCGGCACCCTCGGGCACACCGTTGCGGGCCCGGGCACTGCGGGCCAGCGTGATGATCTTGCGGTCCTCGGGGCCGAGGTCGGTGCTCTGCGTCATGCTCCCGAGCATAGATCGGCCCCGAGGCAGCACTGACGTCAGCCCTGGACGCCCTTGACGAACTTGTCGCCGACCCGGGTGATCACGTCGGCGAAGCCGGTCTGCGCGGCGGCGCTGCCGTCGTTGAGGTACGCGACACGCGTGACGCCCGTGCCCTGCTGCGCGACGACCAGGTTGGAGTTGATCGCGATGCCCGGCGCCATCTCGAGGGACATCGAGAAGGTGGAGGAGGCCTCACCGACCTTCGCGCTCCCCTCGATCGGCTTGATCTTGACCGGGATCTTCGTGCCCTCGGCGTCGAAGGAGACGCTGGTGCAGCCGGCGAGTGCCGTCTCGATCGCCTTGACGTAGTCGGCGGCCCCCGTGCCGGGGAAGGTGACGACCTGCTGGCTCAGCTGGGTCTTGCCGTCCTTGTTCTTGAAGTCGACGCTGCCACCGTCCGTCGCGCCCTTGATCTCGTCGCTCATCAGGTCGGCGAGCGGCTGGCACTCGGGCTTGTCGGCCTTCGGAGCCGCGTCGTTGGAGGCCGGGACCTTGGTGGCCGTCCAGCCGGCCGGCAGGTCGCCGGCCTCGGTGAGGGCGGCCTTCATCTGCTCGGCCGTCAGCGGCTCGGTGGACGCCTTGTCCTCGGCGGGCGCCGAGCCCTTCGCGTCGCCGCTCTTGTCGGCGGACGCGCTCGGCTTCTTGTCGTCCTCCGCACCGCACGCGGTGGCCGCGAGGCACAGAGCGGAAGCGGTAAGAACGGCAGCGGCGCCACGGCGCATACGGGTACGCATTGCGTTGTCTCCCCTTGTGAAACAGCTCATGGGGAGCTTCCCCCCTCCCCTTTGACGCACAGACAATACACAGAAGCGGAAGTGGTCCCGCCACGGGGACGGCGTCCGCTAACTCCGGTCCAGACGCAGGCGCTCCGCCTTCGGCAGGCCCGCCACCACCAGGTCGTAGGAGTCCTCGATCAGCTCCCGGACCATCCGGTCCGGGAGCTGTCCGACCGTCACCGTGTTCCAGTGACGCTTGTTCATGTGCCAGCCCGGCACGATCGCCGGGTGCTCCGCGCGCAGCTGGACCGCCAGGTCCGGCTCGCACTTGAGGTTCACCGTCAGCGGCCGGGCGTCCAGCGCGCTGAGGGCGAACATCTTCCCCAGCACCTTGAACACCGACGTCTCGGGTCCGAACGGGAACGCCTCGACCGCCGCGTTGAAGCCGAGGCAGAACGCCCTCAGATCCTGCGCCTTCATCCCGCCGCCCCCTCCTGTGCCGGCTGCTCCGCCGGCTCCGACAGCACCGTGACGATCTTGTTCCGGCGGCCCGCCGGCGACTCGGCGGTCAGCCGCAGGGCGCGGCCGTCCGGCAGGTCCACCACCGCCCGCGCACCGGCGATCGGCACGCGCCCGAGCGCCTTGGCGAGCAGGCCGCCGACCGTCTCGACGTCCTCGTCGTCGAGCTCGTCGGCCCCGAGGCCGTACAACTCGCCGAGGTCGCCGATGTCGAGCCGCGCGGTCACCCGGAAGCGGCCGTCGCCGAGCTCCTCGACGGGCGGCAGCTCGCGGTCGTACTCGTCGGTGATCTCACCGACGATCTCCTCCAGGATGTCCTCGATCGTGACGATGCCCGCCGTGCCGCCGTACTCGTCGATGACGACGGCGACGTGGCTGCGCTTCTGCTGCATCTCGCGCAGCAGGTCGCCCGCGTTCTTCGTGTCCGGGACGAACATCGCGGGCCGCATCGCCGTGGACACCGGGTCGGCCTCCGCGTCGCGGTTGACGTGCGTCTTGCGGACCAGGTCCTTGAGGTAGACGACACCGACGATGTCGTCCTCGTTCTCCCCGGTGACGGGGATGCGGGAGAAGCCGGAGCGCAGCGCCAGCGTCAGCGCCTGCCGCACGGTCTTGAACCGCTCGATGGACACAAGGTCGGTGCGCGGGACCATCACCTCGCGGACGAGGGTGTCGCCGAGCTCGAAGACGGAGTGCACCATCCGGCGCTCGTCGTCCTCGATCAGCGACTCCTGCTCCGCGAGGTCGACCAGGGCCCGCAGCTCGGCCTCGGAGGCGAACGGGCCCTTGCGGAAGCCCTTTCCGGGGGTCAGCGCGTTGCCGATGAGGATCAGCAGCTGCGGAACGGGGCCCATGACGCGGGCCAGCGGCAGCAGGACGTACGCCGCGGCGGTCGCCGTGTTGAGCGGGTGCTGGCGTCCGATGGTGCGCGGGGAGACACCGACGGCGACGTAACTGACGAGCACCATCACAGCGATGGCCACGAGCAGCGCCGACCAGGTCTCCTCGAACTCCTGCAGGCACACGAAGGTGACGAGCACGCCGGCCGCCATCTCGCAGGCGACCCGCACGAGCAGGGCGACGTTGAGATAGCGGGTCGGGTCGGAGGCGACCTGCGCCAGCTTGGCGGCGCCCCGTCGGCCCAGCCGTAGGGCCTCGGCGGCGCGGAAACTGGAGATCCGGGCGAGTCCGGCCTCCGCGCAGGCGGCGAGCCAGGCGACGACGACCAGCGCGACGGCGCCCGCGAGCAGTTGGCCGGTCATGAGACGGTCGGCGCCGGGGACGGGCCGGTCAGGCCCTTCTCCGCCCGCCAGCCGTCGACGATCGCGGCCTGCAGCCCGAACATCTCTGCCTTCTCGTCCGGCTCCTCGTGGTCGTAACCGAGCAGGTGCAGCACTCCGTGCACGGTGAGGAGCTGGAGCTCCTCGTCCATGGAGTGCTGCGTCGGTGCTTCCTCACCCTGCTTCTTGGCGACCTCGGGGCAGAGCACGATGTCGCCGAGGAGCCCCTGCGGGGGCTCCTCGTCGTCCTTGGCCGGCGGACGCAGCTCGTCCATCGGGAAGGACATGACGTCGGTCGGGCCCGGCAGGTCCATCCACTGGATGTGCAGCTGCTCCATGGCCTCGGCGTCCACGACGATCACCGAGAGCTCGGAGAGCGGGTGGATGCGCATCCGCGCGAGCGCGTAGCGGGCGACGTCGAGGATCGCCTGCTCGTCGACCTCGGTTCCGGACTCGTTGTTGACGTCGATCGACATGGTGCGGCTGGTCTACTTCCCGTTGCGGCTGTCGTACTGCTCGTACGCGTCGACGATACGGCCGACGAGCTTGTGCCGTACGACATCCTGCGAGGTGAGTAGGGAGAAGTGCACGTCGTCGACGCCGTCCAGGATCTCCCGGACCTGACGCAGACCGCTCTTGGTGCCGCCCGGCAGGTCGACCTGCGTCACGTCACCGGTGATCACGATCTTCGAGTCGAATCCGAGCCGGGTGAGGAACATCTTCATCTGCTCGGGGTTCGTGTTCTGTGCCTCGTCGAGGATGATGAACGCGTCGTTGAGCGTGCGGCCGCGCATGTACGCGAGGGGCGCGACCTCGATCGTGCCCGCGGCCATCAGGCGCGGGATCGAGTCGGGATCGAGCATGTCGTGCAGCGCGTCGTAGAGCGGGCGCAGATAGGGGTCGATCTTCTCGTACAGCGTGCCGGGCAGGAAGCCGAGGCGCTCGCCGGCCTCGACGGCGGGCCGAGTCAGGATGATGCGGTTGACCTGCTTGGACTGCAGCGCCTGCACGGCCTTGGCCATGGCGAGATACGTCTTGCCCGTACCCGCGGGGCCGATGCCGAAGACGACCGTGTGCTTGTCGATCGCGTCGACGTACCGCTTCTGATTGAGCGTCTTGGGGCGGATGGTGCGGCCACGGCTGGAGAGGATGTTCTGGGTGAGCACCTCCGACGGGGTCTCGATGGCCTTGCCCCCGGTCTCCTCCCTGAGCATGGCGATGGAGCGTTCCACTGCGTCCTCCGTCATCGGCTGCCCGGTGCGGAGCACCAGCATCATCTCGTCGAACAGGCGCTGGATCAGCGCGACTTCCGTGGCGTCACCGACGGCGCTGATCTCGTTGCCGCGGACATGGATGTCTGCCTGGGGGAAGGCCTTCTCGATCACGCGCAGCAGGGCGTCACCAGAGCCGAGGACCGTCACCATCGGATGCTTGGCGGGGACGGTGAAGTGGGCTCGCGCCTGCCCCGGCGCTGGGGTCTGGGCTGTGGGTGTCTGAGTCATGGGCCGGCTCTGTGGCCTGCACATACCTCCCGTTGCAGGGTTCTCGCTGCTCGACAACCTCTGGACCATCCAGGGTACGACCTGTCACTGACAGGACCGAGAGCTTTTCCGTCCGGAGCGGGCCGGGACGGAGTACGGATCGTGCTCAGCCGTTGCGCCCGAAGCCGATCGTCGGGACCGCCCTGCGCAGCGGCCACGGCCGGGCCGCGTGGGGCAGCAGGTCCTCCAGGAAGGCGTAGCGGCGCAGCGCGGCGGGGTCCTGGTCCGGAAGGCCCTGCACCGACTGCCACCAGGCCGCGATCTCCGACCAGCCCGGCGCGGAGAGCGATCCGCCGAACTCCTGCACCGACAGGGCGGCGGTCAGCCCGGCGAAGGCGAGCCGGTCGGCGAGCGGCCAGCCCGCGAGCGTGCCCGTGACGAAGCCCGCCACGAACACGTCGCCCGCGCCGGTGGGGTCGAGCGCCTCCACCTCGATGGCCGGGACTTGGGCGCATTCACCGGTCGCCCCGTCCACGGCGTACGCGCCCTCGGCACCGAGCGTGACGACCGCGAGCGGCACGTACTCGGTCAGGGCGTGGGCGGCGGCGAGCGGGCACTCGGTGCGGGTGTAGCGCATCGCCTCCTCGGCGTTGGGCAGGAAAGCCTCGCAGTGCTCCAGGTCGGCGAGGTCGGCCGGGTCCCAGCGGCCGCTCTCGTCCCAGCCGACGTCCGCGAAGACGCGGGTGCCCTTGCGGGCGGCCTGGGCGATCCACTCGGCACGGTCGGGGACGAGGGAGGCGATCGCCGCGCGCGCGGCCGGCGGGCACTCGGGGGCGGACTCCGACGGCGGGGCCTCGTGTCCGTGGGACACCATCGTGCGCTCGCCCTCGTAGGCCATGGAGACGGTGACGGGCGAGTGCCAGCCGGGGACGGTTCGCGAGAGGGCGAGGTCGATGCCCTCGCCCTGTTCCAGCGCGTCCCAGCAGTACTCGCCGTAGTGGTCGTCCCCGAAGGCCGCGGCGAGGGACGTGCGCAGCCCGAGACGGGCGAGCGCGGTGGCCATGTTGGCGACGCCGCCGGGGCTGGAGCCCATGCCGGTCGCCCAGGACTCGGTGCCGCGGACGGGCGCGGAGTCCAGACCCGTGAAGATGATGTCGAGGAAGACGCTGCCCGTGAGGTAGACGTCGTGGGGCGGGTCGTCCGGCGTGCGCAGCGCGGCCAGGGGGTCCACTCCGGCCGCCGTGGACAGGTGCTCTCCGTCGCGAATGGTCACCGTGCGCGCTCCGAGTACGTGATGCAGGGATCAGACCAGTCTGCCCGAAACGCGCGACACGTCGACGTCCGGTGACGCGGTTCACGTCGCGTGGGCGCAGAAACGGCCGACCCCGGTGGCGGCTTCCGGGCGCCAAGGCCGAGCACGGCGCGGCCGGGCTCGTCGTCCGGGCCTCGGCCCCGAGGCCGGCCGGCTGCCGACGGCGCCCGGTGGCTCGGAGCCGTGCACGGCCCGGCGCCCGGTGCCCGGCGCCTGGCTGATCAGACCGGTGGCCGCGCGCTACCAGCGGCGCGGGGTCCAGCCCGGCTCGGCGGTCCGCATCGCCGTCGCGTCGTCGCGGTCGCGCATCGAGGCGTCGTCGTCCAGCCAGCGCCGGTGCAGGCGGGCGAGCCGGTCGCGGTCGAGTTCCACGCCGAGACCGGGCCGGTCGCTCACCGCGAGACGGCCGTTTTCGAAGACGAGGCGCTCGGTGATCACGTCCTCCGTCTGCCACGGGTAGTGGCTGTCGCAGGCGTGGCCGAGGTGGGGACGACGGCCGCGACCTGCGTCATCGCGGCGAGGCTGATGCCCAGGTGGGTGTTGGAGTGCATCGACAGAGCGCGTGCACGGGCAGTCCGAGCGTCTTTCCGAGGGCGTCGAGGCAGGCGACCTCGAAGGCGGAGACGACGGAGAGACGGAGCTTTTCGGCGGTCTGGACGCCGCGCAGACCTCCCGCGTCGACGGCGTCCGCGCCGGTCGCCTCGGGCGAGTCGCCGCAGACGCGTTCGGCGAGGCCTGGCAGCGCGTTGACGTCGCACGACCCGGCGGCCGGCCAACGGCCGTGCCAGGTCGAGGTACTTGGTGCGGTCAATGGCCCCGACGCCCCGGGCGCGACGTCCAGAGAAGTGAACGACGGTGTCAGAGCGGCGGCGCGGGACGCAGAATGCCGAGCAGCATCCGCACCAGCTCGTCGACCAGTTCGTCGAGCGTCGCGTCCACCCAGCCGGCGGTCCAGTCGTGCAGCAGGCCGTTGACGCTGCCGATGAACGCCGCCGCGGCGATCCGGTAGTCGCGCGGCTCGGCCTCGCCCCGCTGCACCGCCCGCGCCGCCTCGGCGCAGATGAAGTCCACCCAACGGGCCCGCCGGGCCAGCCGCTGCCGTTCCATCGCCGCGCTCACCCCGACGATCTCGGTGAAGGTGAGGCGGATGCGCCGCGGGTCACCCGTCACGTTCGCGGCGTACGCACGGAAGACCGCCGTCGCCCGCTGCGCGAGCGGCAGGTCCTCCGCCTCCGCCAGCGCGGCCAGCGCCGCTTCCTCGGCCCAGTCGTTGACCTGGAGATGGAGCGCCGCGAGCACGTCCTCCAGTGTGCGGAACTCCTCGTAGAACTGCCGGGTCGAAAGCCCCGCCGCCTCGCTGAGCGCCGTGACCGTCGTCGCCCGGTAGCCCGGGCTGTCACCGAACAGCCGAAGCCCCGCGTCGAGGAACCGCTGCCGGCGCTCGGCCTGCCGCTCCTCGGCCGACCTGCCGCCGTAACGGCCCTTCGGAGCCTTGATCCTGCCCCCCAATGACCCTCCCTCGTAGACCGCTCATTTTGTCGTGTCCACAGTCTTGTGGAGTCTGCCACCACTCGTTACTTTCCAGTAGCCCAATCTGAACGCGCTTGTTTTCAGACTGCGCCCGGTGTCGGACCGGCCGCCTGCCCGGAAGGAACGACCATGTCTCTGTCCCGCACCAGGCGGACCGCAGGCGCGCTCGCCGCCGCCCTGGCCCTCGCCTCCGGCGCCGCGCTCCCGGCCCACGCGGAGGACACGACGAGCACGACGGACACGACGGACGGGCGGAACGCGACGAGCGGAGCCGCGCTGCGCGAGGTGATGTTCGTCGGCAACAACTGGGACGGCACCGCCGATGTCATCGAGGCCAGGGGCGACTTCGGGCGGATCGGCCGGGTGAACGTCATCCCGGACAAGGAGGAGCGGCTGCGGGAGATCCACCTCGACCCCGTCAGGCTCGCCTTCTTCCTCGGCGTACGGCAGGGTCCTGGCGAGGGGCACGACCAGTTCGTCGACGACATGTACGCGACGCCGGACGGCAGGGCCATGGTCGTCTCCCGGCCGAGCTTCGCCGACGTCGTCTCCATCGACCTCGCGACCGGCGGCATCAACTGGCGTTTCCCGGTGTCCGGTTACCGCGCCGACCACATGGCGGTCTCCCCCGACGGCACGCGCGTCGCCGTCTCCGCGTCGACGTCGAACACGGTGCACGTCCTGGACATCACCACCGGCCGGCAGACCGGCTCGTTCACGACCGGTGACAAGCCGCACGAGAACGTCTTCACCGACGGCGGTAAGTACCTGTGGAACATGTCGATCGGCGAGGTCCACACCGCACTCGATGCGCCCTGGCTGGACTGGACGAAGGGCGACCGCCGGATCACCGTCGTCGACGCGCGGACGTATCAGCAGGTCAAGGTCATCGACATGCGTCAGCGCCTGGACGCGTCCGGCCGCCGGGACCTGTCCGACGCGGTCCGTCCGGTCGCGTTCACGCCCGACGAGTCAAAGCTCTACTTCCAGGTGTCGTTCTTCAACGGCTTCGTCGAGTACGACGTCGCCGCCGACAAGGTCACCCGCGTGAAGGAGCTGCCGAAGCACCCGGCGACCAGCGAGGACCGCACCACGTGGGTCAACGACTCGCGCCACCACGGCATATCAATAAGTCCCCGGGGCGACAAGCTCTGCGTCGCCGGGACCATGGACGACTACGCCACGATCGTCGACCGCGCCACACTCCGGGAGGGCCCGCTGGTGCCGGCATCGAAGCCGTACTGGGCAACGGTGAGCGGCGACGGCAGGTCGTGCGTCATCTCGGAGAGCGGCGCGGACGCCGTCACCGCGATCGACTTCGCGACCGGCCGGAAGGTCGCGACCGTGGCCGTCGGCGACCATCCGCAGCGGGTCCGCGTCGCCCGCATCCCGGCGGACTGGACAGGCCCGGCGGCGAGCCGCTGACCGCTCGTCAGCCGCGCCCGAAGTCGTAGGCGTCCACCTCGGCCAGATACCGGGCCCGCAGCTCCTCCTCGTCGTCCAGGAACGACGCCAGGAAGGAGTTGCGGGCCAGTTCGCGCAGTTCCTCGTCGCCGAGCGGCATCGCCTCGCGCACCGCGCGGAAGTTGTCGCCGACGTAGCCCCCGAAGTACGCGGGGTCGTCGGAGTTGACCGTGCACACCAGACCGGCGGCCATCATCCTCGGCAGCGGATGATCCGCGAGCCGGTCGACGGCCCGCAGCCGGACGTTCGACAGCGGGCACAGCGTCAGCGGCACCCGCTCGCGCACCAGCCGCGCCACCAGGTCCGGGTCCTCCATGGAGCGCAGCCCGTGGTCGATCCGCTCGACACCGAGGACGTCCAGCGCCTCGCGGACGTACGCCGCCGGGCCCTCCTCCCCCGCGTGCGCGACCCGGCGCAGCCCGAGGGCGGCCGCCGCCTCGTAGACCTCCCGGAACTTCGACGGCGGGTGCCCGACCTCCGCCGAGTCGAGACCGACCCCCGTGATCCGGCGCAGATACGGCTCCGCCTCCCGCAGCGTCGCCAGCGCGGACTCGGCCGGCTCGTCGCGCAGGAAGCACATGATCAAGCGGGTGGAGACGCCGTGCCGGTCGCGGGCCGCGTCCAGCGCCCGTCCAAGGCCTTCGATCACCATGCCGATCGGGACACCGCGGGCGGTGTGCGCCTGCGGGTCGAAGAAGATCTCCGCGTGGCGTACGCCCTGCGCGGCGGCGCGCGCGAGATAGGCGTCCGCCAGCTCGGCGAAGTCGTCCTCGGTGCGCAGCACGGCCATCAGCCCGTAGTACAGGTCGAGGAACGACTGGAGGTCCTTGAAGTCGTACGCGTTCCGCAGCTCGGCGGTGTCCGCGAAGGGGAGCTCGACGCCGTTGCGCGCGGCGAGGGCGAAGGCGAGCTCGGGCTCCAGGGTGCCTTCGATGTGAAGGTGCAGTTCGGCCTTGGGGAGGGGCATGATCCGATTCTAGGCGGGAGGACCTTCAGGAGCGCTTAGGCACGGGAATGCGCCACAGGTCCCGGGCGACGGTCACCTCGCCGTCGAACCCGGCGGCGCGGGCCTCGCGTTCGAAGGTGTCGGCAGCGTCGGTGTAGCGCTGCGAGAAGTGCGTGAGGACGAGGTGCCGTACGCCCGCCTCGTGGGCGGCACGCCCGGCCTGACCTGCGGTCAGGTGCCCGTGCTCGGTGGCCAGTCGCACGTCCTCGTCGAGGAACGTGGACTCGATGACCAGCATGTCGCAGCCCTCGGCCAGGGCGTGCACGCCGTCGCAGAGCCGGGTGTCCATGACGAACGCGAACCGCTGCCCCCGGCGGACCTCGCTGACGTCGTCCAGCGTGACACCGCCCAGCAGCCCCTCGCGCTGGAGCCGGCCGACGTCCGGGCCCTTGATGCCGTGCGCGGCGAGCCGCTCGGGGAGTATCCGGCGGCCGTCCGGCTCGACGAGCCGGTAACCGTAGGACTCGACGGGGTGGGACAGCCGGTACGCCTCCAGGGTGTACGTGGCCGCCCTCGCGAGGACACCGTCGGCGGCGACGGGCGTCTGAACGAGCCGCACGGTCTCGCGGTAGGCCGTCGCGTACCGCAGCCGGTCGAAGAAGCGCTGTCCGCTCGCGGGGTAGTGGGCGACCACCGGATGCGGGACCTGGTCGAGGTTGATCCGCTGGATCACCCCGGCCAGGCCCAGGGAGTGGTCGCCGTGGAAGTGCGTGACGCAGATCCGGTCGATGTCGTGCGCGGACACGCCGGCGCGCAGCATCTGCCGCTGGGTGCCCTCGCCGGGATCGAAGAGGATGCCCTCGCCGTCCCAGCGCAGCAGATAGCCGTTGTGGTTGCGGTGCCGGGTCGGGACCTGGCTGGCGGTGCCGAGCACGACCAGTTCACGTACGGACACTGCGCTGCCCCGCCCCTACCCGGGGGGCCACTCGAAACCGCGGCCACCGAGCACGTGGGCGTGGGCGTGGAAGACGGTCTGTCCCGCGCCGGAGCCGGTGTTGAAGACGATGCGGTAGCCGGTCGCGTCGGCCTTCTCGTCGGCGGCGACCTCGCCGGCCTCCCGCAGCACGTCGGCGGCGAGCTCCGGCGCGGCGGCGGCGAGGGCGGCGGCGTCGGAGTAGTGGGCCCTGGGGATGACCAGGACGTGGGTGGGGGCCTGGGGGTTTATGTCCCGGAAGGCGACGGTGGTCCCGGTCTCGCGCACGATGGTGGCGGGGACGTCCCCCGTGGCGATCTTGCAGAACAGGCAGTCCGCCTGCGGTTCTCCGGCCATGCGGGGGGTGCCTCCTCGCGGGTGGGGTGTCACTGCTGACGGCATGCTATCGGCCCCGCGGTGGCGGTCCCGCTGCGCGGGGCTCGTTCCCCGGGGGCTCCGCCCCCGGACCCCGTACCGCGCTTCGCGCGGTGTCCTCAATCACCGGACGGGCTGCAAAGCAGCCCCGCTGGGGGCACCTCCCACGGCCGCCAGGCCGTAGGGGGAGTTTGAGGCGCGGGGGTCCGGGGCGGAGCCCCCGGTTAGGGAAGGGGCGGGTAGGGGAAGAGCACGCCGCAGGCGCCCCCGTCACGGCAGCCGCGGCGGCGTCTTCGCCGCGCTCTCCTCCAGCGCCGCCAGCGCCATCCGGATCGCCTCGTCCAGCTGGGGATCCCGCCCGGCCGCGTGGTCCTGCGGCGTCACCACCACCTCCACGTCCGGGTCCACGCCGCGGTTCTCCACGTCCCAGCCGTAACCCTCCAGCCAGAAGGCGTACTTGGGCTGCGTCACCAGCGTGCCGTCGACCAGGGAGTAGCGGCTGTCGATGCCCACCACGCCGCCCCACGTCCGGGTGCCCACCACCGGGCCGATGCCGAGCGCCTTGATCGCCGCGTTCACGATGTCGCCGTCCGAGCCGGAGAACTCGTTCGCCACGGCCACCACCGGCCCCCGGGGAGCGTCCAGCGGGTAGCTGGACGGCTGCATCCCGCGCGGCAGGTCCCAGCCCACGATGCGGCGGGCCAGTTTCTCGACGACGAGCTGCGACGTGTGGCCGCCGCGGTTCTCGCGTACGTCGACGACCAGGCCCTCGCGCGCCACCTCCACCCTCAGGTCACGGTGGATCTGGGCCCAGCCGGGCGCCTGCATGTCCGGGACATGGAGGTAGCCGAGACGTCCGCCCGACTTCTCGTGGACGTACGCGCGCCGGTCCGCGACCCAGGCGTGGTACCTCAGCGGCTCCTCGTCGGCGAGGGGTACCACCACGGCGTGGCGCGGGTCGCCGCCGCCCGCCGGGGACACGGTGAGTTCGACGGGCTTGCCCGCCGAGCCGACGAGCAGCGGCCCGGGGCCCCGCACGGGGTCAACGGGCCGCCCGTCCACGGCGACGATCGCGTCGCCCGCGCGCAGGGCGACGCCCGGTGCCGCGAGCGGCGAGTGGGCGTGCGGGTCGGACGTCTCCGAGGGCAGGATGCGGTCGATCCGCCAGGACCCGTCCTCCGCGATGGAGATGTCCGCGCCGAGCAGCCCCTGCCGGGTCGCGCCGCTGCCGTAGCCGCCGCGCGGCATGACGTACGCGTGGGAGGTGCCGAGTTCGCCGTGCACCTCCCACAGCAGGTCCACCAGGTCGTCATGGGTGGCGACACGGGCCAGCACCGGCCGGTACCGCTCCAGCACCCCGTCCCAGTCGACGCCGCCGAGGTCGGCCCGCCAGAACTGGTCGCGCATCAACCGGCCGGCCTCGTCGTACATCTGCCGCCACTCCGCGGCCGGGTCGATCATCCGGCGCACGCGGCTCAGGTCGACGGTGATGTTGGTGTCGGAGTCCTCGTCGCGTGAGGCGCGCCGGTCGCTGGGGACGACCTTGAGCGTGTCGTCGGTGTGGAGGAGGATCCGCTTGCCGTCGCCGCTGACGCGGAAGTGGTCGGCGTCGCCGCAGAGTTCCTCGATGTGCTGCTGGACCAGGTCATAGCGCTCCAGCGCGGTCTTCGGGCCCGGGTCGTCGGGCGTGGCGCGGGCTGCGCCGAGGACCCCGCGCAGCGGGTGCCGCAGCCACAGCAGCCCGTCCTTCGCGGCGCGCAGCGTCGAGTAGCGCGCGGCCTCGACGGGGAACGGCACTATGCGGTCCGCGAGTCCGTCGAGGTCGATACGGGTGACGGGCGCGGCCCCCTCGTCCGCCCCGGAGTCGGACGGGCCGTCCTTGTCCGGGTCGAAGGCCCGCCCGTGCCGCTGGGGGCCGAACGGCGAGGGCGTCGTCGCGGCCAGCGTGATCAGGTGCGGCCGGCAGCCGCCGATGAAGGCGAGGTCGAAGACGTGCGTGTCGTAGACCGGGTCGAAGGACCGCTCGGAGAGGAAGGCGAGGTGCTTGCCGTCGAGTGTGAAGGCGGGCTGGAAGTCCTTGAACCGCAGCGGCGTCGCCTCGGAGACCGTCAGATCACCGGTGTTGGCGAGCTTGATCTGGCGCAGCGGGCTCGGGCCGGGGTGCGACCAGGCGAGCCAGCCCGAGTCGGGTGAGAAGACGAGCCCCGTGGCGTCGCCGTGCTCGCTGCGGTCGACCTCGCGGACCTCGCCGGACTCGCGCTCGACGAGCAGCACCCGGCCGTCGTGCGAGGCGACGGCCGCGCGGCTGCCGTCGGTCGCGACGGCCAGGCCGAGAACGCGGCCGATCCGGCCCGCGGCGAGCCTGCGGGGCGTGGCGCCCGCGGCGGGCCCGGTCGCCGGCGCGAACTCGAGCGCGTCGTCCCCCTCGGCGTCGGTCACCCAGACGACATGCTCCTCGCCGTCCACCCGGAACGTGCGCGGCAGCCGGGACCGCACGCCGGGCTCCACGGCGAGCGAACGCGCGGGCCCTCCGCGGTGGGTGACCCAGTGGATGCCGCCGCGGACCTCGACGGCGCTGCCCCGGCCGGTGTGGTCGGGGGCGGCGTCGCCGAGGTGGTGGTCGGCGTCGACGGGCCGGGACCGCAGGTCGGTGCGCTGACCGCCGAGCCTGATGTCGAGCCGGCGCGGCTCGGCGCCGTCCAGGTCGTCGAGGATCCACAGTTCGCCCGCGCAGGAGTAGACGACGCGGGCGCCGTCGGTGGCGGCGTGGCGGGCGTAGAAGCCTTCGATGCCGGTGTGGCGGCGGAGGTCCGAGCCGTCGGGCAGCGAGGAGTACAGCGCGCCGACGCCCTCGTGGTCGGACAGGAACGCGATCCTGTCACCGAGCCACAGCGGGCACTCGATGTTGCCGTCGATGCCCTCGTGGAGGCGTACGAACTCCCCGTCGCCCGCCGCGTCGATCCACAACTTGCCCGCGGTGCCGCCCCGGTAGCGCTTCCAGGCGGCGGCCTCGCGACCCATCGTCGCCGACAGCAGCAGCGTCTGCGGGCCGAAGGCGACGTCGCCGACGGGTCCGAAGGGCAGGGTGGCGGCGGGGCCTCCGTCGAGGGGCACGGCCTGCGCCCAGGTGCGGCGCAGCGACGCCTGCCCGTGGGTGGTGAGCGCGAGGACCTGGCCGTCCGGGGTCCAGCCGCGTACGGAGGTCCGGTAACTGCCCCAGTGGGTCAGGCGGTCCGACGGCCCGCCGTCGAGGGGCGCGACGTGCACCTCGGGCGCGCCGTCGCGGTACGAGGTCCAGGCGATGCGCGTGCCGTCGGGCGAGATTCTCGGATGGTTCACGGGGACGTCGTCGGCGCTGACGCGCCACGCGCGGCCGCCGTCGAGCGGCGCCACCCAGACGTCGTCCTCGGCGGTGAAGGCGATCGACTCGCCGTGCAGATGGGGAAACCGGAGGTAGGCAGGGTGCGTCACACCGTCACCCTAGGCAGGTGGAGCGTCTGCGCGGGAGGCTTTGGATCACTTGGCCGGAACGGCGGTCACGGTGACGGTCTCGGTGACGGTGACGACGGGGGCCGGCGGAGCCGGCGCGGTGGGCGGGGGCGGCGCGGTGGCTCCCGGCCCGGACGTGCCGGGTGCGGTGGTGCTCGGCGCGGCGGAGCAGTCGCCGAGCATGGTCGCCTGGAAGACGACCTTCCGGTCGATCCGGGCAGTCATATCACCGCGTACGCAGTGTCCGGCGCGCTCCTCGGTGACCGTGCCCTTGAGGATGATGTCCTGACCGGATTCGGTCTCTCCCCGGCAGTCGACCGTCGCGCTGCCCGGTGCCGTGGTGGCAGCCGAGGGACTCGGGCCCCTGTTCACTCTGGCGTTGCAGCTGAGCCACGCCACGTCGAACGTCAGCCGCTCCAGCGTGGCGGTCGCGGTCCGGTCGGTGGTGACGGCCACGGCGGCGGAGTCGAGCCCGCCGGCCGCCGGCTCACAGGCGGCGAGGCCCGCGACGGCGATTCCGCAGGCACCGGTGGCGACCACGGTTCTGAGCACCCTCATGGGTGGCAGGGTGCCATCCAGGAGGGCCCGGGAGAAGGACTGTTGTGGCCAGTGTGGTGCGCACGGGGTCGCCCCATGACCCGGAAGGGCCCCTCAGGACCAGCGGCCCGTACGACCCAGCAGCAGTGCCGTCGCCGCGGTGCCGGCCGTCGACGTGCGCAGCACGCTGCGGCCCAGGCGGTACGGCTTCGCGCCCGCCTCCGCGAACGCCTCCAGCTCCTGCGGGGACACGCCGCCCTCCGGGCCGACGACCAGCACGATCGAGCCCCGCGCGGGGAGTTCGGCGGTGGCCAGCGGCTCCGCGCCCTCCTCGTGCAGCACGGCCGCGAAGTCCGCGGCCGCCAGCAGTGCCGCCACCTGTCTGGTCGTCGCCGCCTCCGCGACCTCGGGGAAGCGCAGCCTGCGGGACTGCTTGCCCGCCTCCCGTGCCGTGGAACGCCATTTGGCCAGCGACTTGGCCCCGCGCTCGCCCTTCCACTGCGTGATGCAACGCGCGGCCGCCCACGGCACGACGGCGTCCACGCCCGTCTCCGTCATCGTCTCCACGGCGAGTTCGCCGCGGTCGCCCTTCGGCAGCGCCTGGACGACGGTGATCCTCGGCGCCGGTTCCGGCTCGGCCACACACTCGCGCACCTCGACCGTCAGCCGGTCCTTGCCCTCGGTGGCCAGCACGGAGCCCGCGGCGCCGCGTCCGTGACCGTCCGTCAGGACGATCTCCTCACCAGGCTGGAGCCGCCGTACGGACACGGCATGCCGCCCCTCGGGGCCGTCCAGGGTGACGAGGCCGCCGGGCGCGACGCCTTCGAGCGACTCGACGAGGAACACGGGGGCGGTCATCGCGCACCGCCCAGCGCCAACACCGCCCGTGCGGCGTCCAGTTCTGCGGCGAGGACCTCCACCAGCCGCCCGGCGGGCAGCTCGCGCGCCATCCGGTGGCCCTGCCCGGCCCACAGCGCCATGCCCTGCGGATCCCCGGCCTGCGCCGCCGCCTTGCGCAGCCCGCTCGTGAGGTGGTGGACGTCGGGGTAGGCGGCGGGGGCGTACGGGCCGTGCTCGTGCATGAAACGGTTCACCAGCCCGCGGGCGGGCCGGCCGGAGAAGGCACGGGTCAATTGGGTGCGGGCGAACAGGGGGTTGGTCATGGCCTGCTTGTGGAGGGCGTTCGCGCCGGACTCGGGGCAGACGAGGAACGCCGTGCCGAGCTGCGCGGCGCTCGCCCCCGCGGCCAGCACCGCGGCGATCTGCGCGCCCCGCATGAGGCCGCCGGCCGCGACGACCGGAAGGTGCACGGCCTCGCGGACGAGGGGGATCAGGGAGAGCAGGCCGATGCCGGTTCCGTCCGCGGCCGGGTCGTCACGGTGCGTGCCCTGGTGGCCGCCCGCCTCGATGCCCTGCACGCACACGGCGTCGGCCCCGGCCCGCTGCGCCGCCTGCGCCTCCTCCGGCGTGGTGACGGTGACGACGGTGGTCGTGCCGGCGGCGGAAAGCGCGGTGAGCGTGGCGCGGGAGGGGCAGCCGAAGGTGAAGGAGACGACCGGGACGGGGTCGTCGATCAGTATCGCGAGCTTGGCCTCGTAGTCGTCGTCCCGCCCGGCGCCGGGGTTGCCGAGCGGGGTGTTGTACCAGGAGGCCTCACCGGCGAGCTGCTGCCGGTAGACATCGACGGCGGCCGGATCGGCGGCGCCGGGCTGCGGCATGAACAGGTTGACGCCGAAGGGCCTCGCGGTGCGGGTGCGGAGCTGTGTGATCTCCTGGTGCATGCCGTCCGCCGTCTTGTACCCGGCCGCGAGAAAGCCGAGCCCGCCGGCGTCGGACACAGCGGCGGCGAGCTCCGGACAGGACGCACCGCCGGCCATGGGGGCCTGCACGATCGGATGACGACAGAGATCGGTCAGCGCGGACGACATGCAGGCATCGTCCCATGCCCCGGTCCCCCGACCCGAATCGGGTATTCCGCCCCACCGGGCGCCACGGGGAGGCGCCTGCGGCGGGCTGTCCCCTCCCCGCCCCTTCCCGAAACCGGGGCAAGCCCCGGCCCCCGCGCCGCGGTACGGGGCCAGGGCAGGGCCCAAGCACGGGCCCGCGCGACGAGGCGACCCCAAAGCCCGCGCCCACGAGCGCGCAGCGCCACTCGGGGCAGAGCCCCGAACCCGTCAGCGCGCAGCGCGGTCCGGCGAGGGCGGAGCACCGAGCCCGGCCAGCCGCGCAGCGCGCACCGGCCCGGGGCGCAGCCCCGGACAGGGCCCCGGGGCCGAAGGCCCCGGATCAGCGGCCGTTGAAGGCGTCCTTCAGGCGCGAGAACAGCCCCTGCTGCCCCGGTTGGAACTGGCCCGTCGGCCGCTCCTCGCCCCGCAGCTTCGCCAGGTCCCGCAGCAGTCGTTCCTGCTCCGGGTCCAGCTTCGTCGGCGTCGTCACCTCGACGTGGACGATCAGGTCACCCCGGCCGCCGCCCCGCAGGTGCGTGATGCCGCGCCCGTGCAGCGGGATCGACTGGCCGGACTGCGTGCCGGGCCGGATGTCGACCTCCTCCATGCCGTCGAGCGTCTCCAGCGGGCACTTCGTGCCCAGCGCCGCCGCCGTCATGGGGATCGTCACGGTGCAGTGCAGGTCGTCGCCGCGCCGCTGGAAGACCGGGTGCGCGATCTCGTGGATCTCGACGTACAGGTCACCGGCCGGGCCGCCGCCCGGGCCGACCTCGCCCTCGCCCGCGAGCTGGATGCGCGTGCCGTTGTCGACACCCGCGGGGATCTTCACCGTGAGGGTGCGGCGCGACCGGATCCGACCGTCGCCCGCGCACTCCGGGCACGGGGTCGGCACGACGGTGCCGAAGCCCTGGCACTGCGGGCACGGACGCGACGTCATGACCTGGCCGAGGAAGGACCGCGTCACCTGCGAGACCTCACCGCGGCCGCGGCACATGTCACAGGTCTGCGCGGAGGTGCCGGGCGCCGCGCCCTCGCCGGAGCACGTCGTGCACACCACGGCCGTGTCGACCTGGATGTCCTTCGTCGTGCCGAAGGCCGCCTCGTTGAGCTCGACGTCCAGGCGGATCATGGCGTCCTGGCCGCGCCGCGTACGCGAACGGGGTCCGCGCTGCGACGCCGTGCCGAAGAAGGCGTCCATGATGTCGGAGAAGTTCCCGAAGCCGCCCGCGCCGAAGCCGCTCGCGCCACCGCCGCCGGCCTGGGACAGAGGGTCGCCGCCGAGGTCGTAGACCTGCTTCTTCTGCGGGTCCGAGAGCACCTCGTACGCCGCGTTGATCTCCTTGAAGCGCTCCTGCGTCTTCGGGTCCGGATTCACGTCCGGGTGGAGTTCACGCGCGAGCCGGCGGAACGCCTTCTTGATCTCGTCCTGCGATGCGTCGCGGCGTACGCCGAGTACGGCGTAGTAGTCCGTGGCCACTTACGACTCCGCCAGGATCTGTCCGACGTAACGTGCCACTGCGCGTACCGCTCCCATCGTTCCGGGGTAGTCCATGCGGGTCGGTCCGACCACGCCGAGTTTGGCGACTGCCTCGCCGCCCGAACCGTAGCCGACCGAGACGACGGACGTGGAGTTGAGTCCCTCGTGGGCATTCTCATGCCCGATCCGCACGGTCACGCCCGATTCCTTGGCCTCGCCGAGCAGCTTGAGCAGCACGACGTGCTCCTCCAGCGCCTCCAGCACCGGCCTGATCGTCAGGGGGAAGTCGTGTCCGAAGCGGGTGAGATTGGCGGTGCCGCCGATCACCAGCCGCTCCTCGGTCTCCTCGACCAGGGTCTCCAGCAGGATCGCGAGCACGGTGGAGACCGTGCCGCGGTCCTCCGTCTCGAACGACTCCGGCAGGTCCTGCACCAGCTGCGGCACGTCCGCGAAACGGCGGCCGACGACGCGGCTGTTGAGCCGGGCCCGCAGGTCGGCCAGCGAGGTCTCGCCGAACGGCGCGGGGCAGTCGACCATCCGCTGCTCGACGCGGCCGGTGTCCGTGATCAGCACGAGCATCAGCCGGGCGGGAGCGAGCGACAGCAGCTCCACGTGCCGGACGGTCGAGCGGGTCAGCGAGGGGTACTGGACGACGGCGACCTGCCGGGTCAGCTGGGCGAGCAGACGGACCGTGCGGCCCACGACGTCGTCGAGGTCGACGGCTCCGTCCAGGAAGTTCTGGATGGCCCGGCGCTCGGGGGACGACAGCGGCTTGACACCCGCCAGCCTGTCGACGAACAGCCGGTAGCCCTTGTCCGTGGGGATGCGGCCGGCGCTGGTGTGGGGCTGGGCGATGTAGCCCTCGTCCTCCAGCACGGCCATGTCGTTGCGGACGGTGGCCGGGGAGACACCGAGCTTGTGGCGCTCCGTCAGCGCCTTGGAACCGACGGGCTCCTCGGTGCCGACGTAGTCCTGGACGATGGCGCGCAGGACTTCGAGTCTGCGTTCGCTGAGCATCGCGCGCACCTCCAGCTGCCGGTCCTCGGTGTGTCCTGGCACTCGATACGCCCGAGTGCCAGCTTTCCCCGGCCAGTGTACGGCGGCGGGGTACGCCCCTAGCAAGGGCGGCCGACCACGCTACCGCGAGACCTGTGCTGGTCGATGCGGATAGCGTCGCCGTATGGACGCCGCTTGGGAAGACTTCGGGTGGGAACGGCTGGCCGCCGGAGTCGGCCGGCGAAGGATGCCGACCTGGGACGCGACGGTCGGCCTGGTGCTGGGCGAGGAACACGTCCTGCTGTACGACACGGGTTCGACGATCCGCGAGGGCGCCGGGCTCCGCGCACAGGCGCAGGCACTGGCGGGCGGGCGCCGCGTGACGTACATCGCACTGAGTCACCCGCACTTCGACCACGTGCTGGGCACGGCCGCGTTCGCCGGTGTGGAGATCTACGGGGCCGTCGGTGTGGACACGCTGCTAGGCCGCGAACGCGACGCGATCCGCGCCGACGCCGTGCGCCACGGGGTCCCGGCGGCCGCGGCGGCGGAGGCCGCCGATCTGCTGGTGGTGCCGCACCACCTGGTGAGCGGGGAGTGCACGCTCGACCTGGGCGGCCGCCGGGTGCTGCTGGCCAACGTCGGCCCCGGCCACTCGGGCCACGACCTGGCGCTGTTCGTGCCCGGCGAGCCGGAGGTCGTCTTCTGCGGCGACCTGGTGGAGGAGTCGGGCGAGCCGCAGGCGGGCCCGGACGCGATCACTTCGCGCTGGCCCGCGGCGCTCGACCGCCTGCTCGCGCTCGGCGGCGAGGACGCGCTGTACGTGCCGGGGCACGGGGCGGCGGTGGACGCGGCGTTCGTGCGGACGCAGCGTGACGAGCTGGCGGCGCGCTTCGGCGTGTCGTAGGGCGGCCGGTCGTATCGTCATCCGACATGCGCAGCTACAGCCCTGATCTGACACCTCCGTGGAAGCGGTCGGCACCGGTCCCGGAGGTCCCCGCGGAACCCGACCTCGTGGTGGAGGAGGTCGCGACCGGCTTCTGCGGTGCGGTGATCCGCTGCGAGGCGGGGACCGTGACGCTGGAGGACCGCTTCGGCAAGCACCGGGTCTTCCCGCTGGAGCCGCGGGGCTTCCTGCTGGAGGGCAAGGTGGTCACGCTGGTCAGCCCGTCCGCGCCGGCCCCGGCCCGCCCCACGCGTACGGCCTCGGGCTCGGTCGCGGTCCCCGGCGCCCGCGCCCGGGTCGCCCGCGCGGGCCGCATCTACGTGGAGGGCCGCCACGACGCCGAACTCGTGGAACGGGTGTGGGGAGACGACCTGCGCATCGAGGGCGTGGTCGTGGAGTACCTGGAGGGCATCGACGATCTCCCGTCGATCGTCGCCGAGTTCGCCCCGGGCCCGGACGCGCGCCTGGGCGTGCTGGTCGACCACCTGGTCGCCGGCTCCAAGGAGTCCCGCATCGCGGCGTCGGTGACGGACCCGCACGTGCTGGTCGTCGGCCATCCGTACATCGACGTGTGGGAGGCGGTGAAGCCGTCGTCGCTGGGCATCGCGGGGTGGCCGAGGATCCCGCACGGCCAGGACTGGAAGACGGGCGTGTGCCGGGCGCTGGGCTGGCCGTCCCACACGGGTGCGGCCTGGCAGCACATCCTGTCGCACGTGCGGTCCTACAAGGACCTGGAGCCGGCGCTGCTGGGGCGGGTGGAGGAACTGATCGACTTCGTCACGGAGCCGGGCTAACGGGGACTGCCCGGGAGGGTCCTGAAGTCGGCGGAGTGATCAATCGACCAGGCCGCGCACCACCGCGTCCGCCAGCAGCCGCCCCCGCAGGGTCAGGACCGCGCGCCCCTCCTCGTACGCCCCGGCCTGAAGAAGCCCCTCCGCGAGGGAACGACGGGAAGCGGCCAGCCCCTGCTCCCGGAGCAGCGACAGCGGCACCCCGTCCCGCAGCCGGAGCTCCAGCAGGATGCGCTCCACCCGGCGGTCCTCGGACGTCAGGACCTCGCGGCCCGCCCCCGGCGACCGTCCCTCGCCGAGCGCCGCCGCGTACGCGCCGGGGTGCTTGACGTTCCACCAGCGCACCCCGCCGACGTGGCTGTGCGCTCCCGGGCCCGCGCCCCACCAGTCCGCGCCGCGCCAGTACAGCTCGTTGTGCAGGCAGCGGCCGGCCTCGGAGGTGGCCCAGTTGGAGACCTCGTACCACTCGTAGCCGGCGCGCGACAGCACGTCGTCCGCGATCAGATAGCGGTCGGCGTGGACGTCGTCGTCGGTCATGGGGACCTCGCCGCGCCGGATGCGCCGCGCCAGCTGCGTGCCCTCCTCTACGATCAGCGCGTACGCCGACACATGGTCCGGTCCCGCGCCGACCGCCGCCTCCAGGGACGCCCGCCAGTCGTCGTCGCTCTCGCCCGGCGTTCCGTAGATCAGGTCGAGGTTGACGTGGTCGAAGCCCGCCGCCCGCGCCTCCGCGACGCACGCCTCGGGACGACCCGGCGTGTGCGTGCGGTCGAGGACCTTCAGCACGTGCTGCCGCGCGCTCTGCATGCCGAAGGAGATCCGGTTGAAGCCCCCGGCCCGCAGGTCCGCCAGGTACTGCGGACCGACCGACTCCGGATTGGCCTCCGTGGTGATCTCCGCGTCGTCGGCCAGCCCGAACTCCGCCCGCACCGCGTCCAGCATCCGTACGAGGTCGTCCGCGGCGAGCAGCGTCGGCGTGCCGCCGCCGACGAACACGGTCCGCACCGGGCGGGGGTCGTCGCCGAGGACCTTCCGGGCCAGCCGGATCTCGTCGGCCAGCGTCTCGGCGTAGTTGTCGCGGGACGCGAGCACGCCGCCCGAGCCGCGCAGCTCGGTCGCCGTGTAGGTGTTGAAGTCGCAGTAGCCGCAGCGCGTCGCGCAGTACGGCACGTGCAGGTAGAAGGCGAGCGGCCGGTCACCCGCGCCGTCGAGGGCGGACGCGGGCAGCGAGCCGTCCTCGGGCACGGGCTCGCCGTCGGGCAGTACGGAAGGCATGCCCCCCATTGTCCGTCACCCGCGGCGTCATCCCGCCTGGAGCACCAGCAGCGCCAGATCGTCCCCCGGCGGCGTCTGCGCGAACGCGTGCACCGCCGCCCTGATCCGTTCCGCCACGCCCTGCGCCGACAGCCCCGCGCACTCGGCGAGGACCGTCGCGAGACCGTCCTCGTCGTCGAACATCCGGGGCCCGGAGCGCCGCTCGGTCACGCCGTCCGTGACGCACAGCAGCGTCTCGCCCGGCGCGAGGTCGAACGTGGTGCTCCGGTACGCGACGTCGTCGACCACGCCGAGGAGCACCTGCGGCTCGGCGATGACGGTGACCGTGCCGTCGGGGCGCAGCAGCAGCGGCAGGGGGTGACCGGCGCTCGCGAGGGTGCACCGGGCGCCGCCGCGGCCGTCCGGGGAGGGCACGACCTCGCCGTAGAGCAGGGACAGGAAGCGGGCGTGCTGCCCGTCCGGCAGGCCGGGGCCGTGGCCGCCGGTGACGAGCAGGGCGGCGGCCTCGGCGGCCTCCATGGCGTCGTCGAGGAGCAGGCCGTTGAGCCGGTCGAGGACCTGCCCGACCTGGTAGCCCTCGCGGGCGAGGAGGCGCAGCCAGGGGCGGGCGAGCCCGGTGACGACGGCGGCCTCGGGGCCGCTGCCCTGGACGTCGCCGAGCACGAAGCACCAGCGGCCGCTCGACCCGGCCGGGAAGACGTCGTAGAAGTCGCCGCCCGCCACGCCGTCCCCGCTCGGCTCGTACACCAGGCAGGTGTCGACGCCGGGGATCTGGCCCACCTTGCTGGGCAGCAGTCCGCGCTGCAGGACACGGCTGATGGTCGCCTGCCGGGTGTACTCGCGGGCGGCACTGATCGCGAGGGCGACCCGGCGGGCGAAGTCCTCGACGAGCGCGGTCACGTCGTCGGGCAGCCGGGCCGCGCCCTGCTGGGCGACGACGAGCACGCCGAGCCCGCGCCCGCCCGCGGCCAGCCGGTACGCCAGGGCCGCCCCGCTGTTCCCGTGGCCGCCCGCGTCCGCCGCCGGGACGCCGTCGTGGGACGCGGCCGGCCACGGGACGGGCACGGGGCTCCGGAAGCGCGGGTCGGGCGGCTTGGGCGCCTCGGCGCCGAGCGCCGCGCGCAGGTGTTCCACGGCGGCCTCGTCGCGGTGCCAGACACCGGCGAGGCGCGGCGGGGGGGCGGTGCGGCCGGGCTCGCGCAGCCCGTACGGGCCGGTCTCGTCGTCGAGCCAGACGGCGCACCAGTCGGCGAGGCGCGGCACGAGGAGCTGTCCGGCGAGGGCGGCGACCATGTTCTCGTCGAGCTGGCCGGCGAGCAGGTCGGACGCCTCGGCCAGGAAGGAGGCGGCCCCGCCGCGGGCGAGCCAGTCGTGGTCGTCCCGCCCGGCCGTGGGCGCCGCGGGGGCGGTACTGCCGACGGGCCGAAGCCGGTGCGGGTCTGCGGGCTCCTCGCCGGTCCGCGGCCGGCTGCCGCGGCCGTCGAGCGGCAGCCGTGCCCATACGGTCTTGAGCGCGGCGCGGTAGGTGATGCCCCAGCGTTCGGCGAGGGCCGCGACGAGGTGGAGGCCGCGTCCGTAGTCGGGGGTGCCGGACTGGTCGTAGTCGTGCGGATGGCTGTGGACGGGCCGGTCGGGATGGTGGTCGGAGACCTCGACGATCAGGGCGGCGGTCCCGTCGGCGTCGGCGGCGTCCTCGGCGGGCGGATCGTAGCGGCACACGAGCTCGGCGGCCGTGCCCGCGTGGACGACGACGTTGGTCACGAGCTCGCCTGCGACAAGCGCGGCGTCGTCCGCGAGCCGCTCGGGGCAGGGGGTGCCGGGCGGGCAGCCGCCGGCCGGGCCGGCGCAGCAGGAGCACGCGTCGAACAGCCCGAGCCCGGTCCATTCGGCGACGGCCGAGCGCACGAGGCGCCGCGCGGTGCCGGGTGCCAGAAGGCTGCCGGGCAGGCTGACGCGCACCCCTGTACCGCCGAGATCTGGCCATCCGGCGGACATGGGTGCGGGCCGTTTGCCGGTGTCTCGCTGCAACGGAATGGACCCCACGTGCGGCTCCTGGTCGGTGCTGTTGTGCGCCGCTATGACACCGACAGGGTGACAGACCGAGCCCGTTCATAAGCACGGAGTCACCGAACTGGGTGAGCCCTTTCGTGTTTCCGCTGGTCGCGAGGGGTGCTGCGAGGATCACGCCGCACGCCTGTGTCGCAGGCGTGCGGCGTGTCCCCGTGTCGTACGGATCAGGACTCGCGGGACCCGGCGTACATCTCCTCGATGAGGTCCATGTACTCGCGCTCGACGACCGGGCGCTTGAGCTTGAGGCTGGGCGTCAGTTCGCCGTGCTCGATGTCCAGGTCGCGGGGCAGGAGCCGGAACTTTTTGATGGTCTGCCAGCGCTGCAGGCCTTCGTTGAGCCGCTTCACGTAGCCGTCGACGAGCTGCTCGACCTGCGGAGAGGCGACCACCTCCGCGTAGGACCTGCCGCCCAGACCGTTCTCCTCGGCCCAGCCGAGGATCGTGGCCTCGTCGAGGGCGATGAGCGCCGTGCAGAAGTTCCGGTCGGCGCCGTGGACGAGGATGTTGGAGACGAACGGGCACACGGCCTTGAACTGGCCCTCGACCTCGGCCGGTGCGATGTACTTGCCGCCGGAGGTCTTGATCAGGTCCTTCTTGCGGTCGGTGATCCGCAGGTAGCCGTCCGCGGACAGTTCGCCGATGTCGCCGGTGTGGAACCAGCCGTCGGGCTCCAGGACCTCGGCGGTCTTCTCGGGCAGCTTGTGGTAGCCCTCCATGATGCCGGGGCCGCGCAGCAGGATCTCGCCGTCGTCGGCGATGCGCACCTCGCAGCCGGGCACCGGCTTGCCGACCGTGCCGGTGCGGTACGCCTCGCCGGGGTTGACGAAGGAGGCGGCGCTCGACTCGGTGAGGCCGTAGCCCTCCAGGATGTGGATGCCGGCGCCGGCGAAGAAGTAGCCGATGTCGGGGGCGAGCGCGGCCGAGCCGGACACGGCGGCGCGCAGCCGGCCGCCGAACGCCTCGCGGAGCTTGGAGTAGACGAGCGCGTCGGCGATCTTGTGCTTGGCGCTCAGGCCGAGGGGGGCCGAAGCGGTGCCGGTGCGGCGGAAGTTGTCCTGCGTGGTCCTGGCGTACTCGCGGGCGACCCCGGCGGCCCACTGGAAGATCTTGTACTTGGCGCCGCCGCCGGCCCGCGCCTTGGCTGCGACCCCGTTGTAGACCTTCTCGAAGATGCGCGGAACGGCGGCCATGTAGGTCGGCTGGACCACCGGCAGGTTCTCGATGATCTTGTCGACGCGGCCGTCGACGGCGGTGACGTGCCCGACCTCGATCTGGCCGGAGGTCAGCACCTTGCCGAAGACGTGGGCGAGGGGCAGCCACAGGTACTGGACGTCGTCCTTGCCGATCAGGCCCGTGGCGGTCATGGCCTTGGCCATGTAGGACCAGTTGTCGTGCGGCAGCCGCACGCCCTTGGGCCGGCCCGTGGTGCCGGAGGTGTAGATGAGCGTCGCGAGCTGGTCGGCGGTGATGGCCGCGACCCGCTCCTTGACGGCCTCGGGGTGCTTCTCGAGGTACGCGGCGCCGCGCGCCTCCAGGTCGGCGAGAGTGAGGACCCAGCCCTCCGGGTCGGCGTCGTCGGGCTCGACGCCTTCGGCGTCGAAGACGACGACGTGGCGCAGCTCGGGCAGCTCGGCGCGGCGCTCACGGGCCTTCGCCAGCTGGGCGGCGTCCTCGGCGATGAGCACCCGGCTCTCGGAGTCGGCGAGGATGTACGCCGACTCCTCGGCATTGGTCGAGGGGTAGACGGTGGTGGTCGCGCCGCCCGCGCACATGACGCCGAGGTCGGCGAGGATCCACTCGACCCGGGTGGAGGAGGCGAGCGCGACCCGCTCCTCGTGGGCGACCCCGAGGTCGATGAGGCCGGCCGCGATGGCGTAGACCCGCTCGGCGGCCTGGCCCCAGCTCAGGGACTTCCAGTCGTCGGGCCCCGTCCCCGAGGCGGGGGGCACCGGATAGCGGTAGGCCTCGCCGTCCGGCGTGGCGGCCACGCGCTCGGTGAAGATGGTCGCCACCGATGGCGGTCGGTTCTCGATCTGGGTCTGGGTTTCGCTCACGACGTCCTCCGGGCCTGGCGGCAGCATGCACGACTGGCTGGTTGTTTAACTGGCGAGTAACCATCGAGCCGTGATCAGAGTAGAGCGCACATGGGCGGCGCGTAAGAGCCTGCGGGCTGCCGCTTCATAACGAACGGAGCGCAGGTCCGCTCTCCGGAGCAACGGATCGGTGCCCCGCACATGTAACGATTCGCACCTGTCCAGGTGGCCGAAAAGCGCCCGTCCTGGTCCGGACGGGCGCTTTTTGGTACGCGCGGGAAGGGAAGGCGGGCTGCCGGCGTGGGGGGCCGTTCCCGGCGCACCCGCCGTCACCCGCCCGGCCTCGTGACTACTTCTTGCTCTTGCCGCCATCGTCGCTGGACAGCACCGCGATGAAGGCCTCCTGCGGGACCTCCACGGAGCCGACCATCTTCATGCGCTTCTTGCCTTCCTTCTGCTTCTCCAGCAGCTTCCGCTTACGGGAGATGTCACCGCCGTAGCACTTGGCGAGAACGTCCTTGCGGATGGCGCGGATGGTCTCGCGGGCGATGACCCGGGAGCCGATGGCCGCCTGGACCGGGACCTCGAACGCCTGCCGCGGGATGAGCTCCTTGAGCTTGGCGACGAGCCGGACGCCGTACGCGTACGCCTGGTCCTTGTGGGTGATGGCGGAGAAGGCGTCGACCTTGTCGCCGTGCAGCAGGATGTCGACCTTGACGAGGCTGGAGGCCTGCTCGCCGGTGGGCTCGTAGTCGAGGGAGGCGTAACCGCGCGTCTTGGACTTCAGCTGGTCGAAGAAGTCGAAGACGATCTCCGCGAGGGGCAGGGTGTAGCGGATCTCGACCCGGTCCTCGGAGAGGTAGTCCATGCCGAGCAGGGTGCCGCGGCGGGTCTGGCAGAGCTCCATGATCGAGCCGATGAACTCGCTCGGCGCGAGGATCGTGGCCCGCACGACCGGCTCGTGCACCTCGTTGATCTTGCCCTCGGGGAACTCGCTCGGGTTCGTGACCGTGTGCTCGGTGCCGTCCTCCATGGTCACGCGGTAGACCACGTTCGGGGCCGTGGCGATCAGGTCGAGGCCGAACTCGCGCTCCAGCCGCTCCCGGATGACGTCGAGGTGCAGCAGGCCGAGGAAGCCCACGCGGAAACCGAAGCCGAGGGCGGCGGAGGTCTCCGGCTCGTAGACCAGGGCCGCGTCGTTGAGCTGGAGCTTGTCGAGTGCGTCGCGCAGCTCCGGGTAGTCCGAGCCGTCCAGCGGATACAGCCCGGAGAAGACCATGGGCTTGGGGTCCTTGTAGCCGCCGAGCGCCTCGGTGGCCCCCTTGGTCTGCTGGGTGATGGTGTCACCCACCTTGGACTGGCGGACGTCCTTCACACCGGTGATCAGGTAACCCACCTCGCCGACGCCGAGGCCGTCGGCGGGCAGCATCTCCGGGGAGTTGGTGCCGATCTCCAGCAGCTCGTGCGTCGCGCCGGTCGACATCATCCGGATCCGCTCACGCTTGCTGAGCTGGCCGTCGACCACTCGCACGTACGTGACCACACCGCGGTACGAGTCGTAGACCGAGTCGAAGATCATCGCGCGGGCGGGCGCGTCGGCGACACCGACCGGGGCCGGGACGTCCTTGACCACCCGGTCGAGCAGCGCCTCGACACCGACGCCCGTCTTGGCGGAGACGCGCAGGACGTCGTCCGGCTCGCAGCCGACGAGGTTCGCCAGCTCCTCGGCGAACTTCTCCGGCTGCGCGGCCGGCAGGTCGATCTTGTTCAACACCGGGACGATCGTGAGGTCGTTCTCCATGGCCAGGTAGAGGTTGGCCAGGGTCTGCGCCTCGATGCCCTGAGCGGCGTCCACGAGCAGGATGGTGCCCTCGCAGGCGGCGAGCGACCGCGACACTTCATAGGTGAAGTCGACGTGCCCGGGGGTGTCGATCATGTTGAGGATGTGGGTCCTCCCCTGGTCCTCACCCTCGGTGGGCGCCCACGGCAGACGGACCGCCTGGGACTTGATCGTGATGCCGCGCTCGCGCTCGATGTCCATACGGTCGAGGTACTGAGCACGCATCTGCCGCTGCTCGACCACACCGGTCAGCTGGAGCATCCGGTCGGCAAGCGTCGACTTGCCGTGGTCGATGTGCGCGATGATGCAGAAATTGCGGATCAGCGCCGGGTCGGTACGGCTCGGCTCGGGCACGTGGGTAGGAGTCGCGGGCACGCAGGGTCCTGATTCTTTGGCAGACGCCGGGTCGGTGAGCTCGGGTCCGTGTCGGATCGATACGTAGGCTCTATGGTCCCACGCGTGCGGGGCTGTGCCCGGTTTGGGCCACCCGTGGGGCGACTGGTAGCCTGAGCAGCTGTGTCTCGCGCCCTCTCCGGGGGCACCTCCCGTGTCCGAAGGGCCAGGGGGAAGAGACATGCAGTTGAAGATCATCGAACTCCCCCTGCGCCCCATGGGCGTGGGTGAAACCCCAGAAAAGGGCTTTTCGTGGCGAACATCAAGTCCCAGATCAAGCGGAACAAGACGAACGAGAAGGCGCGCCTGCGCAACAAGGCCGTCAAGTCGTCGCTCAAGACCGCGATCCGCAAGGCCCGTGAGGCCGTCGCCGCCGGCGACGTCGAGAAGGCGACCGTGGCTGCCCGTGCCGCCTCGCGTCAGCTCGACAAGGCCGTCTCGAAGGGTGTCATCCACAAGAACGCCGCCGCCAACAAGAAGTCGGCGCTGGCCTCCAAGGTTGCCTCCCTCCAGGGCTGAGCACGTGACTGATCGCCGTTAGGGATCAAGCGGGCCCTCTCATCCGCTCCCGACCGGCACCCCTCGCGCCGCACGCGGCCTGCGTTCGCCACGCGGGTGCGGCGCACCAAGCTCGAAGCCAAGGCCCCGGCCCCGGCTCCTTCCCCAGGACCGGACGGGGCCTTTGCCATGCCCGGGGAGAGTTCGGGCCTGAGGGCGCAGGGGCCGGCCGCGCCTGGCGGTTCGGGGTGGGCCCTCAGGGAGTGGCCGCGTCCGAGTGGGGCGGCACGGCCCCCGAGGGGCGGCGGGGCCGTGGGCCAACGCCCCGGAGGGTCAGGCGCGGCGGAGGCGGGCCGCTCGGGCGATCGTGACGACCGCCTTCTCCAGGGCGTACTCCGCGTCGTCCCCGCCGCCCTTCACCCCCGCGTCCGCCTCCGCGATCGCCCGCAGGGCCATCGCGACGCCGTCGGGGGTCCAGCCGCGCATCTGCTGGCGGACCCGATCGATCTTCCACGGCGGCATGCCCAGCTCCCGCGCCAGGTCGGCGGGCCTGCCGCCCCGCGCCGAGGACAGCTTTCCGATCGCGCGCACGCCCTGCGCCAGCGCGCTCGTGATCAGCACGGGCGCGACGCCGGTCGACAGCGACCAGCGCAGCGCTTCCAGCGCCTCCGCCGCCCGGCCCTCGACGGCCCGGTCGGCGACGTGGAAGCTCGACGCCTCGGCGCGGCCGGTGTAGTAACGCCCGACGATCGCCTCGTCGATCGTGCCCTCGACGTCGGCGGTCAGCTGGGACACCGCGCTCGCCAGCTCCCGCAGGTCGCTGCCGATGGCGTCGACCAGGGCCTGGCACGCCTCGGGCGTCGCTGACCGCCCCAGCGCCCGGAACTCCGCGCGGACGAAGGTGAGCCGCTCGCCCGGCTTCGTCGTCTTGGGGCAGGCGACCTCGCGCGCCCCCGCCTTCCGCGCCGCGTCGAGCAGCCCCTTGCCCTTGGCGCCGCCGGGGTGCAGGAGCACGAGCGTGATCTCCTCGACGGGGGAATCGAGATACGCCTTGACGTCCTTGATCGTGTCCGCCGACAGATCCTGCGCGTTGCGCACGATCACGACCTTGCGCTCGGCGAAGAGCGAGGGGCTCGTCAGCTCGGCGAGCGTGCCGGGCTGCAACTGGTCGGCGGTGAGGTCGCGTACGTCCGTGTCGGCGTCGGCCGCCCGCGCCGCGGCCACCACCTGCTGCACGGCGCGGTCGAGGAGCAGGTCCTCCTGGCCCACGGCGAGCGTGACGGGGGCGAGCGGGTCGTCGGTCGAATTCTTCCTGGCCATCGCGGTCAAGCATCCCACGGCCCACTGACACCCTCCGGCGCGTCCCGAGCCGTAGCGGAGAATGGGCCGGTGAACGAACGACATGTACTGGTGCTGCCCGACCGCGACGCCGCAGAGGAGGCGGCCGAGGAGCTGGCGGAACGCTTCGGCGTCACGGATGAACCACAGCTGGTGCGGGACGCGCTGGCGGGCGAGGACGACGCCGAGGACGCCCAGTGGCTCGTGGTGGTGGAGGACCCCGACGGACGCCTGGACGCGAGCGCTCTCGACGAGTTCGCCGCCGAGTACGACGGCTGGCTCGAGGCCCCGTGACCGGGAGCGCGCAGACCGGGCGGCAGTCCGCCTGATGCGCCCGCGCCGGGTCCCACGGGACGGGCGGACGGGACTGCGCGCCGCCAGGCGCGAATCGGCCCCCCGGCGGCTGCTAGCCGGCCGCCGGATCGGGCGGGAGCCGGTCGAGCACCAGCCCGAAGTGCTCCTCGTACGCGGCCAGTACGGCGGCGTCGCCGGCGAGCTGCCGCTCGTGCCGCTCGCCGCGCTCGGTGACCACCAGCTTGCGGCCGCTCAGGGTGACCCGGCCTTCGGGAGTCAGCCGCGAGCAGACCAGGGAGCGGGTGAAGTGCGAGGCCGGCGACGTGCGGTGGTACCATGCGCCGGCCTCGAAGTCGGTGAGGTCACGCGGCCGGGTGTCGATCCGGAACTGCGGCTTGCCGTCCCGCAGCAGGTCGAGGTCCCCGTACTGCGCTCCGGCCACGATCCGGAACACACCGGCCGGGTCCTGCTGGTCCCCCCTGTCGTCCAGCACGAGCGGATGGTGGCTGTGGTCCCCGAACCCGACGTCGGCCAGCCACGGCCCGGTGCCGTCCACCGTCTCCACGCGCAGGGTGAGGTGGTCGTACGGGATGCCCAGCCGCCCGGCGTCCCCGAAGACGCGCGCCTGGTAGAGCGTCACGGTGAAGCCGAGAGCCCGCAGCAACGCCGCGAAGGCGCCGTTGAGTTCGTAGCAGAAGCCGCCCCGCCGGGCCTCCACGATCTTGGCGACGAGCACGTCGTCGGCGAGGACGATGTCCTCGCCCCGGTGGATCGACAGATTCTCGAACGGCACCGTGCGCAGATGCCGCAGCTGGAGCTCGCGCAGGGCCGCCGCGTCGGCCCGCGCCGGCCGGTCGGCGCCGATCCGGCGCAGGTACGCGTCCACGGTCCGCGGGGAGAGCGCGGGCTGGGGCCGCCGTTCCTGTCCTGGTGTTCCCATGTCGAGCAGTCTCGTCGGTCGCGCGCCGCCACGCCATGCGCCGCTGGTCCCGGGCCTCCGGTAGGAGGGGTCGGTCTCCGGACCTAGGTACCGAGCCCGCCACGTCCCGGCCGTGCCCGGCATTGCCGGAGGCAGCGGCGCCGCGGCGGCTCGAATCGTGCGAGCCAGGGATCATCCAGGCCCCGCGCGGGTCGTGACCCGCAGGCGCGGGCCCGCTCCGGCCACCGCGATCGCCCCGTCCCGGTCCGTGCGCAGCACCATCGCCCCCTGTGACCGCAGCAGCCCGACGGTCCCGGGCGCCGGGTGACCGTACGGGTTGTCGCGACCGCAGCTGATGAGCGCCAGTCTCGGCCGGACCCCGGCGATCAGTGCGGGGTGCTGGTACGCCGAGCCGTGATGGGCCACCTTGAGCACGTCCACGTGCGGTATCTCTGGATGCGCCCGCAGCAGCGCCTGCTGGGCGGGCGGTTCGAGGTCGCCGAGGAGCAGCAGTGACAGGCCGCCCGCCGCGCGGACCCGCAGGGCGACGCTGGAGTCGTTCGGTTCCTGCGGCCTCAGGCCCGCCCGGGCGTCGGGCCACAGCACCTGCCAGTCGATGCCGCCCGTACGGCGGCGCTCCCCCGGCGCGGCGCGCGCCACCGGCACTCCGGCCGCCGCGGCGATGCGCCGGACGAATTCCGCCTGCCCGCAAGGCTCCTGAAGGATCGTCGTCTGGATGACCCCGACACTCCTTCCTCTGAGCGCGCCGGGAAGCCCGGCGACATGGTCGGCATGGAAATGCGTGATCAGCAGGAGCGGAATCCTCGTCACGCCGAGATCCCGCAGACAGCGGTCCGCCAGCTCCGGGTCGGGGCCCGCGTCCACGACCACGGCCGTACCGCTCCCCGCCGCGAGGACGGTGGCGTCCCCCTGCCCGACGTCGCACATCACGTAGTCCCACTCCCGCGGTGGCCAGCCGCTGATGACTCCGGTGACCGGCGGCGGGCGCAGCACCACCAGGAGCAGCAGCAGTGCGCACAGCGCGCCTGCCAGTGGATGGCGTGGCAGCCGCCGGACCAGGAGCAGGACCACGACCGTGACCGCCGCCAGCAGCAGCCCGCCGGTCCAGCCGCGCGGCCATTCGGCGTCCGCACCTGGGAGCGCCGCGCCGGTCCGCGCCACAGAGGCGATCCAGCCGGCCGGCCAACCCGCGCAGCGGGCCAGCACCTCCGCGACCGGTATCGCCACCGGCGCCGCCGCCAGCGCGGCGAAGCCGAGGACCGTGGCCGGCGCGACAGCGATTTCGGCGACGAGGTTGCACGGGATCGCCACCAGACTGACCCGGGCGGCGAAGACCGCCACCACAGGTCCGCACACGGCCTGTGCCGCGGCGGCCGCGGCCAGGGCCTCCGCGAGCCGTGGCGGCACGCGCCGGCGCTGGAGAGCGGCGCTCCACCCGGGCGCCACGGTGAGCAGCGCCCCCGTCGCCAGAACGGAGAGCAGGAAGCCGTAACTCCGCGCCAACCACGGGTCGTACAGCACGAGCAGAAGGACGGCGGCGGCCAGCGCGGGCACGAGCGATCTGCGGCGGCCGGTCCCGATGGCAAGCAGGGTGACGAGCCCGCAGGCGGCCGCCCGCAGCACGCTCGGCTCCGGTCGGCACACGATGACAAAGGCGAGCGTGAGCGCTCCCCCAAGCAGGGCCGTGCCGCGCAGGGTGATGCCCAAACGTGGTGCGAGGCCGCCCCGTTCCGCGAGCAGTGCCCTGCCGGGTGGGCCGATCAGCAGAATGAGGACGATGGTGAGGTTGCTGCCGGACACGGCCAGCAGATGCGTCAGGTCCGTCGCCTCGAACGCCTCGTGCAGGTCCTCCGGTACGCGGGAGGTGTCGCCGACGACCAGGCCGGGCAGCAGAGCCCGGGCGTCCGGCGCCAGATCGTCGGTGGCCGCGCGCAGCCCGGCCCGCAGGTCCCCCGCCATGCGCTGCAGGGCGGTCGGTGGTCCGGTGATCCGCGGTGGGCCGGAGCCTTGGGCTCGCAGCACGGCGGCGACGGGGTCGTCCGGCCGGAGCGGCGGTACGAGCCGGCCGGCGAGCGTCAGCCGGGTGGAGGGCAGGAGCCGCCGCCACTTCGCGACCGCTCCGCCCGCGGGAACCATCACGAGGATCGGCGTCCGCGTGCCGGTGGTGACGCCGCCAGGCCCCGTCACCCGGGTCGCCTCGGCGTTCAGCACAGTCGCTCCCGGCGCGATCCGGTTGCCGACGACCCTGGGCCGCACAGGTCTCGGGTCCGAGGTGACGGTCAACTCCAGTGTCACCTCGGCCTGCTGACGGGCAAGCCCGGGCAGCGGCCCCCGGCGCACGTCGGCGCTGTGCAGCCCCGCGGAGGCGGCCGAGGCGGCGGCGCACAGCAGCACCGCGACGACGGCCGTCGCGTTGAGCCGCAGCCGCGAGCCGTGCGCGTCGGGTCGCCCACGGCAGTCGTCCCGGTCATGCCACAGCGCCGAGACGTCCGCGTCGAGCCTCTGCGGGCCGTCTTCCCCGGAGCCGTGGGACGACTGGCCTCGGGCCCTCCACCGCCGACGTGCGGCCGGGACGAGCGGGATCATGCCCGCCGTCACGATGCATGCGGCGACACCGGTCGCCGTCCACCGGCCCGGAGCGGCGACGGCGAGCGCCGCCGCCGCCCAGGCCGCCAGGGCGGGAGGGACGAGGCGCAGGTCGGCGGGTCCCTCCTGGCGCGGGTCCGCCACGCCGAGCCGGTTCCCTGAGGCAGCGTGCACGGCCGCCCGTGTCATGGCCGCACCCGGTTCTGCAGGTCCGCGAAGCGCCGGTCGCCGATCCCGTTGACCTCGCGCAGTTCGTCGACCGAGCGAAAGCCTCCGCTTCGGGTGCGGTGGTCGATGATGTGCTGGGCCAGGACCGGGCCGACGCCCGGCAGCGTCTCCAACTGCTCGGCGGTCGCCGTATTGAGACTGATCGGTCCGGTCTCCGGCCCGGTGCCCGTCGGGCCGGGCGGCCCGGCCCCGGCGACGGACGGCGGAGCACCGACGACCACCTGCTCGCCGTCCATCAGCACACGTGCCCGGTTGAGCCCGGTCATGTCCGTCCCCGCTGTCACTCCCCCGGCCGCCTCCAGCGCATCGGCCACGCGTGACCCGGCGGGCAGGCGCAGCACGCCGGGCCTGCGGACCTTGCCGCTCACATCCACCACGATCCGTGCGGACTGCCGTGCGTCGGCGGACGCAGGGGCACCCGGCGACGGCGCGGGTTCCGCCACGGGGCCCGGCAGTGGCGTGGCGCCCTGCTCAACCACCTCCGGGGCCCGCACGGCCTGCGGCCGCCCTGCCCAGGAGTGCTGGACCGCGAAGACCGCGGCGACTACGAGGACTACGGACAGGGCGGCGAGGGTCCGCGGTTCGAGCCCGCACCTGAGTTGCACCCATAGGGGTAACCGCTCGCGCACCGTGAGCCACCGCGCAGCGCCGCGCGGTCCTGTGCCTGCGTGGCCGGCGTCTGCCAGGTTCGTCGCCGCCGTCGGTCGCCCGTCTGCGCCGGTGCCGAGCCGACCGCCGCGATGGGCGGGGTCACGCAGCTCCGCCGCGGCGGCTCCCGCCACGCCGGGTCCCGGCCGATAAGCCGACGCACCCGGGCCAATCGACGGGCCACGCCTCGCCGCAGCGGCAGTGTCCGCTCCGGGCACCGGCCGGTACGCCGAACTGCCGGGACCGGCAGATGACGCACGCCTCGCCGCAGCAGCGGCAACGCCGGCGCCCGGCTCGTACACCGGCGCACCCGGCCCGGCGGACGACGGACGCCTCGCCGCGGTGCCTGGACGGGCCGGGGGATCGGGGGCCGACGGGATGGTCGGCGTCGTCCTGTCCCCTCCCGTGGCGGGCGGGACGCCCGCGAACAGTGCGTCGGCCCTCCGGCGGACGGCATCGGCGGCGGACGACGCCCGGCCGCCCCGCATCCGCCCGGGCCGCGGAAGACGGCGGTCCGCGGCAGCGGTCGGCTCACCGGCCCTGGATGCGGCCCCACCCCCAACGCCCGATCCCCCAGCCGCCCGCGGCCCCGGGCCGGAACCAGGACGCGCCACCTCGACCGGCGACCACGTGCTGCTCCCACCCTCCGCGGCCGCCCCCGCTGTGGGACGCCTCATCACCGGACGCGCCCCGGCCGGCAGTGCCGTGCCCACCGCAGTCCTCGCCCTGCCGGGCACGCTCGCAGCAACTCCCGTGCTCCCGGCCGGCGGCGGGCCGGCCCCCGCCGTCTGATGCCCCATCACCGGATGCGCCGCTCCAGGCGGCACCACCCCCGCACCCCCGCCCGGAAGCCGTTCCCTCAACGGTCCTGCCCGGCCTGCCGCGTCGGCTCCGGAGGTTCGCGCGTCAGTGCGCCCCGTGGCGCGGTGGCGGCCCCTCGGGCCGAGGCGCAGGCGGCCGTCGGAGGCCGGAGCACGGCCGGGTCCACTCGTGGCTGAACGTGATCGAAGAGTCATGCCACAGGACGGTAGGCACATGTGCCCGAATCCGCTGAACAGGCCCAATTCCTGTGGACAGCCCACAGGTTGTGGACATCTCGGCCACTCCGACGAGTGACCACCGTTACGTCAGCGCGCACGCAACAAGCGCCCGCGCCCTCAGCGCGCCGAGACCACAACTCCCAGCAGGCCCGGCCCGGTGTGCGCGCCGATCACCGCACCCACCTCGCTCACGTGCAGGTCGGCCAGTCCGAGCAACCGGTCGCGCAGCCGGTCCGCGAGCGCCGCCGCTCGCTCGGGCGCCGCGAGGTGATGGACCGCGATGTCCACCGGAGCCGTACCGGCCCGCTCGGCGACGACCTCCTCCAGCCGGGCGATGGCGCGCGAGGCGGTCCTCACCCGCTCCAGCGGTTCGATCCGGCCCCCTTCGAGCTGCAGGAGCGGCTTCACGGCGAGCGCGGAGCCCAGGAGGGCCTGCGCGGCGCCGATGCGGCCGCCGCGGCGCAGGTAGTCGAGGGTGTCGACATAGAAGTAGGCGGACGTGCCCTCGGCGCGCTTCTCGGCCGCCGCGACGGCCTCGTCCAGGGAGCCGCCCGCCTCCGCCGCCTCCCCTGCGGCGAGCGCGCAGAAGCCGAGCGCCATGGCCACCATGCCCGTGTCGACGACCCGCACCGGCACGGGGGCGTCCTTCGCGGCGAGCACCGCGGCGTCGTAGGTCCCGGAGAACTCGGACGACAGATGCAGCGACACGATTCCGCTCGCGCCGTTGTCGGCGATGGCCCGGTACGTCTGCGCAAACGTTTCGGGGCTGGGCCGGGACGTGGTCACCGGCCGGCGCTTCTGCAGCGCGAGGGCCAGCGAGCGCGCCGAGATCTCGGTGCCCTCCTCCAGCGCCTGATCGCCGAGCACGACGGTCAGGGGCACCGTGGTGATGCTGTGCCGCTCCATCATCGGTGGCGGCAGGTAGGCCGTTGAATCGGTGACGATAGCGACATGGCGGGACATGAGCGGGAGGTTACCCGCCGCGGGTGCCGGGCGGCAGCCCGGCCCTGCCCAGTACTTCTGCGAGGCGCGCAGCGGAACGGCCCGGAGGGCGGCCCGGCCCGCCGTCCGTGATCAGTTGGAGGTCTCGGGGCGGGCGGACTTCTGCCACGGATAGGTGGTCTGCTGCCGCGGTTCCCCTGCCGTGATGGCCTGCGGCTGCTCCGGTGCCTGGTCCGGCTCCGTCCAGGACCGCTCGCCCGGCGCACCGGGGGCCCGCGATCCTGCGCCGCCGGCGTCCGCGGCGCGGCCCGGCCGGTGGTCCGCACCGGTCTCCGGGGCATCGGCCGACCAGTGCCGCAGCGCACCGGCCTCCATGTCGATCTGCGCGCTGAGGATGTCCAGATCGTCCTCGGCGAACTTGCCGGCCCGGTCTCGCGCCGCCCAGCGCAGCGATTCCGCGGAGTGCGTGATCCGCTCGGTGCGCTCGCGCAGGGCCGGCAGGAGCGAGGCGACCGTCGCCCGGTCGGGCTCGCGCTCCAGCCGCTTGAGCTCGGCGTCGAGCTCCTGTCCGTGCGCGCTCAGCCGCCGGAACAGCGCCAGCGACTCGGAGAGCGACGCGTCCTCCGCCACGCCCGCCTGCAGCGTCTCC
Organism: Streptomyces sp. 5K101; assembly: GCF_046506645.1. Lineage (NCBI taxonomy): Bacteria > Bacillati > Actinomycetota > Actinomycetes > Kitasatosporales > Streptomycetaceae > Streptomyces > Streptomyces sp. 5K101. The sequence goes on along the minus strand of NZ_JBKFFO010000009.1, from coordinate 113,166 downwards.
TGCGTCGCCCGCATCGACGTGCGCAGGGATAGCCGGAGCTGCGCCAGCTCGCCGCTCACGCCGCCCTGTCCGTAGCTCTTCGCCCGCAGTGTGGTGTCCTCGACGGTGCGGCGTGCCTGGGTGACCGTGCGCTCGACGCCGCGCTTGGCGGCGCCCACCACCTTGACGGCGACATACACCCCCAATGCCACGAAGGCGAAGAAAAGCAGCGCCAGGATCGTGATTACGGCTCCGGCATCCATGAACGCCCTCCGGCATCGGTTGTGGTTCTTCCCACGGTAAACGGAAAGGGCAGGCCGAGGGTTCCACCGGAACCCTCGGCCTGCCCCTAGGGGAGACCCCCCGGCCCCGCTACGCGGGAACGATGTTGACCAGCTTCGGGGCCCGCACGATGACCTTGCGGATGCCCGCGCCGCCCAGCGCGGCGACAACCGTCTCGTCGCCCAGCGCCAGCGCCTCCAGATCCGCGTCCGTGATCGAGGGGGACACCTCCAGGCGCGCCTTGACCTTGCCCTTGATCTGCACGACGCACGTCACGGTCTCGTCCACGACGTACGCCGGGTCGGCGACCGGGAAGCTCGCGTGCACGACCGAGCCGGTGTGGCCCAGCCTGTGCCACAGCTCCTCGGCGATGTGCGGGGCCAGCGGCGCGACCAGCAGCACCAGGCGCTCGGCCACCGAGCGCGGCAGCGGACCTGCGGTCTTGGTCAGGTGGTTGTTCAGCTCGGTGATCTTGGCGATCGCCGTGTTGAACCGCATGGCCGCCAGGTCCTGGCCGGCGCCGTCGATCGCCTTGTGCAGGGCGCGCAGCGTGTCCGCGTCGATGTCGGCGTCCTCGGTGTCGACGACGGTGACCTCGCCGGTCGCCTCGTCGACGATGTTGCGCCACAGCCGCTGCAGCAGGCGGTACTGGCCGACGACCGCGCGGGTGTCCCAGGGCCGCGACACGTCCAGGGGACCCATCGCCATCTCGTACAGGCGCAGGGTGTCCGCACCGTACTCGGCGCAGATCTCGTCGGGAGTCACCGCGTTCTTCAGGGACTTGCCCATCTTGCCCAGCTCGCGCTTGACCGGCTCGCCCTCGAAGAAGAACTTCCCGTCCCGCTCCTCGACCTCGGCCGCCGTCACCGGGAAGCCGCGGCTGTCGCGGTAGACGTACGCCTGGATCATGCCCTGGTTGTACAGCTTGTGGAACGGCTCGGCGGACGAGACGTACCCCAGGTCGAACAGCACCTTGGACCAGAAGCGGGCGTACAGCAGGTGCAGCACGGCGTGCTCGGCACCGCCCACGTACAGGTCGACACCGCCGTGCGGCTGACCCTCGCGCGGGCCCATCCAGTACTGCTCGACGGCCGGGTCGACCAGCTTCTCGCTGTTGTGCGGGTCCAGGTAGCGCAGCTCGTACCAGCACGAACCCGCCCAGTTGGGCATGGTGTTGGTCTCGCGGCGGTACTTCTTCGGGCCGTCGCCCAGGTCCAGCGTCACGTTGACCCACTCGCCGTTGCGGGACAGCGGCGTCTCGGGCTGGGTGTCGGCGTCGTCCGGGTCGAAGGTGCGCGGCGAGTAGTCGTCGACCTCCGGCAGCTCCAGCGGCAGCATCGACTCGGGCAGGGCGTGCGCGACGCCGTCCTCGTCGTACACGATCGGGAACGGCTCGCCCCAGTAGCGCTGGCGGCTGAACAGCCAGTCACGCAGGCGGAAGTTGATGGTGCCCTCGCCGATGCCCTTGGCGACCAGCCACTCGATGATCCGGCTCTTGGCCTCGGCGACCGGCAGGCCGTTCAGCGAGATCTCGTCGTTGGCGGAGTTGATCGCCGGGCCCTGGCCGGTGAACGCCTCGCCCTCCCAGCCCTCGGGCGGCTGGACGGTGCGGATGATCGGCAGCTCGAAGGCCTCGGCGAACTCCCAGTCGCGCTCGTCCTGGCCGGGCACGGCCATGATGGCGCCGGTGCCGTAGCCCATCAGCACGTAGTCGGCGACAAACACGGGGATGCGGGCGCCGGTGACCGGGTTCTGCGCATAGGCGCCGGTGAAGACGCCGGTCTTGTCCTTGTGCTCGGTCTGCCGCTCGACGTCGCTCTTCGTCTGGGCCTGCTTGCGGTACGCGGCGACGGCGTCGGCCGGGGTGGCCGCGCCACCGGTCCACGACTCCTTGACGCCCTCGGGCCACTCGGCGGGCAGGATCGAGTCGATCAGGCCGTGCTCGGGGGCCAGCACCATGTAGGTCGCGCCGAACAGGGTGTCCGGGCGGGTGGTGAAGACGGTGACCTTCGCGTCCGGGCGGCCGTCGACCGAGAAGTCGACGCGGGCGCCCTCGGAGCGTCCGATCCAGTTGCGCTGCTGCAGCTTGATGGCCTCGGGCCAGTCCAGCGCGTCCAGGTCGTCCAGCAGCCGGTCCGCGTAGGCGGTGATGCGCATGTTCCACTGGCGCAGCTTGGCCTTGAAGACGGGGAAGTTGCCCCGCTCGGAGCGGCCGTCGGCCGTCACCTCCTCGTTGGCCAGCACGGTGCCCAGGCCGGGGCACCAGTTGACGGGCGCGTCGGAGGCGTACGCCAGGCGGTACTCGCCGAGGACGTCGGCGCGCTCCTTGGCGCTCAGCTCGCTCCACGCGCGCGTGCCGGGTACGGACCGCTCACCGCTCTCGAACAGGGCGACCAGTTCGTCGATCGGGCGGGCCTTCTTCGCCTCCTCGTCGTACCAGGAGTTGAAGATCTGCAGGAAGATCCACTGGGTCCACTTGTAGTAGTCCGGGTCGATCGTGGCGAACGAGCGGCGCTTGTCGTGGCCCAGCCCCAGTCGGCGCAGCTGCGCCTGCATGTTCACGATGTTCGCCTCGGTCGACACGCGCGGGTGCGTGCCGGTCTGCACGGCGTACTGCTCGGCGGGCAGGCCGAAGGCGTCGAAGCCCAGGGTGTGCAGGACGTTGTGCCCGGTCATCCGCTGGTGGCGGGCGAAGACGTCGGTGGCGATGTAGCCCAGGGGGTGACCGACGTGCAGGCCCGCACCCGAGGGGTACGGGAACATGTCCATGATGAACTTCTTGGGGCGGGCGGCCATGGCCGGGTCGCCGGCCAGGTCACCGCTCGGGTTCGGCGCCTCGTAGGTCCCCTCGGCGTCCCAGAAGTCCTGCCAGCGTGCCTCGATGTCGGCCGCCATGGCAGCCGTATAACGATGCGGGGCTGCTGCCTCGGCAGCAGAAGTCATCTCGCTCATGATCCTTAAAAGCTCCATCGATCGTCTCTGCCAGCTGCCGCTGATTCATCCGGTGACGAAATGAAAAATCCCCTCGCACAGGAGGGGACGCCGCGCCGATTCCGACGGGTCTTTCATCCGTCGGGACTGATCAGCGCGGCTCGCTAAGCAGAAGGCGTACGGCACGCATGGCGTCAGGGTACCGCAGCGGGGGGAAGGGGTCGCATTCGCCGTCCATGGCGCCCTGTGACCGGCCGGTGGCGGCTCGCGAGCGATCATGGATCCGCGTTACTCCGCGTATCGACCCTATACAGGGCAACCTCCGGGTCAGTTGCCGCTGCTTCCCCGCGAATAACAGTGAAACCCCGTACTGAGCAGTATGGGCCGACCTAGAGTGCGGCAACGGGACAGCTTTCCCGCACCATTCGGAGTCGCCCCATGAACCCTCGTCTCAAACAGCGTTTGTCGCCGGGCCCCGGCCCCGGACTCAGCCGCCCGGTGCAAGGCGGCCTCTACGCGGCCGCGTTGATCCTCATCCCCGTGCTCGCCATCGGGGGCAGCGACAGCTTTCGCGCAGCGCTCGACTTCACCACCGGGGTCCTTTCCCTGGTGTCGCTGACGGCATCCGTCGCGTGGGGTCTGATCGCCACCGACCGGGTCCTCCTCTCCCCGCGCCACCGTCTGCTCGCCCAGGGCATCCACCGGACGACCGCGGTCGCCTCGCTCGGCTTCCTGCTGTTGCACGCCACCGTGAAGGTCTCACTCGGGCACGTGGCGCTGATCGGCGCGCTGATCCCGTTCGGTCTCGGTGTCACGGGCACCTCCGCCCTCATCGGCTTCGGCTCGCTGGCCGGCTTCCTCATGGTGGTCGCGGCCACGACCGGAGCGCTGCGCAGCGTGCTCGCGGGCAACATCCGTGTCGCCAGCCGCTGGCGGCCGCTGCACATGCTGGCCTACCCGGCCTGGTGCTTCGCCCTCGTCCACGGGCTCTACGCGGGTCGCCCCGCGGCGACCTGGGTCGTCACCATGTACTGCCTGGCCCTGCTCGGAGTGGCGGCCGCGGTGTCGGTCCGGCTGCTGCCGCGGCCGGTGCAGCGGCGCGTCGCCGCAAGGATCATGTCCCTGACCGGCACCGGCGACGGACCGCCCGCCGCCGACGAGCAGGCACAACGTGATCCGGTCATGTCGCCGCTGCCCGGCGCGGGCGGACTGAACGGGACGGGCCGCTCGCCCGTATCCGCCGGCATGGACCGCATGGACCGCATGAACACGGCGAACGGCATTCCGTCGCAACGCCCGTACGAGCAGGATTTCCCGCCACCGCTCGGGCAGGCGCGCGCGCAGCCGCCCCGGCTGGCCGCACCCTCGCCGCAGCTGTACGAGGCCCCTCCGCCGCCGGACGCCGAGCCGACGGTCGTTCCCAGCGGTTCCGGCCCCGGCCGCGGGCCCGGCATGGCCGCGGCCTATCGGGCCGTGTCCCTGGCGGCCGACACCGCCGCTCCGCTCGCCGAGCGCGTGCCGATGACCGACGAGATACCCGTGGTGTCCGAGACGGGACCCCGTCCGGGCACCTGGCCCACCCCCTCGCCGCCTCCGCCGGCCCAGGCCGTGCGCCCCGAGCAGGCGCCCCCGCTCTACGACACCCCGCCCCCGCCGCTGTTCGACCCGGCCCCCTCCTACGACACCCCGCCCGTGTACGGCGCCACCACGCCGTCCTACGACCCCGCCGGCCCCTCGTACGGCTCCACGGCGGCCTACGACACCAGCGGGGACTACGGCTCCACCCCCGCCTCCTACGGCGCCGCCGGTGCGAACGAGGCCGCGTCGCCCTCCCCGTACGACGACCGCTCCCCGTACGGGAACGGCGGCCCCGCCGCATACGACGACACCGCGACGATGCCCGGGCCGCTCTTCCAGCCGCCGGCCGGAGAGCCCTGGAACGCACCTGCAGGAGAACGACCGTGAACGCCCCGCTCCCCGACGTCCCCGAGGTCCGCGTCGTCGGGCTCCCCCAGCTGACGCAGGGATTCGACCTGGTCGAACGCCTCGACCTGCAGATGCACCTGAAGGTCCACGGGCCGTTGGAGCCGGTCAGCGGCGAGCGGCTCGCCCAGCTGGCCGAGGAGATATCGCTGACCGGCCGCGGCGGCGCGGGGTTCCCGTTCGGCAAGAAGCTGCGCGCCGTCGCCAAGTCGGCGATCCGGCGTGGCGTGCGGCCCGTCGTCGTGGTCAACGGCAGCGAGGGCGAACCGGCCTGCCGCAAGGACACGGTGCTGCTCAACCGTGCGCCGCACCTCATCCTCGACGGTGCGCTGCTGGCCGCCGAGGCGCTCGGCGCACGCACCCTGGTCGTCGCGGTCACCCGCAACTCCACGGAAATCTCGATGCGCGCCGCCCTCGCCGAACGCGGCCTGAGCGACCGGCGCGGTCAGCAGCTGCGCGCCAGAGTCGTCCGCACGCCCGAGCGGATGGTCTCCGGAGAGGCGTCCTCCGTCATCCGCGCGGTCAACGGCGGCCCCGCGCTGCCGCCCGGCCGCCGAATGCGCGCCGCGGACTCCGGCGTCGGCGGCGCGCCGACGCTGTTGTCGAACGCCGAGACGTTCGCGCAGCTCGCCGTAGCGGCGCGCATCGGCTCGCGCCGCTACGCGCACACGGGCCTGGACGCCGAGCCCGGCACGGTGATGCTGACGATCTCCGGCGCCGTCTCGCGTCCCATGGTCGTCGAGGTGCCCACGGGCGTCCCGCTGCGGTACGTGCTCCAGCTGGCCGGTGCGCCGCCGCTGCCGCAGGGCGTGCTCACGGGCGGCTACCACGGCAACTGGATCGACTCGGTCGCCGTGCACGAGGCGGTCGTCTCCAAGGCGTCCCTGGCGTCGGTGGGGGGCGCCCTGGGGGCCGGGGCGATCCTGCCGATCGGCCCGGAGACCTGCCCGCTGGGCGAGTCGCTGCGGGTGGCCAACTGGCTCGCCGCGGAGACCGCAGGCCAGTGCGGGCCGTGCAAGCTCGGCCTGCCGGCCGCAGCCGGCGGGCTCGCCGACGTGATCAACGGCGGCGGCCCGGCGGCGCTGGAGGCACTGCGCGAGGTGACCGGGGCGGTGAAGGGCCGCGGTGCGTGCAAGCACCCCGACGGTTCGGCCCGGTTCTTCGCCTCGACGCTGTCCGCGTTCACCGACGACCTCGCGGCCCACGTGCTGGACGGCGGCTGCGGACGGCCGGTGACCGGTGTGCTGCCCCTTCCGCTGCCCGGCTACGAGGAGGCGGAGGAGTCCATTCCCAGCGGCGAGAAGGTCTTCATCGACTGGACGCTCTGCCAGGGGCACGGGCTGTGCGCCGACATCATCCCGGAGCTGATCCGGCTCAACCCCGACGGCTACCCGTCGGTGGCCGACGCGGTGGTCCCGGTGCACATGCGCGGGCGCGCACAGCGTGCCGTGCGCCGCTGCCCGGCACTCGCGATGCGGATCGAGCAGGTGGCCGCTCCCGCCCCGGAGCCGTCGCGCCCCGCGCTGCCCAGCAGTAACCGCAAGGCCCTGGGCAGCGGCCGGGGTTGACGGCACGCACCGACACGACGAAGCGGGCCACCCGATCCGGGTGGCCCGCTTCCTGCTTCTGTGGAGCTAAGGAGAATTGAACTCCTGACCTCCTGCATGCCATGCAGGCGCTCTACCAACTGAGCTATAGCCCCTTGCCGTGGCCGCCCTGTCCGGGTTCCCCCGCGGCGACGTAGAGAACATTAACGCCCTCGTCGGCGCATCTCCAAATCGTTTCCCCCGGTGACCGACACATACCGGATTCTCCGCTTCGCGGCTGGTGGCGGAGGGGCGGGTCAGGCGGTCGCGAACGAGTAGAAACGCTTGAGGGTGCAGTGTTCGTCGAGCAGCCGGCCGTAGATCGGCTCCCCCTCGAGCTCCCGGTAGGTCTCGATGGGGTCGCCCTTTATGATCAGCGCCCGCGCGCACTCCTCGCACCAGTACTGGTACTCCGGATTGACCGGATCCATGTCTCTGACGATCGGCGTACCGCTGCCGCACCAGTCGCACTTCCGCCTGTGGGAACCCATCATTCAGCTCCAGCTGTGGCCGCAGGCCGTGCACACGTAGGAAACGCCTCCGTTGTCTCCGAGGACCTGGGCGACATGGGCAGAACCGCAGGAAGGACAGCTGAGGCGAGCACGTGCCTCCGCCGTGGCAAGCAGGTCATCGGCAGCCTCCCGGGCTTCCTCGCCGCTGGCGGACATCCGCGCTCCCTCCCTCACCGCCGGTGTCCCCTCCGGCCGTCCGATTCTGCCATGGCCACGCAAGGAGGTCAGCGGCGTTTGCGAACGAGACCGGCCACGGCACCCAGCACACAGGCACCGGACAGCGCGAGGGCGGTCACCCACAGGGCGTCGGCGGACGCCTGGGGGCCCGGTTCCGTCAGCCGGCCGAGGAAGAGGGTGCCGAACAGGGCGACGCCGACGATCTGTCCCAGCTGGGTGACGGTCACCAGCAGCCCGCTCGCGTCGGCGGCGTCCTCCTGCCGCACCTTCGCCAGCGCGCCGGTCAGGGTGGGGCTGTAGGCGGCAGCCATGCCTACGCCGCTGGCCACGAAGGCCGCGTACAGCAGCGGACCGCCGTCGCCGCCGTCGCGCAACAGCAGTCCCACGGCGGCGCTCGCGACCCCGGTCAGCACGAAACCGGCCGACACCAGGGCCCGTTGCCATGCGGTCGGCCAGCGCCGCCAGGTCGTCGCCACGACGCCGAACACGACGGCCGACGGCGCGAACATCAGCCCGGCACGCAGCGCGCTGTGTCCCAGGGCGCCCTGGAAGTGGAGCGTGACGGTGAAGAGGAAGGCTGCGTTCACCGCCATGACGGCCGCGATCCTCAGCACCGCGAGGCCGATTCCGGGGCTGCGCAGCACCCTCGGGGAGATCAGGGGCGCACCTCGCCGGCGCGCGAGCCGCGCCTCGTGCCACAGAAGGCCGGCCAGGACCACCGCCGACGCGGCCAGCGACAGCCAGGACCACAGAGGCCAGTCCTGCTCCTGCCCGAGGACCAGCGGGACGGTGAAGAGTGACACCGCCGCGGCGAGCAGCACCAGCCCGGCCGGGTCGAGACCGCCGGCGCGCACCCGGGCCGCCTGCCGGTCACGCGGCAGCACCTTGGCACCCAGGAGCAGGAGTACGAGACCGATGGGCACGTTGACGAGGAAGACCGGCCGCCAGCCCGTGCCGAACAGGTCGGCGCTGACCAGGACGCCGCCCACGACCTGGCCGGCGGCGGCGCCGCTCGCGAGGACGGCGGAGTAGGCCCCGAGTGCCCGGATGCGGCCCTCCGCGGTGAAGTTGCGCTGGATGAGGCTCAGCACCTGAGGGATCATCAGGGCCGCCCCGGCTCCCTGGAGGAAGCGGAAGGCGATCAACTGTCCCGTGTCCGCGGCGAGTCCGCAGGCGAGGGAGAAGGCGGTGAAGGCCGCCAGGCCGCCGAGGAACACACGGCGGTGGCCGGACGTCGCACCGAGACGCGCGCCGGCGATCAGCAGGACGGCGTAGGAAATGGTGTATCCGGCGACGACGAGCTGCAGGTCGGCGCCGGACGTGCGGAGTTCGGCGCGGATCGTGGGTGCCGCCGCGTTCACGATGAAGGTGTCGAGGAGCGCCATGAACTGAGCGGCGAGCACGGCGGCCAGCAGCAGCCGGGGGCCGCCACTGTCAGTGGTGGGGTCTTTACTTGTCCGCGGGGTACTTCGCGGGGTGCGGGGAGCGGTCGTCGTCATGGCGGCGAGACTGCCGTGCCCCGGATACGGGTAACGAGAGCCCGTCGATGCTGGTACTGACAGCACCTGGCAACGGCGGACCGCTGCTTCGACGATGGGGGGTGTGACCACGATGACGACAGGGACCAGGAGCGGGGCGCGTCCGCGGCGCCGGTCCGAGCTCGCCGCGTTCCTGCGCAGCCGCCGGGCCCGGCTGACACCGGCCGACGTCGGCATGCCGCCGGGGCTGCGGCGGCGTACGCCGGGCCTGCGCCGCGAGGAGGTCGCACAGCTCTCGGGCGTCGGCGTCACCTGGTACACGTGGCTGGAGCAGGGCCGCCCCATCAACGCCTCGGCGCAGGTGCTGGACGCCGTGGCCCGCACCCTGCGGCTCGACCAGCCCGAGCGCGAGCACCTCTACCACCTCGCGGAGGTCCCGTACGCGCCGGACCCCGCGGCCGAGGAGCAGAGCGTCGGACCCGAGATCCAGGGCCTGATCGACGCGCTGGACCCCCGCCCGGCGGTGGTCTACAACGCCCGCTACGACATCCTGGCCACCAACCCGGCCTACCGTGAGCTCTTCGAGCTGGACAGCCCGGAGGCGCACGGCGTGGGCAATGTGCTGTGGGCGCTGTTCACGGTGTCCGAGGCGTCCTGCCCGGTCGTCTTCCGGGACTCCGAGCTGCCGTTGATGGTGGCCCAGCTGCGCGGCGCGTACGGGCGCCATGTGGGCGAGCCGGCCTGGGAGTCGTTCGTCGAGCGCCTGTCGGCAGCGAGCCCGTTCTTCGCACGGCTGTGGGAGAGCGGCGACGTCGTGCCGCCGGGCCCGCGGGTCAAGACGTTCCGTCACCGGACGGTCGGCGAGGTGCGGATGACGTCGGTGTCGCTGTCGATCAACGGGATGCCGGAGTGCCGGATCGTGGCGTACACGCCGGACGACGAGGAGAGCGACGCGCGGATACGGGCGCTGCGGGGCTGACGCGCGCGAGGGGGCTGTCCGCCGGTTCGTGCCCCCGCGCGGACCGCGGACCAGCGGCGCCGACGCGAAGATCCCGCCCCCTGCCGGGGACGGGATCCTGATTGTGGAGCTAAGGAGAATTGAACTCCTGACCTCCTGCATGCCATGCAGGCGCTCTACCAACTGAGCTATAGCCCCGCGTGTTCTTCGCGCTCCGCGCTGCGAACAAGAAGAACTTTAGCCTGCGACCTGCCGGAAAGTGAAATCCGGGTCCGGGGGCCGCCCCGGCGGTGGTCGCCGGGGCATGGCCGGTGCCCGGACCGGCGGCCTCCGCGCGGCAGGGCGGACCTGCCGGGAGGGCCGTGGGTCTCAGGTGTCGTCGCCCAGCACCGGCTCGGGCAGGGTCCCGGCGTTGTGCTCCAGGAGCCGCCAGCCGCGCGCGCCCTCGCCCAGCACCGACCAGCAGCAGTTCGACAGACCGCCGAGGCTCTCCCAGTGGCGGGCCTCCAGGCCCAGCAGCCGGCCGATGGTCGTACGGATGGTGCCGCCGTGGCTGACGACGACGAGCGTGCCGTCGTCGGGCAGCTTGTCCGCGTGGTGCAGGACCACGGGCGCGGCCCGGTCCGCGACCTCGGTCTCCAGCTCGCCGCCGCCGCGGCGCACGGGCTCGCCGCGCTTCCAGGCGGCGTACTGCTCGCCGTACTGCGTGACGATCTCGTCGTGGGTCAGGCCCTGCCACACGCCGGCGTACGTCTCGCGGAGCGCCGCGTCGTAGGAGATGTCGACGCCGGTGACGGCGGCCAGCTCGCCCGCGGTCGCCGCGGCCCGCTTGAGGTCGGAGGCCACGATCGCGTCGGGCTTCAGCGACGCGAGCAGCCGGGCGGCGCGGCGCGCCTGTGCGACACCGGTCTCCGTCAGTGCGATGTCCGTGGAACCCTGGAAACGGCGCTCCAGGTTCCACGCGGTCTGTCCATGGCGCCACAGGACCACACGGCGGCCCCGCTTCCTGCTCGTACGGCCGTCGCCGGCCGCACCCCCGCCGCTCGTGCCGTTCAGCTCAGCTCCCCTTCCGCTTCCTTGCCGGCGAGGCGGGCGTGCTCCTCGGCCTTGCCGCGGGTCTTCTTGGCGTCCTCGGGCAGCGGGAGCTCCGGGCAGTCCTTCCACAGGCGCTCCAGGGCGTAGAAGACGCGCTCCTCGCTGTGCTGGACGTGGACGACGATGTCGACGTAGTCGAGGAGGATCCAGCGGGCGTCACGGTCGCCCTCGCGGCGCACCGGCTTGGCGCCGAGCTGCTTGTTCAGCCGCTCCTCGATCTCGTCGACGATCGACTTGACCTGGCGGTCGCTGGGAGCTGAGGCGAGCAGGAAGGCGTCCGTGATGGACAGCACGTCGCTGACGTCGTACGCGATGATGTCGTGCGCGAGCCGGTCGGCGGCCGCCTGTGCGGCGGTGTTGACGAGCTCGATGGAACGGTCCGTGGCGGTCACAGGCAGGCTTTCGTCGGCGGTCAGGACTCTTCAAGGGTCTCACGGACCGCCGACGGACCTCGCCGTGATTGTTCGGGACGCGTCAGCGCGGGGGCCCGGCGCGGGCGCCGGGCCCCGACTCAGTCCGCCGGGTCGCCCTCGAAGTCGGAGCCGAGGACCACGGAGACGTCGGCGTTCGCGGCGGCCTTGCCCTTCGTCACCGCGTCCGCGGGCAGGCCGAGCGTCTTCGCGACCTCCTGGGCCTTCGCCTTCTGCGCCTCGTCACCGTAGGTGACCTGCGAGGCGGCGGTCGTGTCGGCCTTGCCGCCGTCGATGACGGTGTAGCCGCCGTTGACGAGCGAGATCCGGGCCGCTTCGGTGGCCTTGTCGTCGCCGGTGCCGTTCTTGATGCCGACCCGCACGGCCGCGCCCTGCTCCGGTGCGCTGACCGAGCCGCCGAGCACGTCCTTGACCACGCTGTCCGCCGCCTGCTCGGTGAGCGTGCCGTCCTGCTGCACGGGCAGCACCGCGGTCTTGTGGTCGCCGCCCTTGGCGTGCTCGGCGAGCTGGGCGAGCGAACTGCCGAGATCCTTCTCGTTCAGGGAGGGGTCGAGGATCTGGCCGAGGGTCTCGACAACGACGGTCGCCGACTCGGCGTCGTCCGGGAGTTTCTTCAGCACGCCCTGCATGACCTGGCCGAAGCGCTGGAGCTGCTTCTCCTCGGCCTCGCCGGGGCCGACGTACGTCGCGTAGGCGACGGCGGCGCGCCCGTCGAGGGTCTGGTTCTCGCCCTGCTTCACCAGGGGCTCGTCGCCCTTCTTCGCACCGGGCACGGTCGTGTCGGTGGTCAGGTCGATCGTGCCGACCAGCTCGACGAGGTTCTCCAGGTACGGGGTGTCCAGCCGCCAGGTGCCGGAGATCTTCGCGCCGAGCAGGGTCCCGATCGCCTCGCGCGTCCCGGTGGACCCGTCGTCCTCGACCGACTTGCCGAGCGTGGTGGCGGTGCCGTCGTCGTTGGCGACGGAGAGCGTGTTGGGAAGAAGGACGGTCGTGCCCTGCTTCGTGGTGACGTTGTCGACCAGGAGCGCCGTCGAGGTCCGCTCGCTCTTCGTGTTGTGCAGGTGCACGACGATGACGTCGCGCTTCTGCGGGCCGGCCGCGGTGCCGCCGGCGCTCTCGGCGCCGGACAGGCCCGGCAGCTTGCCCGCGTACCAGAGGTAGCCGACCCCGCCGACGAGGACGAGCGCGAGGGTGACGACGAGCGCGACGACGCGGTTGCGGCCGCGCCGCTTGGCCTCCTCGCGGCGCTCGGTACGGCTCTCGGTGAACTTGAGCCAGTCGATGACGTCCTCGGAGTCCTCGTCCGGTTCCTCGATGAAGGCGAACTGCTCGGTGCGGTACTCGCGGTCGTCGCCGTCCGCGACGCGCCGCTGTTCCGGCACCGCCGCCGGCTCGGGCGCGCCCTGGGCCGGCCGGCCGCCCCGGCCGGCTTGCTCCGCGGGGGCGGGCTGCTGGTGGGGGATGTTCCACTGCTGAGTGGTGTCGACGGCCGCGGGCTGCGTGCCCGTGTCGTAGCCGTACCCGTCGTAGCCGTAGCCCTGCTGACCGGGCGGTGCGGCGTACTGCTGGGTGCCGTACGGGTCGTACTGCCCGTACTGGTCCGGACGGCCAGCCGCGTCCGGGGTCTGCTGGGCGTACGGGTCGTAGCCGTAGCCCTGCCCGCCGGCCTGCTGATCTGTGGACCGAGGGTGCTGGGACTGCTGCTGTGCGTAAGGGTCGTACGGCTGGGGCTGCTGGTAGACCGGCTGTCCGTACTCGTCGTAGCCGATGATCTGCGGCTGCTGGTGGTACGGGTCGTAAGGATTCTGCTGGTCGTTCACCGGTGCCCCTCTCCGTGGCTCACTCGCCGCGGTACAGCTGGCGCTTGTCGATGTAGCGGACCACGCCGTCCGGCACCAGGTACCAGACCGGATCGCCCTGGGCGACCCTCTCACGGCAGTCGGTGGACGAGATCGCGAGCGCGGGGACCTCCACCAGGGAGACGCCGCCCTCGGGCAGCCCGTCGTCGGTCAGGTCGTGGCCCGGCCGGGTGACACCGATGAAATGGGCGAGCGAGAACAGTTCTTCGGCGTTGCGCCAGCTGAGGATCTGGGAGAGCGCGTCGGCGCCCGTGATGAAGAAGAGATCCGCGTCGTCGTTGAGGGCACGCAACTCACGCAGCGTGTCTATCGTGTACGTCGGCCCGGCCCGGTCGATGTCGATGCGGCTGACCGAGAACTGCGGGTTGGACGCCGTGGCGATGACCGTCATCAGATAGCGGTCCTCGGCCGGTGACACGTTCTTGTGGGTCTTCTGCCACGGCTGCCCCGTCGGCACGAACACCACCTCGTCGAGGTGGAACAGGGCGGCCACCTCGCTGGCGGCCACCAGGTGCCCGTGGTGGATCGGGTCGAATGTCCCGCCCATCACACCGAGCCGGCGCTTGCCGGTACCGGAACCCGTGGCCACGTTCTGCTCTCCCATGCGTGCAGAGCCTACTGGCACGGGCGGCCGGCCCGGACTCAGCGGTCGCGGTTGAAGCGGGTGGTCACCCACAGCAGCAGGAGCAGCACGAGCAGCGCACCGCCGCCGGTGATGTACGGGTTGAGGCTTGCGTGGTTGCCACCGTGCTCGGCGCCCTCGGCGAGAGTGACCAGGTTGGCGGCGGCAGCGCTGGTGAGGCTCATCTTCAGCAGGACCTATCGATCGGAGTCGGAGCGGAGGGACTTCGCGCACATCGTATGCGGGCCGTTCGGGCACGCTCACGCCGACTCGGTCGTTGTGCTGTCCACAGCTCGGCACTTGTGGTTGTCCACAGCCCCCACCGCGTCGCAACCCCAGCACCTAGTCTGGGGGTCCTGAAGGGGGACGAGCACGACACGCATCACCAACAGGGGGCACCATGACCGAAAGCCAGGGGAACGCGCCGAGCAGGCGGCGTGAGCGGTTCCCGGAAATCTCCTCGCGGGCCTACGAGCATCCGGCGGACCGCTCGGCGCTGGTGGCGCTGCGCAAGCTCTCCGGGTTCGACACCGTGTTCAAGGCGCTCAGCGGCCTGCTGCCCGAGCGCAGCCTGCGGCTGCTGTTCCTCTCGGACTCGGTGCGGGTCGGCGACGCCCAGTTCGCGCACCTGCACAGCATGTTGCGGGACGCCTGCTACATCCTGGACCTGGAGAAGGTCCCCGCGATGTACGTGACGCAGGACCCGCGTCCCGATGCGATGTGCATCGGCCTGGACGAGCCGATCATCGTCGTCACCACCGGGCTGGTGGAGCTGCTCGACGAGGAGGAGATGCGCGCGGTCGTCGGCCACGAGGTGGGCCATGCCCTCTCCGGCCATTCGGTGTACCGCACGATACTGCTCTTCCTCACCAGCCTGGCCCTGAAGGTCGCCTGGATCCCCCTGGGGAACATGGCGATCATGGCGATCGTCACCGCGCTGCGGGAGTGGTTCCGCAAGTCGGAGCTCTCGGCGGACCGCGCGGGCCTGCTGGTCGGCCAGGACCTTCAGGCGTCGATGCGCGGCCTGATGAAGATCGCCGGGGGCAACCACCTGCACGAGATGAACGTGGACGCGTTCCTGGCGCAGGCCGAGGAGTACGAGGCCGGGGGCGACCTCCGCGACTCGGTGCTGAAGATCCTCAATGTGCTGCCGCGCTCGCACCCGTTCACCACCGTCCGGGCGGCCGAGCTGAAGAAGTGGGCCGAGAGCCGCGACTACCAGCGGATCATGGATGGCCACTACCCGCGGCGCACGGAGGACAAGGACACCTCGGTGAGCGACTCGTTCCGTGAGTCGGCGTCGCACTACGCGGAGTCGGTGCGGACGAGCAAGGATCCGCTGATGAAGCTGGTCGGCGACCTGGCCGGCGGCGCGGGCGACCTGGGCAGCAAGCTGCGCGACAAGTTCACGGGCGGCAGTGCGGGAGGCGGCGGCAGGACGGGCGACGACGGTTCGCCGGGCGCGTGACGTCACGGGTGCCTGAGCGCACGGGCGCGTGACGGCGTGGGTGCCTGAACGCACGGGCGCTGACGTCACGAGTGCCTGACGTCACGAGTGCCTGATGCGTGGGTGCCTGACGGCACGGGCGCGAGACCGTACGGCCGGCAGCCGTGCCCGCGGTGTCACGGTGACGGCTGGGCCTCGGGGGACAGGGCCCCGCACAGGGCGGCGACCGCGGGGCCCGGTGCGTACGGGTCGGTGACCGCCGGACCGTCCGTGCCGGCCCGCCGGCCGGCGAGCAGCGGTTGCAGCGTGCTCGTCGCGTCGGACGCGCAGTCCTGGGGCCCGGCCTGGACCGCGCTTGCCTCGACCTCCAGCCGGTGGTGGCGCAGATCGTCGCGGTCGACGCGGAAGCGCATCTCGCGCCGTACGGTGAAGAGCGACGCCTCGTCGTCCACCGGCCCCGCCGTGGCGGCGGGCCGCAGCGCGTAGACGAAGGTGTGGTCGGACGTGACCTCCAGCGCGTCGGACCCCGTCTCCGTGACGAGCAGCGTGCCCTGCACCCGCGCGGTGGTGTCCGCGAGGGCCACCTTCGCCGGGTCGAAGCGCACCAGCCAGCCCGTGGCGATGTGCCGGCCGTCGGCCGTCGGCGCGACCATGCTCCGGTCGAACTGGGCGAGTTGGTCGGGGTGGAGCAGTGCGCGCACCGAGCGCACCGCGCCTGCGGTGAGCACGCCGGGGTTGAGGGACGACTCCACCAGGTAGTCCTTGACCATCGTCAGTGCGATCACCACCTGACCTTCGGTGAAGTGGGCGGTGCGGCTGTACGCGGGCATGGTGATTCCCGCGGCGCCACTGCGGTACTGGGCGGCGGGGCTGCGCGCGAAGAGCTCGGCGGGCGGGCCGCCGGGCACCGGGCCGCGCGGTGCGAGGGGGACGAGCGTGATGCGGAGCTGCTCCGCCGGTCCGGCCGCGGCGGGCTGGTGGGGCTGGCGGATGCCGAGATAGACGGCGGTGCCGAAGGCGACGACGAGGACGAGGACGATCAGCAGGATCTGTTTCGACGCGCGGCGCCCACCGCCAGGGACGCTCCGCACGGCGGGCGCGTGCTCGCCCATCCGCTCCTGGGCGGAGAACTCCTGGACCCGGGCAGCCCGCACGAACGATTCGTCGAACACGACGGATCGGTACTCGTCCTCACCGCCTGGGAGCCCCTCGGGTGTCCCCTCAGGCGGGTCTCCGCGCCGAGCCATACTTTCAGGGTAGGTCTGACGCGGTCACGATAAACGCGCTGGTACACGACAAGTTCTGACGAGTTCTGACGCACCTGTCCACAGGGCAGCCTGCCCCTGCCCAGCAGGTGCGCGGGAGGGGACGTCCGGGGCTGCGGGGGCATGCGCGGAGCGGCGCTCAGGCGCCGGGTGGCGGCCTGGGCAGGACCCGTCGCGGCCGGCGACTCGGCTCCCGGCCGCCGTCTGCAGGACAGCGTGACACCGTCCGCGGCACGCGCCCAGCGGCACCCAGGTGTCCGAGGGCCCCTGGACAAGGACGCGTCACGGCCGACGACTCGGCCCTCTCCCGTATGGCGGGCATACGCGGAACTGCGGCGGCCGGTGCATGCCCGGGCCTGCCCTCTGCGCGTCCGCAGGCGGTCGTGCAGGACCTGCGCGAGCCGGGTCCAGGCGGGCGGCCTCGCGGCACCCGGGCCCGCTCGGCGCGTCCACGCCCCCGCCGGGGCTGCGCGGCGTCCGCCTACGGCGTCCGGGGGCCCGCCGGGACCTGGGGTGCCGGGTGGTCGGCGGCCGACGTCGGGCCGCCACCGCGGCCGCCGACCGTCGCGCCCGTCGGAGGCGCGTCCACGCCCGTCCGCGCGGGCTGCGGCACCTGGTCCTCGCGGTTGCCGGCGGCTCCCCGGTAGACCGCGGTGAAGGCGAGGGCGACCATGCCGATGCCCATTACCAGGGCCAGGATCCAGGCCACGGGCCGGTGCCAGCGCGCCGTG
Source organism: Streptomyces sp. 5K101 (assembly GCF_046506645.1). Lineage (NCBI taxonomy): Bacteria > Bacillati > Actinomycetota > Actinomycetes > Kitasatosporales > Streptomycetaceae > Streptomyces > Streptomyces sp. 5K101. Next base: position 95,830 of record NZ_JBKFFO010000009.1, on the reverse strand, counting down.
CCGCGGTAGGGACGCAGGGCACCCCCGTGACGGCCGTACGGGCTCACGGCGTCGAGGCCGTCGTCCTCGTCCCCGTACGCCCGGCCGGGGCCGGGGCCGCCGGGGCCGTGACGCTCGTCGTAGAGGTCGTCGTCCGAGGGCCCGCCGCGCGGGCCGGAGCGCGCGGATTCGGCCTCCGCGCGCGCCTCCGCGGCGGCGAGCAGACGCTCGACCGCGGTCGGTTCGTGGATCTCGGCGGCCCGGACGAAATCCTCGTCGAACACCACGGAGGCGAAGTCCTCGTCCGCGCCCCCGCGGTCGACGTCCTCAGGGTCCCCGCCGTCGTGAAACGGCCTGCCCCCCATGTCGTCCGGCACGTTCTCAGAGTAGACCGGGCCGGGAGGTTTGGGCAGGGAGAGGACGAACTCTCCCCGCCCGGGTGACGTCCCGGAGGACGCCCCTGACGGTCACCGGATGTGACCGTCGCCGGTGACGATGTACTTCGTGGAGGTCAGCTCGGGCAGGCCCATCGGCCCGCGCGCGTGCAGCTTCTGCGTCGAGATGCCGATCTCCGCGCCGAATCCGAACTGACCACCGTCGGTGAAACGCGTGGACGCATTCACGGCGACCGTCGTCGAGTCGACCAACTGGGTGAACTTGCGGGCAGCGGCCTGCGAGGTGGTGACGATCGCCTCGGTGTGGCCGGAGGACCAGAGCCGGATGTGGGCGACGGCCGCCTCCAGGGACTCCACGACCGCCGCCGCGATGTCGTAGGAGAGGTACTCGGTCTCCCAGTCCTCGGCGGTCGCCGGCACGATCGTGGCCTTGGTGGCGTCCGCGTACTCCACGACGCGCTCGTCGCCGTGCACGGTCACGCCCGCGTCGGCGAGCGCGTCCAGCGCGCGAGGCAGGAAGGCGGCGGCGACGTCCTTGTGGACCAGGAGGGTCTCCGCGGCGTTGCAGACGCTGGGGCGCTGCGCCTTGGAGTTGATCAGAATCTCGATCGCCGTGTCGATGTCGGTCTCGGCGTCGACGTAGACGTGGCAGTTGCCCGTGCCGGTCTCGATGACGGGGACCGTGGACTCCTCGACGACCGTACGGATCAGCGAGGCGCCGCCGCGCGGGATGAGCACGTCCACCATGCCGCGGGCGCGCATCAGCTCCCGTACGGAGTCGCGGCTCTCGCCGGGCACCAGCTGCACCGCGTCGGCGGGCAGCCCGGAGCCGCCGACCGCGTCGCGGATGACCCTCACCAGCGCGGTGTTGGAGGAGTACGCGGAGGAGGAGCCGCGCAGCAGCACCGCGTTGCCGGACTTCAGGCAGAGCGCCGCGGCGTCCACGGTCACATTGGGCCGGGCCTCGTAGATGATGCCGACGACGCCGAGCGGGACGCGCACCTGGCGCAGGTCGATGCCGTTGGGCAGGGTCGAGCCGCGCACCACCTCACCCACCGGGTCGGGCAGCGCCGCGACGTGCCGCACGTCTGCGGCGATGGCGCGTACCCGCTCGGGGTTGAGCGTGAGCCGGTCGATGATCGCCTCGCTGGTGCCCGCCTCGCGGGCCCGCGCGATGTCCTCGGCGTTGGCCTCGACGATCTCACTGGTGCGGACCTCCAGCGCGTCGGCGATCGCCAGCAGCGCGTCGTCCTTCGCCGACCGCGGCAGCGGCGCGAGGTCGGCGGCAGCGGCCCGGGCCCGGTAGGCGACCTGGGCGACCGGGGACATGTTGTCGTACGGCGAGACCGAAGAGAGCGACGTCATACCCGCAGGGTAGTGCGCCCGCCGCGGCAGTCCGGAACGTATCCCGCAGTGCGAGACACAAGCCTCAGAAGGGGTGGACACCCACCGGGGAGGCGGGCGGCGGGCCGTAGCCCTCGGCGATCCGCTGGTGGTAGGTCTGGCGGTCGATGACCTCCAGGCCGACGATCTCCCACGGCGGCAGTTTGGCGGTCGAGCGGTGCTCGCCCCACAGCCGCAGGGCCACGGCCGCCGCGTCGTGCAGGTCGCGGGCCTCTTCCCAGTAGCGGATCTCCGCGTGGTCGTTGGCGTAGCGGCTGGTCAGCAGGAAGGGGTGGTCGTGGGCGAGCTGCTCCAGGCCGCGGCGGACCTCCTTCAGCGGGGCCTCGGGTCCCGAGACGCTGAGGGTGATGTGCCACAGCTTCGACAGTGCCTGCTCGTCCGGCCGGCCCGGCACCTCGGCGACGCCCCGCACACCGGGCGGGAAGACCGTACCGGCCGCCGGGTGCGCCGGAGCCCCGGCTCGCGCGGGACCACCGGCCCCGCCGCGCCCGTCCCCGAGCCCGTCGCCGAATGCCCCGTCGAACCCGTCGTCGAGATCGGCGGCCCCGCCGACGCTGGTCAGGGTGCGCTCCTCGCCCATCGGCCGGCGGGCAGAGGCGGCCGCCCTTCCCTTGCCTCGGGGCATGTCCCCAGGGCGCGCTCGATTCACCGGCGGCCTCCTGTTGCTGCGTCGTTGCCGTAACCCCGCCAACCCCCGCAACAAAGTGGACCAGCCCGCGGCGGGGTGTGGGGCCGTTTTGTCAAAGGTCTCTGCCAGATGGCGGGACTTTCCGCCCTTTCAGGGTCCGGTCAGGGCTCCAGAACGACGAGATCGTCCCTGTGTACGACCTCCCGTTCGTACGCGGGGCCCAGCTCCCTGGCCAGCTCGCGGGTGGAGCGGCCGAGCAGCTGCGGGATCTCCTTGGCGTCGAAGTTCACGAGGCCGCGGGCGACGGCGCGGCCGCCGGTGTCGCGCAGCTCGACCGGGTCACCTGCGCTGAACTCGCCGTCCACCGCGGCGATCCCGGCCGGCAGCAGCGACTTGCGGCCCTTGACGACGGCCCGCACCGCGCCGTCGTCGAGGGTGAGCGAGCCCTGCGGGGTGGAGGCGTGCGCCAGCCACAGCAGGCGGTCGGCCGAGCGGCGTCCGGTGGCGTGGAAGAAGGTGCCGGTGGCGCGGCCCGCGAGGGCGTCGGCCGCGCGGGTGGCAGAGGTGAGGACAACGGGCACACCGGCGGCGGCCGCGATGCGGGCGGCCTCGACCTTGGTGACCATGCCGCCGGTGCCGACGCCCGCCTTGCCGGCGCTGCCGATCTGCACGTGGGCGATGTCCTCGGGCCCGCGGACCTCGTCGATGCGCGAGGTGTCCGGGCGCGCGGGGTCCCCGTCGTAGAGGCCGTCGACGTCGGAGAGCAGCACCAGCAGGTCGGCGCGGACGAGGTGGGCGACGAGGGCGGCGAGCCGGTCGTTGTCGCCGAAGCGGATCTCGTCGGTGGCGACCGTGTCGTTCTCGTTGACGACCGGGACGGCGCCCATGGCGAGCAGCTGGTCCAGGGTGCGGTAGGCGTTGCGGTAGTGGGCGCGTCGGCTGGTGTCGTCGCTGGTCAGGAGCACCTGGCCGACACGGACGCCGTACCGGGCGAAGGAGGCGGTGTAGCGGGCGACGAGCAGTCCCTGGCCGACGCTGGCGGCGGCCTGCTGGCGGGCCAGGTCCTTGGGGCGCCGGGTCAGGCCGAGCGGGGCGAGCCCCGCGGCGATGGCTCCGGAGGAGACGAGGACTATCTCCTTCTCGCCGCCGCTGCGGCTCTTGGCGAGGACGTCGACGAGGGCGTCCACGCGGTCGGCGTCGAGGCCTCCCGCGGCGGTCGTCAACGACGACGAACCGACCTTGACGACGATCCTGCGGGCCTGGGTCACCTGCTGTCTTGCCACTGTCACACGCCCGAATCTATGCCAGGGCGGCTGCCGGGTGCGCGCGCATTCCGCCCGCTGGACAGCCGGCACGGCAGGCCGCGCCGACCGATTTCGGCCTCCCGGACGGGCGTGTGGTGCCGTGCGCCACGCCGTAGGACGCCTGTAAACGCTTTCCCATAGCACGAGTTTGATCCGGTTACCGATACAGAATTCGGACAACCGCTAAGGTGCTGGTGGGCGGTGGCGCGCGCCCGCATCACCCTGCCTCCGGCCCCACCTTCGACTCGGGTTCCCTCAAGAGACGGGGCACAAAGTGTCGGTCAAAGTGAGTGTCGTCATCCCGGTGTACAACCCCGGCAAGTACATCGACCCCTGCATCGAGTCGCTGCTCGGGCAGACGCTGCCGGCCGAGGAGTTCGAGGTCCTGTTCGTCGACGACGGGTCGACCGACGACACCCCCGCCCGGCTGGACGAGCTGGCGGCCCAGCACCCGCACTTCCGCGCGATCCACATCCCGAACTCGGGCTGGCCCGGCAAGCCGCGCAACATTGGTGTCACGGAGGCGAAGGGCGAGTACGTCCAGTTCCTCGACCAGGACGACCACCTCGGCACCGACGCCCTGCGCCGGCTGTACGACATGGGCCACCGCAACGGCTCCGACATCGTGATGGGCAAGGTCGCCAGCAACTTCCGGGGTGTCCCGCACGGCGTGTTCCGCAGGAACCGCGAGAAGTGCTCCCTGCGCAACGCCCCGCTCTACGACAGCCTCACACCGCACAAGATGTTCCGTACGCAGTTCCTGCGCGAGCACGGCATCGCCTACCCGGAGGGCAAGCGCCGCCTCGAGGACCAGCTGTACATGATGAGGGCGTACATCCCCGCCAAAGTCGTCTCGATCCTCGGCACCTACACCTGCTACCACTACTCGAAGCGCGACGACGGCAAGAACGCCGGATCCGCGAAGCTCGTGCCGGCCGGCTACTACGGCAATCTCCGCGAGGTCCTGGACGTGGTCGTGGCGGGCACCGAGCCCGGGCCGCTGCGGGAGCGGGTGCTGCGCCGCTTCTACCGGGTCGAGATGCTCGGCAGGCTCAGCGAACCCGCCGTCCTGAAGTACGACGAGACGTACCTGCGCGAGATGACCGAGGCGGTGCGCCCCCTCGCGCTCGACTTCATGACCGACGCCGTGCACAACGGCCTCGGCCCGCTGCTGCGGCTGCGCTCGGCCCTGCTGCGCAACGACGACGCGGAGGGCCTCGTACGGCTGGCCCGGTTCGCGTCCACCGTCAAGGGCGCGGTGCGGCTGGAGGACCTCGCCTGGGAGGACGACGGCCGCATCGCGATCGGCATCACCGCACGTCTGGTGCACGGCGACGACCGCGAGCCGCTGCCCCTGCTGCGCCGTGACGGCCGCCTGTATCTGCACCCGGACGTCACCGGCCGCTTCCTGCCCGCAGGCGAATTCGTCGACATCACCGGCGACCTGGACGGCTTCTCGGCCGAGCTCTCGCTGCGCGACCGCGAGACGGCCGTCGAGTGGCTGTGCCCCGCCACGTTCACGGCGCACGTCGAGGACCGCGACGACGGCAGCTGCGAGGTCGTGCTGCGCGGCAAGGGCCGGCTGGCCCCCGAGGACGGGAAGAAGGGCCGGGGCGGCCTCCCCCGTGGCTTCTGGGACGCCTGGGTGAGCGTGCGCGGCCTGGGGCTGGTCCGCAAGGCGCGCCTGGGCGCCGACCGCGACCCGGAGGTCGACGACCACTGCCTGCCCGGGCTGCTGTCGTCCCCGCCGCGCTCGGTGATCCCGTACTTCACCAACCCGCACAGCAACCTCACGCTCGACGTGGCGCGCCGCGGCAAGAAGGTGGCCCCCCACCTCGCGGGGCGCCCGGTGCTGCGCATGCCGGGGGCCGGGATTCAGCTGCGGCTCGACCTGTTCACGACCGACGGCACGGGCCCCGGGACGGGCGTGGGCACGGGTGAGCCGGAGCTCGTGCTCACCAAGCCCTCGCAGTCCGAGGAGACGCCGGACCCCGTGCACACGTTCCCCGGGACGCTGCGGCCCGAGGTGGGACGGGCGCACCTGAGCGTTCCGCGGCGCGTCCCCGGTGCTCCGGAGGGGGACTGGCAGCTGTCGGTCCGGCTGGACGGGGCGAAGGGACCGCTGCTGCCGCTCTGCGATGTGGGTGTGGACCGCGCCGGACGGCTCCAGATCGACGACGGCCTCCCTGTGGTCGACCCCGCGCTGCTGCGGAAGCTGGCCGCCCGCCGCCGACGCGCGGCGCTGCGGCGTGCGGCCCGGGCCGTGGCCGGTCCGGTGGTGCGCAAACTGCCGCCGGCGGGCCGCAAGAAGGCGCGGCGGCTGGCGGCCCGTCTGCTGGGCTGACGGAAGCGCCCGGCGGGTACGCGGCCGGACGTGCCCGGCGGGCACGCGGCTTTCGGAAGCGATGAGGACAGCCCCGAGCACGACAGCGACGATCACACAGCGAGGAGCGGAACAGATGCGGCAGCTCTCGATCGGCGGAGCATGGGTGCACGAGCCGAAGGTCTTCCCCGACAGCCGCGGGAGCTTCCACGAGTGGTTCAGAGCACCGGACCTCGCCGAGGCGGCGGGGCACCGGCTCCGCCTGGAGCAGGCCAACTGTTCGGTCTCGGCCCGTGGCACGCTGCGCGGCATCCACTTCGCCGATGTCCCGCCGAGCCAGGCCAAGTACGTGACGTGCGTACGCGGCGCGGTCGTCGACGTGATCGTGGACATCCGCGTCGGCTCGCCGACGTACCGCCGCTGGGAGGCCGTACGCCTCGACGACGCCGACCACCACGCCGTCTACCTCGCCGAGGGCCTCGGCCACGCCTTCATGGCCCTCACCGACGACGCGACGGTCGTCTACCTGTGCTCCGAGGGATACGCCCCCGAGCGCGAGCACGGCATCCACCCGCTCGACCCGGACCTCGGCATCGAGTGGCCCGAGGGTGTCACTCCGCTGCTGTCCGAGAAGGACGCCGCCGCGCCGACGCTGGCCGAGGCCGAGCGGCAGGGGCTGCTGCCGTCGTACGAGGAGTGCGAGGCGTACTACCTGCGGCTGAGCGCAGCGGACGCGCCCGTCGGCTGAGCCCACGGACGGACAAGGCCCCGGGTCGGCGGACCCGGGGCCTTTCCGCGCGGCCGGCAGAGCTCAGCCGGTGATCTTCTCGATGCCGCGGCGCACGGGCGCGAACGAGGCGCGCGACCTGCGCAGCGTGCGGGCCCGGATCAGCCCCGGCCAGAAGTCGGCACCGAGCAGGGCCTCGGGCTGCACGGCGTTCTTCCGGACCAGCACCTCTTCCGGGACGTCCTGGGGGTCGGGGACGACGTACTCCTCGATGATCTTGTCGTACGCGTCCTTGAGGACGGTGCTCTGCGGATCGGCGCCGAAGACGGCGACGACACCGGTGGGCGCGGTGTCCACCTCGACGACGACCAGGTCCGGGCGGTACTTCCGCAGCACCTGGACGACCTTGTAGACGTCGCCCGCCCAGAACTTCGTGTGCCGGTCGCGGGCGGCCTCGTCCACGTTCCTCGGGAGCATGTCGTCGAGAACGATCACGCTGGACCAACGGGAGTGCCGTTCGACGTTCATGAAATCGCGCAGCGCGTACTCGAACAGGTGCATACCGTCGATGAACGACAGCTCGATGCGCGGTTCGCCGCCGAGGACGTTCATCGGGTCCTTGCGGGCGAGCGCGCGAAAGGGATTGCGGCCGGTGCGCAGATGGATCAAAGGGTCCTCGCGGGCGAAGAAATCGTCGCTCGTGGCTCTGACCAGGTGCACATCGCAGCTGATGCTCGTCACGACCCGGAATGCCGGGTCGATCGCCACGGAGGGAACCCGGGAAAGCGCCAGACTGCGTCCGTCGTTTACCCCGATCTCCAGATAGTTCCGCGGTTTGCAGATGCGGTGCAGCTGGCGCAGGAAGCCATGGCGGTCCACTGACGGAGCCCTTCGCTGGGAATCAAATGGATTGATTCCCAGTGAAGTTAGCGTGGACGCGGACCGGACGTAAACGTCTACGCGCCGGTAGCACCCGATTCGCGCTCTGCCGCGACGACTTCCGGGAACGCTTCTGCGAGCGCTTCTCGCCAGTCGCGAATCGGTTCGACACCGCTGCGCCGCAGCGCCTGATGTCCCAGCACGCTGTACGCGGGGCGAGGCGCGGGCCGTACGAACGCGGCGCTGGTCGTGGGGCGTACGCGCTCCGGGTCGGCGCCCAGCAGCCGGAAGATCTCGCGGGTGAGTCCGTACCAGCTCGTCTCCCCCGCGCTGGTGCCGTGGTGGATCCCGGCGGGCACGGTGCCGGCCCGTGCGCCGCGCCCGAGCCGGACCAGCAGGTCCGCGAGGTCGGCGCTCCAGGTCGGCTGGCCGCGCTGGTCGTCCACGACATCCACGGTGTCCCGGGCGGCCTCCAGCCGGATCATGGTGCGCACGAAGTTCGGGCCGCCCGCGCCGTACAGCCACGCCGTGCGCACGACGTGGCCGGTCTCCGGCAGCAGGTCCAGCACGGCGCGCTCCCCGGCCAGCTTGGTGCGCCCGTACGCGCTGCGCGGGCCCGCGGGGGCGTCCTCGGCGTACGGCTCGTGGGCGTCACCGGCGAAGACGTAGTCGGTGGAGACGTGCAGCAGGACGGCGCCGCTCTCCTTGCACGCCTCGGCGAGCAGCCGGGGGCCGGTGCCGTTGACGGCGAGGGCGGCCTCCTCGTGCTCCTCGGCGCCGTCGACGTCCGTCCATGCGGCGCAGTTGACCACCACCTCCGGCCGGTGCGTGTCCAGGGCGGCGCGCACCGCGTCGGGGCCGGTGATGTCCAGGTCGCGGCGGGCGAGCCCGGCCGCGGGGACGCCGGCCGCCGCCAGCCGGCCGAGGACGTCGCGGCCCAGCATGCCGCCGGCGCCGGTGACGAGCCAGGTGCTCACAGCGCCGCACGCTCCTTCAGCGGCTCCCACCAGGCGCGGTTGTCGCGGTACCACCGCACGGTCTCGGCGAGTCCGGTGGCGAAGTCCTTGCGCGGCTCGTAGCCGAGCTCCTCGCGGATCTTGGTGCAGTCGACCGAGTAGCGGCGGTCGTGGCCCTTGCGGTCGGTGACGTACTCGACGCTGGTGTCCCAGTCGGCGCCGCAGGCGTCGAGCAGCAGGCGGGTGAGCTCCTTGTTGGACAGCTCGGTCCCGCCGCCGATGTTGTACACCTCGCCGGGGCGGCCCTTGGTGCGGACCAGTTCGATGCCCTGGACGTGGTCGTCGATGTGGAGCCAGTCGCGGACGTTGCCGCCGTCGCCGTAGAGCGGGACCTTGCGGCCGTCCAGCAGGTTCGTGATGAACAGCGGGATGACCTTCTCGGGGAAGTGGTGGTGCCCGTAGTTGTTGGAACAGCGGGTCACCCGTACGTCCAGGCCGTGGGTGCGGTGGTACGACAGGGCGATCAGGTCGCCGGCCGCCTTGGCCGACGAGTAGGGCGAGTTGGGCTGCAGGGGGTGCGTCTCGGGCCAGGAGCCCTCGTCGATGGAGCCGTAGACCTCGTCGGTGGAGATGTGCACGAACGTCCCGACGCCGGCCCGGTGGGCGGCGTCCACGAGCGTGTGCGTGCCGACGACGTTCGTACGGACGAACTCGGCGCCGCCGTCGATGGAGCGGTCCACGTGCGACTCGGCGGCGAAGTGCACGACCTGGTCGTGCTCGGCCATCAGCTTGGCGACGAGTCCGGCGTCGCAGATGTCGCCGTGCACGAAGTCGAAGCCGGGGCGGTCCCGCACCGCGTCGAGGTTCGCGGAGTTGCCCGCGTAGGTGAGCTTGTCGAGGACGGTGACGGCCACGCCGCCGGGCCCGTCGGGGCCGAGCAGCGTGCGCACGTAGTGGGAGCCGATGAATCCGGCGCCGCCGGTCACCAGGATCTTGGTGGTCATGAGGAGATCTGCACCTTGCTGTGGTCGCCGAGCACGAGTCGGTGGGAGGAGGGGGTGCGGGGCGCGGGGGTGACCTCGACGTCCCGGCCGATCAGGGACGCCTCCACGCGCCGGACGCCGGTGATGGTGGCGCCGCGCAGGACGATGGAGTACTCGATCTCGCTGTCCTCGATCCGGCAGCCTTCGGCGACGGAGGTGAAGGGGCCGACGTACGAGCCGCTGATCACCGTGTCACCGCCGATCACAGCGGGGCCGACGATGCGGCTGTTGGTGATCCGGGCGCCCGCCTCGACGCGGACCCGGCCGATCAGCTCGCAGTCGTCGTCGACCACGCCCTCCACCAGGGGCTCAACGGTCTCCAGCACCGAGCGGTTGACCTCCAGCATGTCGGTGACGTTGCCGGTGTCCTTCCAGTAGCCGGCGATCGTCGTGGACCGCACGTCCCGGTGCTTGTCGATCAGCCACTGGATGGCGTGCGTGATCTCCAACTCGCCGCGCCAGGAGGGCTCGATGGCCCGCACGGCCTCGTGCACGGCAGGGGTGAAGAGATAGACGCCGACGAGCGCGAGGTCGCTCTTGGGCTGCTGCGGCTTCTCCTCCAGGCCCACGACCCGGCCCTGTCCGTCGAGTTCGGCGACGCCGAAGGAGGTCGGGTCCTCGACTCTGGTGAGCAGGATCTGCGCGTCGGGTCGCTCGGCGCGGAATTCGTCGACGAGTCCGCTGATGCCGCCGACGATGAAGTTGTCACCGAGATACATGACAAAATCGTCTTCTCCCAGAAACTCCCGGGAAATGACCACCGCATGCGCGAGCCCGAGCGGCCGCTCCTGCGGAATGTAGGTGACCTTGACGCCGAACCGGGATCCGTCGCCGACCGCTTCCTCGATCTCCGCGGCCGTTTCCCCGACAATGACGCCGACCTCGGTGATCCCGGCCTCCGCAATCGCCTCCAGGCCGTAGAAGAGCACCGGTTTGTTGGCGACCGGCACCAATTGTTTGGCGGACGTGTGCGTAATGGGCCGGAGTCGTGTCCCGGCTCCTCCTGCGAGTACGAGTGCCTTCACTGTCCCTGCCCTAAGAAGTCGGAAGAGCGTCCCCCAGGGGATCCGCTCGGGCACTTCGCATGTTACCTATCTCTCACCCTCCCTTTCCCGTAGCGCAATACGCCTGCCCGACGAACGCGCGCCGCACTCCTGCGAATCCTGCCGAGAATCCGGCGCGGAAGGCTCCGGACTTTCGGCGGGTGAACGCGCCGGCTGCCCGACCAGTCGGGCACGGTCACCTCGTACACGGACCGGGGCAGGCCGCTGCGGCGGTCCTCGAAGTGCGGGTACGCGAGGTAGATCCGGCCCGCGCGGCCGCGGCGGACCACCTCCGGCACCTTCTTGGCGGCGGTGAACTCGAGGACGTCCTTCAGCAGATCGAGTCGCTTCCGGGCCACGCACTCCAGCACCAGCCGCTCCCCCACCTTGACACGCCGGGCGACGCCCTTGGTCCAGTACGGATCCGTCATCGCCGCCGCCAGCCGCAGCCGGTCCAGCTGCTCGGACTCCGGCGCGCGCAGCAGGGCCGGCCCGAACTGCTGCAGCAGCCCGACGGTGAAGGGCCGCAGCATCAGCAGGTCCCGCCCGCGGCCCGGCCGTTCGAGCCGGGCGATCAGCCGGGCCAGGGCGGTCAGCGCCTCGAAGCGGTGCTGGTAAGTGCCGCGCCTCGTCGCGTGCTTGCCGTCCTCCCGGCCGACCAGGTAGTAGCAGTCGTAGTCGGCGACGACGGAGACACCGTTGCCGCTGAGGTACGCCTCCATGGTGAACAGCGAGTCCTCGCCGGTCAGGAGGGTCTCGTCGAAGCGGAGGCCGAGCCGGCACAGCAGCTCGCGGCGGAACAGCTTCTGCGCGCTGAGCGCGTAGATGACGCGCGACGTGCGGACGTCCACGCGCTCTTCCGTCCGCTCGAACATCGAGCGCGGCACGCCCCGCCCGCACCCCGCCATCCGGCCGAGCACGACGTCCGTCCCGGCCCGGTCGGCCATGGCGACCATGCGCTCCAGCGCCTCGTCCCCGAAGAAGTCGTCGGCGTCGAGGAAGAAGACGTAGCGGCCGCGGGCGAGGGAGAGGCCGAGGTTCCGCGGACCGCTCGGGCCGCCGGAGTTGGGCTGCCTGATCACCGTGGTGCGGACCTTGGACCGGGCGGCGAACTCCTCCAGGTACTCCCCCGTGCCGTCGGTCGACCCGTCGTCGACCGCGACGAGCTCGATGCGGTCGGCCCCCAGCGTCTGGGACTCCACCGAGTCCAGGCAGCGGACGAGGTAGGGCATGGCTTCGTAGGCGCCGACGACAACCGTGACGTCGGGCACGAGATTGTCCTTCACGCACACAAGACAACCGGAAACACCCATAGGTTGCCTTTTGTGACCCACCGGGCAAAAAGGTGTACCTCGTTCCAGGGGCGCGAGCCGTCACGCGGAACGGCCCGGTGGTCCCTCGCGGGATGCCACCGGGCCGTTCACGCCGGCGTGTCAGCCGACCGGCGTGTCGTCCATGCCGGGCGACTGCTCCGGCTCCGCCAGACGCTGCAGCACACCGGCGTTGCGGGCCTCCGCCTTGGCCGCGAGGGCCTGCACCGCCGCGTCGAACTGCTCGATGGAGGCCGGCTCGTCCGGGCCGAGCAGGTACTCCTTGAGCTCGTGCCGTGCCGCGGCACGCGGGTCGGCGTCCCGGTCGGCGACGGCGGTGAGCAGCTCGTCGAGCTCGACCGCACTGTTGGAGAGGACGACCGCGGCGCGCACCGCGGTGTTCTGCCGCTTGAACTCGGCCTCGCCCAGCCCGGCGGAGTCCGTGACCGCGTACGGCTTGCCGCTCGCGATGAAGTCCGAGACCACGCTGGAGATGTCCGAGACCATGCCGTCCGACTGGTTGAAGCAGTCGTACAGGCGCGGCTGCGGGCCGGTGACGACCTTGTGCTCCCACCAGCCGAAGGAGCGCCAGTACGCGGCGTTCCACTCGTCACCCAGCTTCGCGGTCTCCGCCTCACGCGCCGGGTCCGCCACGGAGTCGCGCGACTCCTCGGCCTCGTCGCGGCCGACGCGGGCCGAGCCCGACAGCTCGGCGAGCCGTGCCTCGACGCGCTGGAGCTCCGCACGCGCGGCGGCCTGGTCCGCGGCGTGCGCCGCGGCCTGCTCCGCCCACCCCGGTTCGCTCGCGCGGGCCGCCGCGGCCTTCTCGACCATGGCGGTGATCCGCTCGTGCACGGCCTTGGCCCTGGGGTCGCGGGTGCCGGTGAACGGGTGCGGCTTGTAGATCAGGCGGACCGGCTGCTCGGAGTTCAGCAACCGCCTGACGATGTTCTCGCCGGCCAGCAGCAGGGAGGTGTTGCCGGGGTTGTCGTCCCAGCCCTCCCAGGTGGGTGCGTAGAGCACGGTCGGGATCGGGTTGCGGGGCTTGCCCGTCCAGGGCTCGATGGGGGCGAGCTGCGGACGGCCGACCTCGACGATGTCCTCGCTGAGCACACCGACGTCGGCCAGCGCGTACCGGTCGCGGCCCGCGCGGCCCGCCGTCCACACCTCGTCGTACGCCTTGCTGAACGGGTTGACGCTGGCGAGCTTGTCGCTGTCGCCGTGACCGATGAAGACGTGCTTCATGGTCGGCACGCGCAGCATGTGGATGTTCTTGCCGACGTTGGCCACGTACAGCGCGACGCGCACGGACGACAGGTCCAGGTTCATCAGGTGCACACCGCCCGGCACGCAGAGCACCGGGACCGAGGTGTTGCCGAGCTGCGGCACGATGTTGCGCTCGCGCAGGAAGATCAGCGGCCGGCCGCCGACCTGCGCCATCGTCTCCAGCCACATGTTGACCTGGTACGCGGAGTCCTTGGAGCCGGAGAAGTACAGCATCACGGTCGGCTTGTACGCGCGCAGCCAGGCGTCGACGCCCGCGAGCACCTCATCCGGCGAGGCGGGCAGTCGCGCGCCGCGGACATAGGGCAGCAGTACGGCGAGATAGCCGACGGCGAGCAGCAGCGTCAGACCGAGACCCGCGTACGCGAACACGCTCGCGCCGGTCTCGACCGCGACGAGCACGCCCACGAAGGAGAAGACGTCGAGATGCAGCATCTTCTCGGCGGAACGGTTGATCAGACCGGGCCTCGGGGCGTCGGGAATGCGCAGGTGCTCCAGGGCGATGTTGCGGGTGACCACCGGCAGCTTCCGGCGCAGCCTGATCAGCGTGACGATCGCGCCGTGCGGCGCCTGGAGACCGTAGAAGCCGAGGAGGCAGGCGACCGTCACGTAGAAGACGGCCTCCTCCGCGTACCCCATACGGGCCAGCAGCAGCACCAGCAGCAGCTGGCGCACGAGGAAGCGGATCGACAGGCCCGCACGGACCTTGGCCAGCCGGTTGACCAGGTAGCTGGACCGCTGGTGCAGGTACTGGTCGGCGAGGTAGGTCACGGCGACGGCAGCCGTGAAGAACCAGAGACTGGGGATTATCGCCGCGAGTATGACGCTCGGGAATCCGAGCATCAGGAGAATTGCGGCGGCCAGCTCCGATCCGCTGCCCACACGAGCCATGCGAATGGCTTTCGAAATCACGAAGAACCTGCTCCAGATGGTGCCGACTGTTTGCGTTCTGAAACCGTGGCGCGAAGGAAATGTGAAGGCCCGGCTTCACGGACACGGGCCCCCGCGGCGCGCCTTGCGGCGGCTGCCGAGGCCCTGCCGCCCGGCATCACGCGTCTCCGTGACGGTCCAGGAGAGCCGCGAGCGCCTGCTCGAAACCCGACGCCTCACAGGCGCCATGGGTCGGGTCCTGCTGCCGTACGTCGATCACATGACCGGTCAGCGCGGACAGCAGCACGTCGAGCGAGGTACGGGCCACGGCCTCGGACGACAGCAGCGAACCGGCCGGCTCGGTGCCGAACGCCTTGGTGCGCATCGGGGTGGCGGTGCGCTCCGGGTTCACGCAGTTGACGCGGATGCCGTCGGCGGCCCACTCGTCGGCCAGGGCCTGAGTGAGATTCACCATCGCGGCCTTGGTGGAGGAGTAGAGGCTGTACTCGGCGCGGCCGCGGGTGTAGCTGCTGGAGGTGTACAGCAGCAACTGGCCCTTGGTCTCCGCCAGGTACTTGTGCGAGGCGCGCGCGATCTGCACGGGGGCCAGGTAGTTGACGTTCAGCGCCTCCTGAATGGTCGTGTTGTCCGTCTCGGCCAGCTTGCCGATGCGCAGCACGCCCGCGGTGTTGATGACGTAGTCGATGCGACCCGTCTCGGCGTACGCCGTGGACAGCGCGTCGTCGACGTGCTCCGGGTTCTCGACGTGCGTGCCGGTGGTCGAGCGGCCCAGCGCGTAAACCTTGGCGCCGTAGGACTCCGCCAGCTTGGCGATGTCCGCGCCGATGCCGTAGGAGCCGCCGAAGACGACCATGGTCCGGCCCGCCAGCAGCTCGCGGTAGGCGTCCTCGTCGGTCTGCGCCGGGGCGGTCGTGGAGGCGAGCTGGAAGAGCTTGTCGGCGATGAAGACGTCGACCGGCTGCGTGACCTTCATGTTGTACTCGTCGCCCGCGACGACGTGGATCGGCACGTCCGGCAGGTACTTGAGCACGACCGAACAGTCGTCGGTCGCCTGGAAGTTCGGGTCGCCGGCCGCGATCTCGTACGCCCTGCGGATCGTCGACAGCTTGAAGGCCTGCGGGGTCTGGCCGCGGCGCAGCCGGGAGCGGTCCGGGACGTCGGTGATGAACTCGCCGTCCTCGCCGTGCGTGCGGGTCACGATGATCGTGTCCGCGGACGGGATGGCGACGTCGACGGCCTGGTAACGGTCCAGGGCGTCGACGCAGTCCTTGATGACGCGCTCGGAGAGCAGGGGGCGGACGGCGTCGTGGAACAGGACGTTGCGGTCCTCGCTCTCGGCCAGGTCCTCCCCGAGGGCCGCGATGGCGCGCTCGGTGGTCTCGTTGCGCGTGGCGCCGCCCTCGATGACCTTGACGACCTTGGTCAGCCCGGCCTTTGCAATGATTTTTTCGACATCCGGCACATAGCCGGGGGCCATCAGCACGATGACGTCGTCAATGACGTCCACCTGTTCGAAGATTGTGAGTGTGTGCTCGATGACGGCCTTGCCGGCGATCTTCAGCAGCTGCTTGGGAATCGACAGACCCACGCGCTGGCCGGTCCCACCGGCAAGCAGGACAGCAGTGGTTCGAGATTTGGCCATGGGCTGCACAGGAAAAGAGAACCTATCGTGCGAGGGCTTGGGGCGGTAAACCGATGCTTGCATTCTCATTTACCTTCTCGCAAGACAGGTGACGCCGCGCACACAAGTAGGTAAACCCCCTGGCGTACGGGCGATCGGAGCCCTCACCCCCACGCGGCACAACACGAACGAGTGATCGACGCCACACATGCGGGCGGAATGAATCGGGTCAAATAAGCACAAACGAGCGGTTACAGATCCACCACATTGAGTGCGAGGTCGTTGGAGAGCGTGTAGAAAACACGCACGCGGATCTTCTTTCGCGGTCTTCCTCGTACTCGATCGGCAATGACGCGCGCAGCGCTTCCTGCACGTTTCTTGCACATCACGGTGTGGGGAAAAACAAAGATCCGATGCTTCGTCACCACATCATCGAGAATCCGCCCGATCCTGACCGGTCCGGCGTCCGACGCACAGCGGATGAAGGCGTCCCACACGTCGTGGGAGGTGGTCTGCGAGGCGGCGGGCACCGTGGCGGAGAAGGAGAAGCGGAAGCCGTCCTCGCCGACGCGCTCGCCGCGGAACAGCAGCTCGTCCGTGGGCCTGCCGCGGCGGCGCAGCACCAGCGTCGGACGGCCGGCCACCGTCGCCGTGCCGAGCATGCTGCCCGCCAGGGTGAACCGGGAGCCGTCGACCCGGACGTCCGCGGCCTCGGCGTGGATCGGCCGGTGCCAGGCGCGCAGCATCAGCGCACCGCCCTTGGCCTTGTCCTCGTACGGGACGAGATTGTGCACCGGCCCGCCCGGGCTCAGCCGCTCGGCCGCGTGCAGGGCGCCGCGCTGGTCGACCACGCGGGCCGTGACCCGGCCGCGGGCGCCGGCCCCGGCCGGCTCCACGAACACGTTCCACACGCCCTCCGGGAAGACCTCGCCGGTCGGGACGGTCGCGGAACCGCGTGCGTCGAAGTCGAAGGTCCGCACCTCGGTACGGTCCCCGGTGCGGGTGCACACCAGCCGCGCGCCGTTCTCGATATCCTCCGGCAGCGGCGCGACCAGACGCACTGTCACCGAGCCGTCGACGGCGACCGCGCAGTCGGCGACCGGGGTCGTCCCGGGGATGTGCGTGCGCTGCGCCGCCTCGGCGGCGAGCTCGTCGAAGAGGGTCTCGTACTGCTTGGCGACCACGCCCGGGTCGAAACGGCGCGCGTTGCGCACGGCGGCGGCGCCCATGCGGCGGCGCAGGTCCTCGTCGTCGATCAGCCGCAGCAGCGCCCGGGCGACGGCGTGCGCGTCGCCGACGGGCACGAGCAGACCGTCGACGCCGTCCTCGATGATCTCGCGCGGCCCGTAGTCACAGTCGGTGCTCACCATCGGCACGCCGCAGCGCATCGCCTCCACGAGGGTCATGCCGAACGACTCGTGACGGGACGTCGACGCGGCGATAGCCCCTTTGGCCCACTCGGGCTCGATGGGCGAGTGAGGGCCCATCAGATGGATCGCGTTGTACAGGCCGAGCTCATCGATACGGGCGCGCAGCCGGTCGCGCTGGTCGCCGGAGCCGTAGATGCGCAGGGACCAGTCGGGCCGCTGCCTGACGACCTCGGCGAAGGCGTCGACGAGGACGTGGTACTGCTTCTCGGCGGCGAGCCGCCCGGCCGCGACGACGGTCCTGCCGGTGCCGTCGGAAGGCGGGACGGACGGCTCGGGGACGCTGTTGGGAATCGACAGCACGCGGGTGGTGGGCAGCGGCATCTTCTCGCGCCACACCGTGGCGTCGCCTTCGGAGACGGTGACGAACGCGTCGACGGTGGCGAGGTGTTCGTACATCTCCTCGCGCAGCGCGGCCCTGTGGTGGTTGTGCGTCATGTGCTCCTGGCCGACGCGGACGGCGGTGGCCGGGGCGAACTGGGCGACGTAGGCGACGAGGCCGGGGCGGGTGCCGACGACGACATCCGCGTCGGACGCGGCGTAGTGGGCGCGCACGCGCTCGTCGACGAGGCGGTTGTACTCCTTGTAGCGGGCCTCGGCGCGCGGGAAGGCGACGGCGGGCTCGGCGAACAGGGACTCCTGGCGGTCGGCGCTGCCCTGACGGGTGTCGACAAGGGGCACGACGGTGATGCGCGGATCCAGGGCGAACGCGGAGTCGTCGCGGTGCCGGAAGACCGAGACGATCTCGACCTCGTGGCGATCGGCCAGCTCCTCCGCCAGATTCAGCGTCGTGCGGATGGTCCCGCCGATTCCGTAAATGGTGTGGATGAGAAAGGAGATCTTCATCGGCACTCCGTTCGCTTCTGCTCACGGTATGCCCGGTGTCTCCCTGCCAGCCATGGTTCGGCCCGTTCCGGGTGAATGTGTGACAGTCATCCGGAACGGGCCGTTGCCCGCGTGGGGGCTACTGGCCTGCCTGTCTCAGCGGTGCGGAACGGGGTGCCGCAGGCGCCAGCCCTGCCATGCCGAGGCGACCATCTCCCGGACGTCGTAGCGGGCGCTCCAGCCCAGCTCCTTGTGGATCAGATCGGCCGCGGCCACCACCCTGGCCGGGTCCCCGGCGCGGCGGGGCGCGATCTCGGCCTCGATGTCCGAGTAACCGCTGACCTCGCAGATGAGGCGCACCATTTCGGCGACGGACACGCCCTCACCCCGGCCGATGTTCAGGACGAGTTCGGCGGAGGAGTCCTCGACGAGCCGGCGCGCGGCCGCCACATGCGCGGACGCGATGTCCTCGACGTGGATGTAGTCCCGTACGCACGTGCCGTCCGGCGTCGCGTAGTCGTTGCCGAAGATCCGAGGCGGCAGGCCCTGGTCGAGACGCTCGAACACCATGGGCACCAGGTTGAAGATGCCGGGGTCACCGAGTTCGGCGGACGCGGCGCCGGCCACGTTGAAGTACCGGAGCGAGGCGGTGGCCATGCCGTGCGCGCGGCCGGCCGCCCGCACCAGCCACTCGCCCGCGAGCTTGGTCTCCCCGTACGGACTCATCGGTGCGCACTCGGTCTGCTCCGTGACCAGGTCGACGTCGGGCATCCCGTAGACCGCGGCCGAAGAGGAGAACAGGAAACGGCGGACACCCGCGTCGGCGGCGGCCTCCAACAGGGTCTGGAGTCCCGTGACGTTCTCGCGGTAGTAGTGGAGCGGACGCTCGACGGATTCGCCGACCTGCTTCTTCGCCGCCACGTGGACAATGCCCTCGACCGCGTGGTCGCGCAGCACCCGGTCGACCAGATCCCGGTCCAGTACCGATCCGCGCTCCAGCGGTACGCCGGCCGGCAGCCTGGCCGGGTCGCCGGTGCTGAGGTCGTCGAGGACGACCACCCGCTCACCGCCTTCGGTGAGGGCCTTCACCACATGAGACCCGATGTAGCCGGCACCGCCTGTGATCATCCACGTCATCCGGTCAGTCTAGAAGGCTGCCGAGCGGCGCTTCACCGAGACCCCTCAGGCCCGGCCCGGAATGTCCCGCAGCGGTGCGACCACGGGCCTGCCGTCCATCGAGAGGGTGACCACCGCCGCCGGGCCGCCGCCCGCGGCGCCCATGACTGCCGGGGTTCCCACCGAGAAGCCGAGCCCCTGGACTCTCGCCCTGGCCACCGTGCCGTCGCCGCCGTCGTACACCAGCCCCTCAGCGGTACCGGTGCCGACGGCCATGCGCAGGTCGTCCGCCCCCGGCCTCCGGCCGCCGACCAGACTGACGCGCCCGTACCCGGGCACCGGCACGTCCGCCACCGTCGACCAGCGGCGTGTCCGCCCCACGGCCAGGCGCTCGACCATCACGCGGTCGCTGGCGACCCGCCGGTAGCCGACGAGCACGGAACCGTCCGCGGCAGTGACGGCGTCGGGGGCATCCCCCGGCTCCGCCACGAAACTCCGTGGCCCCTTGCGCAGTCCGGCGGTCGGCGTGCGCTGGGTCCAGTGCTCCACCCATCCCGAGGAGGCGGCGAACAGATGGATGCGCCCGTCGCCGTCCACCGTGGCGGCCAGGCCGTCCTGTATGTACCCGCCGGGCAGCCGCCGCCAGGGCGACCAGTTGCCCTGGCGGTCGAGCACGCGGGTGCTCACCCCCTTGCCTCCGTTGCGCACGAAGACATGGACACGGCCGTCGGCCCCGGTCACAGCCGTCGGTGGACCGGTCAGCCGGCTGCGCCGGGGCTCGGTCTCGGGGTTGCCGAGACTGCGCCAGCCGGCCTCGAAATCGCCTCCTGGCCTGCCCTGCCGGAGCATGACGATCTCGCGGACGTTGCGCGAGGCGCTCGCGTCCATCCGTGAGAAGCGCAGGGCGAAGATCAGGAGGCGTCCGTCCGCATCCGTTGTCACGGCTATCGCCGGCGCCAGCGGTCCGCCGCCGAGGTCCTCGGGCGCGCCGAAGCCGCCCTCAAGTGTACCGGTCCAGCGCGCGAGCCGGGTCCCGAGCACTCCGTACACCGACAGGGCGCCGTTGGCGCCGGTCACGGCCTTGGGGCCGGCGGTCGGATACCGCCGATGCGTGCTGCGGACCCAGCCACGCTTCGAGAGCAGGACCCGGTCGCCACCGATCGCGTAGTCGCCGCAGCCGGACGCGTTGCCGCACTCCCAGGACGGGTCACCGCCGTAGGCGTTGAGGTAACGGGCCTTGAGGGCGACCGTCTCCGAGGGCAGATTGTGCGGCCAGCGCTGGTTGTAGTAGCCACGGTAGGACTCGGTCTGGAAAGCGGGGGCCTTGGCGTTGCCTCCGGTTCCGTCGGCCCACTCGGCGAGTGCGCGCCAGGCGAAGAGTGCCGCAGCGGTGTGGTCGGGGTGATCCGAGTAGCCGCGCTGATCGCTGCCGCGCGGATGCCGCTGATCGTGCACCTGGGCGTCCGGGTCCGGGTCGAGCGTCCGTATCAGGGTGGGCCGGTGACGCCGGAGCAGGAAGACGAGGGTGTCGATCAGGTCCTCACGGGTGTACGAGAACGTCCGCCGGACCGAGGACTCGGGTGCGGGCTGGGTCGGGAGACGGACACCCGGACTGCTCCACAGGTGCGTCAGGTTGACGGCTCTGCCCCGGTCCCTCGCGTGCATCCGGAGGCTGAGGAAGATCAGCTCCACCCGCCTTCCGTCGTGCTCGAGCCGGTTGAGTTCGGCCTCGCGCCCTCCCGGCAGCCGGACAGCCGTGCGCTCCCAGGCCGTGAACAGCGGTGCACCGAGCATCTGCGCGTACGCCTGCCGCAGTCCCTGCTGGCGCGCGGAGACATACGCCGGAACGTCCGCCGCCGGCTTCGGCCGGCCCGGGACCGCGTTCATCCCGAAGGAGCCCCCGTCCGTGACATAGACGGAGATCAACGGCACTCCGCCGGCCAGCGTGTGGGCCACGTCGGGATTCATGAAGAACAGGTCGTCGTCCGGATGAGCCACGATCTGCATGACCCGCGCAGCACCGGGTTGCGTGAATCCGTTCCGCGGCTCTGCGCCCAGTCGTCGCACCGGCACACCGGAACCGGCCGCGCCGCCCGCTGCGTCGGAACCGGCAGAGGGGCGGCTCAGGGCGCGGTTGCCCGCCAGGCCCACCGCGGCGACGCCGGCCAGGGACATCAGTACGGCGCGCCGGGGCGGCGCAGGATAATGAGCTTCGAA
The DNA here is from genome assembly GCF_046506645.1 of Streptomyces sp. 5K101. NCBI lineage: Bacteria > Bacillati > Actinomycetota > Actinomycetes > Kitasatosporales > Streptomycetaceae > Streptomyces > Streptomyces sp. 5K101. Next base: position 74,458 of record NZ_JBKFFO010000009.1, on the reverse strand, counting down.
CCGGCGACCCATGTCCCCCCTTGACGTCTGCGACGACCGAGCAAGATCGCCACACGTAAAGAGGGAAACCGTGAAATCAGGTTTCACAGGATCACGTGATCGTCATCACATAAGGGTCGATTTGTGAGTCAACTTGCCGATGCCTCTCATTGTTGGCACCATGCGACGCTGACCATCAGCCTTGAGTGGAAGCCGGGATCGCCGTGAGTGACTCACTGCTGCCCTATGCGGTGGGCGCTGCGAAGCGTGCTCGCCGGGCCGCTGTACGAATGCGCCGTCGCGTCGAGCAGTTGCACACGGTACCGACGATCGGCGGCGGCATCCGGCCGCGCCCACAACTCCGGCCCGTCCACTACTCGGTGTCGGGCGGCCGGACCCTCAACTTCGCGGTCGCCGTTCCGCGCCGGGACGTCGCCTCCGCCGTTCTGATGCTCTCCCACGGCACGGCCCGCGAGCGGGTGCCCCTGGAGCTCGAACCACAGGCCGACGGAACCCTGCTGCTCACCGCGACCGTGCCCCTGCGCCACCGGGACCAGCCGGAGCCCGCCGGCCGCGGGCCGGCCCTGAGCAGCGGCATCTGGCGACTCGCCGTGCTGATCACGGACCTCGCCGGGCAGACGCACCGTACGAAGGTCACCGCTGCCGCCGCCCGGGAGGTCTCGGACGGGCCGACCCTGCCGTCCTCGCCGTCGCCGACAAGCGGCGCGGTCTTCCGTCCCGTCCGCTCTGTCGACGGGTTCGCGCTGCTGAAGGTCCGGGCCCCCCGCCCCCACGCCGAACTCACCGCGTTCGACCTGCGCTGGGACCGGATCACTGTGCACGGCCGGCTCATCGGCTGCGCCCGCGCGGAGGCGTCCGGAACAGCCGAGGCCGTGGTGCGCCGCGGCAATCACAAGACCGTCACGGCGAAGCCCGCGTGGCAGGGCGACCGTTTCAGCTTCGACGTGCCGCTCGACAAGATGGGCGGCTATCGCGGAACGGCTCGCACCTGGGACCTGTACCTGCGGCTCGGCGGCGCCCGGCTCAAGATCGCCCGGCAGCTGACCGACGTCCGTCACCCCCGGCAGGTCTACCGCACTCCCTTCCGTATCGTCGTCCTCGACAACGGCACCCTCATGCGGGTGCACGCCCATGTCACCGCGGCCGGAGCGCTCGCCGTCAACTGCGCAGAAGTCATAGCCCCGCCCCAGAGCACAGAGGAAATCGCATGAAGATCACGTTTCTGCTCACCTGGGGCGACGAGATGGGCGGCACCGAGATGGCCGCCTACACGCAGGCCATTCATCTCGCACCCCGCCACGACGTCGAAGTCCTCAGCGTCTTCAAGACGCGGCAGGAGCCGTTCTTCGCCGCCGCACGGAAGGTCCGGCGGCGCTACCTGGTCGACCGGACCGGTGCGTACGAGCGGCCCGTGCGGGAATCCTCCCTGAACGCCGAGGCGTGCCGCACGCTGGCGTCCCTGCCCAGCGAGATCATCAAGCCGGCCTGGGAGAGCACCTTCAACCGGCTCTCCGACATCGAGATGACCCAGGCACTGGGCTCCTTGGACACCGATGTCCTCGTCACCACGACGCCGGCACTCATGGCCGCCGTCGCGGAGCTCGCCCCGGCCCGCGTCATCACCGTGCACCAGGAGCACCGCGCCTCTCAGCTGCGCGGCGTCTCCGGTGAGCCGCTCCTCGTGTACGCACCTCGGATCGACGCCCTCGTCTCCCTCACCGAGCGCACGAACGACTGGTTCGCGGACTCGCTCCAGGACGCCGCACCCGAGCTGGTCGCCATCCCGAACGCGGTCCCCGACGGCTACCGCCCGCGGGCCGACCTGGAGAGCAGGACCATCGTCCTGGCCGCCCGGATGACCCCGGAGAAGCAGCTGGACCACGCCATCCACGCCTTCCACCGAGTCTCGGCCGACTTCCCCGACTGGACGCTGCGCATCTTCGGCGACGGCCCGCAGCAGGTGCGCCTGCGTCACCTGGTCGAGGGACTCGGCCTGCACTCGCAGGTCGAACTCATGGGCCGCTCCGACCAGATGGAGCAGGAGTGGGCCAAGGCCTCGCTGTGCCTCCTGCCCTCACGCAACGAGGCGTTCCCTCTGGTGCTGCTCGAGGTGTTCGCAGCCGGTGTGCCGGTCATCGCGTACGACATCGTCACCGGGCCCGCCGAGATCATCCGGCACGACGTGGACGGACTGCTGGTCCCGCCGCGCGACATCGACTCCCTCGCCGACGCCATGTCCCGTCTGATGAAGGACGACGACACGCGGCACGCCTTCGGCAAGGCGGCGCGGTCCGGCGTCAACGAGCGCTTCTCCGGCGAGAAGATCACCGCACAGTGGGAGGAGCTGTTCGAGCGCCTCGTCGCCCGTCGTGACACTCCCGAGCGCCTGGCCGCCCGCGCCGACCGCACCGCCCTGCGCATCGCACAGGGCGGCACCAAGAGTTTCAGCGTCGCGGCGCCCGTGTCCCTCCTGGCGAACTCCTCGGACGAGCAGAAGGCGCGCGAGGTACTGATCCAGGCACAGAACCGGTCCCTGATCCGCTCCGCCGGCCGCCTCGCCGAGGAGCGGGACGACATCGACGGCCCCACGATGGCCAACCTCAACCTGGAGATCACCACCAAGGCGTTCGAGGACTCCGGCGTTCCCTTCGTGCTTGTCCGCAACGACGGAATCGCGCACCTGCTGGCCGTACCGGTCGAGCAGCGTGCCCGCGCCCTCCAGGCGCTGGCGACCGAGTTGCAGGGCAAGCCCGTGTACGGCGAGCTGATCACTCCGCGGGGCGCCGCTCCCGGCGCCGTACTGGCCGAGCGGCTCGACGGTGTCGGGGAGATCGCCGGCGTGCGGGTCTTCAAGCCGGTGACGAGCGCGAGCCGGACGCTGCGCTACGGACCGGCGTACGGATGCACCGTCGAGTTCTGGGAGGAGGACGAGGACGGTTGGCGCAACAGCCCGCGTTCGACCACCCTCCTCGGCCGCCGCCTGCCCTCGCTGGAGCCCACCGCCAAGCTCCAGGTCGGCGGACACGCCTATCCGACGCTGGCCCAGTTCACCAAGCAGCTGATGTGGGACGTCGACTTCCCCGTCGACGTCGTCTACACCTGGGTCGACGACACCGACCCGGCGTGGCGCAAGCGGCGTGACGACGTCCGCCGAAGCCTGGACATGCCGGTCGACGACGCCGACAGCGGCGACGTCCGGTTCCGCAACCGGGACGAACTGCGGTACTCGCTACGGTCACTGGCGATGTTCGCGCCCTGGGTGCGCAACATCTACCTGGTGACGGACGACCAGACGCCGGAGTGGCTGGACACCGACCAGCCCGGCATCGAGGTGGTCGCCCACCGGGACATCTTCCCGGACCAGTCCTGGCTGCCCACGTTCAACTCGCACGCGATCGAGAGCCAGCTGCACCGCATCGACGGGCTGTCCGAGCACTTCCTCTACTTCAACGACGACGTGTTCATCGGCCGCCCGCTCTCTCCGGGCTCGTTCTTCCTGAGCAACGGCGTCGCCAAGCTCTTCCGTTCGCCGACGTCCGTCCCGCCGAGCGAGCCGTCGCCGGACGACGAAGGCTACTTCGCGGCGGCCAAGAACAACCGGGCTCTTCTGGAAGGGGCGTTCGGCCGGGTCGCCACACACGGCTTCCTGCACGCCCCGCATCCGCTGCGCCGCAGCGTGCTCACGGAGATCGCCGAGCGGTTCCCGGAGGAGGTCTCGGCAACGGCCCGCAACCCGTTCCGGGCGAACACGGACCTGTCGATCACTTCCTCGCTGCACCACCACTACGGCTACCTCACCGGCCGTTCGGTGCCGTCCGCCATCTCCTGCAGCTACATCAACGTCGGCAACTACGAGCACCACTCGGTGCTCAGCAGGCTTCTGGCCTCGCGCAGCCACGACGTCTTCTGCATCGGAGAGTCTGCCGACGCCGAGGTCCCGGTCGACGAGCAGGACCGCGTGCTGCAGGCCTTCCTGAACGCCTACTTCCCGGTCCGTTCGCGCTTCGAGCGCGACTGACGGCAGGCGGCGCACAAGAGAGAGGCCTTCCTCGTCCGGCCCGGACGAGGAAGGCCTCTCTCTTGTGCGCTCGGTGTCCTACTGCTTCTTCTCGAACGGGCTCGGCACCGGGAAGTACGCCTCGAGGAACGGCGTGATCAGATCCTTCTGCTCCGTCACATCCTGCTCCGTCGAGACCGTGTCGTTGACGCAGAAGACCGTCTTGTCGCGGTTGGCGAGCAGCCGCCCGAGCCTGGTCTCCGTCCACGGGTGCGTCAGGTCGAGGTAGGCGTAGGGCAGTTGGGACGGCACGGCACGCTGCGTGTGGAAGGCGTAGTAGTGGTGCAGCGACGACGCGATCGATATGTCGTCGATGCTGCGGAACCTGCTCGCCTCGGTGTGCCGGTATTCGGCGTCGAACTCGGACTCGATCTCCGTCAGCACACTGCGGCGCAGCGGATGCGGCATGTGCTTCATCTTCTGCACGAGCACGGCGCCGTAACGCTCCTCGATCAGGCGCCGGTTGTTCTTGCCGGCCGCCGCGACCGGCGGGTCGTCGACGGTCCGCTCACCGAGCGGCACCAGGGCGGAGGACGGAAAGAACTTGGTGAGGCCGCTGGAGAAGAAGAAGTCCTGCGGTGTCACCTCGCTGCCGAGCATCACGTCGTCGTTGAAGTAGAGGAAGTGCTCGGACAGCCCGTCGATGTGGTGCAGCTGGCTCTCGATGGCGTGTGAGTTGAAGGTGGGCAGCAGGTGCGGGGACCGGAAGATGTCCTTGTGGCTCACCACCTTCAGGCCCGGCACCTCGGTGTCCAGCCAGTCGGGCGTCTGGTCGTCGGTCACGAGGTGGACGGTGCGCACCCAAGGGGCGTACATGTGCAGGGAGCGCAGCGAGTAGCGCAGCTCGTCGCGGCTGAGGTAGCGGGCGGCGTTGGCCGCCTCGGCGTGGTACCCCTCGCCGGAGAATTCGGCGCGGCGCCGCAGCCAGGCGGGATCGGCGCCGTCCACCCAGGTGTAGACGACATCGATGGGGAAGGTGACCTCGTCGGTGTGGACGACGGCCATCTCCGGGCGCGTGGGAACCTGTGCGGCATCAGCCGAATCCCGCGGCGCGAGGCTCGTGAAATACGACTCCGGCGCGGTGACGCTCGTGCCCCGGACCGGCAGAGCCGCGGCGACCTTGCCGGGCCTCGGCGGGACCAACTCGCCCTGCTCCTCGTGCCAGAACTCGATGTCGCAGCCGTACGGATTCCCCAGCGTCAGCAGGCGCGTGGGGTCGGTGCGGTACCAGGTGACGCGCAGGATGCCGGCGTCACGCAGCCGCTGCCAGGTGGACGCCTCGAAGCCGGGATGAGAGATCGCCGAAGCGGGAGCGTTTCCCTTGACGACCGTGACGTAGCCGGGCAGCCGGTGGCAGGCGTCGGCGAGCGCCGCGAGGACGGCGGCGCGATCCCGCTCGTGCACGGCCACGGCACCGGCGGTGTCCGACTTGCCCCGTACGCAGAAGTGGTCGATCTGCGCCTCGGCCAGTGCGCTCAGAACGGCGTCCAGGTTCGCGCGCCGGGCCTGGAGCGGGGTCACCGCCGGCGTGACCAGGGCGACCTTCGCCTCCCGGCCGACGTTGACCACGGCGCGGTCCGGACCGGAGGCGAGCGCCTCGTAGCGCTTGGCGACGCGGCCGCTGCGGAGCCGCTCGGCGATGGCCGTGCCATGGGCGATACGCATCTTCAGCCGACGGCGCACGTCGGCGTCGACCTGCGAAACGATGGCCCGCCGCACGCGTTCCGGTACGGCTCGGCGGTAGACCCCAAGCAGCCGGGGTGCCTCGGGATTTCGCACGGGGGTCGACTCCTTGAACCTGATCGGTACGAATGGTGAACGTACCCAGTATGACGTGTGACCGGACCCCCTCCTGACGGGATCCGGCCACTGCCGAGGCGGGTTCGCGGCACCCGTCAGAACGGGTCGAAGCCCTCGAACTCCTTCAGCGCCTCGTCGCGCTCCGCCTCGCGGTCGCGGCGGCGCTGCGCCGCCGGCCGCGGGGCCTCGAAGCGGTGGTCCTCACCGCGGCGGCCGAGCATCTCCGCGCCCGCCATCACCGTCGGCTCCCAGTCGAAGACGACCGCGTCGTCCTCGGGGCCGATGGCCACGCCGTCGCCCGCGCGGGCACCGGCCTTCATCAGCTCTTCCTCGACACCGAGGCGGTTCAGCCGGTCCGCGAGGTAGCCCACGGCCTCGTCGTTGTTGAAGTCGGTCTGGCGCACCCAGCGCTCCGGCTTCTCGCCGCGCACGCGGAACAGGCCGTCCTCCTCCTGCGTGACCGTGAAGCCCGCGTCGTCGACCGCCTTCGGGCGGATGACGATCCGCGTCGCCTCCTCCACCGGCTTGGCGGCCCGCGCCGCGGCCACGATCTCGGCCAGCGCGTACGACAGCTCCTTGAGGCCCTTGTGCGCCACCGCCGACACCTCGAAGACGCGGTAGCCGCGCTCCTCCAGGTCCGGGCGGATCATGTCGGCCAGGTCCTGGCCGTCGGGGATGTCGACCTTGTTGAGGACGACGATGCGCGGCCGGTCGTCCAGGCCGCCGTACTGCCGCAGCTCCTCCTCGATGACGTCGAGGTCGGTGGCCGGGTCGCGGTCGGACTCCAGCGTCGCGGTGTCCAGCACGTGCACCAGCACCGAGCAGCGCTCGACGTGGCGCAGGAACTCCAGCCCCAGGCCGCGGCCCTGGCTCGCGCCCGGGATCAGGCCGGGGACGTCGGCGATCGTGTACACGGTCGAGCCGGCCGTCACGACGCCCAGGTTCGGGACGAGCGTGGTGAAGGGGTAGTCCGCGATCTTCGGCTTGGCGGCGCTGAGCACCGAGATCAGCGAGGACTTGCCCGCGCTCGGGTACCCCACGAGCGCGACGTCGGCGACCGTCTTCAGCTCCAGGACGACGTCGCCCGAGCGGCCGGGCTCGCCGAGCAGCGCGAAGCCGGGGGCCTTGCGGCGCGCGGAGGCCAGCGCCGCGTTGCCGAGACCGCCGCGGCCGCCCTCGGCGGCGACGTACGTGGTGCCCTGGCCGACCAGGTCGGCGAGCACGTTGCCCTTCTTGTCGAGCACGACCGTGCCGTCGGGCACGGGCAGGACCAGGTCCTGGCCGTCCTTGCCGGAGCGGTTGCCGCCCTCGCCGGGCTTGCCGTTGGTGGCCTTGCGGTGCGGGCTGTGGTGGTAGTCGAGCAGCGTGGTCACGGACTGGTCGACGACCAGGATGACGTCGCCGCCGCGGCCGCCGTTGCCGCCGTCGGGCCCGCCGAGCGGCTTGAACTTCTCCCGGTGCACGGAGGCGCAGCCGTGGCCTCCGTTACCCGCGGCGACGTGCAGCTCGACGCGGTCCACGAAGGTGGTCATGGAAGTGCCTCCAGTGATGACGGGATGCCGCCGGCGACGGTGACGCCGGTGACGTACGTACGGAAATGTCTGTCTCTCAACACACGAAAGGCGGACCCGCTTCCCGGCCCGGGAAGTGAGGTCCGCCCCTCGTACGAGAACCGGTCAGGCGACCGGAACGATGTTCACGACCTTGCGGCCACGGTGGGTACCGAACTCCACCGCGCCCGGCAGCAGCGCGAACAGGGTGTCGTCGCCACCACGACCGACGCCCGCACCGGGGTGGAAGTGGGTGCCACGCTGGCGGACCAGGATCTCACCGGCGTTCACGACCTGACCGCCGAAGCGCTTCACGCCGAGCCGCTGAGCGTTGGAGTCGCGACCGTTCCGGGTGGACGATGCGCCCTTCTTGTGTGCCATCTCTCCTCAGTCCCTTACTTCGCAGCCGTGGGGATGCCGGTGACCTTGATCGCCGTGTACTGCTGACGGTGACCCTGGCGGCGGCGGTAGCCGGTCTTGTTCTTGTAGCGAAGGATGTCGATCTTCGCGCCCTTGTGGTGGTCCACGACCTCGGCCGTGACCTTGATACCGGCCAGCACCCACGGGTCGCTGGTCACGGCGTCGCCGTCGACAACGAGCAGGGTCGAGAGCTCGACCGTGTCGCCAACCTTGGCGGTGGAAATCTTGTCAACCTCAACGATGTCGCCGACAGCAACCTTGTGCTGGCGACCACCGCTGCGCACGATGGCGTACACGCGGATCTCTCTCTCGCTCGGAACGGACCCCTGATGCCAGCCGCTCACACGGGCGCGGGCCCGAGACGATCCGGAATGGACGAGCGGCCTCTCCCGGCGGACCGGGAGGAAGGTGCTCAGGGGTGGGCGCATAAGGAAACACGCCGAAGGACAAGGTTACGGACCCGCCCGCGGCGGGTCAAACTCGGCCTCCACCGGCATGCGGGCTTTGTAGAATCGGTGCCGACTTTCCTGTGAACACCTCAATAACGGCATCGAGTCGACCGGGAGGGGCTGCGGCTGCAGCGACCAGCGCTCGGGCTGCACGCGGAACGGACGACGAGCTTTGACCACCTCGCCTGACATCTCGGTGATCATCGGCGCCTACAACGCCATGCCGTACCTCACGAAGACCCTGACCTCCGTGGTCGAGCAGTCGATCGGGCGCGACCGTCTGGAGATCATCACCGTCGACGACGGCTCCACCGACGGTACCGGCAAGGAGCTCGAACGCTTCGCCGAGGAGTACCCCGGCCTGTTCCGGGTGTTCCACCAGGAGAACTCCGGCGGCCCCTCGGCCCCCCGGAACAAGGGCCTGGACCACGCGCGGGGCCGGTTCGTCTTCTTCCTCGACGCCGACGACTACCTCGGCGAGGAGGCCCTCGAGCGCATGCTCGCGATGGCCGAGAAGAACAAGACCGACGTGGTGCTCGGCAAGATGAAGGGCGTCAACGGGCGAGGCGCGCCGGCGTCGATGTTCGTACGCAACCAGCCCCGTACGGACGTCTTCAGCTCCCGCGTCTACTGGGCGCTCAACCCGCTGAAGCTGATCCGGCGCGAGCTGATCGAGAAGCACGGGCTGCGCTTCCCCCTCGGGTACAAGACCTGTGAGGACCAGCTCTTCACCGGCATGCTCTATTTCAAGGCCGACGGCATCTCGGTCGTCGCCGACTACGACTGCCTGTACATCGTCAAGCGCGACGACGGCGGCAACATCACGACCTCCACGCGCGGCGCCGACAGCCGCATCAAGGTGCTGGAGCTGATGGTCGATCTCGTCGAGAAGCACGTCCCGGCCGGTCCCGACCGTGACGGCCTGATGAACCGGCACCTGTCGATCGACATGTTCCACGCCCTGATCCACCTGGCCAGGGAGTCGGACCCGGAGCTGCAGAAGAAGAACTACGAGCAGCTGCGCGCCCTGCTGGAGCGGTCCTACCCGGATTCGCTCAAGGCCAGGGTGAACGCGATCACGCGCCTGCGGTGCGAGCTCATCCGGCGCGGGATGCTCCAGGAGTCCATCGAGCTGGAGAAGGCCGACCGGCGGCACCGCTCGAGCGGCGAGCAGCCCGGGGTTCTCGTCGAGGGCGACCGGGCCTACACCCTGCTGCCGTTCTTCCGCGACGCCGAGCGCGGCATCCCGGACGAGATCTACGACGTCACGACGGCGCTGCAGGACCGCCACCGGCTGGACTCGGTCGGCATCGAGGACGGCGTACTGAGGATCACGGGTCACGCCTATCTGCGGCGGGTCGCGCAGGACGTGCCCACCGGCACGGAGCTGGTGCTGCGCGAGCGCGACACCAAGGCCGAGCACCGCTTCCCGACGACGGTCGTGGCCACGCCGGAGCTCGGCGCGGGCAAGGAGGACGCCGGGAGGTACCGCTACCCGGAGGCCGGCTTCGCCGCCGAGATCGAGCTGACGACGGCGGTCGACGGCGGTCGCCTCCCCAAGGGCCTGTGGGACGTGTTCGTCGCCGTCCGGGTCCACGACGTCGTCAAGGAGATCCGTTTCGGCCACAGGCGCCTGCCCGCGGTGGACGCCGCGCCGCGGACGTACGTCGTCGCGGACGGCGAGGAGAACTTCGCGGCCGCGCTGTACTACACGCAGCCGTACAGCAATCTGACGCTCGACGTCGGCGAGAACAAGCACAAGGTCGCGGACAAGTTCCGCATCGAGGGCACCCGCTGGTCGACCACGATCCCCTCGCAGCTGGAGGTCACCGGCAGCTGGAAGCTCGCGGGGCTGCCGGCGGGCGCGCTGGGCGTACGGCTCGAGGGCGACGGCGGCAGGTCCGTGACGGTGCCGGTCATCCCGACGGGTGACAGCGCCTTCACGGCCAACGTCCCGTTGGAGGGACTCGCCACCGGCTCCTGGACGGTGTCGCTGTGGCTGCCGTCGCAGCGCGGCAAGGGCTGGTCCAAGCCGGTGGCGCCGCAGTCGGACCTCACGAACACGCGCTGGACCAGCCGCGGCGTCCCGCGCTGCGCGGCCGTGGCGAAGAAGCGCAACAAGCTGGTGCTGCGGGTGGGCCGGGTGGCGATCGTGAAGGCGCTCCTGAAGCGCGTGAGGGCGCTGACGCCCGGCAAGCGCTGACTCGCCGCGTGGGACGCCCATCGCGCGGAGGCCGTGACGCCCGAGGCCTCGCCTCGCCTGCGGACCGGTGTCCCTCGGCGGGCGGGCGGCGTGCGTAAACGCCGACGCGGCCCGTCCCCGTGGAAACGGGGGCGGGCCGCGGTGGGAGGGGGCTAGTCCTCGGACGTCGTCGCGGAGACCGACGGGGGCGTCTGTTCGGCCGCCACCGCCTTCTTCGTGGCCTTCTTCGCCGTGGCCTTCTTGGCCGTCGTCTTCTTCGCGGCCGTCTTCTTGGCCGCGGCCTTCTTCGCCGTCGCCTTCTTGGCCGTCTTGCGGGCCGTCTTCTTGGCCACCGGAGCAGCCTCCGGCTCCGCCGCCTCGGGCTCGGGCTCGGCAGCCTTCGGCTCCGTGGCGACCACGACGATCGCGGCCTCCTCGGCACCCGACGGCGAACCGGCCGGGGCGGTGACCTTGCGCGTCACCCGGCGGCGGGCCCGCGGCGGAGCCGCGACCGGCGCCTCCTCCGTGACCACGGCCAGGGCCTCCGGCTCGGGCTCCGGCTCCGGCTTCACCGCCGGGGCCACCGTCACCTCGGCCGGAGCCGGTGCCCCGGCCGGGGCCGACACCTGACGCGTGACGCGGCGGCGCGTACGGCCCGTGGGGGCCGGCTCGGCAGGAGCCTCCGCCTCGGGCGAAGCCGCGGGCTCGGGCTCCGGCGTCGGCTCGGGCACCGCCACCACCGCCGGCTCCGCCGCCTTCGGCGCACCCGCCGGGGCCGACACCTTGCGGGTCGCCCGCCGGCGGCCACGGCCGCGCGTCGCGGCGGCCTCCGCCTCGGCGACGCTGCTGTACAGCTCCTCGTCGGGCGCGAAGGCCGGCTCCTCGAGCGCGACCGGCGCAGCCGCCTCGGCGGCGAGCTCCGCCTCCGTCTCGACCTCCGGCTCCGCAACCGCCACGGCCTGCGGCTCGACGTGCTCGTGCTCCACGACCGCACCACCGCGGCCGCGCTTCTTGGCGCGCTTGCCGCCACCACCGGCGGCGGACGGCTGCTCCATGTGCACGATCACACCGCGCCCGTTGCAGTGGACGCAGGTCTCCGAGAACGACTCCAGCAGTCCCTGGCCGACCCGCTTACGGGTCATCTGCACCAGGCCCAGGGACGTCACCTCGGCCACCTGGTGCTTGGTGCGGTCGCGGCCCAGGCACTCCAGGAGTCGGCGCATGACCAGGTCCCGGTTGGACTCCAGCACCATGTCGATGAAGTCGACGACGACGATGCCGCCCAGGTCGCGCAGCCGCAGCTGGCGCACGATCTCCTCGGCCGCCTCCAGGTTGTTCCGTGTGACGGTCTCCTCGAGGTTGCCGCCCTGACCCGTGAACTTGCCGGTGTTGACGTCGATGACGACCATGGCCTCGGTCTTGTCGATCACCAGCGAGCCGCCGCTGGGCAGCCAGACCTTGCGGTCCAGCGCCTTCATCAGCTGCTCGTCGATCCGGTTGACCGCGAAGACGTCGACCTCGCTGGTCCACCGCTGCAGGCGGTCGACCAGGTCGGGCGCCACGTGCGACACGTAGCCGTGGATGGTCTCCCACGCGTCGTCACCGCTGACGACGACCTTCGTGAAGTCCTCGTTGAAGATGTCGCGGACGACCCGGACGGTCATGTCCGGCTCGCCGTAGAGCAGCGTCGGGGCGTTGCCGTTCTTCGCCTTCTTCTGGATCTCCTCCCACTGCGCCTGCAGACGCTCGACGTCGCGGCGCAGCTCGTCCTCGCTCGCCCCCTCGGCGGCGGTGCGCACGATGACGCCCGCGTCCTCGGGAACGATCTTCTTGAGGATCGTCTTCAGCCGGGCCCGCTCGGTGTCGGGCAGCTTGCGGCTGATGCCGGTCATCGAGCCCTCGGGCACGTAGACCAGGTAGCGGCCGGGCAGCGACACCTGGCTGGTCAGGCGGGCACCCTTGTGGCCGATCGGGTCCTTGGTGACCTGGACCAGCACCGACTGGCCGGACTTGAGGGCGGCCTCGATGCGGCGCGGGCCGTTGGCCATGCCGAGCGCCTCGAAGTTCACCTCGCCCGCGTACAGGACGGCGTTGCGGCCCTTGCCGATGTCGACGAACGCGGCCTCCATGGACGGCAGGACGTTCTGCACCTTGCCCAGGTAGACGTTGCCGACGTAGCTGGTGGCCTGCTCCTTGTTGACGTAGTGCTCCACGAGCACGTTGTCCTCGAGGACGCCGATCTGGGTGCGCTCGCCGCTCTGACGGACGACCATCACCCGCTCGACGGCCTCGCGGCGGGCCAGGAACTCCGCCTCGGTGATGATCGGCACCCGGCGGCGGCCCTGCTCGCGGCCCTCGCGGCGGCGCTGCTTCTTCGCCTCCAGACGGGTCGAGCCCTTGATGGACTGGACCTCGTCGCTCGGCTCCTCCTTCTTGCGGGGCTCGCGGACCTTGACGACCGTACGGACGCCGTCCTCGTCGGTGGCCTCGGGCTCGCCGGCCACGTCACCGCTGCGACGGCGACGGCGACGGCGACGGCGGCTGCTGCTGGTCCCGGCGGCGGACGGCGTGCCGGCCTCGTCCTCCTCCTCGGCCTCCTCCTCCGCTTCCTCGGCGGCGGCCTCGGCCTCCTCGGCGGTCTCCTCCGCGGACTCGTCCACGTCGGCGGCCTCGCCACGGCGGCGACGACGGCCCCCGCGACGGCGCCGGCGCGACGGCCGGTCCTCGTACTCGTCGGCCTCCTCGCCCTGCGCGGCCTCCGCCTGCTCGGCCTCGGCCTCCTCCTCGGCCTCGACGGCCTCGGCGGCGGTCTCGACGGGCTCGGCGGGCTCGCCCCGACGACGGCGGCGACGGCGGCCGGCGGGCTGCTCGGGGGCCGCGGTCTCGGTGACCGCCTCGGCGAACTCGTCTTCCTCCTCGGCGGTCGCGGCAGCGGCAGCGGCGGCCGCGGCGGTCTCCGGGGTCTGGAACATCGGCTCGGCGAAGACCGGGGCCTGGAAGGTGGGCACCGCGGGGCGCGCCCGGCGGCCGCGCGCGGGCGCCTCGGCCTCCTCGGCCGGCGCGGCGGCCCGGGGCTGCGGGGTGGTGAACTCGGGCGACACGGCACGCCGACGGGTGCGGCCACGGCCGGCGGCCTTCTCGGCAGCGGCGACCTGCGCCTCGTCGGCGGCGATCTGCTCGACGGCGCTCTCGGGCAGGCTCTCGCCCGTCTCGACGGCCTGCTCGTCGGCCTCGGCGACGGCCGGGGCACCGGCGGGCGCGGTGGCCCGACGGGCGGCGCGGCCCGTACGCGGGGCGGGCTCCTCCGTCACGGCCGGGGCCTCTTCGGCGGCCGCAGCCTTCGGCGCACCGGCCGGGGCGGACGCACGACGGCGGCGGCGCGGCGCGGCGACCTCGGCGGCCTCGACCTCAGCGGCCTGGGGCTCGACGGCCTCCTCCGACGCGACGGCTGCCTCCTCCGACGCGGCGGCGGCAGCGGTGTCGGCGGCCTCGGCGACGGCCGGTGCACCGGCCGGAGCGGTCGCCTTGCGCGTCGCACGACGGCGCGTACGCGGCGCGGGCGCCTCCGCCTCGGTGTCGGCGGACGCGGACACGGCGGCCGCCTGCGGGACCTCCGCGGTCTCCGTCTCGGCCTCCGTGCCCTGCGGCGCGCCGGCCGGGGCCGTCGCCTTGCGCGTCGCGCGACGACGGGTGCGCGGAGCGGGTGCCTCGGCCTCGGCGCTCTCGCCGACCACGGCGGAGACTCCCGCCACCGCGGGCACGACGGCCTCAGCGGCCTCCGCCTGCGTGGCCTCCGCTTCGGCGGCCTTGGGCGCGCCGGCCGGAGCGGACGCCCGGCGCCGCGTACGGCGGGGAGCGGCGGTCTCGGCGGCGACGACCGTCTCGGCGGTCTCCGCGGCCTCAAGGATGGCGGCGGCCTCGGCGGTCTCCTCGGCCTCGGCCGTAACGGCGTCCGCCGAGGCGGCCTCCGCCGGGGCACCGGCAGGCGCGGTGGCCTTACGGGTGGCGCGGCGGCGCGTACGCGGCGCGGGCGTCTCCTCGGACTCGTCCGCGGCCGGCTCCGCCGCCTCGGGCGCGCCCGCCGGAGCGGTCGCCTTGCGCGTCGCGCGGCGACGCGTACGCGGCGCGGGCGCCTCGACGGCCTCCGCGGCGGGGGCGGGGATCTCAGCGGTGGGGTCAGCGGCGACGGCCTCGGCGCTCTCCGTCGTGGCAACGGCTTCCGGCGCGGCGGCCTCGCTCAGTGCGGCGGTGTCCGCCGCGCTCGGCGGACCCGCGGGACGCGACGCTGCGCGGCGCCTGCGGCGCGGCGGCAGAGTGTCGCTGGGGGTGGCGTGTTCTTGGTTGTCTCCGGCAGTGCCGGATTCGATCGGCTCGAGCATGCGGGCGTTTCTCCCGTCGCGCTCCCGGGCGCCGTGCCTGGTCCGGTCCGGCCGCGGCCCGCGTGATGTGCGCGGTGCCGCCGTCCGGGGCGCGGGCGCCGCACGGGAGCTGATGTCTGGCTCGCCGGTTCCCTACGCGATGTGCGTACGGCCTGGCGAAAGTCTCCTGTGTCAATGCGCGGCCCGGCTCAGGTGGCTCCCGAGTGTCCAGAGCCGCGCTACGACGACCGTCCTTACGCGGCGGGACCTTCCGGCGCCGTCGCAGGGGCTGTCCCGGCGGCCGTGGGTGGAGCGGCCGGGGCTGCCGCGCGGTCGGGCGCGAGCGGGTCGGTCACCGTGCCGGACTCCTCGTCGAAGAGCCCCTGCGCCAGCCTGGTCACCGCTGCGGGGACCGGCGGCGCCAGGTCGGCCACAGCTCGGAGACCGGACAGGACGTCGTCGGGTCGTACGGCAGGTGTCACGTGCCGAACAACCAGCCGCAGTATCGCACAAGGGCCCTCTTCCGGCCTATCAGGCTGGGGACGACCCGCCTGCAGGTCGGCGACGGCACCCCGCGCGTCGAAGGTCCGCATGCCGTTCTTCGTCCTCCGCTGGACGTCGACCGTCTCGGCGGCGAGGAACGCGGTCACGGCACGCTCTGCGACCTCCGGCTCGACGCCGTCCAGCCGCAGCTCCCACACGGAGGCGGTGAGCCGGTCGGCGAGCCCAGAGGTGCGGGCCTCGACGGCGTCGGTGATGTCGAGCCCGCCCGGCAGCGACTCGTCGAGCAGCTCGCGCAGCTTGTCGGGGTCGCGGCGCTCGGTGAGGGCGATCTCCAGGTACTCGGCCTCGCTGCCCGTGCCGGTGGGTGCGGCATTGGCGTACGACACCTTCGGGTGCGGGGTGAAGCCCGCCGAGTACGCCATGGGCACCTCGGCGCGCCGCAGCGCGCGCTCGAAGGCGCGCTGGAAGTCACGGTGGCTGGTGAACCGGAGGCGGCCGCGCTTGGTGTAGCGCAGTCGGATGCGCTGCACCGCAGGTGCGGGCGGCGGGCCTTCGGGCTGTCGCTTGCCCAGTGGTTCTTCTCCTCGGTGCGGGGCGGGCGCGGGTGGCGCGCCGCCCTCGGACGTGCGGGGGTCCCTGGGGGCCGGCCGACTCGCCTCAGCCCTGCCTGCGCAGGGAGATCTCGGTCCGGGCCGCCACGCCGGGGACGGTCTGTGGTTGTTGCGTATCCCCCAGGTTACGCGCCCCTCGCGGCGCGCCCGTACGGGCGTAGCGGCCCCGTCCGGATCCGTTCCACCGGCGACCACGTGGCCCCGGAACGGACGAGGGCCCGGCCAGGGGTCTCCCCCTGTGGCCGGGCCCTCCCCCGAGCCGGGGGATCGAGCACTACTTGACGACGGTCAACGGCAGCAGCTTCTTGCCCGTCGGACCGATCTGGATGTGCGTGTCCATCTGCGGGCACACACCGCAGTCGAAGCACGGCGTCCAGCGGCAGTCCTCGACCTCGGTCTCGTCGAGCGCGTCCTGCCAGTCCTCCCAGAGCCAGTCCTTGTCGAGACCGGAGTCCAGGTGGTCCCAGGGCAGGACCTCCTCGTACGTGCGCTCACGCGTCGTGTACCAGTCGACGTCGACGCCGAAGTCCGGCAGCGTCTTGTCGGCGCAGGCCATCCAGCGGTCGTAACTGAAGTGCTCGCGCCAGCCGTCGAAGCGGCCGCCGTCCTCGTAGACGGCGCGGATGACGGCGCCGACGCGGCGGTCACCGCGGGAGAGCAGGCCCTCGACGATGCCCGGCTTGCCGTCGTGGTAGCGGAAGCCGATCGAGCGGCCGTACTTCTTGTCCCCGCGGATCTTGTCGCGCAGCTTCTCCAGCCGCGCGTCGGTCTCCTCGGCGGACAGCTGCGGCGCCCACTGGAAGGGGGTGTGCGGCTTGGGCACGAAGCCGCCGATCGACACCGTGCAGCGGATGTCGTTGGACTTCGAGACCTCGCGGCCCTTGGCGATGACGTTGGCCGCCATGTCGGCGATCTGGAGCACGTCGTCGTCGGTCTCGGTCGGCAGGCCGCACATGAAGTACAGCTTCACCTGACGCCAGCCGTTGCCGTACGCCGTGGCGACGGTCCGGATCAGGTCCTCCTCCGACACCATCTTGTTGATGACCTTGCGCATGCGCTCGGAGCCGCCCTCGGGGGCGAAGGTGAGGCCGGACCGGCGGCCGTTGCGCGTCAGCTCGTTGGCCAGGTCGACGTTGAACGCGTCGACACGGGTCGAAGGGAGGGACAGGCCGATCTTGTCGTCCTCGTACCGGTCGGCGAGGCCCTTGGCGATGTCGCCGATCTCGCTGTGGTCCGCGGAGGACAGGGAGAGCAGGCCGACCTCCTCGAAGCCCGTCGCCTTGAGACCCTTGTCCACCATTTCGCCGATGCCGGTGATGCTTCGCTCCCGCACGGGGCGCGTGATCATGCCGGCCTGGCAGAAGCGGCAGCCGCGGGTGCAGCCGCGGAAGATCTCGACGGACATCCGCTCGTGGACGGTCTCCGCGAGCGGGACCAGCGGCTGCTTGGGGTAGGGCCACTCGTCGAGGTCCATGACGGTGTGCTTGGACACGCGCCACGGCACGCCGGACCTGTTGGGGACGACGCGGGCGATGCGGCCGTCGGGCAGGTACTCGACGTCGTAGAACCCGGGGACGTAGACGCTGCCCGTCTTCGCGAGGCGGAACAGGACCTCCTCGCGGCCGCCGGGCCGGCCCTCCGCCTTCCAGGCGCGGATGATCTCGGTCATGTCGAGCACGGCCTGCTCGCCGTCGCCGATGATCGCCGCGTCGATGAAGTCCGCGATCGGCTCGGGGTTGAACGCGGCGTGGCCGCCGGCGAGCACGATCGGGTCGTCGATCGTCCGGTCCTTGGCCTCCAGCGGGATGCCCGCGAGGTCGAGGGCCGTGAGCATGTTGGTGTAGCCGAGCTCGGTGGAGAAGCTGAGCCCGAAGACGTCGAAGGCGCGGACGGGGCGGTGGCTGTCCACGGTGAACTGCGGCACCCGGTGCTCGCGCATCAGCTCCTCGAGGTCCGGCCACACGCTGTAGGTGCGCTCGGCGAGCACGCCCTCGCGCTCGTTCAGTACCTCGTAGAGGATCATGACGCCTTGGTTGGGCAGTCCGACCTCGTACGCGTCGGGGTACATGAGCGCCCAGCGGACGTCGCAGCTCTCCCACGGCTTGACCGTGGAGTTGAGCTCGCCACCGACGTACTGGATGGGCTTCTGCACATGCGGGAGCAGAGCTTCGAGCTGTGGGAAGACCGACTCGGCAGACATCTGGAACCTTCGTGGAGCTGGCGGGGGCGACTCTCAAGCGTAACCCGATGGAGAGTTGGCCCGGCACGGCGAACGGAGAGCCCCCCGCGGCGGGGAGCGAGCCGCCTCTTCACATCCGGTCGCCGTCAGGCCCGGACCCGCGTGAGCGGGGAAGCTGTGCGTCCCGTTCGGTCAGGAAACGAGCCCCGAGCGCAGTCCCGGCTGGGAAGCCCGCTCCCACACCTCCGGCAGCTCGGCCTCGCGCTCCGCGGCGCGGGCCGACTCCTGGCCGTACAGCAGGCCCCAGGTGAACGACGACTCGCCCGCTCCGTTCGCCGCGATCGCCAGCTCGCGCAGCGCCTCGCGGGCGACGACGCTGTCCTGGTGGTCGCCGAGGACCTTCTGCACGGCCTTCATCCGCTTGGCGAACCGCCGCGCCGGACGGCCCAGCGCCTGCGTCGCCGCCTCGGCGGCGTACCGGGCGCGCTTGGCGGCCTTGCGCGCGTCGTGCAGGGCCACGTCCCTCTCCTGCCCGGCGGGGAGGGCGAGGGCGTGCTCGACCCGGCGGGACAGCCGGTCGTACTCCTTCAGCACGGCGTCCGGCAGCGCGGCGTCGGCCGCCTTGTCGGCGGCCTTCAGCAGCGGGGGGCTCGCGAGCAGGGCGTCCAGGGAGGAGAGGAGGGCCAGGTAGCGCGCGCTGTCGAGGGCGGCGACCGCCGTGCCGCGGGCGTCTGCCTCCCCAGCGGCCGACCATGCCCTCAGGCGGGCTGCGACCGGTCCGAGCAGCAGGGTGTCGGGCAGCGCCGTGACGCGCGAGCGGAGCCGCTCGGCGAGGACCTCCTGGTCGCGTGCGACGCCGAGCTCGCCGGCGAGCCACGTCAGCTCGTCGATCACGGGCTGGGTGGCCGCGCGGTCGAGGATCTTCCGGTACGTGCGCAGGGCGCTGCGCAGCCGCCGGGTGGCGACGCGCATCTGGTGCACGGCGTCGGGCACGTCCCGGCGGACGCCCGGGTCGTAGGCGACGAGCGCGTCGCTCTGGTCGCGCAGGTAGCGCAGGATGTGGTCGCCGGCGGTGCGCGGGGCGGGCTCCTCGGGGCGGGGCGCGGGGGCGGCGCCCGTGTCGGCGAGGGCCCTGGCGAGCTTGGAAGGCGCCGTGGATTTGCGCAGTCCGGCCTTGCGGAGCTTCTTGTCGACGGCGTCGAGGAAGGCCGGGTCGCCGCCGTCGGCGAGTTCGACCTCGACCTCGTCCCAGCGGGCGGCCCCGTCGCCGCCCGGCGGCCGTTCGGCGTGCACCTGGTCCCTGCTGAGCTCGGCGAGGAGGGCGCCGTCGGCGTCGATCAGGTGGCGTACGGCGCGGACGGAGCGGACGCGGACGACCGGGTCGAGCGCGGCCTCGCGCGTGTAGACGCGTACGAGCGCGGCCAGTTCGGCGGGGACGTCGTCGGAGAGGGGCGCCCTGATCTCGTCGCGGATGTCGGGTGCGACGGGCAGCTTGAGGTGCCAGCCGGCGTCGGCGCCGCCGGTCCTGCGGCGCAGGGTGACGGAGGCGGCCGCGAGCCGCAGGTCACCGGTGTCGTAGTAGACGGCGTCCAGCTCGTCGACACCCCGGTCCCGGACGTCGGCGACACCGGAGACCCGTGTCAGGTCCGGCAGCCGGATGTCGGGGCTGGCGTCGTACTTCCGCTCGATCTCGCGCTTGGTGTCCGCCATGCCCTGAATCTAGTCGCCCGCGCGCCGCGGCGGCAGACCGCTGGTGGACGCGCGCCCCCTGACGGACGTGCCGGACGCGGCCGGCTCCCGCCCGGGGGGGGCAGGCCGCGCCGCGCACCCGGGATGCCACCCCGCCCGGGAGCGTGCCCTTCGGGATGCCACCGCGACGGCGGGGCACGGTCGCTGTCGCTCGACAGTGACGGCAGCTTGCCGACGGGCGGGCGGGCGGCGCCCGCGCCCGCCCGTCGAGCAGCGCCGGCCGCGCCCGGCGCGCTCGGCCCCGACGCCGGGCACCCGCCGCCCGGGCGCGCTCAGCCTGCGCGGACCTCGTCGACGGCGACGTCGTCGCCGGCCGAGCGCGCGGGCGGCCACGCTCCGACTTCGCCCGCCCGGCGTCCTGCCGCCCTCCCCCCATAGCCCGTTGAGCATGGGGGTGCCCCCATCGGGCTACGCGCTTATCGGTTTCTGGACCCGGATCGACTGGAGCAGGCCCACCGCGATCCAGACCGCGAACATGGACGTGCCGCCGTACGACACGAACGGCAACGGCAGGCCGGCCACCGGCATGATGCCCATCGCCATGCCGATGTTCTCGAAGGACTGGAAGGCGAACCAGGCGATGATGCCGGCCGCGACGATCGTGCCGTACAGCTCGGTGGTCTCGCGCGCGATGCGGCAGGCGCGCCACAGCACGACGCCGAGCAGCGCCAGGATCAGCCCCGCGCCGAGGAAGCCCAGTTCCTCGCCGGCGACCGTGAAGATGAAGTCGGTCTGCTGCTCGGGCACGAACTGGCCCGTGGTCTGGTGCCCGTTGAACAGCCCGGCTCCGTACAGCCCGCCGGAACCGATCGCGATCCGCGCCTGGTTGGTGTTGTAGCCGACGCCGGCGGGGTCGAGTTCGGGATTGGCGAAGGCGGCGAAGCGGTTGATCTGGTACTCGTCGAGCAGCCCGAGCGCGGCCACCAGGGCCGCGCCCGCGGCGCCCGCGGTGAGGAGGCCGATGATCCAGCGGTTGGACGCGCCCGAGGCGAGCAGGACGCCGAGCACGATCACGACCATGACCATCACGGAGCCGAGGTCCGGCATCATCATGGTGATCGCCATCGGCACGACGGCGAGGCCGAGCGACTTGGCGACCGTGCCGTGGTCGGGATGGAGCTGGTCGCCCGCGTCCACACGAGCGGCGAGCATCATCGCCATCACCAGGATGATCGTGATCTTCACGAACTCGGACGGCTGGAGCGAAAGCCCGCCGATGACGAGCCAGGCGTGGGCGCCGTTGATCGTGGCGCCGAGCGGGGTGAGCACCAGCAGCACGAGCACCACGGAGAGTCCGTAGAGCACGGGCACCGCGCCGCGCAGCAGGCGGTGGCCCAGCCAGATCGTGCCGGCCATCAGCGCGAAGCCGATGCCGATGTTGAGGCTGTGCCGGACCAGGAAGTGGTACGGGTCGCCGTCGTTGAGCTCGGTGCGTCCGCGGGTCGCCGACCACACCAGCAGGGTGCCGATGACCGACAGCGCGATCGACGAGAACATCAGCGGCCAGTCGAGCCTGCGCGCGATCGAGTCGCGGGCGCTCAGCCGGGTCCACAGACCACCGCGCTCGGGGCCGTATCCGGAGACGGAGAAACCGCCTGTCATCTCTCAGTCCCTCCGTGCGGGCGGGCCCGCGAGCGCTGGTACGGGGTCCTTCGGCTTCGGAGGCACGTAGGGCCTGATCTCCGGGGCGTCGATCGAGCCGTCCGGGAAGATCTTGGGCAGGCCCTTCTGCGGCTCGGGAAGCAGGGCCCTCTTCAGGTCCTGGTTGCCCTCCTTGTCCAGGCCGTACATGGCGTCGTAGATGTTGCGCACGGCGGGGCCGGACGCGCCGGAGCCGGTACCACCCTGGGAGATCGTCATGACGATCGTGTAGTCGTCGGTGTAGGTCGCGAACCACGAGGTGGTCTGCTTGCCGTAGACCTGGGCGGTGCCGGTCTTGGCCCGCATCGGGATCTTGTCCTGCGGCCAGCCGCCGAACCGCCAGGCCGCGGTGCCGCCGGGCTCGACGACGGAACGCAGCCCCTTGTCGAGGTCGCTGATGGTCTCGGCGTCCACCGGCAGCTTGCCGTGCGCCTCGGGCTTGATCTCCTCGATCCTCTTCCCGTCGGGGCTGACGACAGCCTTGCCGATGGTGGGGTTGTAGAGGGTGCCGCCGTTGCTGATGGCGGCGTAGGCGGTGGCCAGCTGGATGGGCGTGATGAGGACGTCGCCCTGGCCGATGGCGAAGTTGATGCTGTCGAAGGCCTTCAGCTGGTTGCCTTCGAGGCAGCTCTCGTACGCGATCTGCTGGACGTAGGTGCCGCCCTTCTTGCCCTGCTTGCACCAGGCGTCCTTGTTGGCCTCCCAGAAGCTCTTCTTCCACTGCCGGTCGGGGACGCGGCCGGTGACCTCGTTCGGCAGGTCGATGCCCGTCTCGTCGCCGAAGCCGAAGTCGTGGGCGGTGCGGTAGAACCAGTCGTGGGCGTTCTTCTTGGGCTTGAGGCCGCCGTCGCGCTGCCACTCCTGGTGGCCGAGGCGGTAGAAGACGGTGTTGCAGGAGAACTTGAGGGCGTCGCCGAGGGTGATGGGGCCGTGTCCCTTGGACTCGAAGTTGGCGAAGCTCCGGTTGCCCATGCTGTAGGAGCTGGTGCAGTTGTAGCGGCTGTTGAAGTCGTAGCCCGCACGGACGGCCGCGCTCGCCGACACCACCTTGAAGACGGAGCCGGCGGGTGACTGGCCCTGGATGGCCCGGTTGAGCAGCGGGTAGTTGGAGCCCTTGCCGGTGAGCCGGGCGTAGTCCTTGGCAGAGATGCCGCCGACCCAGGCGTTGGGGTCGTAGTCGGGCTGGGAGGCCATCGCGATGACGCGGCCGGTCCTGGACTCCATGACGACGACGGCGCCCGCGTCGGCCTCGTACTTGCGGCCGGTGACCTTGTCGGTCTCCCCCCGGACGGTCTTCATCGCCTGGTGGAGCTCGTACTCGGCGACGCTCTGGACCCGGGCGTCGATGCTGGTGATCACATTCGAGCCGGGGACGCCCGGGTCGGACTCGGTCTGGCCCATGACCCGGCCGAGCTTGTCGACCTCGTACGAGGTGACGCCCGCCTTGCCGCGCAACTGCTTGTCGTAGGTGCGCTCCAGGCCCGAGCGGCCGACCTGGTCGGAGCGCAGGTGCGGCGAGTCGGTGTCCTTCGCCTTCTGGATCTCCTCGTCGGTGACGGGCGAGAGGTAGCCGAGCACCTGCGACGTGCGGGCCTTGCCGGGTGCGGGGTACCGGCGTACGGCGGTGGGCTCGGCGGTGATGCCCGGGAAGTCCTCGGAACTCTCCCGGATCCGCAGCGCCTGCTGGGTGGTGGCCTCGTCGGTGACCGGGATCGGCTGGTACGGGGAGCCGTTCCAACAGGGCTGCGGCGTCTCGGAGTCGCAGAGCCTGACCTTGTCCATGACCTCCTTCGGCTTCATGCCGAGGACACCGGCGAGCCGGGTCAGGACGGCTTTCCCGTCGTCCTTCATCTTCATCAGGTCGGTGCGGGAGGCGGAGACCACGAGCCGGGTCTCGTTGTCGGCGAGCGGGACGCCGCGCGCGTCGAGGATCGAGCCGCGTACGGCGGGTGAGACGACCCGCTGCACGTGGTTGCCGCTGGCCTCGTCGGCGTACTCGTCGCCGTTGCGGATCTGGAGGTACCACAGCCGGCCACCGAGGGTGAGCAGGAGGGAGAAGACCAGTACCTGGATGATGACGAGCCGGATCTGGACCCGGGGAGTCCGCCCGGTCTCCGGGATGTTGCTCACGCCGCTGCCCCCTCGGTCACAGTCGCTTCACGCCCTTGATGCGTCCGGCCCGTGCCGCCCGTGTCCTGGCGGCCCTGATCCGCAGTCCGCTGCGCTGGGCACCCGTCCTCAGGCCGGTGCCGGTGGACAGCCAGCCGGAGCCGACGTCGGTGCCGCTGCTGCCCTGGCTCTCGCCGAGCGGGTCGTTGTCGCTGCGTCTGGCGAGCCACATGATCAGCGGCACGGTGAAGGGCGCGAGGATCAGGTCGTAGACGGCGGCGGTGAACAGCAGGCTGCTGAGGCCGACATGGCGGGCCTCCGAGTCGCCGACGAGGGCGCCCACTCCCGCGTACAGCAGGGTGGATCCGATCGCGGCGGCGACGACCACGAGCATCGGGCCAGTGGCGGAGCGCAGCTGCTGCCCGTTGTCGGGCCGGATGAGGCCGGCGAGGTAGCCGATGACGCACAGGACGAGCGCATAGCGGCCGGCCGCGTGGTCGGCGGGCGGCGCGATGTCGGCGAGGAGGCCGGCGCCGAAGCCGACGAAGGCGCCCGCGACATGGCCGTAGACCATGGCGAGTCCGAGGACGGTCAGCAGCATCAGGTCCGGGACGGCGCCGGGCAGCTGGAGGCGGGCGAGGATGGTGACCTGGATGACGAGGGCGACCACGACCAGGGTCGCGGAGAGCAGCATCCGGTTGAAGCGCATGGACGGATCAGCTCCTGTTACTCGTCGTCCGGGAAGTCGGCGGCGTTCTCGTCCGGTGGATCCTGTCCGGTGTCCTGCGCCTGCCCGGTGTCCTGCGTCTGCTCGTCCGGTGCCTGGCCGTCCTGCGGGACGTCCTCCCCCTCGCCGTCGGCGCCGGCAGACGCATCGGGCGTGACGGTCACCGTGACGGTGGGTGTCGGCTTGGGCTTCGCGGGCCTGGGCGGCAGCACCATGTCGCGCGGGTCGCTGCTCGGCGCCTGGACGACGACGCCGACGATGTCGAGCCTGCTGAAGGCGGCGTACGGGCGGACGTAGATGTTCCGGGTGAGGTCGCCGCCCGACGGGTCGACGCGGATGACCTCGCCGACCGGGACGCCCGGCACGAACGGCTTGTTGCCCTGCGAGCCGAAGGTGACCAGCCGGTCGCCCTTCTTGACCTTCGACTTGCCGTTGAGCAGCTGGACGAGGAGCGGCCGGTCGCCCTGACCGGTCGCGAAGCCCAGCTCGCTGGTCTTCTCCATGCGCGTGCCGACGGTGAAGTCCGGGTCGTTGGCGAGCAGGACCGTGGAGGTGCGGGGGCCGACGGTGGTGACGCGGCCGACGAGGCCGTCGCCGTTGAGGACGGTCATGTCGCGCCTGACGCCGTCCTCGGCGCCGATGTCGATCGTGACCGTCCAGGAGAAGCCCTGGGCCGCTCCTATGGCGATGACCTCGGCGCCCTTGATCCCGTACTGTCCGGCCGCCGCGGTCCTGATCAGGCCGTCGAGCTCGCGCAGCCGGCTGCGGTTGCGGTCGTCGCTGCCGAGCCGCTGCTTGAGCTCGGCGTTCTCCCGCTCCAGGACGCTGATGCGGTCGTGCCGCTCGCCGGAGTCCCGAACGGCGCCGATGGCGTTGCCGATCGGGTCGACGGCCGCCGCGACACCGTTCTCGACCGGGCCGAAGACCGTGGCCGCGGCCTGCCGTGCTCCGTCGACCGGTGACTCCTCGCCCGCGCGGATGTCCACCGTGATCAAGGCGAACGCGATGGCGATCAGCAGCACCAGGAGCAGCCGGCTCTCTCGTGTGTCCCTCACGTGCGGCGGCCGTGCCTTCCTCGTTGGAATGGTGGTGTCGGTGGAGCTACGGTCCTTCCCCCGAGGCCGAGGCGGAAGGACCCCCTTGTGGGGACCTCGCGGGCCCCGAACGGCGGAGGCGGGCCCGGCGGCTGCCGGGCGCCGCCTCCCGGCTAGCGACGCGGCTGGGCGTCGAGGACCTGCTGGAGCGCCTCGAACTCCTCGACACACTTGCCGGATCCGAGCGCCACCGAGTCCAGCGGGTCCTCGGCGATGTGGATCGGCATGCCCGTCTCGCGGCGGAGCCGCTCGTCGAGGCCGCGCAGCAGTGCGCCACCGCCGGTGAGGACGATGCCGCGGTCCATGACGTCGCCGGACAGCTCCGGCGGGCACTTGTCGAGCGTCGTCTTGACGGCGTCGACGATCGCGTTGACCGGTTCCTCGATGGCCTTGCGGACCTCCGCGGCGGAGATGACGACGGTCTTCGGCAGACCGGAGACGAGGTCACGGCCGCGGATCTCGGTGTGCTCGTCCTTGTCCATCTCGTACGCGGAGCCGATGGTGATCTTGATGCTCTCGGCGGTGCGCTCGCCGAGCAGGAGCGAGTACTCCTTCTTGATGTGCTGGATGATCGCGTTGTCCAGCTCGTCGCCGGCGACGCGGATGGACTGTGCCGTGACGATGCCGCCGAGCGAGATCACGGCGACCTCGGTGGTGCCGCCGCCGATGTCGACCACCATGTTGCCGGTGGCCTCGTGGACGGGGAGTCCGGAGCCGATGGCCGCGGCCATCGGCTCCTCGATGATGTGCACCTGGCGGGCGCCGGCCTGCGTCGACGCCTCGATGACCGCACGGCGCTCGACACCCGTGATGCCGGAGGGCACGCAGACGACGACGCGCGGACGGGCGAGGTACCGGCGCTTGTGGATCTTCAGGATGAAGTAGCGGAGCATCCGCTCGGTGATCTCGAAGTCGGCGATGACGCCGTCCTTCAGAGGCCGGACGGCCACGATGTTGCCCGGCGTCCGGCCGATCATCTTCTTCGCCTCGGCGCCGACGGCGAGAATGCCGCCCGTGTTGGTGTTGATCGCGACGACGGACGGCTCGTTGAGAACGATCCCCCGGCCTCTGACGTACACCAGCGTGTTGGCGGTCCCGAGGTCGACAGCCATGTCACGGCCGATGAACGACATGTTGTTCCCCATGAGGATTCGTCTGGCCTTCCCAAATCGAGCATTGATGGCTTTTCAGGACGGCGAGGTGGGTGCCTGTGGCGTGAGGGCTACATCGTAGTGCCGCCGACCCCGACAACGCGCGCTGGTCCACCTCTGTTTATCGTGACGACGTGTCGCAGCGACACGTTCCCGCAATGCACCCACCTATGCCAAGGGGCGACCGAAATTCCTTCGGTCGCCCCAGGTCATGAGCGCTGTTCGGCTGATGATGCGTCAGGAAAGGCCGGGGAAGAAAATCTTCAGTTCCCGAATGGCGGACTCCTCCGAGTCCGAGGCGTGGATGAGATTCTCCCGGACGATGGTGCCGAAGTCGCCACGAATGGAGCCCGGAGCCGCCGCGATCGGGTCGGTCGGTCCCGCCAGCTGGCGTACACCCTCGATCACGCGCTCGCCCTCGACGACGAGGGCGACGACCGGGCCGGAGGCCATGAAGGCGACCAGCGGCTCGTAGAACGGCTTGCCCTTGTGCTCTCCGTAGTGCTGCTCCAGGGTGTCCGGGTCCAGCGTGCGCAGCTCCAGCGCGCTGATGGTCCAGCCCGCCTTGGCCTCGATGCGGCCGATGATCTCGCCGATCAGGCCGCGTCGTACGGCGTCGGGCTTGAGCAGGACGAGCGTGCGCTCACTCACGGTACGGGCTCCTTCAGGTGCGGATGTCAGGGCCTGGCGCGCCCCAGCCGGGCGGCAGGCACTGATGAGGCTACAGGGCGAAAGCCGCCCGCGATTACGCAGCGTCAGGCCCTGCGGGAGCCTGCGCCTCCCAGCGGGCCTTCGCCTCGTCGATCCTGCGGCCGTAGAACACCGACGCCCACCACAGGCCGGCGAACAGCGCGCCGAGGAAGAACATGGCCGGCACGACGAAACCGCTCGCGATCAGCGCGATCTGGAGCGCCCAGCCCAGCTGGATCCCGCCGGGCCGGGTGATCATGCCGCACAGCAGCACCGAGAGCAGCATCGCGATCCCGCAGACCGTCCACACCGTGGCCATCGAGGCGCCGTCCGACTTCATCGCGACGAGGCCGGCGAAGCCGATCACGAAGAACTCACCGATCAGGGTGGATGCACACAGCGTACGCATCGGGTGTCAGCCCCTCCCCAGGAGCAGCCGGGCCTCGCCGACCGTGATCACGGAGCCGGTCACCAGCACGCCCGCGCCGGCGAACTCCGACTCCTCCTCCGCCAGGGTGATCGCCGCCTCCAGCGCGTCGTCCAGCCGCGGCTCCACGACCACCCGCTCGTCACCGAAGACCTCCACGGCGATCGCCGCGAGCGCGTCCGCGTCCATGGCGCGGTGGCTGGAGTTCCTCGTGACGACGATCTCGGTGAAGATCGGCTCGAACGCCTCCAGCAGGCCCCGCACGTCCTTGTCGTCGCTCGCGCCGACCACGCCGATGAGGCGGGAGAAGCCGAACGACTCCGTGATGCCGTCGGCGGTCGCCCGCGCGCCCGCCGGATTGTGCGCGGCGTCCAGCACGACGGTCGGGCTGCGGCGCACGACCTCCAGACGGCCCGGGGAGGAGACCGAGGCGAACGCCTTGCGGATGGTGTCCACGTCCAGCGCACGGGCCTGCTCGGCGCCGACCCCGAAGAAGGCCTCGACCGCGGCGAGCGCGACCGCCGCGTTGTGCGCCTGGTGGGCTCCGTAGAGCGGGAGGAAGATCTGCTCGTACTCGCCGCCGAGTCCGCGCAGCGTCAGGA
This sequence comes from Streptomyces sp. 5K101, assembly GCF_046506645.1. Lineage (NCBI taxonomy): Bacteria > Bacillati > Actinomycetota > Actinomycetes > Kitasatosporales > Streptomycetaceae > Streptomyces > Streptomyces sp. 5K101. The sequence continues at coordinate 46,158 of NZ_JBKFFO010000009.1, read as the reverse complement.
GCTGACCGCCGACCGCGATCTCCCGGGAGACCACGCCGAACTCCATGCCCTCGCGGGCGACCGTCGCGTCGGCCTCCACGGCCTTCTTCAGCATGACCTGGGCGGCGTCCACCGGCTGCTGCGCCAGGACGACCGTCGCGCCCTGCTTGATGATCCCGGCCTTCTCGCCGGCGATCTCGGCGGGCGTGGCGCCGAGCCGGTCGGTGTGGTCCAGGGCGATCGGCGTGACCACGGCCACCGAGCCGTCGATCACGTTCGTCGCGTCCCAGCTGCCGCCCATGCCGACCTCGACGACGGCGGCGTCCACCGGCGCGTCGGCGAAGGCCGCGTACGCCATGCCGGTGAGCACCTCGAAGAAGGAGAGCCGGTACTCCTGGCTCGCGTCGACCATCTCCACGTACGGCTTGATGTCGCGGTACGTCTCGATGAAGCGCTCGGCCTCGATGGGCGCGCCGTCCAGGCTGATCCGCTCCGTGATCGACTGAACGTGGGGCGAGGTGTACCGCCCGGTGCGCAGCTCGAAGGCGCCGAGCAGCGCCTCGATCATGCGGGCCGTGGACGTCTTGCCGTTGGTCCCCGTGATGTGGATCGAGGGATACGCGCGCTGGGGCTCGCCCAGCACGTCCATCAGGGCGGAGATCCGGGAGACCGAGGGCTCCAGCTTGGTCTCGCCCCAGCGCGTCGCCAGGTCGGCCTCGACCTCGCGCAGCGCCCTGTCCACCTCCGGGTCCGCGGGCCGGGCGGGCACGGCGTCGCCCTGCGGCACCCCGGCCTGCGCGCGCAGGGTGCGGCTGCCGGCCTCGATCACCGCCAGGTCGGGGTCACGGTCGGTCTGGGCATCGACGATCTCGTCGAACGGGTCGGGGTGCTCACTCACGGGTCCAGTCTACGGAGCGGCACCGACAGGAACGGGTGAGGCCCTGGGGGGATCCCCGGGGCCTCACCCGTACCGCGTGTGCGCCGTCAGCCCTGCGGCAGGTTCACCAGCTGGGCCGTGATGCGGACGATGTCCTCGTCCGCCGTGGCCAGCCGCTTACGGATCTTGTCGACCACGTTGTCCGGCGCCTTGGCGAGGAACGCCTCGTTGCCGAGCTTGGCCGTGGCCTGCGCCTTCTCCTTCTCGGCCGCCGCCAGGTCCTTCGTCAGGCGCTTGCGCTCGGCCTCGACGTCGATCGTGCCCGACAGGTCCAGCGCGACCGTGGCGCCCGCGACCGGAAGGGATGCGGTGGCCTGGAAGCCCTCGCCCTCCGGCTGGAGCCGGAGCAGCTGACGGATCGCGGCCTCGTGCGGGGCGAGCGCGGTGCCGTCCAGGGTGAGCCGGGCCGGAACCTTCTGGCCGGGCTGCAGCCCCTGGTCGCTGCGGAAGCGGCGGACCTCGGTGACGACCCGCTGGACGAGCTCGATCTCCCGCTCGGCCGCCTTGTCGCGGAAGCCGCTGTCACTCGGCCAGTCGGCGACGACGAGCGACTCCCCGCCGGTCAGCGTCGTCCACAGGGTGTCCGTGACGTAGGGGACGACCGGGTGCAGCAGGCGCAGCATCACGTCCAGGACCTCGCCGAGGACCCGGCCGGACACCCTGGCCTGCTCGCCGCCCTCGAAGAACGTCGTCTTCGACAGCTCGACGTACCAGTCGAAGACCTCGTCCCAGGCGAAGTGGAACAGGGACTCGGAGAGCTTCGCGAACTGGTAGTCCTCGTAGTGCGCGTCGACCTCGGCGACCGTCTTGTTCAGCCGCGACAGGATCCACCGGTCGGTGGAGGACATCTTCTCGGGCGCGGGCAGCGGTCCCTCGACCGTCGCGCCGTTCATCAGCGCGAAGCGCGTGGCGTTCCAGATCTTGTTGGCGAAGTTGCGCGAGCCCTGGACCCAGTCCTCGCCGATCGGGACGTCGACGCCGGGGTTGGCACCGCGGACGAGTGTGAAACGCAGCGCGTCGGAGCCGTACTTGTCCATCCAGTCCAGCGGGTTGACCGCGTTCCCGAAGGACTTGGACATCTTCTTGCCGAACTGGTCGCGGACCATGCCGTGCAGGGCGATGGTGTGGAACGGCGGGGTGCCGTCCATCGCGTAGAGGCCGAACATCATCATCCGGGCGACCCAGAAGAAGAGGATGTCGTAGCCGGTGACCAGGACGGAGTTCGGGTAGAACTTCGCGAGGCTGTCGGTCTGCTCGGGCCAGCCGAGCGTGGAGAACGGCCACAGGCCCGAGGAGAACCAGGTGTCCAGGACGTCGGTCTCCTGGTGCCAGCCGTCACCGGTCGGAGGCTGCTCGTCCGGTCCGACGCAGACGATCTCGCCGTCCGGGCCGTACCAGACGGGGATGCGGTGGCCCCACCACAGCTGGCGCGAGATGCACCAGTCGTGGAGATTGTCGACCCAGTCGAAGTACCGCTTCTCCATCTCCTGGGGGTGGATCTTGACCTTGCCGTCGCGCACGGCGTCGCCGGCCGCCTTCGCCAGCGGGCCGACCTTGACCCACCACTGCAGGGACAGGCGCGGCTCGATGGTGGTCTTGCAGCGCGAACAGTGGCCGACGGAGTGGACGTACGGGCGCTTCTCGCCGACGATCCGGCCATCGGCGCGCAGTGCGGCGACGATGGCGGAGCGGGCCTCCAGGCGGTCCAGGCCCTGGAAGGGGCCGTGCGCGGTGATGACGGCCCGCTCGTCCATGACGGTGAGCGACGGCAGGTCGTGCCGCTGGCCGATCTCGAAGTCGTTCGGGTCATGCGCCGGCGTCACCTTGACGGCACCGGTGCCGAACTCCGGGTCGACGTGCTCGTCCGCGACGACCGGGATCATACGGTCCGTCAGCGGCAGCTTGATCTGCCGGCCGACCAGGTGCTTGTAGCGCTCGTCGTCGGGGTGGACGGCGACGGCGGTGTCACCGAGCATCGTCTCGGCGCGCGTCGTGGCGACGACGATGGTGTCGTCACCGTCTCCGTACTTCATGGAGACGAGTTCGCCGTCGTCGTCCTGGTACTCGACCTCGATGTCCGAGATGGCCGTCAGACAGCGCGGACACCAGTTGATGATGCGCTCGGCGCGGTAGATGAGCTCGTCGTCGTACAGCTTCTTGAAGATGGTCTGAACGGCCTGCGACAGCCCTTCGTCCATCGTGAACCGCTCGCGGGACCAGGCGACGCCGTCGCCCAGGCGGCGCATCTGCCCGGAGATCTGGCCGCCGGACTCGCTCTTCCACTGCCAGACTCGCTCGATGAAGGCCTCACGACCGAGGTCGTGACGGGACTTGCCCTCCTTGGCGAGCTCGCGCTCGACGACGTTCTGCGTGGCGATGCCGGCGTGGTCCATGCCGGGCTGCCACAGCGTCTCGTAACCCTGCATCCGCTTGCGGCGGGTCAGGGCGTCGATGAGCGTGTGCTCGAAGGCATGGCCGAGGTGGAGACTGCCCGTGACGTTCGGCGGCGGGATGACGACGGTGAAGGGCGGCTTCTCGCTCTTCGCGTCGGCCTCGAAGTACCCGCGCTCTACCCAGCGCTTGTACAGCGCCCCCTCTACGTCGGCCGGCGCGTACTGGGTCGGCAGTTCGGGGTTGCTGGCTGGCTGATGCTGAGTGTTCTCGGTCACGGGGTCAGTTTAGGGGTGTCACGGGGCGGTCCTGAAACGCGATTGTTCCGTAACGGTGTGGCCCCCGCCGCCCCGGGGGGAGGCCGCTTGCGCCAGGATGTCGGGAACACGTAAACATCACGAGGGGAACACCCGTAATGAGCTACAACCAGCCGGGTCCGTACGGCGGCCAGCCGCAGCAGCCGGGCCCGTACGGCCAGCAGCCGCAGGCCCCGCAGCCCGGTTACGGGTATCCGCAGCAGGCCCCCCAGGGCGTGCCGCAGCAGGGCTACGGTTACCCGCAGCAGCCGGGCCAGCCGGGCCAGTGGGGCCAGCCGCAGCAGCCGGGCCCGTACGGCCAGCCGCCCCAGTACGGCCAGCAGCCCCCGTACGGCGCGGGCCCGGGCGCCTACCCGCCGCCCCCGCCGTCCCCGGGCGGCGGCAAGAAGACGGGCCTGATCATCGGCGCGGTGGCGGTTGTGGCGGCGCTGGGTGTGGGCGCGTACTTCCTCTTCGGCGGCAGCGGCGCGGACGTCGCCGACGACGGCCCGCACAAGCTGACGACGCCGGAGACCGTGCTCGCCGAGTACAAGAAGTCGCCCGGCAGCGGCGGCGACGGCGACGACTTCCTCAAGGACGCGGAGAAGAACGGCGTCAAGAACGCGAAGCAGGTCGAGGCCAGCTACCAGGTGAAGGACGAGAGCAACCCGCTGGCCGGGAAGATGCTCCAGTTCGGCGGTGTCTACGGCGAGATCGAGGACCCCGAGAAGGTCGTCGACGGCGTGTTCGCGAACATGGAAGCGGAGTCCAAGAAGGACAAGGACGGCGATGCCGAGCTCGTCGGCGAACCGCAGGCGTACACGCCTGCCGAGGCCGAGGGCGCCGTACTGAAGTGCCAGCAGATCAAGTCCAAGCCCGACGAGGACACAGCGGCTGCCGGCCCGAAGGAGATCCTGATGTCGGTGTGCGTGTGGGGCGACCACAGCACACTCGGCTTGGCGATTCCGATGGACCTGGCGAGCCTGATGACGGGCAAGGGCACGTCGCCCGAGGACGCCGCGGCCATCACCGCAAAGCTGCGCAAGGAAGTGCGCGTCAAGCTGTAGCCCGGTCGCGTTGGGCCTCAGGGCGCCCTAGCACATGGTGCTGCCGGGCGCCACTGCGCTGGGCACTGGTGCACGTCACGCCGAACGACGTAGGGGCGCCCGGTCAGTTCCTCAACTGGCCGGGCGCCCCTGCGTCGTTCGTGCGCGGCTACGCCGACTTCTCGTGGCGCCCGTTGCCCTCGTCCTTCACGATCCGCGGGACCAGCGTCGGGTTCACGTTGTTGTGGACCACGTCCTCCGTGATCACCACGCGGGCCACGTCCTTGCGGGACGGGACCTCGTACATCACCGACATCAGGACCTCCTCCATGATGGCCCGCAGGCCACGCGCGCCCGTGCCGCGCAGGATCGCCTGGTCGGCGATGGCCTCCAGGGCCGGGCGGTCGAAGTCCAGCTCCACGCCGTCGAGTTCGAACAGGCGCTGGTACTGCTTGACCAGCGCGTTCCGCGGCTCGACCAGGATCTTCAGCAGCGCCTCGCGGTCGAGGTTGTGCACCGAGGTGATGACGGGGAGGCGGCCGATGAACTCCGGGATCATGCCGAACTTGACCAGGTCCTCCGGCATGACCTCCTGGAACTGGTCGCTCGCCTCGATCTCCCGCTTCGAGCGGATCGTGGCGCCGAAGCCGATGCCCTTCGCCCCCGCACGCGACTCGATGATCTTCTCCAGGCCGGCGAACGCGCCGCCCACGATGAAGAGCACGTTCGTCGTGTCGATCTGGATGAACTCCTGGTGGGGATGCTTGCGGCCGCCCTGCGGCGGGACCGAGGCCGTGGTGCCTTCCAGGATCTTGAGGAGGGCCTGCTGGACGCCCTCGCCCGAGACGTCCCGGGTGATCGACGGGTTCTCGCTCTTCCGGGCGACCTTGTCGATCTCGTCGATGTAAATGATCCCGGTCTCGGCCTTCTTGACGTCGTAGTCGGCCGCCTGGATCAGCTTGAGCAGGATGTTCTCGACGTCCTCACCCACATAGCCCGCCTCCGTGAGTGCCGTCGCGTCGGCGATGGCGAAGGGGACGTTGAGCATGCGGGCCAGGGTCTGGGCCAGAAGCGTCTTGCCGGAGCCCGTGGGGCCCAGCAGCAGGATGTTGGACTTGGCGAGCTCGATCGCGTCGTCCCGCCCCTGCGCGCCGCCGTTCTCGCCGGCCTGGACGCGCTTGTAGTGGTTGTACACCGCGACCGAGAGCGCCTTCTTGGCCGGCTCCTGGCCGACCACGTAGCTCTCCAGGAACTCGTAGATCTCGCGCGGCTTGGGAAGCTCCTCCCAGCGCACCTCGCTCGTCTCGGCGAGCTCCTCTTCGATGATCTCGTTGCAGAGGTCGATGCACTCGTCGCAGATGTACACACCGGGGCCTGCGATGAGCTTCTTCACCTGCTTCTGGCTCTTTCCGCAGAACGAGCACTTGAGCAGGTCGCCGCCATCACCGATGCGTGCCACGAGGTGCTTCCCCTTCGCCTGGGAGCGGCTTGGTTCAGCCGGCTCCTGGTGCCTCATATCCGACGGTACCTTGCCCGGGCCCCCGTTCGGGCCCCCCTTGGCGCGGTTCACTTTGTCGTGTACCGCACCAAGGGTGCTGCCGGATCCGTCAGGCGGCCGCTGCGGCCGTGCTCTTGCGGGTCGAGACGATCTGGTCGACGAGGCCGTACGCGAGCGCGTCCTCGGCGGTCAGAATCTTGTCGCGCTCGATGTCGTCGCGGACCTTCTCGATCGGCGTGGTGGAGTGCTTGGCCAGCATCTCCTCCAGCTGCTCGCGCATGCGCAGGATCTCGTTGGCCGCGATCTCCAGGTCGGACAGCTGCTCGCGGCCCGTCTGCGAGGACGGCTGGTGGATCAGCACGCGCGCGTGCGGCAGGGCCATCCGCTTGCCGGGGGTGCCGGCGGCCAGCAGCACGGCCGCGGCGGACGCCGCCTGGCCCATGCAGACCGTCTGGATGTCCGGCTTCACGAACTGCATCGTGTCGTAGATGGCGGTCAGCGCGGTGAAGGAGCCACCGGGGCTGTTGATGTAGATCGAGATGTCGCGGTCCGGGTCCATCGACTCCAGGCACAGCAGCTGCGCCATCACGTCGTTGGCGGAGGCGTCGTCGATCTGCACACCGAGGAAGATCACGCGCTCCTCGAAGAGCTTCGCGTACGGGTCGTACTCGCGCACGCCCTGCGAGGTGCGCTCGATGAAGCGCGGGACGACATAGCGGTTGTCCGGCTGGGGGCCGGTGTAGAGACCGCTCACGGAAAAGTTGCTCATGTGGGTGTTCACCATCCTGGTGGCGTTCTGCGGGCTCGGGTGGGGCTCTGCGGCTCAGGCGCCGGTGCCGCCGCCGCCCGGGACGCCCGATGCGGCGGAGATGATCTCGTCGATGAGGCCGTAGTCCTTGGCCTCCTCCGCGGTGAACCAGCGGTCCCGGTCACCGTCGCGGATGATCGTCTCGACGGTCTGACCGGAGTGCTGGGCGGTGATCTCCGCCATGCGCCTCTTGGTACGGAGCAGGTACTCGGCCTGGATCTTGATGTCCGAGGCGGTACCGCCGAGACCGGCCGAACCCTGGTGCATGAGGATGTCGGTGTTCGGCAGGGCGAAGCGCTTGCCGGGGGCGCCGCCCGTCAGCAGGAACTGGCCCATGGACGCTGCCATGCCCATGCCGATGGTCACGACGTCGTTCGGGATGTACTGCATGGTGTCGTAGACCGCCATGCCGGCCGTCACCGAGCCACCGGGGCTGTTGATGTAGAGGTAGATGTCCTTGTCGGGGTCGGCGGCCAGGAGCAGCATCTGCGCCGTGATCTTGTTGGCGATGTCGTCGTCGACCTGCTGGCCGAGGAAGATGATGCGCTCGCCGAGCAGCCGGCTGTAGACCTGGTCGCCGAGGCCACCACCGATGGACGGCTCACCGGCGGCGTAAGGCATCAGATTCGTCACGTGTCCACCTGCTCGTCTCTGACGGCTTCGGCCGTCTCAGCGTCTTGGTACTGGGGGCGGGGACTCCCCTGCCCTCGTATTCATGGACCCTAACGCGCAGGTCGGACATAGCCATCCCGGTTCCCGAACTGTTCGCTCGGAGCGCAAGGTGGTGGGGCCCCGGCCCTGTCCGCGGCCCCGGGCCGTCTACGCCGACGGGCCCCGAAGCGCCCTGCGGCGTCCGGAGCCCGTCCATGAAGGGGCGCGAGGCTCAGGCCTCGGACTTCTCGTCGCCCTCGGCGTCACCCTCGACGACGGCCTCGACCGTCTCGGTGGCGGCCTCGGTCTCGTCCTCGTCCTCCAGGTCGACGACCTCACCGTTGGTGTCGGTGACCTTGGCGGCCTCGACGACGACGGCCAGTGCCTTGCCGCGCGCGACCTCGCCGACGAGCATCGGCACCTGGCCGCCCTCGACGACGGCCTGGGCGAACTGGTCGGGGCTCATGCCGGAGGAGGCGGCACGCCGCATGAGGTGCTCGGTGAGCTCCTCCTGGTTGACGTTCAGCTTCTCCTTGTTGACCAGCTCGTCGAGGACGAACTGGGTCTTGATGCCCTTGACCGCCTGCTCCTTGGTCTCGGCGTCGAACTCCTCGGCGGACTTGCCCTGGATCTCCAGGTACTTGTCGAGGGTCAGACCCATCTGACCGAGCTGGTGGTGCTCGAGGTTGTGCTTACGGGTGTTGATCTCGTCCTCGAGCAGCTTCTCGGGGACCGGGACCTCGACCAGCTCGAGCAGCTTCTCCAGGACGCGCTCCTGGGCCTGCGTGGCCTGGTCGTACTGCTTCATGTTCGTCAGGCGCTTGCGGCTGTCCGCCTTCAGCTCCTCGAGGGTGTCGAACTCGCTCGCCATCTGCGCGAACTCGTCGTCGAGCTCGGGGAGCTCACGGGCGGCGACGGCGGTGACCTTGACGGTGACCTCGGCGTCCTTGCCCTCGGCGGAGCCGCCCTTCAGCTGGGAGGTGAAGGTGGCCTCGCCGCCGGCCTCCAGGCCGGTGACGGCCTCGTCGATGCCGTCGAGGAGCTCGCCGGAACCGATGGTGTACGAAACGCCGTTCGCGACGCCGTCGGGCAGGACCTCGCCGTCGACCTTGGCCTCGAGGTCGATCGTCACGACGTCGCCCTCGGCGGCGGCGCGCTCGACCGGGTTGGTGGAGGCGAAGCGCTCACGCAGCTGCTCGACGGACTTCTCGACGTCCTCGTCGGTGACCTCGACGGCGTCGACGGTGACCTCGATGCCGGAGTAGTCCGGGATCTCGATGACCGGGCGGACGTCCACCTCGGCGGTGAAGTTCAGCGTCTCGCCGTCCTTCAGCTCCGTGATGTCGACCTCCGGCTGGCCGAGCGGGTTGATCTCGGCCTCGTTGACCGCCTCGGTGTAGAACTTGGGAAGGGCGTCGTTGACGGCCTCCTCCAGCACCGCACCACGGCCGAACCGCTGGTCGATGACCCGGGCCGGGATCTTGCCCTTGCGGAAGCCCTTGACCGTGACCTGCTGGTTGATCTTCTTGTACGCCGCGTCGAGGCTGGCCTTGAGCTCCTCGAAGGGCACCTCGACAGTGAGCCGAACCCGGGTCGGGTTCAGGGTCTCCACGGCGCTCTTCACGGTTCGGTCTCCTTGGTGGCTGACTTCTTGGGGTTCGCTGACGCTGCGATTCAGCGGTTCAGCGCATCGGGCCCGGTACATCAGACACACGGGCACGCAGCTTGCATAGTAACGGCAAGCAGGAGGAGCCTCACAACGTGATCTTGCTGGTCGGGGTGGCCGGATTCGAACCGACGACCTTCCGCTCCCAAAGCGGACGCGCTACCAAGCTGCGCCACACCCCGTCGGTGCGAACCGTAGGGTACATGGACCGGGGGCCGTTGGGCCGGTCGGTTTCCGGGGCGTCTTCCGGGTCCGCGGAATGGGGTGTGCGTCCGGCGGCCGGGACCCGCTACGATGCTCTTCGTGCCGCACGGTCGTGACCTGCGGCGCGGTCCGTGCGGGCGTAGCTCAATGGTAGAGCCCTAGTCTTCCAAACTAGCTACGCGGGTTCGATTCCCGTCGCCCGCTCTGTGCACGTCGGGCCCTGCCGGGTGGATTTCCACCGGGCAGGGCCCGACGTCGTCTCCGCACCCGGTCGCCGGGTGCGCGAAAGCCGGTCAGAAGCTGATCTGATTGATCGTCTCCGCTATCGAGTTCATGAATCTGTTGATCGACGGCGCCATGCCCGTCGACGCGAGGAAGAACCCGAACAGCGCCGCCACGATGGCCGGCCCCGGTTTGATCGAGCCGCTGCGGATCAGCACCACGAGGACGATCGCCAACAGCAGCACCACAGACAGTGAAATGGCCACAACTGATCACACCCTCGGTCGGTCCGCCTTGCCGGCCCGGGGACGTGCGGCCCAGCACACCCCCGCCTGCACCATCGTGCCACCAACCTGCTTGCCCCTGCTGCCGGGTGACGAATCGTCGCCGCCAAGATCGCGCCATGCCGGACCGTCCCGGCGCGGCACGGCGGGGCGGCGCGGCGGGGCCGGTAGGCCGGTGGAGTGAAATGACAGAAGGAATACGACGTGATCGTTTCCATGTCCCCACATGTTGGTCACATGAAATTCGAAGGCCGTCGCGGAAGTAATTCACGTCACCTTCCGGGTGCGGCGATATGCCCTGTTTAAGCGGGATTAATTGGGGCATAGGGTGCGTTTGGTGGTGGTTTCAGATTCGAATGGACCGCACCTGAGGGGTGTTTTACGAAATCGAATGCGCGCGGCTAAGGTGCCTTGAATGTTCCACGCTGCGCACGGATATCAGAGGGCTCCGCTCCCCGAGGCTCCGGAGTCGGGACCCAGCCCTGCCACGCGGACGGCGACCGCTGCCGGCCCCGAGGCACCCGGCCGGAAGTCCACCCCAGGACCGGCCCCCGAGCCCAAGAAGTCCGCCGGCCGCGACGCCTACTTCGACAACGCAAAGTACCTGGCGATCGTGCTGGTGGCCGTGGCGCACGCCTGGGAGCCGGTGATGGACGGCAGCCGGGCCGCCCGGGCGCTGTACCTGATCATCTACACGTTCCACATGCCGGCGTTCATCATCATCTCCGGCTACTTCTCGCGCAGCTACCAGGGCAGGCCCCACCAGCTGCGCAGGCTGCTGACGGGGATCGCGCTGCCGTACGTCGTCTTCGAGGTGGCGTACTCCCTGTTCGCCCGGTACGCGAACGACGACCCCGGGCAGCCGGTCAGCCTGCTCGACCCCTTCTACCTGACCTGGTTCCTCGCCGCGCTGTTCGTCTGGCGGCTGACCACGCCGCTGTGGCGGATCGTGCGCCGGCCGCTGCCGATCGCGCTGGCGATCGCCACGCTCGCGGCGCTCACGCCGAACATCGGGGCGGACCTCAACCTCCAGCGGGTGCTGCAGTTCCTGCCGTTCTTCGTGCTCGGCCTGTGCCTGCGGCCGGAGCACTTCCAGCTGGTGCGGCGGCGCGAGGTGCGCCTGCTGACGCTGCCGCTGCTCGCGGGCACGGCGCTGTTCGCGTACTGGGTCGCGCCGCGGATGCGGCTCAACTGGTTCTACCGGTCCAGCAGTGTGCAGGAACTCGGCGCGCCGTGGTGGTCGGGAGTCGTGGTCTTCCTCGGCCTGCTGGTGTGCGCGCTGGTGCTGTCGGCCGCCTTCCTCGCCTGGGTGCCCGGCCGCAGGAACTGGATGACGGCGCTGGGCGCCGGCACCATCTGCGGCTATCTGCTGCACGGCTTCCTGGTCAAGGCCGGCGACTACTTCGGCGTCTTCGAGGAGAACTCCTGGCTCGCCAGTCCGCTCGGCCTGGTCTTCGTCTCGCTCTTCGCCGCGGGCGCCGTCACGCTGCTGTGCACGCCGCCGGTCCGGCGGGCCCTGCGGCCGGTCACCGAGCCCGAGATGACGTGGGCGTTCCGCCGGGACGCCGCCGAGCTCGCCGCACGCCGTTGACGCAGCGGTGACGTGACCTAGGCGTGGGCGTCCTCGATGCCCAGCAGACGCCGCGTCCGCGCGTACTTCTCGGTCAGTCGCTCGCGGGTCTCCTCGTCCAGCAGCGCGAGACGCGCGGGATCGGAGTTGTGCGCCAGGTCGGCCTCCTTGACCAGGAGCGCGCCGGGCGTGGCGAGGATGCGCCGCGTGTAGGACACCAGGTCCTCGTCCTCACCCTTGGTGAGGGCGAGGACCATGTCCTTCACGGGCCGCGGCAGTGCCGCGCCCTCCAGCCACTCGCGGCTCAGGACGTCGTCCTCGACCGTGTCGTGCAGCCAGCCCGCGGCGACCTGTTCGTCGCTCCCGCCCCGGGCGCGTACGCCGTGCGCCACGGCGGCGATGTGCTCGGTGTACGGGATCCCGGCCTTGTCCGTCTGGCCGGCGTGGGCGTCGCGGGCGATGGCCTCGATCTCGGCCAGGCTCAGGTTCTGCTGGGGCATGGCTCGACTCTACGGCGGCGGGGCCCGGCGCACCTCAGCAATCGTTCATCGCGCCCCGCTCGCGGCGGGACGCTCCCACTGGCCGGCCCGCATCCTGCCGGGCCGTAGCGGCGGCCGGGACGCCGGCGGCCCGGCGGCGGGCCCGGCGCTCACGGCCGGCGGCACAGCAGGAGCAGCGCCCGGTCGTCGTTGACGTCCTTGGCGACCGCCTCGATCAGGTGCCAGGCCGCGCCCTCGAAACCGGGGGCGACATACCGTTCGGCCTCGCCGGTCAGGCGGTCGATGCCCTCACTGATGTCCCGGCCCGACGCCTCCACCAGGCCGTCGGTGAACAGCATCAGGACGTCGCCGGGGCGCAGGGTGCCCTTGACCGGGTCGAACTGCGCCCCGTCGTAGACCCCGAGGAGCGGGCCGTCGGCGGCCTTCTCCTCCCAGCGGCCGGCGCCCGCGTTCAGCTGGAGCGCGGGCAGGTGGCCCGCGGACAGCAACTCGTAGTCGCCGGAGTCCAGGTCGAGGACCAGATGGATCGAGGTGGCGAAGCCCTCGTCCCAGTCCTGGCGCAGCAGGTAGCCGTTGGCCGCGGGCAGGAAGCCGTGCGGCGGCAGCGAGCCGAGCAGCCCGCCGAACGCGCCGGACAGCAGCAGCGCCCTGGACGCGGCGTCCATGCCCTTGCCGGAGACGTCGGTGAGGACGACCTCCAGGGTGCGGCCGCCGTTCGTACGCGCCGCGACCACGAAGTCGCCGGAGAAGGACTGCCCGCCGGCCGGGCGCAGGGCCATCTCGCGGTGCCAGCCCTTCGGCAGTCGCGGCAGGGCGCTCTGGACCCGGATGCGTTCGCGCAGGTCGAAGAGCATGGTGCCGCCGCGCCGCCACGGCACGCCGACCCGGGCCCGGAACTGCGCGATCAGCAGCCCGAAGAACCCGCATGCGGCGACGACCAGGACCGTGCCGGGGGTGACCCTGGCCGGGCCCTCGGTGTACGGCCCGAGCGCTATGGACTCCACGATCAGCGCGCCCGCCGCCACCGCGTAGAGGGCGAGGAGGCTCGCGGGCCGCAGCAGGAGGCCGCCGGCGACGATCGGCAGCACCAGGGCGGTCGGCGAGAACCACACGGAGGAGGCGATCGTGCCCCAGGTGATGGCCGGGATCGTCAGCAGCAGCCCGGCGAGCGCGAGCCGGTCGGAGCCGCCGCCGCGGAAGTAGTCGACCGCGGACCGGCGCATGGCGGTACGGACCCGGTACACGGCTTTCCGCTGCCGGGCCGTGAACGAGTCTGCTGCTGCGCCGCGGGCCATTGCGAAGGACCCTATCCACCGGCCCGCCCGGCGTGCAGAGGGACCCCCGCGACATTGCGTTCGAAATCGGGTCGCGACGAGTCGCTCCCGGCTGGTAGGCAGGGGCATATGACGACTCAACTGCGGGTGTTGCAGCGGTCCGAGTGGGACCAGTGGTACGGGAAGCTGGAGCGCGCCTTCGGGGGTGTCCCCGACTCCCGGCAGGAGCGCAAACTGTTCGAGTCGCTGACCGAGACCGAGCGATCGCTCGCCGCCTGGGACGGCGACGAATGCGTCGGCACGGCGGGGGCGTTCACGTTCCAGGTCTCGGTCCCGGGCGGCGCGATGGTGCCCGCGGCGGGCGTGACGATGGTGAGCGTCGCGGCGACGCACCGGCGACGCGGCATCCTCACCTCGATGATGCGCCGTCAACTCGACGACACCCGCGCCCTGGGCGAGCCGCTCGCCATCCTCACCGCCTCCGAGCCCGCCATCTACGGGCGCTTCGGGTACGGCACGGCCACCCACCAGATGTCCGTGGAGATCGACTCCTCCCGGGTGCGGATCGCCGTGCCGCCGGGCGCCGAGGACGTACGGCTGCGTTTCGTGACGGTCGAGGAGGGCGCGGCGGCCTGCGAGCGCGTCTACGTGCGCACCATCGGTGCACGGCCGGGCATGCTCGCCCGCACCCCGGGCTGGGAGGGCCTGCCGCTGCTCGACCCTCCCGGCGAGCGCGAGGGCGCGTCGCCGATGCAGTGCGTCCTCGCCGAGCGGGACGGCGAGGTCGTGGGGTACGTCCGCTTCCACAACAAGCCGCAGTGGTCGCCGGCGGGTCCGGAGGGCGCGGTCTCGGTGCGCCAGGTCGACGCGCTGGACCCGGCGGCGTACGCGGCGCTGTGGCGGTTCCTGTGCGAGATCGACCTGACCTCGGTCGTGCGGGCCCGCAACCGGCCGGTGGACGACCCGGTGCTGCACCTGGTCTCGGACATCCGGCGGTGCAACGTGCGGCTGCGGGACTCGCTGCACGTGCGGCTGGTGGACGTGGGCGCCGCGCTGGAGGCGCGTACGTACGCGGCGCCGGTGGACGTGGTGCTCGACGTCGAGGACGCCTTCTGCCCCTGGAACAGCGGCCGTTGGCGGCTGTCGGGGGACCTGAAGGGGGCGTCCTGCGAGCGGACACGGGACGCTGCTGATCTGGCGCTGTCGGTACGGGAGTTGGGCGCGGTGTATCTGGGCGGCGTGTCGCTGTCGTCGCTCGCGGGAGCGGGGCGGGTGCGGGAGCGGCGGGAGGGGGCGCTGGCGGAGGCGTCGGTCGCCTTCGGCGCCGATGCGGTGCCGTGGCTGCCGCACGGGTTCTAGCGGGGGGGGTCGGCCGCTGCGCGGGGCCGTTCCCCTACCCGCCCCTTCCCGAAACCGGGGGCTCCGCGCCCCCGGACCCCCGCGCCTCAGGCCCCGGCGGGGCTGGAAGCCCCCTGGCAGGACGGGCACCAGAAGAGGTTGCGGGCGGCGAGGGCAGCGGTGTGGATCTCGACGCCGCAGATGTGGCACGGCAGGTTCGCCCGGCGGTACACGTAGACCTCACCGCCGTGGTCGTCGACGCGCGGCGGGCGGCCCATCGCCTCGGGGGTGTGCTCGGGACGGACCGTGTCGATGCGGTTGTGGCGCACGCCCTCGCGCATCAGGGCGACCAGGTCGTCCCAGATCGCGTCCCATTCGCGCCGGGTGAGGTCCCTGCCCGCGCGGTACGGGTCGATGCCGTGGCGGAACAGGACCTCGGCACGGTAGACGTTGCCGACGCCCGCGACGATCTTCTGGTCCATGAGCAGCGCGGCGATCGTCGTCCGGGAGCGGGAGATCCGGGCCCAGGCCCGCTCCGGCCCGTCGTCCGGGCGCAGCGGATCGGGGCCGAGGCGGTCGTGGATCGCCTGCTTCTCCCCGTCGGTCAGCAGCGCGCAGGCCGTCGGGCCGCGCAGATCGACGTACGCGTCCGGGTTCGCGAGGCGCAGCCGCACCGTGTCGGTGGGCGGCGGCGCGGGGGCGTCACCGAAGTTCACCTTGCCGAACAGGCCGAGGTGGATGTGGACCCAGCCGAGCGGACCGAACCCGAGGAAGAGGTGCTTGCCGTGGGCCTCGGTGGTCTCGAGGACCTGGCCGTCCACGAGGGCGGCCGAGTCGGAGAACTTGCCCTGGGGGCTGGTGGCGCGCACGGACCGGCCGCCGAACCTCTCGAAGTGGTCGGCGGCCAGTCGGTGGATGGTGTGCCCTTCGGGCATCAGGCGGTGGGCTCCTGCGGGTGGTGCGCCGGGATCGGGGGGAGCTCGCCGGTGGTCTCGTACGCGGAGAGCATGTCGATGCGGCGCGTGTGACGCTCCTCACCCGAGTACGGGGTGCTCAGGAAGATCTCGACGAACTTCGTCGACTCCTCCAGGGAGTGCATGCGGCCGCCGATGGCGACGACGTTGGCGTTGTTGTGCTCGCGGCCGAGCGCGGCGGTCTGCTCGCTCCAGGCGAGGGCCGCACGGACGCCCTTGACCTTGTTGGCGGCGATCTGCTCGCCGTTGCCGGAGCCGCCGATCACGATGCCGAGGCTGCCCTCGTCCGCTGCCGTCCGCTCGGCGGCACGCAGGCAGAACGGCGGGTAGTCGTCCTGGGCGTCGTAGATATGAGGCCCGCAGTCCACGGGCTCGTGGCCGTGGGCCTTGAGCCACTCGACGAGGTGGTTCTTGAGTTCGAAGCCGGCATGGTCGGAGCCGAGGTACACGCGCATGGTCCGAGTGTGGCATGCGGGGCGGGCGCACACCGGGCCGGGGCCCGACTCTGCGCGCGCCCGGCTCGGGGCCGACCCGGGTCTCGTACACGTGACGAAAGCAACGAATCGGAATCGGCCCTTCCGTACCGCGGGATACTGGGATTCAATTCCGAGGTTCGTAACCCGAGCGGCACCAAGACATAAGGATTCGTCCATGACGTCGCAGACGACCCTCACAAAGGAAGGTGGCCAGTCCCTCACCCCGGGGCAGCCGCCTTCCTCCGACGGTCTCAAGGCCGGTCTCAAGAACCGCCACCTGTCCATGATCGCCATCGGTGGCGTCATCGGAGCCGGCCTGTTCGTCGGCTCCGCCTCCGGTATCGCGGCCGCCGGGCCCGCCATCCTCGTGTCGTACGCGCTCGTCGGCGTGCTCGTCGTCCTCGTGATGCGGATGCTGGGCGAGATGGCCGCCGCCAGCCCGAACTCCGGGTCCTTCTCGGCGTACGCGGACCGCGCGCTCGGCCGCTGGGCCGGGTTCTCGATCGGCTGGCTGTACTGGTTCTTCTGGGTCGTGGTCCTCGCCGTGGAGGCCACGGCGGGCGCCGTGATCCTGGAAGGCTGGATACCGGCCGTCCCGCAGTGGGCCTGGGCGCTGATCGTCATGGTCGTGCTGACCGCCACCAACCTGGCCTCGGTGGCCTCCTACGGCGAGTTCGAGTTCTGGTTCGCCGGCATCAAGGTCGTCGCCATCGGCGCCTTCGTCGTCATCGGCCTGCTGGCCGTCTTCGGCATGCTGCCGGGCTCCGACAACCCGGGCGCGGGCTTCGCGCACCTGACCGACACCGGCGGCCTCCTGCCCAACGGCGCGGGCGCCATCCTCACCGGTGTGCTGATGGTGGTCTTCTCCTTCATGGGCAGCGAGATCGTCACGCTGGCCGCCGGCGAGTCGGAGGACCCCCGGCGCGCGGTCACCAAGGCCACCAACAGCGTGATCTGGCGGATCGCGGTCTTCTACCTGGGCTCGATCTTCGTCGTCCTGACGCTGCTGCCGTGGAACGACAAGTCGATCACGGAGAAGGGCTCGTACGTCGCCGCGCTGGACTCGATCGGCATCCCGGCCGCCGGCCAGATCATGAACGTCATCGTCCTGACGGCCGTGCTGTCCTGCCTCAACTCGGGCCTGTACACCGCCTCCCGCATGGCCTTCTCGCTGGGCGAGCGCGGTGACGCGCCGAAGTCCTTCGCCAAGGTCAACGCGAAGGGGGTGCCGACCGTCGCGATCCTCGGCTCCGTCGTCTTCGGCTTCATCGCCGTCTTCTTCAACTACGTGTGGAAGGACA
Source organism: Streptomyces sp. 5K101 (assembly GCF_046506645.1). Taxonomy (NCBI): domain Bacteria; kingdom Bacillati; phylum Actinomycetota; class Actinomycetes; order Kitasatosporales; family Streptomycetaceae; genus Streptomyces; species Streptomyces sp. 5K101. The sequence continues at coordinate 28,743 of NZ_JBKFFO010000009.1, read as the reverse complement.
CGGTCTTCCTCTTCCTGCTGAACTCCTCGGGTGCCGTGGCCCTGTTCGTCTGGCTGGTCATCTGCTTCACGCAGCTGCGCATGCGCGGCATCCTGCTGCGCGAGGCGCCCGAAAAGGTGACGGTGCGGATGTGGCTCTTCCCGTACCTGACCTGGGCGACCGCCGCCATGATCGTGTTCGTCCTGGGCTACATGGTCTACGACGACGCCAACCGCCAGGTCGCGCTCCTGTCGGTGCTCGTCGCCGCGGTCGTGGTGGCCATCGGCGTGGTGCTCGACGTCGTGCGCAAGCGCAGGGCGGCCGCCGCCGTCGCCGGCTGACACGCCGCAACGCCGCAGCCCCGGTCCTCCTCGAGAGGGCCGGGGCTGCGGCGTTCGTACGGGCGGGATCAGCCCCGGCGGCCGATCAGCTTCCAGGCGGTGGGCAGCGCGCCCATCGCCAGGGCCGCCTTCAGAGCGTCGCCGATCAGGAACGGGACCAGGCCCGCGGCGACCGCCTCGCCGAGGGACATGCCGGTGGCCAGCGCCAGGTACGGGACGCCGACCGCGTAGACGATCGCGGAGCCGGCGGCCATCACTCCCGCGGTGCGCAGCACGGTCCGGTCGGCGCCGCGGCGCGCGAGGGCGCCCACGACGGTCGCGGCCAGCAGCATGCCGAGGATGTAGCCGAAGGACGGCATCGCGTAGCCGGAGGCGCCCTGCGCGAACCACGGCATGCCGGCCACGCCGGCCACCGCGTACAGGCCGAGGGCGAGGAAGCCGCGACGGGCGCCGAGCGCCGTGCCGACGAGCAGGGCGGCGAAGGTCTGGCCGGAGACCGGGACCGGGGAGCCGGGGACCGGCACGGAGATCTGGGCCGCGATGCCGGTGAGAGCGGCGCCGCCGACGACGAGGGCGATGTCGCCGACACGGGACGCCGGCAGCAGGTCGGCCAGTACGGCTCCGGATCGGACAGGGGCGACGGCAGTGCTCATCGGGGGCTCCACGGGGTTGAGGGCAAGCGGGGGACACGGTGACGGTAGCCCAGGGCAATCGCCGCATCACCAGCAGCCGTCCACAAAGCAGCGGTTGACCGGTTGGTGGAGTGTGGACAAAGAGCCGGCGCCATGCACGCCACGGCGTGATGCTCGTCACTGAGGTCCGGGGCGCGCGGCCCGTTTTGCGTCTCGAGCCGGTGCTCGGGGAGACTGTAGGTTCCCCATAACTCGTACAGAGTGAGACGAGAGCACTGCCCGCCATGCACGACGCGCCGCCCACGCCCCTGGCCGCCGAGGCCGAACCTCTCGAACACGGGCTCAAGCAGCGTCATCTGACGATGCTGGGGCTGGGCGGGGTGATCGGCGCGGGGCTCTTCGTGGGCTCGGGCGCGGGTGTCGCCGTCGCCGGACCCGGCATCGTCCTGTCGTATCTGATCGCGGGCGCGCTGGCGACGCTGGTGATGCGGATGCTCGGCGAGATGTCCTCCGCGATGCCGGCCTCCGGCTCCTTCTCGGTGCACGCGGAGCGGGCACTCGGCCGCTGGGCCGGGTTCAGCGTGGGCTGGCTCTACTGGTTCCTGCTCGTGGTGGTGCTGGCCGCCGAGGCGACGGCCGCCGCCGCCATCGCCCACGGCTGGCTGCCGGCCGTGCCGCAGTGGGGCTGGGTGCTCGTCTTCATGCTGGTGTTCACCGCCGCCAACCTGGTCGCGGTGAAGAACTTCGGCGAGTTCGAGTTCTGGTTCGCCGCGCTCAAGGTCGGCGCGCTCGTGCTGTTCCTGCTGCTCGGCACCTTGGCGATCTTCGGCCTGCTGCCGGACACCGAGCCAGTCGGCCTGACCCGTCTCACCGGCGACGGCGGCTTCCTGCCGAACGGCTGGTCCGGCGTCGTCTCGGGCGTGCTGGCCGTCGTGTTCGCCTTCGGCGGTCTGGAGGTCGTCACCATCGCGGCGGCGGAGACGGACGACCCGGCCCGCGCGGTGGGGCGCGCCGTGCGCAGCGCCGTCGTGCGCATCCTCTTCTTCTACGTCGGCTCGATGCTCGTCATCGTGACCGTGCTGCCGTGGACCGCGCAGCAGGCGGGGCTCAGCCCGTACGTCACGGTGCTGGACTCGCTCGGCGTGCCGAGCGCCGGGCGGATCATGGAGATCGTCGTCTTCGTCGCGCTGCTGTCCGCGCTCAACGCCAACCTGTACGGCGCCTCCCGCATGGTCTTCTCGCTCGCCGAACGCGGCGAGGCGCCCGAGGGACTGCTGAGGGTGACGGACTCCGGGGTGCCGCGCCGGGCCGTGCTGGCATCCGTCGCGTTCGGCTTCGCCTCCGTGCTGCTCAATCTCCGGTGGCCCGATTCCGTTTTCCTCTACATGCTCAACGCGGTCGGCGCGGTGCTGCTGTTCGTCTGGGGCCTGATCGCCGTCTCCCAGCTGCGGCTGCGCCGCCGCATCGAGGCGGAGGCGGCTCAGCGGCCGGCCCTGCGGATGTGGGCGTTCCCCTGGCTCACCTGGGCCGCGCTGGCGGCCATGGCCGCGGTCCTCGTCCTGATGCTGAACGACGACGCGGCCCGTCCCCAGGTGCTGTGGTCGGGCGGGGCGACCGCCGCCGTGCTGCTGGTGGCGGCCGTCCGCGAGGTGCGGTCGCGGCGCGGGTGACCATCGGACACACCGTATACGGATGTGGACTTTCCGTGAAGATCGTGACCGTATAGCGGACAAGCGTTCCCTGCGAGAGGGGTACGCACCCAGACTGTCGGCTGCTCCCCCGTCAGCTCATGAACAGGGCCGCCACATGTCCCGGACCTCCGCGCCCGCGCCTGTCGACCAGCAGGCCGACGTCTCCCTCTCGCACGGGCTCAAACAACGCCATCTGTCGATGATCGCCCTCGGAGGTGTCATCGGCGCCGGACTGTTCGTCGGCTCGGGTGCCGGAATCGCCGCGGCCGGCCCATCCATCGTCATCGCCTACGCGCTCTCCGGCCTGCTCGTCATGCTGGTGATGCGCATGCTCGGCGAGATGTCGGCGGCCAACCCGGCCTCCGGCTCCTTCTCCGTCCACGCCGAGCGCGCCATCGGCCCCTGGGCCGGTTTCACCGCGGGCTGGGCGTTCTGGTTCCTGCTCTGCGTGGCGGTGGGCCTGGAGGCGATCGGCGCAGCCAAGATCATGACGGGCTGGCTGCCGGGCACCCCGGAGTGGGCCTGGGTCGCCCTGTTCATGCTGGTGTTCTGCGGCACGAACCTGGCGGCCGTGAAGAACTTCGGCGAGTTCGAGTTCTGGTTCGCCGCGCTCAAGGTCGGTGCGATCGTCCTCTTCCTCGGCATCGGCGTGCTGGCCATCGTCGGTGTCCTGCCCGGCACCGAGGCGCCCGGCACGGGCAACCTCACCGGTGACGGCGGCTTCCTGCCGAACGGCTCCGAGGGCCTCGTCGTCGGTCTGCTCGCCTCCGTCTTCGCCTACGGCGGCCTGGAGACGGTGACCATCGCCGCCGCCGAGTCCGAGCACCCCGTGCAGGGTGTGGCCAAGGCCGTGCGCACGGCGATGTGGCGCATCGCGGTCTTCTACATCGGGTCGATGGCGGTCATCGTGACGCTCGTGCCGTGGAACGACCCGAAGGTCGTCGAGGTCGGCCCGTACGTCGCGACCCTGAACCACCTCGGCATCCCCGCGGCCGGGCAGATCATGAACGTGGTCGTGCTGGTCGCGCTGCTGTCGGCGATGAACGCGAACATCTACGGCGCCTCCCGCATGGCCTGCTCGCTGGTGGCCCGCGGCGAGGGCCCGAAGGCGCTCGGCCGGCTCTTCGGCGGCGTGCCGCGCATCGCGGTGCTCGTCTCGTCGGTCTTCGGGTTCCTGTGCGTGCTGCTGAGCTACTGGCGGCCGGACGACGTGTTCATGTGGCTGCTCAACACCATCGGCGCGATCATCCTCGTCGTCTGGATCTTCATCGCCGTCTCCCAGCTGATCCTGCGCCGCCGCACCGAGCGCGAGGCGCCGGAGAGGCTGGTCGTGAAGATGTGGCTGTTCCCGGTCCTGACCTGGGTCGCCCTGCTGGGCATGGCGGCGGTCTTCGTGCTGATGCTGCGCCAGGAGGAGACCCGGCTCCAGCTGCTCGGGACCGGCATCCTGACCCTGGCGCTCGCCGCGGTGGGCTTCACGCTCCAGAAGGTGCGCGCGTCGCGTGCGGTCGCCTCGGCCGAGGGCGCGGTGGCCGGGCCCGAGGGTGTCGAGGACGCCGCGGACGCCGGCGCTGAGGATGCCGGCGCCGAGGACGCGGGCGCCGCGGACCGGAGTGCCGGCGACGTCGCCGACAAGGACGCGGACGACAAGGACGCCAAGGTCAGCACGGCAGATTGAAGCTGATCAGCGCGGCCCGCTCGGCGTCCGGCGCGAGGCGCAGTTCACTGACCGCCGCGTTCCGCAGCTGCGGGAAGACTCTGCGGTAGTCGGCGAGCGGGATGCCGAGCAGCTCGCAGAGCACCAGCCGCAGCAGGGTGTTGTGGGCGACCACCAGCACCCGCTCCCCCTCGTGCTCGCCGGCGATCCGGCGCAGTGCTTCGGACCCCCGGGCCGCCGCGGCCCGGGGGTTTTCCGCGTCCGGGAACGGATGGGCCACCGGATCGGCGCGGAAGGCGTCCGCGCCGGCCGGGTCCGCGGCCGCGAACTCGGCGATCGTGCGGCCCTCGACGGTGCCGAAGTCGCATTCACGCAGGTCGTGTTCGGTGCGTGGGACGAGCCCGAGGGCCCGGCACGCCGGCTCCGCGGTCTCGATCGCCCGGGAGACGGTGGAGGTCCAGACCGCGTCGACGGGGTGCACCTTCGCCCAGGAGCCGAGCGCCTCCGCCTGGCGGCGGCCCTCGTGGGTCAGGGCGACGTCGCTGACGCCCGCGTAGCGGTTCTCCTCGTGCCAGACGGTCTGCCCGTGGCGGGCGAGCAGCAGGGCGGCGGTCATCGGGTCTCCTCCGTACGGGCGCGTGCGTGGGCGGCGACCGGCTCCGGGAGCCAGCCGCGCCGCTCCAGTTCGCCCACCATCGTCAGGTACGGCTCGGTGAAGCGCTCGCCGCGGCGCGGCCGGACCGTCTCGCGCAGGCGCACCATGCGTTCGGCGGCCCCGCTGAGGCTGACCGCGCCGCCCGCTCCGTACGCCGCGAGGACGGCCATGCCGAGGGCCGGCTCCGCGGCGCGCGGGATGCGGACCTCGCGGCCGAGGATGTCGGCGCGCAACTGGTTCCAGTGGTCGCTGCGCACCGCGCCGCCGGTGAAGGTGAGCGGCCCGTGCAGCGGTGCGCCGAGATGGTCGAGGTAGTCCAGGCACAGCCGCTCGGCGAGGCCCACGCCCTGCAGCAGGGCGGCCCAGTGGTCGGCGTCCGAGGCCGGGGTGCCGAGGAGGAAGGCGGTGGCGTCGGGGGCGACGAAGGGGAAGCGCTCGCCGCGGGAGGCCAGGGGGTAGGCGATCGCCCCGGCCGGGTCGTGGCGCCGCGCCCGGTGGTCCAGGGCCCTGGGGTCCGCGCCCGGGAACGCGGCGCGCAGGGCCCCGCCGCCGACTCCCGAGGCGCCGCCCGGCAGCCAACTGCCGTCCGCCGACAGGTGGTTGTAGACCACTCCAGCGGGGTCGTGGAGCGGTTCGGCGGCGACCCCCTTGAGGACGAGGGTGGTGCCGAGCACCGAGTTCCAGGAGCCGGTGGTCAGCGAGCCGGAGGCGATCTGCGCGGCGCAGCCGTCGGTCATGCCGGCCACGATCAGGGTGCCTTCGGGGATGCCGGTCTCCTCCTGCGCCGTGCGGCACACCTGGCCTAGGCCGCTGCCCGGCAGCACCACGTCCGGCAACACCCCGTTTGGCAGCCGCTGTTCGCCGAAGGTGCCGCTCTCGGGGTCGTAGCCGGTCTTGAGGGCGTGGCTGGAGTCCGTGGGCAGCGGGTGCCCGGCGAGCCGCGCGACGATCAGATCGGCCTGGTGCATCACGCGCGCGCCGCTGCCCCAGCCGTACTCCTCCAGCAGCCACAGCGCCCGCCCGGGGCCGCGTCCCGGCGCGCGGCCGTCGTCGTACATCAGCGCCGGGGTGAGCGGGACTCCCGCCGGGTCGGCGAGCAGCACGGTCCCGGAGGTGGAGCAGACGGCCAGGGCGCGCGGACCCGGCCGGCCGCGCAGCGCCTGCCGGACGGCGGCGCACACGGCGGTCCACCAGTCCTCGGGCGACTGCTCGTGGCGCACGCCGTCGCGTCTGCCGGTCAGCGGGGCCGAGCCGCTGCCGATGACGTCGCCGTCGTCGGTGGCGAGCACCGCGCGGGCGCCCTGGGTGCCGAGGTCGATTCCCATCCACATACCGGCTCCTTCTGTGAAGTTCTCACTTTGCACCGAGAATTTCGCTCGCGCGAGGGATTGACGGCCAACTGGCGGTGTTCCAAGCTCTGTTAACCAGTCGACTGAATGTGTGAGAACCGTGGCCCCCTCGGGCCGGGGGAGTGCCCCACGGACACAGCGGAGGTCGGGATGGACATGCGCGGACACGACCGGCGGCGTTTCCTCGCCCTGACGGCGGCGGCGTCCGCGGCCCCGCTGCTCACCGCCTGCGGCTCGGGCTTCGGCGACGGCGCGCAGGAGGGCGGGGGCTCGGCGGCCGACGACGTCACCGGGCCCTTCGACTGGAAGCGGGCGGACGGAAAGACCGTCAAGGCGCTGCTGAACAAGCACCCGTACACGGACGCGCTGATCGCGGACCTGAAGTCGTTCACCCGGAAGACGGGCATCAAGGTCGAGTACGACGTCTTCCCCGAGGACAACTACTTCGACAAGCTCACCGTCGACCTCTCCAGCGGCCGCGCCTCGTACGACGTGTTCATGCTCGGCGCCTACATGGTCTGGCAGTACGGCCCGCCGGGCTGGCTGGAGGACCTCGGCCCCTGGATGCGCAACGCGGCGGCCACCGGCGCCGAGTGGGACCAGGCCGACTTCTTCCCCAACCTGCTCCAGGCCGACCAGTGGTCGCTGAAGGCCGGCGCCCCGCTCGGCCAGGGCGGCCAGTACGCGCTGCCGTGGGGCTGGGAGACGAACGTCGTCGCCTACAACACCGAGGTGTTCGACAAGCTCGGCCTGAAGCCCGCCGAGACCTTCGACGAACTGCGCGAGCTGGCCGGGACCATCAGGCGCAAGGCGCCGGCCACCGGGTTCGACGGGATGTACGGGGTCGCGGTGCGCGGTTCCCGCAGCTGGGCCACCATCCACCCGGGCTTCATGACGATGTACGCCCGCAACGGCCTGAAGGACTTCGCCGTCGAGGGCGGCACGGTGAAGCCCGCGATGAACTCCCCCGAGGCGATCGCCTTCACCCGCGACTGGGCCGACATGGTCAAGAAGGGCGGCCCGCCGTCCTGGACCTCGTACACCTGGTACCAGTGCTCCAGCGACCTCGGGGCGAAGAAGGCGGGCATGCTCTTCGACGCCGACACCGCCGCGTACTTCCAGGCGGTCGAGGGCGCGTCGCCCGCCTCCGGGAAGATCGCCTTCCACCCCGGCCCCAAGGGCCCCGGCGGCTCGCTGGCGACCAACATGTGGATCTGGTCGCTCGGGATGAACGCCAAGTCGAAGAAGAAGCTGCCCGCCTGGCTGTTCCTCCAGTGGGCCACCGGCAAGGAGCACCTGCTCAAGAGCGCCGTGCGGTACAACCACATCGACCCGGTGCGGCGGTCGGTCAGCCAGGACGCCGCCTACAAGGACAAGATGAAGGCGATCCCCGGCTTCATCGACACCTTCGAGGCGGTCGTCGACCAGACGAAGATCCAGTTCACGCCGCAGCAGCAGTTCTTCGACGCGACGACGAGCTGGGCCGCGGCCCTCCAGGAGATCTACGGCGGCAAGAACGCCTCGTCCGTCCTGAACGGCCTCGCGGGCGACCTGGCGTCCAAGGTGGGCTGAGGGTGGCCGCGCAGACGGAGACCGAGCGGGAGGCGGCCCCGGTCGAGGAGGCGGCCCCCGCGGCGCGCGGGGTGCCCCGGTGGCGCCGCTCGCTGCGTCCCTATCTGCTGATCGTGCCCGCGCTGCTGCTCACCGGCGGCATCCTCTACCCCTTCGGACTGGGCCTCTACTACACGCTGTTCGACTTCGCCGCGAGCAAGCCCGTGCCCGACCTCGTGGGCCTGGAGAACTACCGGCGGATCTTCACCCAGCCCGCGTTCTGGGACTCGGCGCGGGTCACCCTGCTGTACGCGGTGGGGGCCGCGGCCGTCGAGACCGTGCTCGGGGTCGGCGTCGCCCTGCTGCTGCACCGCTCCACCCTGGTCGGCCGGGTGCTGGAGAAGATCCTCATCCTGCCCCTGATGATCGCGCCGGTGATCGCGGCGATCATGTGGAAGCTGATGCTCCAGCCGTCCGTGGGCGTCGTCAACCACCTGCTGAAGCCGTTCGGACTCGGCGGCGTGCAGTGGACGGACACGCCCACCGGCGCGCTGCTCAGCTCGATCGCCGTGGACACCTGGGTGTACACGCCGTTCGTGGCGATCCTGGCGCTGGCGGGACTGCGCTCGCTGCCGAGTTCGCCGTTCGAGGCGGCCGCCGTGGACGGGGCGAACTGGTGGTTCACCTTCCGCAAGCTGACCCTGCCGATGCTGTGGCCGTACGTCCTGGTCGCGGTGATCTTCCGGTTCATGGACTCGCTGAAGGTCTTCGACATCATCTACGCGCTCACGGAGGGCGGCCCCGGCGACTCGACCGTGGTGCTGCAGATCCGCGCCTACCTGGAGGCCATCCGCTTCCAGCGCTACTCGTTCGGCATCAGCTACACGATCGTGCTGTGGGCCGTGGTCTACCTGGCCGCCATGGTGCTCGTGCGCTATCTCGGCCGTATCAACAACCGCGCCGCGGAGGTGCCCCGATGACCACCGGCCCGGGGACCGTGAAGCGCCGGGCGATCGCCGTCGCGGCGGACGGCGCGCTGGTCCTCTACTTCGTCTTCGCCCTGTTCCCGGTCGCCTGGATGGTGATCCTGTCGCTGAAGCCGGCCGAGCAGCTGTTCAGCACGTACTTCTCCTTCACACCGACGCTCGACTCGTACCGCACGGTGCTGGGCGCGGGCGACGACCAGGGCGTGCCGTTCGTACGGTTCTTCCTCAACAGCCTGGTCGTGTCGCTGGGCGCGGTGCTGCTGTCGCTGGCGATCGGGCTGCCCGCCGCGTACGCCGCCGCCCGCTGGCGCTTCAAGGGCTCCGAGAACCTGATGTTCACGCTGCTGTCGTTCCGGTTTGCGCCCGAACTGACCGTGATCATCCCACTGTTCGTGCTCTATCAGCAGCTCGGGCTCTTCGACACCTACGTCGGCATGGTGTGGGTGCTCCAGCTCGTGACCCTGCCGCTGATCGTGTGGATCATGCGCTCGTACTTCTCCGACCTGTCCCCCGAGCTGGAGCAGGCCGCGCTGCTGGACGGCTACACCCGCAAGCAGGCGTTCTTCAGGGTGGCGCTGCCGCTGGTCAAGCCGGGCATCGCGGCCGTGTCGCTGCTCGCTTTCATCTTCGCCTGGAACAACTTCGTCTTCCCGCTCATCCTCACCTCCTCCGACGCGCAGACCGTGACGGTGGGCGCGCTGTCGTTCCTCGGCGGCGACCGGCCCAAGTACAACCTGACCGCGGCCGCCGCCCTCGTCTCGGTCGTCCCGCCGCTGCTGCTGGCCCTCACGATCCAGCGGTACCTGGTCCGCGGTCTGTCCTTCGGGGCGGTGAAGTCATGACGGCCGCCATCGCGCTGCGGGGCGTCACCAAGACGTACGGGCCCACCACCGCCCTCGACGGGATCGACCTGGACGTGGCCGAGGGCGAGTTCTTCTGCCTGCTCGGGCCGTCCGGAGCGGGCAAGACGACCACCCTCAAGACGATCGCGGGCCTGGAGGAGCCCACCGCGGGCACGGTCGCACTCGGCGGCGAGGACATGACGGGCGTGGAGCCGTACGACCGGGGCGTGGCCATGTGTTTCGAGTCGTACGCCCTCTATCCACACCGCTCGGCATATGACAATCTCGCCTCCCCGCTCCGCTCGCCGCGCCACCGCCTCCCCGCACACCAGGCGCGCGAGCGGATCGGCGAGATCGCCGGCCTGCTCGGCATCGACGCGCTGCTGGAGCGGCCCGTGGGCGAACTGTCCAACGGGCAGCGCCAGCGGGTGGCGCTCGGACGGGTGCTGGTGCGGCCCGCGCGGGCGTTCCTGCTCGACGAGCCGCTGTCCCACCTGGACGCCAAACTGCGCCAGGCGATGCGCGCCGAGCTCAAGGCCATCGGCGCGGTCCGCCGCACGACCACGCTGTACGTCACGCACGACTCGGTGGAGGCGCTCGCTCTGGGCGACCGGATCGGGGTGATCAGGGACGGGCGGATCGTGCAGACCGGCACCCGGGAGGAGCTCTGGCACCGGCCCCACGACACGTTCGTGGCCCGGTCGTTCGGGCGGCCGCGGATCAACCTGCTGCCGGGGACCGTGCGCGAGGACGGAGCGTTCCGCCTGCTGGAGGGCGACTGCGAGGGGGCTCCCCGGGTGGCCGCCGCGCCCGGCACCCCGGTGCAGCTGGGCGTACGGCCGCGTGACCTCACCCTCGGCGGCGGCGCGGGCTGCGTGCTGACCGGGACCGTCTACGTCACCGAGGCGCTGGGCCGGTCCGTCGAGGTGACCGTCCGCGTCGGCAGCCGGCACGTCTCGCTCGTCGTCCCGCGCGCCCAGGCCGCCGCCCTGCGCCCCGACGATCCGGTCCGGCTGACCGCCCGGCCTGAGACCCTGCTGCTGTTCGAGGCCGACGGGCCGCAGGGACCAGGACGAAGGATCGAAGGAAACACCTCATGAGCACCCCAGCGCAGCGCGGCCCCGCACTCCGCCAGGCGGCCATAGCCGAGTACGTCCTCGCCCAGGGCGAGGGGACCGCGGCCGAACTCGCCGAGCGGTTCGACGTCAGCCTGATGACCATCCACCGTGACCTCGACGAGCTGGAGCGGCAGGGCATCGTGCGCAAGTTCCGCGGCGGAGTCACGGCCCAGCCCTCCGGGGTGTTCGAGTCGAACGTCGCCTACCGGCTCAAGACCATGCTCCGCGAGAAGGCGGCCGTGGCGGCCCGTGCGCTGACCCTCATCGAGCCGGGCATGGCCGTCATGCTGGACGACTCCACCTCCACCCTGGAGATCGCCCGCCGGCTCTCCCCGATCACCCCGCTGACGGTCGTCACCAACTTCCTCGAGGCGCTGACCCTGCTCTCTGCCGAGCGCGGCATCCACCTGATGGCGCTCGGCGGCGACTACGATCCACTGCACTCCTCGTTCCTCGGCGTCTCGTGCGTGGAGGCCGTCCAGTCGCTCCAGGTGGACATCTGCTTCACCTCCACGTCGGCCGCCTCCGGCGGCTTCGCCTACCACCAGGAGCAGCACATCGTGTCCGTGAAGCGGGCGATGCTCGACTCGGCGGCCCGCAACGTCCTGCTGCTCGACCACTCCAAGCTCGGGCGGGTGGCACTGCACCGCCTCGCCCCGCTCTCCCGCTTCGACCTGGTGCTCGTCGACGACGGGGCACCGGCCGAGGCCCTGCGCGAACTCGACGAGCACAAGGTCCCCTACGAGGTCTGCGAGGCCGCCGGTGACTGAACGGAAGGTGCGCGGGTGACCGAACTGGCCCTGCGCGAGCTGCGCAAGACGTACGCCGCCCGAGGGCGGCCGGCCGTGGAGGCGGTGCGCGGGATCGACCTGCGGCTGGACTCCGGCGAACTGCTCGGGCTGCTCGGCCCCTCCGGCTGCGGGAAGTCCACGACCCTGCGGATGATCGCCGGCCTCGAACGGGTCACGGGCGGCGACATCCTCGTCGACGGCACCTCCGTGGTCGGCCTGCCCGCCCAGCGCCGCAACATCGGCGTCGCCTTCGAGAACTACGCGCTCTACCCGCCGCTCACGGTCGCCGAGAACCTGGCCTTCGGGCTGGCGGCCCGGCGCAGCGCCGGCCGGGCCGAGATCGCCCGGCGGGTCGCGGAGATGGCCGAGCGGATCGGGATCTCCGGGCTGCTCGACGCCCGTCCCGCCGGACTCTCCAGCGGCCAGAAGCAGCGGGTCGCGCTCGCCCGTGCCCTCATCCGCGAGCCCGACGTCCTGCTCCTCGACGAGCCGCTGTCCCACCTGGACGCGGCCCAGCGCGACACGACGCGCCGGGAGCTCAAGCGGATCCAGCGGGATCTGGGCCACACCACGATCCTGGTCACACACGACCAGGAGGAGGCGCTGTCGTTGGCCGACCGGATCGCGGTGATGAAGGACGGGGTGATCCAGCAGCTCGGCACCCCGCACGAGATCTACGACGCGCCCGCGAACCTCTTCGTGGCCGACTTCGTCGGCGAGCCCGCGATGAACCTGCTGCCGGGCACCGTCGAGGCCGGCGGCCTGCTGCGGCTGTCCCCCACCGTGCGTGTGCCGCTGCCCCGGCCGCTGCCGGCGGGCCGCCGGGTGGTGCTCGGCGTGCGGCCCGAGGACCTGCGGCTGACGGACGTCGGCGTACGGGCCACCGTCAGCGCCCATGAACCGCTCCTGGAGGCGGGGATCGCCACGCTCGCCCTGGAGGGCGTGGACCGGCCGCTGGTCGTGCAGACCGCGCCTGATGTGCGCCCGGAACGCGGCGCGGCCGTCCACGTCGCCGCCGACGCCGAGCTCACCCATGTCTTCGACGCCGATACGGGAGACGCCCTGCGATGAAGATCCTGGCCGCCGGTGACCTGTTCGTCCGCAACGCCCTCATCGCACAGGCGCTTCGCCACGACCTCGAGGGCCACCCCTTCGAACTGACCGAACTGGCCCTGCCCTGGCCGCTGGAGCCGTTCGGCACGGTGGGCGAGGTCCACGAGGCGAGCGACGCCGAGGACGCCCTGATCGAGGCGCTCGACGGCGTCGAGGTCTGCGTGACGCAGATGGCTCCCTTCACCGAGCGGGTACTCGCCGCGGCGCCCGAGCTGCGCCTGATCGCCGTCTGCCGCGGCGGGCCGGTGAACGTGAACACCGATGCCGCGCGCGCCCGCGGGGTGCGCGTCTGCTTCGCGCCGGGCCGCAACGCGGCTGCCACGGCCGAGTTCACGATCGGGCTGATGCTCGCCGCGCTGCGCCGCATCCCCGAGGCGCACGACTCCCTCGCCCGCGAGGGCCGCTGGGACGCCTCGTACTACACGTACGAGCGGTGCGGACCCGAGCTGGAGGACACGCCGGTCGGGCTGGTCGGCTACGGCGCGGTGGGCAGCCGGGTGGCCCGGGTGCTGTGCGCGTTCGGCGCGGAGGTGGAGGTGTACGACCCGTACGTGCGCGGCGACGTGCACGGGATGCGCGCGTCGTCGCTGGAGGCGCTGCTCACCCGCTCGCGCGTGGTGACGCTGCACGCCCGGCTCACCCCCGAGACCCATCACCTGATCGGCGCCCGGGAGCTGGCGCTGATGCCGCCGGGCTCGGTCCTGGTGAACGCGGCCCGCGGCGGCCTCCTCGACACCGCGGCGCTGTGCGACGCGCTGGACAGCGGCCGGCTGGCCGCGGCCGCGCTGGACACCTACGAACAGGAGCCGCCCGCGCCGGGGTCGCGGCTGCTCACCACCCCGAACCTGGTGCTCACCCCGCACCTGGGCGGAGCGAGCCGGGCCGTGGCGCACAAGGCGGCGGCGATCGCGGCGGCGGAGGTGGCGCGCCACGTCCGCGGGGAACCGCTCGCCCACGCACTGACCTGACACCCGAGCCGAGGAGGCTGCGGCAATGGCGATGTTCATCGGCATCGATGTGGGCACGTCCGTGGTGAAGGCCGCCGCCTTCGACGCGAGCGGGACGGCGCTGGCCGTCGAGTCCCGTCCCGTGGCCCTGGACATCCGCGGCGGCCATGTCGAACAGGACATGGACGAGGTGTACGACGCGGTCGTCGACGTCCTCGGCGCCCTGACGGCCGGGGGCGAGGACGTCGCTCTGGTCGGGCTCACCGGACAGGGCGACGGGGTGTGGCTGGTCGACGAGGGCGGCCGGCCCGTGCGGCCCGCCATCTCCTGGATGGACGGCCGGGCCCACGAACTGGTCGGCAAATGGCTGGCGTCCGGCGTCTTCGAGTCGGTGTTCCGGCGCACCGGCAGCGCCATGTTCCCCGGCTGTCCCGGACCGGTGCTGGCCTGGCTGGAGCAGCACGAGCCGCAGTCGCTGGACGCCGCGGCCACCGCCCTGTACTGCAAGGACATGGTCTTCCAGCGGCTGACCGGGCTGCGGGCGACCGACGTGTCGGACGCGTCGATGCCCTTCCTCGACCCGCACACCCGCGACTACGCGCCGGACGTCGTCGACACTCTCGGCCTGTCGCACCGCAGCGGCCTGCTCCCCCCGGTCGCCGATCCCCTCGCCACCGGCACCCTGCCCTCCGGGACCCCGATCGCCAACGGCCCCTACGACCTGCCGGCGTGCGCCCTGGGGGCGGGCGTCACCGCGCCCGGCGACGGTCTGCTGATCGTCGGCACCTGTCTGGCGTCGCTGGTCGCCACCCGCAACGTCGATCTCGCCGGGGAGCCCGCCGGCCTGTACATCTCGACCGACCGGCCCGGCGACTTCCTGCGCGCCATGCCGGCGATGGTGGGCACGGCCGCCCTCGACTGGGTGCTCGCCACCACGGGCGTACGCCACACCGAGGTGGACGCCCTGCTGGCCGCCACCCCGCCAGGCGCGCACGGGGTCCACGTCCTGCCCTACTTCGCGCCCTCCGGGGAGCGCGCGCCGTTCGTCGAGCCCCGGCTGCGCGCCGAACTGTCCGGCGTCAGCCTGGAGTCGACGAAGGCCGATCTGATCCGCGCCACCTGCGAGGGCATCGCCTTCGCCGCCCGGCACTGTCTTGACGCCGCCGGGCTGACCGGCACCCTCGCGATCTGCGGCGGCGGCACCCGCTCCCCCGCCTGGATGCGCTTGTTCGCGGACGCGCTCGGACGCGAACTGCGCATCGTGGAGGGCGAGGTGGGGGCCAGGGGCGCGGTCCTGGCGTCGGCGGCACGGCACGGTGTCGAGCTGGACGTGGCGGCCTGGACGGCCCCGACGTCCGTGGTCGCGCCCGACCCGGAATGGGCCGCGTACTACGCCAAGGCGTACGAGGAGCACCTGGACCGGCTGACGGCGGCCCGGTTCCGGGCCCGCCGGACCTGACCGGCCGTCGGGCGGCGGGCCCGCCGCAACCTCGTGTGACCAGCGGCGTGTCCGACCTCGTACCGGCCAAGGACCGTGTGGTCGTCGTGCGGCACGAGAACGAGATTCCCAGGACCAGGGTCTGATCACGGTCCGGCCCTTCTGCTGCTAGCGTGCAGTTGCATAAGATACGCAATAAGCAGTCGGAGGGACCGGACCATGGCCATCTACACGCTTCCTGAACTTCCGTACGACTACGCGGCGCTCGAACCGGTCATCAATCCGGAGATCATCGAGCTGCACCACGACAAGCACCACGCGGCCTACGTGAAGGGTGCGAACGACACCCTGGAGCAGCTGGCGGAGGCCCGCGACAAGGAGGCGTGGGGAGCGATCAACGGCCTGGAGAAGAACCTGGCGTTCCACCTCTCCGGTCACATCCTGCACAGCATCTACTGGCACAACATGACGGGTGACGGCGGCGGGGAGCCGCTGGAGACGGACGGCGTGGGCGAGCTCGCCGACGCGATCGCCGAGTCCTTCGGCTCCTTCGCCGGCTTCAAGGCCCAGATGACGAAGGCGTCCGCGACCACGCAGGGCTCCGGCTGGGGCGTGCTGGCCTACGAGCCGGTCAGCGGCCGGCTGATCGTCGAGCAGGTCTACGACCACCAGGGCAACGTGGGCCAGGGGACCGTGCCGATCCTCGTCTTCGACGCCTGGGAGCACGCGTTCTACCTTCAGTACAAGAACCAGAAGGTCGACTTCATCGACGCCATGTGGCAGGTCGTGAACTGGCAGGACGTGGCGAAGCGCTACGAGCAGGCCAAGGAGCGCACGCCGCTGATCGCGCCCTGACCCGGCGGTGAGACGCCCTGCTCGTGATCGTCTTCTCAAACCGTCACCGGGCAGGCGGCAGAAGGACGGCCCCCACCAGGACAGGACTGGCGGGGGCCGTCTTCCCTGTCCGGTCTCAGTCGAAGATCGGCCCCTGCGTGCGGGTGCGCTTGATCTCGTAGAAGCCCGGGATCGACGCCACCAGCAGCGTGCCGTCCCACAGCTTCGCCGCCTCCTCACCCTTGGGGGCGGGGGTGACCACCGGGCCGAAGAAGGCGATCTGCTCGCCGTCGGCGCCCGGGACCGCGATGACCGGCGTGCCGACCTCCTGGCCGACCTTGCTGATCCCCTCCTCGTGGGAGGCGCGCAGCTCGGCGTCGTACGTGTCCTTGTCGGCGTACTCGGCGAGTGAGACGGGCAGGCCGACGTCCTCCAGCGCCTCGCGGATCGCCGTGCGGGTCGGCCCCTCGCCCTTGTTGTGGAAGCGGGTGCCGAGCGCCGTGTACAGCTTGCCGAGCACCTCCTCGCCGTGTTCCTGCGCGGCGGCGACGACGACCCGTACCGGGCCCCATGCCTGGGTGGCGAGCATCTCCCGGTACTCCTCCGGGAGCTCGTCCAGCTTGTTCTCGTTCAGCACGGCGAGGCTCATCACGTGCCAGCGGACCTCGACGTCGCGGACCTTCTCGACCTCCAGCATCCAGCGGGAGGTCATCCAGGCCCAGGGGCACAGGGGATCGAACCAGAAGTCGACGGGCGTCTTGCCGTTGTCGGACATGTCACTCCTCGTGAAGGGCGGCACCCTGCCTGCCTCGCAGGGGCAACGCGACCCGCGGGCAGGGGATTCCCCCGTACCGGCTGCCAGGAGCACATGGGAGGATCACTCCTGTTCGAACGAGACACGAAGGAGTGCCCGTGCCCGGTGAGAATCTGTCCCGCGACGAGGCCCGCATCCGGGCCGAGCTGCTGTCCGTCGACGGGTACGAAGTCGCCCTCGACGTACGGTCCGCGGTGGGGGACGCCGAGGAGGGGGCCGGGCCGCGGACGTTCCGCTCGGTGACCACGATCCGCTTCCGCGCCGCCGAGCCGGGTGCCCCGACCTTCGTGGATCTGATCGCCCCGTCCGTGAGCAGCATCACACTCAACGGCCGCGAGCTCGACCCCGCCGCCGCCTTCGACGGCTCGCGGATCACGCTCGACTCCGTGGCCGCCGAGAACGTGCTCGTCGTGGACGCGCAGTGCGCCTACAGCCGCACCGGCGAGGGTCTGCACCGCTTCGTCGACCCGGAGGACGGCGAGGTCTACCTCTACACGCAGTACGAGCCGGCCGACGCGCGGCGCGTCTTCGCGAACTTCGAGCAGCCCGACCTCAAGGCCCCGTTCCGTTTCGAGGTGACCGCGCCCGAGGGCTGGACCGTGTGGAGCAACGGGGAGGGCGCTCGCGCCGAGGACGGGGTCTGGCGCTTCGCCGAGACGCGGCCGATCTCGACGTACATCACGGCGGTCGTCGCCGGCCCGTACCACTGCGAGACGGATCTGTACGAGCGGGAGCTGCCGGACGGGAAGGTGCTGCGGATCCCGCTGGGCGCGATGTGCCGCAAGGGTCTGGCCAGGCACTTCGACGCCGACGACATCTTCCTCGTCACCAAGCAGGGCCTGGACTTCTTCCACGACCACTTCGACTACCCGTATCCGTTCGGGAAGTACGACCAGGCGTTCGTGCCCGAGTACAACCTCGGCGCGATGGAGAACCCGGGCTGCGTGACCTTCCGTGAGGAGTTCGTCTTCCGCGGCAAGGTGACGCAGGCGTCGTACGAGCGCCGGGCGAACGTGATCCTGCACGAGATGGCGCACATGTGGTTCGGCGACCTGGTCACCATGCGGTGGTGGGACGACCTGTGGCTGAAGGAGTCGTTCGCGGACTTCATGGGCTCGTTCTCGATGGTGGAGGCGACCCGCTTCACGAACGGCTGGATCACCTTCGCCAACAACCGCAAGGCGTGGGCCTACCGCGCGGACCAGCTGCCCTCCACGCACCCGATCACGGCCGACATCCGTGACCTGGAGGACGCCAAGCTCAACTTCGACGGCATCACGTACGCCAAGGGCGCCTCGGTGCTCAAGCAGCTGGTGGCGTACGTGGGCCGGGAGGCGTTCCTGGAGGGGGCGCGGCGCTACTTCAAGCGCCACGCCTACGGGAACACCCGCCTCGACGACCTCCTGTCCGTGCTGGAGGAGACCTCGGGGCGGGACATGAAGGCGTGGTCGCGCTCATGGCTGGAGACGTCCGGGGTCAACTCCCTGACGCCGGAGGTTGTGTACGGCGAGGACGGCCGGATCGCCGAGCTCGCGCTCGTCCAGGACGGCGACACGCTCCGTCAGCACCGGGTGATGGTCGGCCTGTACCGGCTCGACGGCGCGAAGCTCGTGCGGTACGCGAGCGCCGGGGTGGACGTCGTCGGGGCGCGCGCGGTGGTGCCGGAACTCGCGGGCGCGGAGCGGGCGGGGCTGGTCCTGGTCAACGACGAGGACCTGACGTACTGCAAGGTCCGCTTCGACGAGGACTCGCTCGCGACGCTGCGGGCGCACCTGGGCGACATCGACGACCCGCTGGCGCGGGCCCTCGCCTGGTCGGCGCTGTGGAACATGACGCGTGACGCGCTGATGCCGGCCCGGGACTTCGTGGACCTGGTGCTGCGGTTCGCCGGGCGCGAGTCGGACATCGGCGTCCTGCAGATGCTGCACGCGTGGGCGCGGGCGGCGCTGGTGCACTACGCGGCGCCGGCGTGGCGCGAGGAGGGCTCCCGGCTGCTGGCCGAGGGCGCGCTGGATGAGCTGCGGCGCGCGGAGGCGGGCACGGAGCACCAGCTGACGTGGGCACGGTTCTTCGCGTCGGTCGCGGCGCGGGACGAGGACTTCCGGCTGCTGTCCGGTCTGCTGGACGGCACGGAGAAGATCGACGGCCTGGACGTGGACCAGGAGCTGCGCTGGGCGTTCCTGGAGCCGCTGGCCGCGCACGGCCGGGCGGACGAGTCCGTGATCGCGGCGGAGCTGGCGCGTGACGACACGGCGTCGGGCAAGCGGCACGAGGTGCGCTGCCTGGCGGCGCGGCCGTCCGCGGCGGTGAAGGCCCAGGCGTGGGCTGCGGTGGTGGAGTCGGACAAGCTGTCCAACGCGCTGGTGGAGGCGACGATCGCGGGCTTCGTGCAGCCGTCGCAGCGGGAACTGCTGGCGCCGTACGCCCCGAAGTACTTCGAGGCGATCGAGCGGATCTGGTCGGAGCGGTCGATCCAGATCGGAATGGACGTGGTACGGGGCCTGTACCCGTCGCTCCAGGACGCACCGCGGACGCTGGCGGCGACGGACGAGTGGCTCGCCGCGCACGGGCCGGCGGCGCCGGCGCTGCGCCGCCTGGTCCTGGAGGCACGCGACGACGTGGCGCGGGCGGGGCGTGCGCAGGAGCGGGACGGGTCGCGGTAACCGGGGGCGCTTTCCCCTACCCGCCCTCTTCCCGTAACCGGGGCAAGCCCCGGACCCCCCGAACGCCCTTCGGGCGTTTTCCGGGCTCCGCCCCGGACCCCGCGCCTCGAGCTCCCCCTACGGCCTGGCGCCCGTGGGTGGGGGACAAGTCCGCGCCGCGGACCCCCGGCCGCGGCGCACATCGGCACTCGAACGCGCGTACTTTAGTGCGGTCTTGTCCCGAAATTCCGACGAGCGTGTAACAGGGGTTAGGGACCCGCTCACCCCGGGGCATTCCCTCCGCATGGAACAGTGCGACACTCCCCTCCCCCTCCCCCTCCGCCCCCGCCACCTCCCCGAACTCGTCGTGTCCGGCGCCGAGTTGCGGGCACGCGGTGTCCCGCCGGCGCGGGCCGCGCAGCAGTGCAGGGCCGGTGGGCCCTGGCAGGTGCTGCTGCCCGGGGTGTACCTCCTGCGGCCGGGGCCGGTGACCGGCGAGGAGCGGCTGCTCGCCGCGCTCCTGTACGCCGGGCGGCCCGCGGTCCCCGCCCAGCGGAAGGACTCGGCGCCGTACGGCCAGGCGATGGTCACCGGGCTCGCCGCGCTCGCGCTGCACGGGTTCTCCGGCGTCCCCCCGCTGAGCACACTCGACGTGATCGACGTGCTGGTGCCGCGTACGCGGCGCCTGCGGTCCACCGGGTGCGTCCGGCTGGTGCGCGGGCAGGTGCTGCCGCTCGCCGAGGAGGCCGGCGGCGTGCCGGTCGCCCCGGTGGCGCGTGCCCTCGCCGACGCGGTCGCCGGGCTGAGCGAGGACCCGCAGCGGGTACGGCTGCTGCTGACGGAGGCCGTCCGCGGTGGCTGCGAACCGGCCGCCGTCGTCAGGGAGCTGAACGATGCCGGGCTCCTCGGCCGGCCGCACGTCATCGACGCCGTCGACTCGCTGCTCGCCGAGGGCCGGGCGACGGCCGAGGGCCGGCTGTACGACATGGTGCGCGCGCACGGCCTGCCCGAACCGCTGTGGAACGTGGATCTGCGGATGCCCGGCGGCCCCCACCTCGGCGGGATGGACGCGTACTGGCCCGACCAGGCCGTCGCCGTCGAGCTGGACACGCGGGCGCCCCGGCACGACGAGGACGCCCTGTGGTCGGAGTACGCCCACAAGCGGGACGTCCTCGAACGCCTGGGCGTCACGGTCGTCCACCTCACGCCCCGCAAGCTGCGGGACGCGCCCGAGCAGCAGGCGGTCGTGGTGCGTACGGCCCTGATGGCGGCGGCGGACCGGGAGCCCGCGGCCTACGTGGTCGTGCTGCCGCGCTGAGGGACGTGCCCGAGCGCCGGCCGGGAGCGCCACAGTTCGAGTCCGACGTCGACCAGGGTGACCCGGTCGAGTCCCGGTACCGCGTCCAGGGCGTGCCATGCGGCCAGATCGGTCGACCCCTGCGTCTCGGACCGCAGTTCACCACCCGTGACGCGGCCCTCGTAGACGATCCGCAGGCCCTGGAAGTCCGCGAACATGCCGAGTTTGCGCGGATAGCGGCGGCGCATCGAGTCGATGCCGAGCAGGGCGGTCATCTCCGCCGCGTAGCCGGTCTCTTCCTCGACCTCGCGGACGACGGTGTCGAGGGGGGCCTCACCGTGGTCCATCCCGCCGCCTGGCAGCGTCCACTTCCTGGTGCCGTCACCGGCCACCCAGCGGGCGAGCAGGATCTGTTCACCCCGTATGCACACGGCGTACGCCGCGACCCTCAACTCCCTGTTCATCTGCCGAGGCTACCGGGCCCGCCCTGCCCGCCGCGCCGACGTACGCGGACTGCTCCCGCAACCGCGAGCGGACCCGTGGGGGCTGAACGGCCGGGCGGCTTCACCCGATTTGACCAGCCTGGCGCATCCGGCGCACTGGCGGGTCTCCGCCACGTCACCTTCACGCCTCGATCAAGTCTCCACAAAACCCTGTTCTTTACGAAAGGCTGAGCGGTCATCCGGTACCGAATTCCGGACCCTCTCTTTCACGAACAGGGATGAAGATGACCCCCCAGCCCCAGAGCTCCAGCACAGAGCGCGCCGTACCCGGGCACAGACGCGCCGCCCGGGTGGCGGCGGCCGCTTCGCTCGTGGCCGCACTGGCCGCAGCGGGCGTCGTCCCGGCCGTCGCCTCGGCGCCCGTCGACGACCCATCAGCCGCCAAGGGACTCAAGAGCGCGGCGTCCCCCGCGGACAAGCTCGGCACGGCCGACGCCGAACTGCTCGCCGAGGCCGAGGCCGACGGCCACAAGAGCGTGACCGTCATGGTCGCCACCGCCCCCGGCGCGACCGAGCAGGTCGCCGGCCAGCTCGACGCGGTCGAGGGCGCCACGGTCGGCCGGACGTTCGACAAGCTCGGCTACGTCCGCGCGACGCTGCCCACCGCCAAGGCCGAGGACGCCCTGGAGGCGGCGGCCAAGCTCTCCAGCGTCCACGGCATCGACCTCAAGCACGAGATCGCGCTGGACGACCCGACGCCGGCCGGCGACCGCGCCGAGGGCGCGGCCACCGCGGCCGAGGGCACCTACCCGGCTCCCGGCAAGGACACACCCGCCAAGAACCCGTACAACCCGTCCTTCGAGACGGGCGCGGTCGAGTTCGTCGAGGACAACCCCGAGGCCGACGGCCGCGGAGTGACCATCGGCATCCTGGACTCGGGCGTCGACCTCGGGCACCCCGCGCTGCAGAAGACCACCACGGGCGAGCGCAAGATCGTCGACTGGGTCACCGCGACCGACCCGGTGACCGACGGCGACGGCACCTGGCTGCGGATGAACACCGCCGTCAGCGGCCCGACGTTCACCGCCGGCGGCCGCACCTGGTCCGCCCCGGCCGGGTCGTACGGCTTCCAGACCTTCGCCGAGTCCGCCACCCGCGGCGGCGACATGGCCGGCGACCTCAACCGCGACGGCGACACCACGGACACCTGGGGCGTGCTGTACGACGCGGGCACCCGAACCGCCCGGGTGGACCTGAACAACGACCGCGACTTCACCAACGACACCGTCATGAAGCCGTACAAGAACGGCTTCCAGGTCGGCTACTTCGGCACCGACAACCCGGCGACCGACGTCGTCGAGCGCATCCCGTTCGTGATCGAGGTCCGCAAGGACGTCGTCCACAACGCCGCGGGCGCCAAGGCCGACTACGTCAGCATCGGTGTGATCGAGGGCTCGCACGGCACCCACGTCGCCGGCATCACCGCCGCCAACGGCCTCTTCGGCGGCGAGATGAACGGCGCCGCGCCCGGCGCCAAGCTCGTCTCCTCGCGCGCGTGCACCTGGTCCGGCGGCTGCACCAACGTGGCCCTGACCGAGGGCATGGCCGACCTGGTCATCAACCGCGGCGTGGACGTCGTCAACATGTCCATAGGGGGCCTGCCGGCGCTCAACGACGGCAACAACGCCCGCGCGGAGCTCTACACCCGCCTGATCGACACCTACGGCGTCCAGCTGGTCGTCTCGGCCGGCAACAGCGGCCCCGGCGTCAACACCATCGGTGACCCGTCCCTGGCCGACAAGGTCATCAGCGTCGGCGCCACCATCTCCGCGGAGACCTGGGCCGCCAACTACGGCTCGGTCGTCGAGAAGCGCTACGCGATGCTGCCCTTCTCCTCCCGCGGCCCGCGCGAGGACGGCGGCTTCACGCCGACCCTGAGCGCGCCCGGCGCGGCCGTCAACACCACGCAGACCTGGGCGCCCGGCGGCCCCGTCGCCGAGGCGGGCTACCAGCTCCCGGCCGGCTACTCGATGCTGCAGGGCACCTCGATGGCCTCTCCGCAGGCCGCGGGCGCGGCCGCGCTGCTGATCTCGGCGGCCAAGCAGAACGGCATCGAGCTGACCCCGGCGAAGCTGCGCACGGCGCTCGTCAGCACGGCCGACCACATCCGCGGCACGCAGGCGCACGAGGAAGGCGCCGGCCTGATCGACATCGTGGACGCCTGGGACGCCATCGAGGACGGCGCGACCGCCCACGAGTACAGCGTCAAGGCCCCGGTCGACACCGCGATAGACCAGTTCCTGAGGACTCCGGGCTTCGGCACGGGTCTGTACGACCGCGAGGGCGGCCTCAGGGCCGGCGGAAAGAAGACGTATGACGTCGTCGTCACCCGCACCACGGGCCCGGACCGGCCGGTGTGGCACGAGCTGGACTTCGAGAACAACGACGGCACGTTCCGGATCGTCGGCGACGACGACGTCAGGCTTCCGCTGAACCAGCCGGTCACCGTCAAGGTCACCGCGGCGCCCCGGTCCGCCGGTGTGCACAGCGCGATCCTGGAGGTCGACGACCACCGCACCGAGGGCGTCGACAAGCAGATCCTCACCACGGTGGTCGCCTCGCACGAGCTGGCGCAGCCCTCGTACACGCTGTCCGCGTCCGGCTCGGTCCAGCGCAACAGCCACAGGTCCTACTTCGTCACCGTTCCGAAGGGTGCGAAGAGCCTGGAGATCGCACTCGGCGGCCTCGCGGCGGGCAGCCAGACCCGGTTCATCTCGATCCACCCGTACGGTGTCCCCTCGGACCCGACGTCGACGGTGAACTGCTACCCGAACTACCAGAACCCCGCCAACACCTGCCGCCCCGACCTGCGGTCGTACGCGAACCCGCAGCCGGGCGTTTGGGAGGTCGAGGTCGAGTCGCGCCGTACGTCGCCGCTGCTCGACAACCCGTACCGGCTGGACGTCTCCGTGCTCGGCGCCTCCTTCGACCCGGCCGTCCAGACCCTGGCCGAGGCGAAGATCGGCACCCCGGCCGCGGTGCGGTGGAACGTGACCAACGGCTTCGCCACCATCGACGGCAAGCTGGCCGGCGGCTCGCTCGGCTCGTCGAAGGCCGCGAAGCCGACGATCGCCCACCACGAGTCGCAGACGACCACGGTCGTCATCGGTGAGGGCGTCGAGCGCTTCGACGTCGCCATCGGCAACGTCTCCGACAAGGCCGCCGACCTCGACCTCACGGTCAAGAGGAACGGCGTCACGGTCGGCTCGTCCGCGGACGGCGACTCGGAGGAGGCGGTCACCCTGGTGAAGCCGGCGGCCGGTACGTACACCATCGAGGTCGACGGCTACGCGGTCCCGGCCGGGACGACCACGTACGACTACCGCGATGTCTACTTCGCGCCCTCGCTCGGCCAGGTCAAGGTCGGCGCGGACCCCGTGAAGCTGGCCAACGGCGCGACCGCGCAGGTCACCGCCGAGGTCCTGGTGAACAGCGCGGCTCCCGAGGGGCGGCAGTTCTTCGGCGAGGTGCGGCTGCTGAACGCGCGCGGCACGGCCGCGGGCACCGGCAGCGTCGTGATCGAGAAGGTCACGCCGTAACGGTGTGATGCGGTGGGGAGGGCGGGCGTCCCACGGGCGCCCGCCCTTCCGTGTGTGGCGTGCGTCCCGTTCCTCGGACAATCGATTGGACAAGGCGGCCGTGGACATACGCATCATGGATGCGGCACCCATGCCGCAGAATGGTGCACAAACGTACGGAGGAGTCCCCGTGAAGGTCGGAATCGTCGGAGCCACCGGGCAGGTCGGCACGGTCATGCGCAAGATCCTTGCCGAGCGGAAGTTCCCGGTCGACGAGCTCAGGCTCTTCGCCTCCGCCCGTTCGGCGGGCTCCACGATCATGTGGGAGGATCGGGAGATCACGGTCGAGGACGCCGCCACGGCCGACTACACCGGTCTGGACATCGTCCTGTTCTCGGCCGGTGGCGCGACCTCCAAGGCGCTCGCCGAGAAGGTGGCCGCGCAGGGCGCCGTCGTGATCGACAACTCCTCGGCCTGGCGCCGCGACCCCGAGGTGCCGCTCGTCGTCTCCGAGGTGAACCCGCACGCGATCAAGGACCGCCCCAAGGGGATCATCGCCAACCCGAACTGCACCACGATGGCCGCGATGCCGGTCCTCAAGCCGCTGCACCAGGAGGCCGGCCTCGTCTCCATGATCGCCACGACCTACCAGGCCGTCTCCGGGTCCGGTCTCGCAGGCGTCGCCGAGCTGGACGACCAGGTCAGGGCCGTCGCCGACCGTGCCACCGAGCTGACGCACGACGGCGAGGCCGTGGCCTTCCCCGAGCCGGGCGTCTACCAGCGCACCATCGCCTTCAACGTCCTCCCGCTCGCCGGCAACCTCGTCGACGACGGCTCCCACGAGACCGACGAGGAGCAGAAGCTCCGCAACGAGTCCCGCAAGATCCTGGAGATCCCGGAGCTCAAGGTCTCGGGCACCTGTGTGCGCGTGCCGGTCTTCTCGGGCCACTCGCTCCAGGTCAACGTCCGCTTCGCGCGTCCGATCGGCGTGGAGCGCGCGTACGAGCTGCTGAAGGACGCGCCGGGCGTGGAGCTCTCCGAGATCCCGACCCCGCTCCAGGCGGCCGGCAAGGACGCCTCGTACGTGGGCCGCATCCGCGTGGACGAGACGGTGGACAACGGCCTGGCGCTGTTCGTGTCCAACGACAACCTGCGCAAGGGCGCGGCGCTGAACGCGGTGCAGATCGCGGAGCTGGTCGCGGACGAGCTGCGCGGCTGAAAGGCCTGCTCGAAGCCCGAGGGGGCGATCACCGCACGGTGGTCGCCCCCTTGCGCGTGTCATGACAAACAGCCTCCGGGGGCGAGTCCAGCCGGGCCGATTCTCCCGGGCGGAGCGCGACCGGTGCGTGGAAGGATGGCCGCAAACATCGCAGACCGAGGAGATGACCGGGTGCCTGGCACAAACCTGACCCGTGAAGAGGCGCAGCAGCGGGCGCGCCTGCTCACCGTTGACTCGTACGAGATCGATCTCGATCTCTCCGGGGCGCAGGACGGCGGGACCTACCGGTCCGAGACCACCGTGCGCTTCGCGTCCGCCGAGGACGGTGCGCAGACCTTCATCGACCTGGTCGCCCCCGCCGTGCACGAGGTCGTGCTGAACGGGAAGTCGCTGGATGTCGCCGCGGTCTTCCGGGACTCGCGGATCACGCTGAAGCACCTGCGGGCGGGCGACAACGAGCTGAGGGTCGTCGCCGACTGCTCGTACACCAACACGGGCGAGGGCCTGCACCGCTTCGTCGACCCCGTCGACGAGCAGGTCTACCTCTACACGCAGTTCGAGGTGCCGGACGCGCGCCGCGTCTTCGCCAGCTTCGAGCAGCCCGACCTCAAGGCGACCTTCCGGTTCACCGTGAAGGCGCCCGAGGGCTGGACCGTGGTCTCCAATTCGCCGACGCCTGAGCCGCAGGGCCCCGACGGCACCGTGTGGCGCTTCGAGCCGACGCCGCGCATCTCGACGTACATCACGGCCCTGATCGCCGGCCCGTACCACAGCGTGCACAGTTCGTACGAGAAGGACGGGCAGTCCGTCCCGCTCGGCATCTACTGCCGCCCCTCACTGGCCGAGTTCCTGGACGCGGACGCGATCTTCGAGGTCACGCGGCAGGGCTTCGACTGGTTCCAGGACAAGTTCGACTACGCCTATCCGTTCGCGAAGTACGACCAGCTCTTCGTGCCGGAGTTCAACGCGGGCGCGATGGAGAACGCGGGCGCGGTGACCATCCGCGACCAGTACGTCTTCCGTTCGAAGGTGACGGACGCCGCGTACGAGGTACGGGCGGAGACGATCCTGCACGAGCTCGCCCACATGTGGTTCGGCGACCTCGTCACCATGGAGTGGTGGAACGACCTGTGGCTGAACGAGTCGTTCGCCACCTACACCTCGATCGCATGCCAGGCGTACGCGCCGGGCTCGCGGTGGCCGCACTCGTGGACCACGTTCGCGAACTCGATGAAGACCTGGGCGTACCGGCAGGACCAGCTCCCGTCCACGCATCCGATCATGGCCGAGATTCGCGACCTCGATGACGTTCTCGTGAACTTCGACGGCATCACGTACGCCAAGGGTGCGGCGGTTCTCAAGCAGCTCGTGGCCTACGTGGGCATGGACGAGTTCTTCCGGGGCGTGCAGGCGTACTTCAAGACGCACGCCTTCGGCAACACACGGCTGTCGGACCTGCTGGGCGCGCTGGAGGAGACCAGCGGCCGCGACCTGAAGATCTGGTCGAAGGCGTGGCTGGAGACGGCCGGCATCAACATCCTCCGCCCGCGGATCACCACCGACGACGACGGTGTGGTCACCGCGTTCGCCGTGCGGCAGGAGGCCCCGGCGCTGCCCGCGGGCGCCAAGGGGGAGCCGGTCCTGCGCCCGCACCGGATCGCGATCGGCCTCTACGACCTGGACGAGTCCGGCAAGCTGGTGCGCACCGACCGCGTCGAGCTGGACATCGACGGTGAGCTGACCGAGGTGCCGGCGCTGGTGGGCAGGCCCCGTCCCGCCGTCGTCCTGCTCAACGACGACGACCTGTCGTACGCCAAGGTCCGCCTCGACGAGGAGTCCCTGCGGAACGTCACCCAGCACCTGGGCGACTTCACCGAGTCCCTGCCGCGCGCACTGTGCTGGGCCTCGGCCTGGGACATGACCCGCGACGGCGAGCTCGCCGCCCGCGACTACCTGGCGCTGGTCCTGTCCGGGATCGGCAAGGAGTCCGACATCGGTGTGGTCCAGTCGCTGCACCGCCAGGTCAAGCTGGCCATCGACCTGTACGCGGCGCCGCAGTGGCGGGAGGCCGGCCTGGCCCGGTGGACGGACGCGACGCTGGCGCACCTGCGGTCGGCGGCGCCGGGCAGCGACCACCAGCTGGCCTGGGCGCGGGCGTTCGCCGCGACCGCGCGCACGCCGCAGCAGCTGGACCTGCTCCAGGCACTGCTCGACGGCACCGAGACGATCGACGGCCTGGCCGTCGACACGGAGCTGCGCTGGGCGTTCGTGGAGCGCCTCGCGGCGACGGGCGTCTTCGACGAGGACGAGATCGCCGGCGAGTACGCGCGGGACAGGACCGCGGCCGGTGAGCGGCACGCGGCCACCGCGCGCGCCGCGCGTCCGACGCCGGAGGCCAAGGCGGAGGCGTGGGCGTCGGTCGTCGAGTCCGACAAACTGCCGAACGCCGTGCAGGAGGCCGTGATCGCCGGCTTCGTCCAGACCGACCAGCGTGATCTGCTCGCCCCCTACACGGCGAAGTACTTCGAGGCGGTCAAGGGCGTGTGGGAGTCCCGCAGCCACGAGATGGCGCAGCAGGTCGCCGTCGGTCTCTACCCCTCGCTCCAGGTCTCGCAGGACACGCTGGAGACCACCGACTCCTGGCTGAAGTCGGCCGAGCCCAACGCGGCGCTGCGCAGGCTGGTCCTGGAGTCGCGTGCGGGCGTCGAGCGTGCGCTGAAGGCGCAGGCGGCGGACGCGGCGGCCGAGTGACCGTGGCGGAATAGAAACCTCCGCACGTGGGGGCGGGGGGGGGGGCCGCGTCCGCGTTCACCGCGGCTTCGCGAG
>NZ_JBKFFO010000008.1:0-333358 GCF_046506645.1 Streptomyces sp. 5K101 | reverse complement strand
CCCCCCGCCCCCCCCCCCCCCGCCTCTTTGTGCTTTCGGCCGTCGACAACGCGCCAGCCCGTAACCCCGGCGTCAACTCCCGTGCGCCAAGCGGGATATGCTCCCGCCCGTCGTTTCATGTGATCTCTTCCCGTTCGATTCTGAGGATGCTGATGGTTCGACAGGGAACGTCGACCGGACGTCCACGGGCGGGGGCGAGCCTCGTCTGGCGGCTGCCCGTCGCCGTGACCGCCGTGGCCGCGATCGTGGCCGCGTTACTGGTCTCCGCGTCGGCTCGCACCCCCGTACTGATCGTGTCCGCCGTCGCCGTCGCCATGGTCGCCGTCGCCTGCGCCGTGGTGGCGCGCCGGGACAGACTGGTCGCCGACCTGCGCGAGCGGGTCGCGGCGCAGGACGCGCTGCTCGCCCACCGCGCGGCCGAGACCAGCCGCCTCGCGGGCGAGCTGCTGCCCCAGGTGGTCGATGCCCTGCGCAAGGGCGGCTTCCCCGAGGACGTGCTCGCCGCCGTCGACGCACCGGCCGAGCACCACGCGGTGCTCCGCTCCGTCGCCGACGCGGTCAGCGCCGAGGAGGACCTGCGCGAGTCCGCGCAGCGCGCCTTCGTGAACATCGCCCGTCGCGTTCAGGCCATCGTTCACCAGCAGGCCCAGGAGCTGCGGGAGATGGAGGACCGGCACGGCGGGAGCCCGGAGGTCTTCGGCGACCTGCTGCGCATCGACCACGGCACCGCGCTGATCGGCCGGCTCGCCGACTCGATCGCCGTCCTCGGCGGCGCCCGCCCGGGCCGCCAGTGGAGCAAGGCCGTCCCGCTCTACAGCGTGCTGCGGGGCGCCATGTCGCGGATCATCGACTACCAGCGCGTGGAGCTGCACTCGGTCTGTGAGGTCGCCGTCGTCGGCACCGCCGTCGAACCGCTGATCCACGCCCTGTCCGAGCTGCTGGACAACGCCACCCGCTACTCGCCGCCGCAGACCAGGGTCCATCTGACCGCGGTCGACGTACAGTCGGGCGTCGCCATCGAGATCGAGGACGGTGGCGTCAGCATGAGCGAGGAGGCACGCAGGCGCGCCGAGCGGATGCTGCGCCAGGCGCAGCAGGGCATCGACGTCAACGACCTGGGCGAGACCCCGCGCCTGGGCCTCGCGGTGGTCGGCCGGCTCTCGCAGGCGTACGGCTTCCAGGTGTCGCTGCGCTCCTCCGCGTACGGCGGTGTGCGCGCCGTCCTCGTCGTCCCCCAGGCCCTGATCACCACGTCCGCCTCGGCGACCGGTCTGGCGCACGGCATCGGCGCGGCGTCCGTCCCCCGTCCCACCGGTTCCGACACCCACGAGCGGCTGCCGCGCCCGGTCACCGGCCCCACGGCGCCCCTGCCGGCGGAGGACGCACCGCAGGTGACCGAGCGGACCGCGAACGGACTGCCGCAGCGACGCCGCAAGAACCGGGCGACCGCTCCCGCCGTCCCCGCGGCCGGGGCGGCCACGGCCCCGACGGCTCCCGCGACCCAGCCGGACTCCGCGGCGGACGCAGCGCCGGCGGTGCAGCCCGGCATGTGGCTGGCCGCCTTCCAGAGCGGCCTGTCCGGCGACACCCCCCCGACGAGCAACGGAAACGAGCAGCCATGATTCAGCGGCAGTCCCACCAGAGCAACATGGACTGGATGCTCAAGGACCTGGCAGAGGGCGTACCGCAGACCCGAAACGTCGTCGTGCTGTCCGCCGACGGACTGCGCATGGCGCAGTACGGCGCGGACACGGACACGGCAGACCGGCTGGCTGCCGCCTGCGCCGGACTGCAGAGCCTCGCGGCCGCGGTCGCCGCCGAACTCCCGGACGGCGACGGCGGGATGCGGCTCGTCGTCATCGAGATGAACGGCGGCTTCTTCTACCTGATGGCGGCCGGCGCGGGTGCCTACCTCGCGGTGCTCGCCGACGAGGGCGTGGACGCCGGACTGATGGGCCAGCGCATGCGGGACCTCGTACTGCGGATCGGAGAGCACCTGAGCACGCCGCCGCGGCACGAGGGGCAGACCGCGTGAGCGAAGCGGACGAGGTCTGGGAGCCGAGCGGTCCGGAGCGGCTGTACGTCATCACCGGCGGCCGCAGCGGATCCTTCGCGCCCACGGCCTTAGATCTGGTCACACTGATCGTGGCCAGGTCCGGCCCCAAGCCCGGGATGCAGCCGGAGCACGCGGCCATCATCCGGATCTGCCAGGCGCCGCTCTCGGTGGCCGAGATATCCGCCTACCTGGGCCTGCCGGTGAGTGTGATCACCGTGCTGCTCAGCGACCTGTTGGCCGAGGACAAGGTGCTGGCCCGCGCACCCGTCCGGGCCGCCCACCTCCCCGACCGCGCTTTGATTGAGGCAGTGATCGATGGACTTCAGAAGCTCTGAGCAGGCTCTCGGCCCGCGGAGCGAGGACGTGCTGCCGGCCACCACCACGGCCGCCGTCAAGGTGGTCGTCGTGGGTGGCTTCGGCGTCGGCAAGACGACCCTGGTCGGTTCGGTCAGCGAGATCAGGCCGCTGACGACCGAGGAGACGATGACCCAGGCCGGCGTCGGCGTGGACGACACGCAGGGCGTGGAACGCAAGACCTCGACGACGGTCGCGATGGACTTCGGCCGCATCAGCATCAACGAGGAACTGGTGCTGTACCTGTTCGGCACCCCGGGGCAGGAGCGCTTCTGGTTCCTGTGGCGCGGGCTGTTCGAGGGCGCGCTCGGCGCGGTTGTGCTGGTCGACACCCGCCGGCTGGAGGTGAGCTTCGACGTCATCGGCCGGCTGGAGGAGCGCGGCGTGCCGTTCGTGGTGGCGGTCAACTCCTTCCCGGACGCGCCTCGTTACCCGGTGGAGGAGCTGCGCGCCGCGCTGGACCTGCCGGAGTCGGTGCCGATCGTGCTGTGCGACGCGCGGGACCGCGCGTCCAGCCGGGACGTGCTGATGGCCCTGATGCGCTATCTGCAGTCCCTGGCCCGGGCGCAGGCGGCGTCGTGACCGGTCGCCCGTGCCCGGCGGCCGGGGCCGGCGAGGGGCCCGCACCGGCGAGCGCCCGCGGCGGAGTCCATGCAGCGATTCCGG
The DNA here is from genome assembly GCF_046506645.1 of Streptomyces sp. 5K101. Classification (NCBI taxonomy): domain Bacteria; kingdom Bacillati; phylum Actinomycetota; class Actinomycetes; order Kitasatosporales; family Streptomycetaceae; genus Streptomyces; species Streptomyces sp. 5K101. Next base: position 330,282 of record NZ_JBKFFO010000008.1, on the reverse strand, counting down.
CCGCCGATGGGCCGTTGTGCACCGTTTCGCCGGGGATTCGTCCTGTTGGATCAGCCAATCCGGCTGAGTACGATGCGCCTAGATGATCACTCTGAGGTGCAAGTCGCGCGTGTGACAAGGGCGTTGACGCGCCGCACCCGCGTCGAGAGGCAGGCCGCCGTGGAGTCCGAGCTGACCGTCCCGCCGATCTTCTCGCCCATTCCACCTGCGATACACCCCCGGCACGCGGACATAGACGTCCAGACCGCGGCCTGGGCCGAGACGTACCGCATCGGCTCCGAGGCGCTGCGGGCCAAGCTGGTGGTGCAGGACATCGGCACGTTCGCGGCGCGGATCCTGCCCGAGGGCCGCGAGGAGGTCGTCTCGCTCCTGGCGGACTTCGTCCTGTGGCTCTTCGGGGTGGACGACGGACACTGCGAGGAAGGCGAACTGGGCCACCGCCCCGGCGACCTGGCCGGCCTGCTGCACCGTCTGATCCGGGTGGCGCAGAACCCCGAGGCGCCGATGATGCATGACGACTCGCTGGCGGCGGGCCTGCGGGACCTGCGGATGCGCATCGACCGGTACGGCACGGCGGGCCAGACGGCCCGCTGGGTGGACGCCCTGCGCGAGTACTTCTTCTCCGTGGTGTGGGAGGCCGCGCACCGCAGGGCCGGCACCGTGCCCGACCTCAACGACTACACCCTGATGCGGCTGTACGACGGCGCGACCTCGGTCGTCCTGCCCATGCTGGAGATGGGCCACGGCTACGAGCTCCAGCCCCACGAGCGGGACCGCACCGCGGTGCGCGCCGTGGCGGAGATGGCGTCGTTCGTCATCACCTGGGACAACGACATCTTCTCGCACCACAAGGAGCGCAAGGCCCCCGGCTACTACCTCAACGCCCTGCGCGTGCTGGAGCGGCAGGGCATGAGCACCGAACAGGCGCTCACGACCGCGATAACCCAGCGGGACCGGGTGATGTGCCTGTACACCCGCCTGTGCGGGCAGCTGTCCGAGCAGGGCAGTCCCCAGCTGCGGCAGTACCTGCGCAGCCTGTCCAGCTTCATACGCGGCGCCCAGGACTGGGGCATCAGCTCCGTGCGCTACACCACCCCCGACGACCCGGCGAACCTGCCGCCCGTCTTCAGCGACACCCCGACCGACGACCGCCACGAGCCGCTGGACATCCCCGCCGTCGCCTGGTGGTGGGATCTCGTCCCCGGCTCCCCCGCGCCCTCCGTGCACGGGCGGCGCGCCGCGTACACCGCCTAGAGCGGGCCCCCACAGCCGTATCCAGGGAAAGGATTCTCCGGTGTCAGTCGGAGTTCAGCCGGCCGACCTGCGGTCGGTACCCGTCGCACCCGGCGCGGTGCCGCTGCTCGGCCACGCCCTCGCCCTGTGGCGCCGGCCCCTCGGCTTCCTCACGTCCCTGCGGGAGAGCGGCGAACTGGTCCGGGTGAACCTCGGCACCATGCCGATGTACGTCGCCACATCGGCGGAGCTGATCCACGAGGTCACCGTCCGCCAGGCCCGCAACTTCGAGAAGGGACGCTTCTTCGACCGGCTGCGTCCGCTCGCGGGCAACGGCCTCGCCACGGCGGGCGGCGAGGTGCACCGGCGCCACCGCCGGCTGATCCAGCCGATGTTCCACCCGCAGCGGATCACCCTGTACGCGCAGGCGATGAGCGCCAGTGCCACCGCGCTCGCGGACTCCTGGACGGCGGGCCAGGAGATCGAGATGGAGCAGGCGATGGCCCAGTACGCCGTCGAGACACTCGCGACGACCCTGTTCTCCACGGACATCGGGCAGCCCGCGGTGGTCGCCGTCCGCGAGAACCTTCCGGTCGTGCTGAAGAACCTGCTGATACGGGCGGCGTCACCCAAGTTCCTGGACCGCCTCCCGATCAAGCCCAACCGGGACTTCGACGCCGCGGCCGCGACCCTGCGCTCGGTCATCGACCAGGTGGTCGCCGAGACCCGCCGTACCGGCGACACCGGACACAACGACCTGCTGTCCGTGCTGCTGGAGGCGCGCGATGCGGAGACCGGAGACGCACTGTCCGACACCGAGGTCAGGGACGAGCTGAGCACCATCCTCTTCGCCGGCGCGGAGACCACCGCGTCCACGCTCTCCTGGACCTTCTACGAGCTCTCGCAGCACCCCGAGGTCGAGGCGCGGCTCGTGGCCGAGATCAAGGACGTGGTGGGCGACCGCCCCGTCGCCATCGAGGACGTGCCCCGGCTGGAGGCGGTCCGGCGTGTGCTCGACGAGGTGATCCGGCTGCACGGCGTCACCCTGCTCATGCGCCGCGCGACGGCACCCGTGGAGCTCGGCGGTTACGCGCTGCCCGCGGGCACGGAGGTGGGCTTCAGCCTCTACGCGATGCACCGGGACCCCGACCTGTACGAGGACCCGGACCGCTTCGACCCCGACCGCTGGCTGCCCGAGCGCCGTACGGCCGTGTCCCGCCACTCGTACATCCCGTTCGGCGCGGGCAACCGCAAGTGCATCGGGGACGCCTTCGTGTGGACGGAGGCGACGATCGCGCTGGCCACCGTGCTCGCCCGCTGGCAGCTGCGCCCGGCGGGGGGCCATGTGCCGAAGGAGGTGGCGTCGGCGGTGGCACACCCGGACCGCATGCCGATGACCGTGACGCCCCGGGACGCGTAGCGCGGCCGAGGAGCGCGCCCGGTCGGCGTCGAGGTCGCGTGCCCGAGCCCCCGCAGCGCCATGGCCGGCCGTGGGCGAGCCGCCGCGGCGGCTCAGCACGCCCGTGCCGACGCACGCAGGGCCGACAGCACCCGTGCGATGCGCGGCGACGTCTCGGAGCCACGCCGTACCGCCGCCAGGACGTGACGGCGCGGCTGATCGTGCTCCAGTACGCGCATCACCACGCCGCCCCGGCGCTCCGCCGCCGCCATGCGTGGGACCAGCGCGACGCCCATCCCCGCCTCGACCATCGCGAGGATGGCGGTCCAGCCCGCCGCGCTGTGCGCCTGTTCGGGAACGAAACCGGCGCTCTCGCAGGCCGCCAGCGTGATCTCCGACCAGGGGCCGCTGCCGCCGAAGATCCAGGGCTCGTCCGACAGGTCGGCCAGCCGCAGCCCGGCCCGCTCCACGAGCGGATGGTCCGCCGGCAACGCCACGTCGAGCGGGTCGGCGAGCAGGGACACCAGGGCGAACCGGGGATCGCGGGCTGTTGGGGCCTGGGCGGCCAGCGAGAGCGCCAGGTCCACCCGGCCCGACGACAGCAGGTCGTACGCCTCGGCCGCCTCCGTCTCCCTGATGCGCACCTGCAGCCCCGGATGCGCGGCCCGCAGCCGCCGTACGGCCGGAACGACCAGAGCGGGCACGGCCGTCGAGAACGCCCCGACCCGCACCGTGCCCGTCTCGCCCCGCAGGTACCCGGCGAGTTCGGCGTCGGCGCGCTCCAACTGGGCGAACACCGAGTCCGCGTGACGGAGCACCAGGTGGGCGGCGTCGGTGAGCCGGACCCGGCGGCCGTGCGCCTCGAGGAGCGGGACGCCGAGCTGTGCGGACAGGTTCGACAACTGCTGGGAGACGGCCGAGGGCGTCATCATCAGCTCCTCGGCCGTCGCGGTCACGGTCCCCCGCTCGCCGAGCGTGCGCAGGATCCGCAGCTTCCTGATGTCCCAATCCCGCGTACCGTTCATGCCGGCACGCTATCCCGGCCGGGCCCGGCCACCGCCTGCCGCGCGCTTCAACGACGGGTCACTCGGCGACCGTGGCGCTCCTCGCCGCCGCCAGCATCACTCCGCCGAGGATCAGTCCCATGCTCACGAACTGCGCCGTCCCCATCGACTCGCCCAGCACGGCGTACGAGAGCAGCGCCACGCACACGGGCTGCAGGTAGTAGACGGCTCCCGCGCGGGCGGCGCCGATCAGGGCGATGGCGCGGTTCCAGGCGAAGAACGCGACCGCGGAGGAGAAGACGCCCACGTACACCAGCGGGCCCACCGTTCCCACCGTCGGCGTGAAGCCGCCCTGGAGGGCGAGGCTGACGGCGAAGAGGGGCGCGAGCAGCAGCGCTCCCAGGACGAAGGTGACGAAGACCAGGACCACCCCGTCGATCCCGGCGGGACGCCGCCGCAGCAGCGCGCTGTACGAGGCGAAGCTGAGCGCCGCGGCGAACATCCACAGGTCTCCGGCGACGAAGTCCACCGACAGGGACCCGTCGCCGACCAGCAGCAGCACACCCCCGCAGGCGACCAGCATCCCCGTGGTGCGGCGCGCGCCGAGCCGGGTGCCGCCGAGCCTCTCGTACAGCGCCATCACCACGGGCGACGCGGCCATGATCAGGCCCATGTTGCCGGCGGACGTGGTGAGTCCGGCCTGGTTGACGAGGGTGTTGTAGACGGTGACGCCGAGCAGGGAGGCGGCGAGCAGGAAGGGCAGATGGCGGCGGATCAGGGCGCGCCGGCGCCAGGCGGCACGCACCGCGAAGGGAGCGACCGCGACGATGGCCACGATCCAGCGCCAGAAGGCGGCCTGCGCCGGGGGCACGGAGTCGTGCAGGGCCCGCGAGGTGACGAAGCTGCCGGACCAGACGACGGTCGCCACCGCCGCGAACAGCAGTCCCGATGCCGCTCCCCGCCGCGCCCGTCGCGCGGCGTTCGTCCTGCTGGTGGTGGTGTGGGCGTGCTCCGGGGCCGTCACGGCCATCCTGTGCCTTCCTGTCGGGCGGGCGGTGCGTCCACCGTCGCCCGGGAAGACCTCTTAGGTCCATCGAATACTTACGACGATTGTTTTAAGCAGATCCGAATGATTCGGGCTCCGGGCACGACAAAGGCGCCCCGGACGCGTCAGCGTCGGGGCGCCTCGAAGGCTGGGGTCAGCGCGGCGTCAGCTCTGCTTCCTGGACTTGTCGAGCACCATCACCAGGCCGGCGATCACCACGAACAGGGCGATCGGCGCCACGACATACAGGCCGAGGGTCTCGGCCACGCTCAGGCCGGGACCCGGGTCGTCGCCGTCGTCCGGGGTGAGCGCGAGCGCGGGGGACGACATCAGCAGCATCATCAGCGTCGTACCGGCTGCGACGGCGCCGGCGCGCAAGGCGTTCTTCTTGTCCACGGTGCCAACGTAGCGAACGCCCTTCAGGGCCGCGCGCCCGGGGGTACCGTACGGGACCCGGAGCCGGTGGCCGGAGGTGTCGTGCGGGACCCGGAGCCGGTCGCCGAGGGTGCCGTACGGGACCCCGACCCGGTCGCAGGAGTTGTCGTACCCGGCCCGGAGCCGGTCGCCGCGGGTGCTGTACGGGAGGGGGCGGCGGTTTCCACGGGCGCGAAGGCCGTCATCAGCCGGTGCAGGCGCGGCGAGGCCGCGAGGTCCTCCAGGGACACCGGCCCGCCCTGGCCGTCCGCGACGGGCAGCCGCCAGTTCGGGTACTCGTCCCAGGTGCCCGGCAGGTTCTGGGGGCGCAGGTCGCCGACCGCGTCCGGCAGCCACACCCCGACCATGCGCGCCGGCGTGCGCAGCAGGAAGCGGTAGACCGCCCGAATACCGGCCTCCTCGTCGCCCGCCCCCTCGGGCAGCAGGCCGAGGCGCTCCAACACGCCCAGCCACTCCCGCACATCGGCCGCGTCCTCCGTCCGCTCCTGCTCCAGGCCCCGGGTCAGCAGCCCGAGCCGGTGGCGCAATTCCACGTGGCCGCCGCTGAGCCGGGCCGCGGTGGAGGGCAGGTCGTGGGTGGTGGCGGTGGCGACGCATCCCTCCCGCCACCGCTCAGGCGGCAGCGGGCGGCCGTCGCCCGCCCAGTCCCGCTCGAACCAGAGCACGGAGGTGCCCAGCACGCCACGGTCCGCGAGCGCCTCCCGCACGCCCGGCTCGACCGTGCCCAGGTCCTCGCCCACGACGACGGCGCCCGCGCGGTGCGCCTCCAGGACGAGGACCGCGAGCATCGCCTCGGCGTCGTAGCGGACGTACGTGCCCTCGGTGGGCGGGGCGCCCTGCGGCATCCACCAGAGCCGGAACAGGCCCATCACATGGTCGATGCGCAGCGCGCCCGCGTTGCGCAGGATGCTGCGCAGCAGGCCCCGGTACGGCGCGAACCCGGAGGCGGCCAGCGCGTCCGGGCGCCAGGGCGGCAGCCCCCAGTCCTGGCCGCGGGCGTTGAACGCGTCGGGCGGGGCGCCGACCGACATCCCGGCGGCGAAGACGTCCTGCTGGGCCCACGCGTCGGCACCGTCGGGGTGCGCCCCCACGGCCAGGTCGTGCACGACGCCGACGCCCATGCCCGCCTCGCGTGCCGCCCGGCCCGCTGCGGCCAGCTGCGTGTCGGTCAGCCACACGAGACGGCTGTGGAAGTCGACCCGGTCCATCAGCTCGCTGCGCGCCCGCGCGGTCTCGGGCGAGCGGGGATCGCGCAGTGCGACCGGCCAGCTGCGCCACGCGGAGCCGTGCACCTCGGCGAGCGCGCACCAGGTCGCGTGGTCCTCCAGGGCCCGGCCCTGCTCGGCGAGGAACGCGCAGTAGGCGGCGTGGCGGCCGGGCCCCAGGGGGACGGTGTGCAGGATCTCCAGAGCCTCGCGCTTCAGCTCCCACACGGCGTCCCGGTCGATCAGCGCACCCTTGGCGAGGACGGATTCCCGCAGCTCGGCGCCCTTCTCGCGCAGCTCCTCCAGCCGTGCGCGCTGCGCGGGAGCCGCGTACGCGTACTCCGGGACGTCCTCGACGCGCAGGTGGACGGGGTCGGGGAAGCGGCGTGAGGAGGGGCGATACGGGGAGGGGTCGGCGGGGGCGCCCGGCACCGCCGCGTGCAGCGGGTTCACCTGGACGAAGGACGCGCCCAGCGCGCGGCCGGACCAGGCGGCGAGCTCGGCGAGGTCTCCCAGATCGCCCATGCCCCAGGACCGGGCGGACAGCAGGGAGTAGAGCTGCACCAGGAAGCCGTACGAGCGGCCCTCGGGCCGGGGCACCTCGCGGGGCGCGACGACGAGGTGCGCGGCGGAAGTGCGGCCGTCGGGGGTCTCGGCGCGGAGCCGGTGCACGCCGTGCGGCATCCGGCCCCAGCCGCCGGGGCCTTCCGTCTCGGGGTCGGTCTCGCCGCCGCCCTCCGTCTCGACGTACAGCCGGGTGCCGCCGGGCAGATCGCCGAGCGCGGACGGCGGTCGCGTCCGCGCGCCGTCCTGCCAGACGACGACCGTCCGCGGCAGCAGCCGCTCCGTCGCGGCGCGGTCCGCACGGTCCAGGGCGGCGGCGACCGCCTGTGGGGTGGACGCGTCGATGCCGAGCGCGGCGAGGACGGCCACGACGGTGGCGTCGGGGACCGCCACAGTGACGCCCTCGGAGGGCTCGAAGGTGGTGGCGACTCCGTGCAGCGCGGCGAGCCTGGCAAGGCCCATGCGGACTCCTTCAGACCCCTGGTGACTCCGCGCCGCCCGCCGTGCCGTGGGCGGTCGGCTCGCTCGTCAGGGGCGCGATGTCGGCGAGCGGGGGCTCGCTGGTGAGAGGGGCGGCGTGAGCGAGCGGCGGCTCGCTCGTGAGCGGCACGTCGGGGGCGAGCGGGGGCTCGCCGGTGAACTGTGCCGCGTGGGTGGGCGGGCAGCCTGCCGGGGCATGCGCCGGCTGCGCCGGGACCTGTTTGGACAGGGCGGAGAGCAGCAGGTGCGCGGATGCGGCCACGGTAAATCACTCCAAGCGGGCGTGAACGGTCGTGAACGGGTCACAGCAGCCCTACCCCGTGGGCACGACCACAGACGTAAACGACCGGCCAACGTGTTCCGCGTCACATGGTGTTGCCCGTCCGGCGGTCGGCCACGGCGACGCGCCGATCCGCCCGGGAGGTCTGCGAAGTCGCTCCGATCACCCCGCCGCACCAGGCAAAAGGCACACAACGGCCACGTGCATTGACACCCTCACGGTGGGGGTGGTGGGCTCGAACCGACCGGAACGGCAGGGGAGAACGAGGGGAGACCGGCGTGCGGCTCGGGGGCGGAAGACGTACAGCGGCGGCCGTCGCCGTCGCCGTCATCGGCGGCCTGCTGGGCGGGGCGCCGGGGGCCGTCGCGGCCCCCGCGGACCCCGGTGCCCCGGCCGGATCGGCGCAGGACCCCGAGGGCGCCGCGGCGACACCTTCCGTGTGGCCGCGCCCTCAATCGCTGCGCCCCACGGGCGGTGCCATCCCGCTCGGCGACGAGGCGACCGTCATAGCGGACCCGGCCGCCGACCCGTACGCGGTCGGGCTGCTGAAGGACCTGCTGCACGAGGCCGGCGTGCGGACCGTGCACACCGAACTGCCCGGCCGCGGGCCGGTGTTCCGGGTCGGAGGCCAGGGCGCGCACGAGGCGCTGCGCGCCCTGCGCGCGGCGGAGCGCGCCGACCTGCCCGCGGGCGGCTACCGCCTCGCGGCGGGCCGCACCGCGGGGCGCGACACGGTCGCGCTCGACGGGGTGGGCGGCGACGGCCTGTTCCACGGGGTGCAGACGCTGCGGCAGCTCGTGACGGACGGCCGCGTCGCCGGCGTCGTCGTGCGCGACTGGCCCGCAACGGCCGTGCGGGGCATGACGGAAGGCTTCTACGGCCAACCCTGGTCGCACGAACAGCGGCTCGCCCAGCTCGACTTCATGGGACGCACCAAGCAGAACCGCTATCTGTACGCCCCCGGTGACGACCCCTACCGGCAGACGATGTGGCGCGAGCCGTACCCCGCGGCGCAGCGCGCGGAGTTCCGCGAACTGGCCGAGCGCGCACGGCGCAACCACGTCACCCTCGCCTGGGCCGTCGCGCCCGCGCAGTCCATGTGCCTGGCCGACGACGGGGACCTGCGGGCGCTGACCCGCAAGATCGACGCGATGTGGGCGCTGGGGGTGCGCGCCTTCCAGCTGCAGTTCCAGGACGTGAGCTACAGCGAATGGCACTGCGAGAAGGACGCGGACACGTACGGGTCGGGTCCCGAGGCCGCGGCGAGGGCCCAGGCCCGGGTCGCGGACGCCGTCGCCCGGCACCTGGCCGGCCGCCACCCGGGCGCGGAGCCGCTGTCGGTGATGCCGACCGAGTTCTACCAGGAGGGCGCCACGGAGTACCGCACGGCGCTCGCGAGGGAGCTCGACGGGGCGGTGCGCGTGGCCTGGACCGGTGTCGGCGTCGTGCCGCGCACGATCACGGGGCGTGAACTGGCGGGCGCGCGGGACGCGTTCGGCCATCCGCTGGTCACGATGGACAACTACCCGGTCAACGACTACGCGCAGGACCGGCTGTTCCTCGGCCCGTACTCCGGCCGGGAGCCCGCGGTCGCGACCGGCTCGGCGGCTCTGCTGGCCAACGCGATGGAGCAGGCGTCCGCCTCCCGCATCCCCCTGTTCACCGCGGCCGACTACGCCTGGAACCCGAAGGGCTACCGCCCCGAGCAGTCCTGGCAGGCCGCGCTGGACGACCTCGCGGGCGGCGACCCGCGCACGCGGGAGGCGCTGGCGGCCCTGGCCGGGAACGACGCGTCGTCGATCCTCAGCCCCGAGAGCGAGTCGGCGTATCTGCGCCCGCTGATGGACGCGTTCTGGGACTCGCGCACCACGCCGGACGCGCGGGCGCGGGACCGGGCGGCCGAGGCGCTGCGTGCGGCGTTCACGGGGATGCGCCGTGCGCCCGAGCGGCTCGAGCACACCGCGGACGGGCAGCTGGCCCGCGAAGTACGGCCGTGGCTGGACCAGTTGGCCCGCTACGGCCGGGCCGGCGAGCTGGCGGTCGACATGCTCCGGGCACAGGCGCGCGGGGACGGGCAGGCCGCCTGGCAGGCGTCTCTCGACCTGGAGGCGCTGCGCAAGGAGCTGCGGGCGAGCCGGGCCACCGTCGGCAAGGGCGTGCTCGGCCCGTTCGTCGACCGCGCGGTGAAGGAGTCGCGGGCCTGGACGGGTGCCGACCGGGCCCGGGAGGGCGAGGACACCGTACGGCTGGGGCGGCCGCGTCCGCTGACGGCGGTCACGGTGATGACCGAGCCCACGGCCGCCCCGCGCGGGCGTCTCGAGGCGCACGTGCCCGGCGAGGGCTGGCGTGCGCTCGCGCCGCTGTCGGCCGGGGGCTGGACGCAGACGGACGCCAGGGGCGTGAGGGTCGACGCACTGCGGGTGGCGCCGGACGGGGACGGGCCGGTGCCGGTCCGTTCGGTGGTGCCGTGGTTCGCGGACGAGCCCGCGGCCGGGCTCGACCTCGTCCGCGCCCAGACCAGCGCCGAGATCGGCGGCGCTCCGCAGCGCGCCGGGGTGCGGCTGACGGCGCAGCGGCCCGGTGCGGTGCGCGGCGCGCTGACCGCGAAGGCGCCGGCGGGCATCGAGGTGAAGGTGCCGAAGGAGACGACGGTGCCGCGCGGGCTGCGGACCACGGTGCCGGTGGAGGTGACGGTCCCCGAGGACACCCCCGCGGGCGAGTACCAGGTGCCGCTGTCCTTCGCGGGACAGGAGAGCACGCTGACGGTGCGCGCCTTCCCGCGGACCGGCACCACGGACCTCGCGCGCACCGCCGGTGTGCGCGTGTCCTCGTCCGGCGACGAGACCGCGGACTACCCGGCCGCGGCGGCCGTCGACGGCGACCCGCGCACCCGCTGGTCCTCGACGCTCGGCCCGACGGCCTGGTGGCAGCTGGAGCTGCCGCGGCCGGAGCGGGTGGGCATGGTGGTGCTGCACTGGCAGGAGGCGTACGCGACGCGGTACCGCATTCAGGTCTCGTCGGACGGCCGGGTCTGGCGCACGGCCGCGACGGTCACGGACGGCAAGGGCGGCCGTGAGTCGGTCCGCATGGACGCCGGGGACACCCGCTTCGTCCGCGTCCAGGGCGACGAGCGGGTCACCGACTTCGGGTACTCGCTGTTCTCGGTGGAGACCTACGCCGTCGCCGAGTGACGCGCGGGCACGGCCGCGGAGCGAGGGACGGCCGGCGGCGCCGGAGTGCGCGGCGCCCTCCCCGGGCGGCGCTCGGCGGGGAGGGCGGGCACAAAAAATGGCCCGCGGTCGTCAGGCTGAGATGCCGTCGATCCGGGCCATCGCGTCGTCCGCGCCGTACGGCTGCAGGTAGGGCAGCCAGCGCGGGTCCCTATGTCCGGTCCCGATGATGCGCCAGGCCAGTCCGCTGGGCGGCGCGGGCTGGTGGCGCAGGCGCCAGCCCAGTTCGCGCAGGTGCCGGTCGGCCTTGACGTGGTTGCAGCGGCGGCAGGCGGCCACCACGTTGTCCCAGGCGTGCTGTCCCCCGCGACTGCGCGGAACGACATGGTCGACGCTGGTTGCGACGCCACCGCAGTACATGCAGCGCCCGCCGTCGCGGGCGAAGAGCGCTTTGCGGGTGAGAGGAACGGGCCCCCGGTAGGGGACCCGCACGAACCGTTTGAGCCGCACCACGCTGGGAGCGGCGACGACACGGGTCGCACTGTGCATGAAGGCGCCGGATTCCTCGAGGCAGGTTGCCTTGTTCTCGAGGACGAGGACGAGCGCGCGGCGGAGCGGTACGACGCCGAGCGGCTCGTACGACGCGTTGAGGACCAGGACGTGCGGCACGGTGGATGCCTCCTTGTACGCCGGCGGCGCGTGGCTCGCGCCGGGACGATCTGTCTTCAGTTTGTCCTCATGGCCGGTCCCGGCGCCACCACGTGCAGGTAACGGGCTGGAAGTGTTTTCCGCCACAGGGCCTCGGGACGTTCCTCCCCCTTTCTTCCCCCGCGTGAGCCTTGTCTCTCCCCCGGCCGACCACGCCGTGACAGCCTTCGTCCGCCGTTAGGGTGGTTGGGGCTGTCCGGCGGATCGTGGCCGCCAGGCCCCTCGTCCCACCGCACGCCTGGAGGTCTCCCCCCGTGACCGCGTTCTGGTCCGCCGTCCGCGCGGATGCCGATCCCTCGCCCGCACCCGTCACGCTCGACGAGGCCGCCAAGCAGGCCGGCAACGCCGCGGGCTGGGTCGAGGAGAACTGGTCGGTCTGGCTGAACACCGGGCTGCGCATCGCGCTGATCCTCGTCGTGGCCCTCGTGCTGCGCATGCTCGTGCGCCGGGCCCTGACCAAGCTGATAGAGCGGATGAACCGCTCCGCGCAGGCGGTGGAGGGCACGGCGCTCGGCGGTCTGCTGGTCAACGCCGAGCGGCGCAGGCAGCGCTCGGAGGCCATCGGCTCGGTGCTCCGCTCGATCGCGTCCTTCGTCATCCTCGGCACCGCGTTCCTGATGGTCCTCGGCGCGTTCAAGATCGATCTCGCGCCGCTGCTCGCCTCCGCCGGTGTCGCCGGTGTCGCGATCGGTTTCGGCGCGCGTAACCTCGTCACGGACTTCCTCTCCGGCGTCTTCATGATCATGGAGGACCAGTACGGCGTCGGGGACTCGATCGACGCGGGCGTCGCCTCCGGCGAGGTGATCGAGGTCGGCCTGCGCGTCACGAAGCTGCGCGGCGACAACGGCGAGATCTGGTACGTCCGCAACGGCGAGATCAAGCGGATCGGCAACCTCAGCCAGGGCTGGGCGACCGCGGGCGTCGACGTCACGGTCCGCTCGTCCGAGGACCTGGACCGGGTCAAGGCCGTGATCGGCGAGGTGGCGGACGACCTGGCCAAGGACGAGCCGTGGAACGAGCAGCTGTGGGGCCCCGTCGAGGTGCTGGGCCTGACCGAGGTGCTGCTGGAGTCGATGACGTTCCGGGTGTCGGCGAAGACCATGCCGGGCAAGTCGCTCGGCGTGGAGCGGGAGCTGCGCTGGCGGATCAAGCGGGCCTTCGACGCCGCGGGCATCCGGATCGTCGGCGGCCTGCCGCAGCCGGCGGAGGCGGCTGCCGCCGACCCGGCGGCCGGCATGGCGGCGCCGTCCGCCTACGCGTCCACGACGTCCCCGCAGTCGCTGGCCGCCTCTCCGATCCCGCCGCCGGCGAACCTGTCGAAGTAGCGCCCGGCCGGGCCGGCCCCGGCCCGCACCGCTCGCAGCGCCCCCTCGGTAACTCTTTGGTTGCCCAGGGGGCGTTTGCCATTGACGACGCGCTGACCGGCGGCCTACTTTTCCCCTACGAGAATAGGAAACTTTCCTAACAGTGCCGCCAGTCCTCCGGATCGAAAGGCAGGTGCGACCGTCGTGGCCGGAACCACCCCCGGAACCCCGCGTGTGCTGCGCGCCATGAACGACCGTGCCGCACTCGATCTGCTGCTGGAGCACGGCCCCCTCTCCCGTACCCGGATCGGCAAGCTCACCGGCCTGTCCAAGCCCACCGCGTCCCAGCTGCTGGCCCGGCTGGAGGCGGCGGGCCTCGTCGTGGCGACCGGCACCACCGAGGGGCGGCCCGGCCCGAGCGCCCAGCTGTACTCCGTCAACGCCCGCGCCGCCTACGCGGCCGGGCTCGACGTCACCCCGCAGCGCATCCGCGCCGCCGTCGCCGACATCACCGGCGAGACCGTGGGCGAGTTCGAGCTGCCCACGCCGGGGCGCCGTACGGTGAGCGTCGTGCGGCAGGTCGGCGACGCGCTCGACGGCGCCGTCAAGGCCGCAGGCGTCACCCGCGCCGACGTCCACCGCACGGTCGTGGGCACGCCCGGCGCCTTCGACCCCTCCACGGGACGCCTGCGCTACGCCTCCCACCTGCCCGGCTGGCACTCCCCCACGCTGCTGGACGAACTCGCCGCGGCGCTGCCGATGCCCGTCGAGTACGAGAACGACGTCAACCTCGTCGCCGTCGCCGAGCAGCGCGGCGGCGCCGCCCACGGCCACGAGGACTTCGTGCTGCTGTGGAACGAGGAGGGCCTCGGCGCCGCCGTCGTCATCGGCGGCCGGCTGCACCGCGGCTTCACCGGTGGCGCGGGCGAGGTCGGCTTCCTGCCCGTGCCCGGGACCCCGCTGGTCCGCCAGGTGACCAAGGCCAACAGCGGCGGCTTCCAGGAACTGGCCGGCGCCCAGGCGCTGCCCCGGCTCGCGCGGGAGCTCGGCATCGAGGGTGTCGGCAGCGGTCCCCACGCGGAGGTCGCCGCCACGCTGGTCGCCCGTGCCGCGGAAGCGGACTCGGGACCGTACCGGCAGCTGCTCGACGCCTACGCGACCGGGCTCGCGACCGGTCTGGCGTCCATGGTCGCCGTGCTCGACCCCGAGCTCGTCGTCCTGTCCGGCGAGGCAATCGTCGCGGGCGGGGAGCCGCTGCGCGAGCGCGTCCAGGCCGAGCTCACCGAGCTGGCGGCCTCCCGGCCCCGGCTGTTGCTCGGCTCGGTGCGCCGCAGCCCCGTGCTGCGGGGCGCGCTGGAAACCGCCCTGGCCACGACCCGCGACGAGGTCTTCGACACCTCCCGCTGACCCCTCGTCCCCCGCTTCTCCCCTTCCCCGACTCCGTCCTCGCCGACTCGGTCCTCGCCGACTGTTCCACGCCGACTCGTCCACGCCACAGGGAGACACCGCCATGCCCAGAAACCGCCGGACGACGGCCGCCGCGCTCGCGGCGGCGGCCGCCACAGTGCTCCTCGCCTCGGCCTGTACCGGCTCCGCCGGGACCGAGGCCACCGACGACCCGAACGCGAAGACCACGCTGACCTTCTGGCACGGCTGGTCCGCGCCCGGCGAGGTCGCGGCGATCGAGGCCAACATCAAGGCGTTCGAGGACAAGCACCCCCATATCAGGGTCAAGGTCGTCAAGGACATCACCGACGACAAGCTCAACCAGGGCCTCCGTGCGGGCGGTTCCAGCGCCCCGGACGTCGTCTCGTCTTTCACCACCGACAACGTCGGCCGGTTCTGCTCCTCCAAGGCGCTCACCGACCTCAAGCCGTTCCTGGACGAGTCCGGCATCGACCCGCACAAGACGTTCCTGCCACAGATGGCGAGATACACCGAGCACGACGGCACCCGCTGCACGGTGCCGCTGCTGGGAGACGCGTACGGCCTCTACTACAACAAGACCGCGTTCGAGGAGGCCGGCATCAAGGCCCCGCCGAAGACGCTGTCCGAGTTCGACGCGGCGGTCAAGAAGCTCACCGAGCCCAAGGGCGACGGCTTCGCACGGCTCGGCTTCATGCCCCTGTACCTCGGATACGAGACCACGGTCGAGCACTACGGCGGCCAGTTCGGCATCCGGTACGTCGACACGGACGGAAAGTCGAACACGGCGCAGGACCCGGCCGTGAAGGCGATGCTGACCTGGCAGAAGAAGCTCGTGGACGACCTCGGCGGCTTCTCGAAGCTCAACCGTTTCCGCACCTCGCTCGGCGACGAGTGGGGTCCCAAGCACCCGTTCCACACCGGCCAGGTCGCCATGCAGCTCGACGGCGAGTGGCGCGGCAAGATGGCCTCCGACGCGAAGCTCCCCTTCGAGATCGGCGCGGCGCCCTTCCCCGTCCCCGACGACCAGGCGGGCGACTACGGCAAGGGCTACCTCTCCGGCACGATCCTCGGCATCGCGAGCAACAGCCCGAGGAAGAACGCCGCGTGGGAGCTGGTGAAGTACCTGTCCACCGACACCGACGCGGTCGTCTCCTTCGCCAACGCCATCCACAACGTGCCCTCCACCGTGGCGGCCCTGAAGTCACCGAAGCTGAGCAACGACCCCCTGTACCGCACGTTCGTCGACATCGCGCAGCACCCCAAGAGCTCGCACGCCCCCTCGTCCGTCAACGGCGGCGCCTTCCTGCTCACCCTCCAGGACCACGCCCAGAAGTACGAGAAGGGCACCGAGAAGGACCTGGACGCACTGCTGCGGAAGAACGACATCCAGGTCGACAAGGACAACGAGCAGGCCCGCTGATGACCACGGCCCACCTCGCACCGGCGGTGAGGGCCAGGCGCCGCCGCTCCGCGCTGCGCACCCTCGGCTTCCTGTCGCCCTGGCTCGTCGGCTTCGGCGTCTTCTTCGCCTACCCGCTGATCGCGACCGTCTACTTCTCCTTCATGGAGTACGACGGGTTCGCCCCGCCCTCCTTCGTGGGCCTGAGGAACTGGGTGTACGTCTTCCGGGACAACCCGTTTTTCTGGCCCGCGCTGGCCAACACCCTGTGGCTCGTCCTGGTGATGGTGACGCTCCGCGTCGTCTTCGGGCTGGGCATCGGCCTGCTCGTCACCCGGATCAGGACGGGCGCGGGCGTCTTCCGCACCCTGTTCTACCTGCCCTATCTGGCCCCACCGGTCGCGGCGACGATGTCGTTCGTCTTCCTGCTCAACCCCGGCACGGGCCCGGCCAACACCGTGCTGGGCGCGCTCGGGCTCGGGCAGCCGGAGTGGTTCAACAGCGCCGTCTGGTCCAAGCCCTCGCTCACGCTGCTCGCGCTGTGGGGCATCGGCGACCTGATGGTCATCTTCATGGCGTCGCTGCTGGACGTGCCCAAGGAGCAGTACGAGGCGGCCGAACTGGACGGCGCGAGCGCCTGGCAGCGCTTCCGTTTCGTGACGCTGCCCACCATCTCGCCGATCGTGCTCTTCGCGGTCGTCACCGGAGTGATCGCGACCATGCAGTACTACACCGAGCCCCTGGTGGCCGCGAAGGTCGCCAGCGGGGTGATCGGCGGCTCCGGACAGCACTTCGAGCCCGGCTACCCCGACAAGTCCACGCTCACCGTCCCGCAGGTCGTCTACAACCTGGGCTTCCAGCGCTTCGACACCGGAGCGGCGTGCGTGGTCGCGTTGGTGCTGTTCGCACTGGCCATGGTGTTCACGGCGTTCCTGATGCGCCGGCGCAGCGGCTTCCTGTCGCCGGAGGACTGAACGATGACCGGGACGACCACTCCCCTGCGCCCGCTCGCCCCGTCGGCGGCCGTGCCGCACGTGGGTACCGCCGCCCGGCGCTCCGCGCGCCGCAGGGCGGCTCTGGAATGGGTCGCCGTCCACGCGCTCGGCATCGCCGCCGCGCTGTTCTTCGTGCTCCCGTTCGTCTTCGTGTTCCTGACCGCCGTGATGAGCGACGACCAGGCGCTGACCCGCGACCTGTGGCCGCGCACCTGGGAGTGGGGCAACTTCGCCACCGTGTGGCGCACGCCCGGGTTCCTGACCTGGTGGCGCAACACGCTGCTGTACGCGGGGCTCGGCACGGTGCTCGCCGTGGCGAGCAGCCTTCCGGTGGCGTACGCGCTCGCCAGATTCCGCTTCCGCGGGCGCAACGTGATGATGATGCTGGTGATCGCGGCGATGATGCTGCCACCGCAGGTGATCATCGTGCCGATGTACCTGTTCTGGGCGAAGCAGATGGATCTCGCGGGCACGCTGTGGCCGCTGATCGTCCCGTTCGCCTTCGGCAACGCGTTCACGATCTTCCTGCTGCGGCAGTTCCTGCTGACGATTCCGCGCGAGTACATCGAGGCGGCGAGGATCGACGGCTGCGGCGAGTTCTGCGCGATGGTCCGCGTGGTGCTGCCGATGGCCAGGCCGGCGATCGCCGCCGCCGCGCTGTTCCACTTCTTCTCGTGCTGGAACGACTACTTCGGACCGCAGATCTACGCCTCCGAGAACCCGGCCGCCTGGACCCTGAGCTACGGCCTGGAGTCCTTCAAGGGCGCCCACCAGACGGACTGGAACCTGACCATGGCGGCCACGGTGCTGATCATGGCGCCGGTGATCGTGGTCTTCTTCTTCGCACAGAAGGCCTTCATCGAGGGCGTCACCCTGACCGGAGTGAAGGGCTGAGACATGAAACTCGCTGTTGTGGGGGGCGGTTCCACCTACACGCCCGAGCTGATCGACGGCTTCGCACGGATGCGCGAGACGCTGCCGGTCTCGGAGCTGGTGCTGATCGACCCCGACGCCGGCCGGCTCGAACTCGTCGGCGGCCTGGCCCGCCGGATCTTCGCCAAGCAGGACCACGACGGACGCATCGTCACCACCTCCGACCTGGACGGGGGCGTCGCCGACGCGGACGCGGTCCTGCTGCAGCTGCGCGTCGGCGGCCAGGCCGCCCGCGAACAGGACGAGACCTGGCCCCTGGAGTGCGGCTGCGTCGGCCAGGAGACGACGGGCGCGGGCGGTCTCGCCAAGGCGCTGCGCACCGTCCCGGTGGTGCTCGACATCGCCGAGCGCGTCCGTTGCGCCAACCCCGGCGCGTGGCTCATCGACTTCACCAACCCGGTCGGCATCGTGACGCGGGCGCTGCTCCAGGCCGGCCACCGGGCCGTGGGCCTGTGCAACGTCGCCATCGGACTCCAGCGCAAGTTCGCGCGGCTCCTCGACGTGGCCCCGGCCGACGTCCACCTCGACCACGTGGGGCTCAACCACCTCACCTGGGAGACCGGTGTGCGCCTCGGCGGCCCAGAGGGCGCGGACATGCTGCCCAAGCTGCTCGCCGAGCACGGCGACGCGATCGCCGACGACCTGCGGCTGCCGCGCCCGCTGCTGGACCGGCTCGGCGTCGTCCCCTCGTACTACCTGCGCTACTTCTACGCGCACGACGAGGTCGTGCGGGAGCTGCGCACCAAGCCGTCGCGGGCGGCGGAGGTGGCGGACATGGAGCGCCGGCTGCTCCGGATGTACGGCGACCCGGCCCTCGACGAGAAGCCGGAGCTGCTCGCCCGGCGCGGCGGCGCGTTCTACTCCGAGGCCGCCGTCGACCTCGCCGCGTCGCTGCTGGGCGGCGCGGGCAGCCCGGTGCAGGTGGTGAACACCTGGAACAAGGGCACGTTGCCGTTCCTGCCGGACGACGCGGTCGTCGAGGTGCAGGCCCGCGTCGGCACCGGCGGCGCGGTACCGCTGGCCGTGCCGGAGCTCGATCCGCTGTACGCGGGGCTGATCGCCGGTGTGACGGCGTACGAGGACCTGGCACTGGAGGCCGCGCTGCGCGGTGGACGCGACCGGGTCTTCAAGGCCCTGCTCGCCCACCCGCTGATCGGCCAGTACGCGTACGCGGAGAAGCTCACGGACCAGCTGATCGCGCACAACCGGGAGCACCTGGCGTGGGCGTGAGCGGCCTTCCCGGCAGACGCCCCGGTCCCGCGGCCCCGTCGGGGACCCCGTCCGCCGGACCGGACGGGGCCTCCCGCGGACCCGGCGGCGTGGTCCTCGCCATCGACGCGGGGAACAGCAAGACCGACGTCGCCTGCGTCGGCACCGGCGGGGCCGTCCTGGCGTCGGCCAGGGGGCCCGGCTTCCAGCCGCCGAGGGTCGGCGTCGCCGCGGCCGTCGACGCGCTCGCGTCGACCGTCGGCGAGGTGTTCGCCACGGCTCGGGCGGGCGGCACGCCGATCGGCGTCGCCGAGCACGTGTCGGCCTGCCTCGCCAACGCCGATCTGCCGGTGGAGGAGGCGGAGTTGACGGCGGCCCTGCACGCACGCGGGTGGGGGCGCACGACGCAGGTGCTCAACGACACCTTCGCAGTCCTGCGCGCCGGGGTCGACGAGCCGCGGGGCGTCGCCGTGGTGTGCGGCGCGGGCATCAACTGCGCGGGCCTGCTGCCGGACGGCCGCACGGCCCGCTTCCCGGCCATCGGGAGGCTCTCGGGTGACTGGGGCGGCGGGGCGGGACTCGCCGACGAGGCACTGTGGTTCGCGGCGCGCGCCGAGGACGGGCGGGGCGAGCCGACGGCGCTGGCACGCACGCTGCCCGCGCACTTCGGTCTCGACTCGATGTACGCGCTGATCGAGGCGCTGCACCTGGGCCGCATCCCGGCCGCGCGCAGACACGAGCTGACTCCGCTGTTGTTCGCCGCCGGCGCGGACGGCGATCCCGTGGCGCGCGGTCTGGTGCGCCGGCTCGCGGAGGAGGTGGTCGCGATGGCCACGGTGGCGCTGGGGCGGCTGGACCTTCTCGACGAGGAGGCGCCGCTGGTGCTGGGCGGCAGCGTGCTCGCCGCCCGACACCCCCAACTCGACGCGGACATCGCCGAACTGCTGGCCGTCAAGGCCCCGAAGGCGGTGGTGCGCGTCGTGACGGCGGCGCCGGTGCTGGGGGCGGCGCTGCTGGGTCTCGACCACGTCGCCGCGCCCCCCGAGGCACACCGCACCCTGCGGGACCGGTACGGGGGTTGAGGGACGCCGCCCGGACCGCGCCGCCGTCCGTTCCCTCCCCAGGCGGGGCGGGCGGCGCGGGGGGGGCTCGGCCGCGGGGCGGGCACGGCGGCCGCAGGATCACCCGTTCGGTGGGAACCGGACCGGGCCGGGAAGCGTATTCACTGTGGGGACAAGGGTGGGGGACGGGCCAGGCGCACGGCGCCGACCGGCGGCCCGGGGCGCGAAGAGTCGAACAAGATCCAGTCATTTGTGGTGTGAAGCAGTCCCCTGCGGCCATACTGCTGGCCGGGAGTTGTCCCAGGACCCGCCGGGGGGCGGGCCGTCGGCGACCGAGGGGGAGGTCACGTGACACACCCGCCGAATGTGCGCACCGTGCCTTCGCCGGCCGCGGCGCCCGTGCCCGTGCCCGCACGGCCTCCGGCAGGACCGGCGGCGCACGGCGGCGCGTGGGCCGAGGGAAGGCGGCGGCTGCGGGCCGCGGCGACGACCGAGCCGGGGCGGCTGCAGATCATCGGTGCCGTTCTCGCGGGGCTGATAATGCTATTCGGCGCGGTGACGGCGATGGAGGTCTCCGACCGGGCCGCTTCCGCCGACGACGTGGTGAGCCGGAGCCAGCCGCTCAGCGCCGACGCCGCCTCCCTGTACCGCTCGCTGGCCGACGCGGACACGGCGGCGTCGAGCGGTTTCCTCGCGGGCGCCGAGGAGCCCCGCGACGTCCACGAGAGGTACGAGAAGGACGTCGCGCGCGCGTCACGGCTGCTGGTCAAAGCCGCAACCTTCACCGAGAGTTCGAGCGAGTCGGGCCGTCAGATCGCCGAGCTGAACGAGTTGCTCCCGCGGTACACGGGCCTGATCGAGACCGCCCGCGCGAACAACAGGCTCGGCAGGCCGCTCGGCGGCGCGTATCTGCGCTTCGCCAACGAGCTGATGGCCAAGCACCTCCTGCCGGCCGCCCAGCGGCTGTACGACGCGGAGACGGCCCGGCTGGAGCAGGACGACGCGGACGCGCGCTTTTGGCCGGTGCTCTCGCTCGCGGCCGGCGCGGTCGCCTTCGTCGTGCTGCTGTGGGCCCAGCGGCGCAACTACCGCCGCACCAACCGGGTCTTCAATCAGGGGCTCCTCGCCGCCATTGCCGCGTCCACCGTGCTGCTGCTGTGGCTGGCGGTCGGGCACACGGTGGCCCGTGCCCAGCTGAACGACGCGAAGACGCACGGCCAGCAGTCCCTCAAGGTCCTGGGCGACGCCCGCATCAACTCCCTGAAGGCCCGGGCCAACGAGAACCTGACGCTGGTCGCCCGTGGCGCGGTGCTGACCGACGACGGCAAGAGCGACAAGTACGAGACGGAGTACGCCGGCGGCATGGTACGGCTCGGCGAACAGCTGACACGGGCGGAGAAGTTGGCCGACGACAGCGAGGGCCGCGATCCGGTGCAGGACGCCGTGCGGAGCATGTCGGAGTGGCAGACCCGCCACAAGGACGTGACCGAAACCGACAGGGCGGGCGACTACGACGGCGCGGTGCACAAGGTCATCGGCGGCAAGGGCTCCACGGACGAGTCGTTCGACCAGGTGGACAAGGCGCTGGAGAAGGCGCTGGCGCACGAGCAGCGGGAGTTCACCGAGGCCGCGGAGGACGCGCGCGGGGCGTTCGGCGGGCTGCCGGCCGGGGCGGCACTGCTGGCCGTTCTCGGGGCCGTGGCCGCGATCCTCGGCATCAACCGCAGGCTTTCGGAGTACCGGTGAGAGGGGGAGAGATGACGGACACCAGGTCGGGCTCGCGCCAGAGGCGCCCGAGCAGCCTGCGCGGCTGGGGCGGTGTGGCGGCCATGGCCGCCGCGTGCGCGCTGACCGCGGCCGTCACACTGCTGCCGCTGGCCCACGGCGGCGCGGACGCCCTCAGCCCCCAGCCCGCCGGTCAGGGCACGACGGTCCCCGGCCGGGCGGACGACTGCAAGGACCCGGAGGCGTCGCTGCGCCCGTCCGCGGCCGGCGGACCGGCCATCGACGCGATCAAGAAGCGGGGCAAACTGATCGTCGGCGTCGACCAGAACAGCTACCGCTGGGGCTACCGCAACCCGAGCGGCGGCCGGGAGAACGCAGACAATCCGGCCGCTCCGCCGAGCGGCGGCGCGGCGGGGTCGGGGGGACCCGGCGGCCGGACCGGCGGCGTCCTGGAGGGCTTCGACATCGATCTCGCCCGTGCCATCGCCGAGAACATCGTCGGCAGCAAGGACGCCGTCATCTTCCGCGCGATCCCGACCAACCAGCGCATCGCCGCCCTCGACAGCGGCGCGGTGGACATCGTCGTGCGCACCATGACGATCAACTGCGCCCGTATCGAGCAGGTCGCGTTCTCCACGGCGTACTTCCAGACCGGACAGCAGGTGCTCGCACCGAAGAGCTCACCGATCACCGGGTACGACACGTCCCTGGCGGGCAAGCGGGTGTGCTCGGCCGAGGGCTCGACGGCGTACGAGGCGCTGGAGGAGAACAGCTTCGGCGCCACCTTCACGGACGAGCACGACGGGCAGCCGGCCGACGAGGACCTGTACACCGTGCCGAACCAGCTGGACTGCCTCGTCAGGCTCCAGCAGGGCCTGGTCGACGCGATCGTCACGGACAACGCCCTGGCGGCCGGCCAGGCCGCCCAGGACCCGGCGGTCGAGCTCAAGGGCGGCAAGCCGTTCACCACCGAGTACTACGGCGTGGCCACCAAGCTGGGCAAGAACGACCTCGTGCGCCGGGTGAACCAGGTGCTCGTGGACTACCGCAAAGGGGCCTGGATGCAGTCGTACACGAAGTGGCTGGCCGCCGACCTGCCCGGCATAACCGCGCCGCCGGAGCCGAAGTACCGGGCGGAGTAGTCCGGGGCCGGTGAGCGGCGGCACGACAGCAGGAGCGGCAGGACGGGCACGGTCCGGGACGCGTCCGGGACCCGGAAGAGGTCGAAACGGTTCGGACCAGTGCCGATCAGTACGGAGACGAACGGAGAGGTGATCGATGGGCGTCGCGGGACCCTTCCCCGGCTCGGCGGGGACACCGCACGGGCCGGTGATGGACCGGGACGAGGTGGACCGTGCGCTGGCCCGGCTCGGCGCGGAGCACGAGGCGGTCGAGACCTCGCTCCTCGCCCTCCAGGACCACGCCGGGCGCCGTCTCCTCGAAGGGGCCGAGTTGACCGGCGTCACCAAGGAGCGCTGGGCCGCCGCCGAGCAGTCGATCACGCTCCTGTGGAACTGCTTCGACGCGTACACCGCCGCGCTGACGGACATCCGTGAGCTGCGCGCGCGCCGCCGCTGGTCCAGCCACGAGGACCTGGCCGAGCTGACCGAGCGGCTGCGCGGCCGCAGCGTGACGGTGCCCGGCCTGGCCGCGGCGCCGGCCCCGTCGCTCACCGGCCCCGCGCGACTCGCCGAGCAGTTCACGCTCGAGGAGCTGGTCGCCCGGATGAACGAGCTCTACGCGGCCGCGCTCGACATGGTCGTCGCCGCGGACGCGGTGTGGTCCGCGCTGCCCGCCCGGATAGACCTGCTCTCCGCCGAGTTGCAGCGCACCCGTTCGCTCGCCCATTCCGTGGGCGTCCGGCCCGGGGAGCACCCCTCCGGTGACGACCTGGAGGACATCACCCACGAGTTGTCGGCGCTGCGTTCCCAGGTGGTGTCCGACCCGCTCGCCTTCTGGCGCCCCGCGCCCGGCAGTTCGGCGCCGGGCGGCGGCCGCCCGGACACCGACCGCTACGACCGTGCGGCCCGCGCCCTGGAGGACGTGCGCCGGGAGATCGAGGCCGTCCTCCAGGTCCGGCAGGACTCGGAGGAGCGGCTGCTGAGGCTGCGCGACGTGCTCTCGCGCGCGGACCGGACGCTGACCGAGGCTCGCGCGGCACGCGGCGAGGTGCTGGCGAAGATCGCCGCGTCCGAGGTGCCCGCGGTCAGCGGGCCGCCCACGGCGCTCCAGGAGCGGCTGGTCACGGCCGCCGAGTACCGGCGGCACTCCCAGTGGCACCGGCTGTCGCCGCTGCTGGAATCGCTGGAGCGCGAGGCCGAGGACGAACTGCACCGGGCCAGGGAGTCGTTGACCGCGGTCACCGCACCGCTGGCCGTGCGCGCCGAGCTGCGCGGCCGGCTCGACGCCTACAAGGCCAAGATCGCCCGGCACGGCATGGCCGAGGACCCGCTGCTGATCGAGCGGTACGACGCGGCCCGGCGCATGCTGTGGAGCGCGCCGTGCGATCTGCGGGCCGCCGAGCAGGCGGTGCTGCGCTACCAGCAGGCCGCCGCCGAGGTGCTGGTGCCGCGCCAGGGCGGAGCGGAGCCCAGGGACCGCAGGAGGGATTCATGAGCGGGACGACGAACTGCCAACGACCCGACTGCGCGGGCTCGTACGAGGACATGGGCGGCGGTGAGATGTACTGCGACACGTGCGGGCTCGCGCCCGTCGTGTCCCCCACCGGCATGGTCGGCTCGCAGCCCACCGGCATCGCCGGCGGCGGCAGGGGCTCCGCGTCGGCGCGCAGCGGCTCGCGTTCCTCGCGGGCGTCGTCGCGTTCGTCGTCCTCGCGCCGCTCGGTGTCGGGCCGGCTGTCGCGTTCGCTGACCGACGGCAGTGCGTCGTCGCGCTCCGTCTCGGTGCGCAGCTCCGGTTCGTCCACCGCCTCCTCGGGCCGCGGCAGGCTGGGTGCGGGCCTGGTCGCCGTGCCGGAGGTGCCGCGGCCCGACCCGCGTACGGCGGTGATGGCCGACCCGGAGGTACCGGAGCGGAAGCGGTTCTGCTCGCGCTCGGACTGCGGGGCGCCGGTCGGTCGCGCGCGCGGTGACCGGCCCGCGCGCACGGAGGGCTTCTGCACCAAGTGCGGTCATCCGTACTCCTTCGTGCCCAAGCTCAAGAGCGGCGACATCGTGCACGGCCAGTACGAGGTGGTGGGCTGCCTGGCGCACGGCGGTCTCGGCTGGGTGTACCTGGCGGTGGACCGCGCCGTGTCCGACCGGTGGGTGGTCCTCAAGGGCCTGCTGGACACCGGCGACCAGGACGCCATGGCCGCGGCCATCTCGGAGCGCCGCTTCCTCGCCGAGATCGAGCACTCCAACATCGTCCGCATCTACAACTTCGTCGAGCACCTCGACCAGCGCACCGGTTCCCTCGACGGCTACATCGTCATGGAGTACGTGGGCGGCAAGTCGCTGAAGGAGATCGCCAACGGACGCCGCGGCCCGGACGGCCGGCGCGACCCGCTGCCGGTCGAGCAGGCGTGCGCGTACGGCATCGAGGCGCTCGAGGCACTCGGCCACCTGCACAGCAGGAACCTGCTCTACTGCGACTTCAAGGTCGACAACGCCATCCAGCAGCAGGACCAGCTCAAGCTGATCGACATGGGCGCGGTCCGCAGGATGGACGACCACGAGTCCGCCATCTACGGGACCGTCGGCTACCAGGCCCCCGAGGTCGCGGAGGTCGGCCCGTCGGTCGCCTCCGACCTGTACACCGTCGCGCGCACGCTCGCGGTGCTGACCTTCGACTTCCAGGGCTACACGAACGTGTTCGTGGACTGCCTGCCCGACCCGGAGCACATCCAGGTCTTCCGCACGTACGAGTCGTTCTACCGGCTGCTGGTGCGCGCCACCGACCCCGATCCGGGTCGCCGGTTCGCCTCGGCCCAGGAGATGGCCGAGCAGCTGACCGGGGTGCTGCGGGAGGTCGTGGCGATGCAGACGGGCCGGCCCCGCCCGGCGCTGTCGACCCTGTTCGGCCCCGAACCGCGCGTGACCGACACCGAGTTGTTCGCCGAGCTCGCCGAGGACGTCTCCGCGCTGGGCGCCCGTCCCGCCGCGGGCGCACGCCGCCCGAGGACCCGGGCGACGGGGACGTCTCCGGGAGTCGCCGCGGTGCCGCCTGCGGCTCCACCGGTGCCGTCGCCGCCCGGCGCGCCCGCGCCGCCGGCCGGCCCGCCCGGCCCCGCGGTCCTCGCCCCGGTGCCCGCCCAGCGCACCCCGGACGGCGCGGCCGCGCTCCCGGCGCTCGCGCCGCACCTCGCCGCGCTCGACACGTGCGGGGCGGCCCTGGCCCTGCCGGTCCCGCGCGTCGACCCGAGCGACCCGAACGCGGGCTTCCTCGCCGGCCTGATGGCCTCGGCCCCGGCTGAGCTGATCGCCGCGTTGCACGCGGCTGCGGCGAGTTCGCCGGAGACGCTGCTGCGCGAGGTGCGCGCCCGGCTGGAGATGGGCGATCTCGCCTCGGCGGCCGGGACGCTCGCCACCCTGGAGGGTTCGCGCCCGGACGACTGGCGCGTCGTCTGGTACCGGGGCGTCACCGCGCTGGTGACGGGCGATCACGAGGCGGCGGCGCTGTCGTTCGACGCGGTCTACGACGCCTTCCCGGGAGAGAGCGCGCCCAAGCTGGCGCTCGGCCTCTGCGCCGAGGTGCTCGGCCAGCTCGACAACGCCGCGGAGTACTACCGCCTGGTGTGGACGACTGACCCGAGCTTCGTCAGCGCCGCCTTCGGGCTCGCCCGCGTGCAGATCGCCGCGGGCGACCGTGCCGGGGCCGTACGGACGCTGGAGTCGGTCCCGGAGGCGTCGATCCACTACACGGCGGCGCGGGTGGCCGCCGTACGGGCCAGACTGCGTCGGCGCGCCGCGCACGAGCCGCTTCTGGGTGACCTGTCGGCGGCCGCCGCGCAGGTGGAGGCCCTGGGGAGCTTCGGTCTCGACCCGGTGCGACGCGAGAAGCTGGCCACCGAGGTGCTCGGGACGGCGCTCGACTGGGTACTCTCCGGAAGTCCCGGAGCCCTGCCGTCCGTTCCGACCGCACCCCCCGCGCCGAGCGCGAGCACACCGACCGTGCTGCTCGGCAGCGAACTGGACGAGCGCGGCCTGCGCTTCGGCCTGGAGCGCTCCTACCGGGTCCTGGCCCGGCTCGCCCAGCGCGGCGAGGAGCGGATCGAGCTGGTGGAGCGGGCCAACCGCTACCGCCCCCGAACGTGGGTGTGATTCATGGCGCAGATGCACCAGCCGGCCGACGGCACGGCCTGCCCGGGCTGCGAGGAGCCGGTGGAGCCCGGCGACCGGTTCTGCGGAGCCTGCGGGTACGACCTGTCGGCCGTGTCCGCGGCGTCGCCGGACCGCCCCACCCTGGTCATCGGGACACCGGTGGAGTGGCCGACCGCCACCGGCACCGACACGTCGGGCATGTCGCCGCGCACGCAGCAGCCGGGGGATCTGCCCGGCACCGACTCCGACGGCGGTGAGCTGTCGGGCCCCGGCGTCCGCTACGACACCCCGCCCTCCGGCGACTTCGAGCTGGCCGCCCCGGACCCGGCCAGGGCCGCGCCGGCCGACCCGCGCGCCACCGAACTCCCGCCCGCGCCGGGGACGTCGGGGGCGTCGGGGGCGTCGGGCAGCAAGCTGTGCGTGGCCTGCCGGTCGGGCCGCGTCGATCCCGACGGCTACTGCGAGCACTGCGGTCACGCCCAGCCGCGCGAACGCGACCACATGGAGCAGGAGCTGGAGTCGGTCGCCGCCGTCAGCGACCGCGGCCTGCGCCACCACCGCAACGAGGACGCGTTCGCGGTCTCCGCCACCTCCCTGCCGGACGGTTCGCCCGCCGTCGTCGCGGTCGTCTGCGACGGCGTCTCGTCGGCGACCCGCCCCGACGAGGCGTCGGCGGCGGCCGCTCACGCGGCCAGCGAGCAGCTCCTCGACGCGCTGCCGCGCGGCACCCACCCGCAGCAGGCCATGCACGAGGCGATCGTCGCCGCCGCCTCGGCGGTCAACTCCCTTGCCAAGGAAGACGGGAGCGACGACCCCGACCAGG
Organism: Streptomyces sp. 5K101; assembly: GCF_046506645.1. Classification (NCBI taxonomy): domain Bacteria; kingdom Bacillati; phylum Actinomycetota; class Actinomycetes; order Kitasatosporales; family Streptomycetaceae; genus Streptomyces; species Streptomyces sp. 5K101. Next base: position 302,621 of record NZ_JBKFFO010000008.1, on the reverse strand, counting down.
GCAGCCGGCAGAACGCGCCGGCGTGCACGATCGTCAGCGCCGTCGCGGCCGGCGAACTGCTGGTCGTCGGCTGGGTGGGCGACAGCCGCGCCTACTGGGTGCCCGACGACCGCAGCGGCCCGCCCGCGCGGCTCACCGAGGACGACTCGTGGGCGGCGCAGATGGTCGCCGCCGGCCTGATGAACGAGGCCGAGGCGTACGCGGACGAGCGCGCGCACGCGATCACGGGCTGGCTGGGGGCCGACGCGTACGAACTGGACCCGCACACCGCGTTGTTCAAGCCGGACCGCTCGGGGGTGGTCGTGGTCTGCACCGACGGCCTGTGGAACTACGCGGAGGGCGCGGACGAGATGGCCCGGGCCGTCCCCGCCGACGCGGCTGAGCGGCCGTTGCACGGTGCCCAGGTGCTGGTCGGCCACGCCCTTGACGGCGGCGGCCACGACAACGTCACGGTGGCGGTGCTGCCGTTCGCGGTTCGGGCCGAAGGGGCGGGACCGGCCTGACCGAAGGCCGCCGCCGGCCCCACCTCCGGACCGCTCCGTCCCGGCCCGCGCCCGCAACCCGCTTCGCGCCCGTCCCGACCGTCCTGACCTGTCCGACATCTGCCCAGGTGGAGCCCCGAGGAGCCGATCCAGATGGCCGTTTTCGCCAAGTCCCAGGTACCGCAGTTCACGGTCGACGTCTACCAGAACGCATACCTTCCGGAGGGCGGCCGCGAGGTCAACGCGATCGTCACCGTGACCTCGACCGGTGGCGGCACCACGCGCGGCGTTCCGCTGCCCCGCGCGACGCCGACCCCCTCGTTCGTACCGGGCCCGGCGGCGCCGGCCGCCGGAGTCGTGATCATGGTGGACTGCTCCGGCTCCATGGACTACCCGCCGACGAAGATGCGCAACGCCCGCGACGCCACTGCCGCCGCGATCGACACGCTGCGCGACGGTGTCGCCTTCGCCGTGGTCGCGGGCACCCACAAGGCGGACGAGGTCTACCCGGGCGGCGGGCGGCTCGCCGTCGCCGATCCCGCCACCCGGGCCGAGGCGAAGGAGGCGCTGCGCCGGCTGAGCGCGGGCGGCGGCACCGCGATCGGCACCTGGCTGCGGCTGGCCGACCGGCTGCTCGCCTCCACGGACCTGGCCATCCGGCACGGCATCCTGCTCACCGACGGCCGGAACGAGCACGAGTCGCCACAGGACCTGCGGGCCGCGCTGGACGCGTGCGCTCGTCGGTTCACCTGCGATGCCCGCGGTGTCGGCACCGACTGGGAGGTCAAGGAGGTCACCGGTATCGCCTCCGCGCTGCTGGGCACGGCCGACATCGTCGCCGACCCCGGCGGCCTGGCCGCCCACTTCACGCGGATGATGGAGCACGCGATGGGCAAGGGGGTCGCGGACGTGGCGCTGCGGCTGTGGACGCCCGTCGGCGTGGAGATCGCGTTCGTCAAGCAGGTCGCGCCGACGGTCGAGGACCTGACCGGGCGGCGGACCGAGGCCGGCCCCCGGGCCGGCGACTATCCGACCGGTTCCTGGGGCGACGAGTCGCGCGACTACCACGTGTGCGTGCGGGTCCCTGCGGCGGGCACCGGCCAGGAGATGCTGGCCGCCCGTGTCTCGCTGATCGTGCCGGCGGCGGACGGCGGCGCGCCGGAGGTCCTGTCCCAGGGGCTCGTACGGGCGGTGTGGACGGACGACATGGTGGCGTCGACCTCGATCAATCCGCAGGTCGCGCACTACACCGGCCAGGCGGAACTGGCCCAGGTCATCCAGCAGGGTCTGGGCGCCCGCAAGGCGGGCGACGTGGACGGCGCGACGGCGAAACTGGGGCGTGCCGTGCAGCTCGCGGCGCGTTCCGGGAACGAGGACACTGCGAAACTGCTTTCGAAGGTGGTGGACGTCGTCGACGCGGCGACGGGTACTGTGCGGCTGAAGGCGAACGTCGCGGAAGCGGACGAGATGACTCTCGAGACGCGCTCCACCAAGACGGTTCGCGTGAAGAAGTAGACGAACGGCACGCACGAGCAGACGTGATCGGCCCTGGGGCCGGAGAAGGAGAGGGGGACGCGCCGACATGCCGACCTGCCCGAACGGACACCAGTCGGGTTCCGACGACTGGTGCGAGGTCTGTGGCCACCGCATGGCCGGTCCTGGCGCTCCCACGGGAGCCGTTCCGTCACCGCCTCCCCCACCGCCCTCCTACGGCTACCCGGGCCCGAGCGGCGATCCGAACGCCACCGCCCAGGCCGAGCTCTGCCCGCAGTGCCGTACGCCCCGTGAGGCCATGGCGCCCTTCTGCGAGGAGTGCCGGTTCAACTTCCTCACGAACACGGCCACGTCGTACACGCCGCTGGCCCCGCCGCGGCCGCCCGGCCTGAACCTCCCGCCGGGGTTCCAGTCGCAACCCGGGCCGCCCGCGCCGCCACCGCCGCACCAGGGACCGCCGCCGCACCAGGGGCCACCGCCCGGCCCGCCTCCGCACCAGGGGCCGCCCGCGCCGCCGCAGCAGCGTGACCCCTTCGAGTACCAGGGCTCGCGGCCGTCGCAGATGAACCGGCCCGCCGAGCCGCTGGGCCAGGACCAGTCCGGGCCGCAGCTGCCTCCGCAGGCGTTCCAGCAGGGCGGGCCGCCGCCCCCGCCGCCCGCGTTCCAGCAGTCCGGTCCGCCGGCTCCGCCCGCGCCGCCGAAGCCGCAGCACACGGGCGGGGGCGACGACTGGATGCTCTCGCCGCCGTCGCGCACGCAGTCGCCCCCGCCGCCCGCGTCCCAGAGCCCGCAGGCGACTCAGGGACCCCAGACACCCCAGGGGCAGCCGCAGGGGCCGGCGCCGTTCCAGCAGCAGGGCGGGCAGTTCCCGGGCGGGCCGGCTCCGGCGGGCTGGACGGCCGTGATCGGGCCCGACCGCGCGTACTTCATGGCGATGATGCAGCGCAGCGGCCCGGAGGCCAACGGGCTCAACCTGCCCGCGTACTCCCCCGAGCAGCGTCTGCCGCTCACCGGCACGCAGGTCACCATCGGCCGCCGCAGGCACTCGACAGGCGAGTCCCCGGACATCGACCTGTCCGTGCCGCCGGAGGACCCCGGTGTCTCGCACCAGCACGCGGTACTGGTCCAGCAGCCCGACGGCTCCTGGGCCGTCGTCGACCAGAACTCGACCAACGGCACCACGCTCAACGGCGCGGAGGACCCGATCCAGCCCTATGTCCCGGTCCCGCTGAACGACGGCGACCGGGTGCACGTCGGCGCCTGGACGACGATCACGCTGCGCCGCGCCTGAATCTCCCCTCCTCCGGACCGGCCCACCGGTCCGGGGGAGGCCACGCCCGAGCACGTCAGCCGAGCGGGCAGGTGAGATCGGGATGGTGCCGGTTCGGGCAGCACACCACGTTCAGCGAGACGATGCTGCCCGACCGGTTGTAGTACACCCAGCTCACATCGACGCCGACCGGCAGGACATCGAGCGCGTACTCCCGCTTCGTCTCCAGACTCGCGTACGCCTGCCGCCCGTCCTCGCGTTCCATCGTCGGGTTGTCGAGGAAGTGCTTCGTCATCCAGTCGAGGGCCGCCGTGGCGTCAGTCCACGTCCGCTCATGCGACGCCTGCCTGCGCTTCAGCAGCCAGTACCCGGACATCATGGGCGGCAGGTTCGAGGTAGGGAACTCGGCTGCGACCTCGCGATACCGCTGAAGAATGCGGATGGCCGTCTTACCTCGTCGGAAGCGGGAGGCGCGGGAGGGTCGGGGTACGGCGGCCGCCGGTCACCTTCCCGGTGGTAGCTGTCGGGCGATCCGATCCACGGGCCGTAGGCGTGAAAGTGTCCTGTCCAGGTCATGCGCGCCTCCCTGGGAGAAGGCGGGCCGTCCTCGCCAGTTGGAGGACGACCCGCCGGGGTTGAGATGTGTAGCAGGGTCAGGCGGTCAGACCCCGCCGCTTCACCCAGCCGAGGGCGAAGTCGTCCAGCTCGGACCCGGTGTAGCGCAGCTCCTTGCGAGCGCCCTCGGGCTTCGAGTCGCGGACGATGAACGAGTCGGCCGCGCCGGGGATCTCGGCGAAGTCGACGCAGCCCTCGGTGCAGGGGCAGCCGCAGAAGTTCGTCGTCGTCACGTCGCCGGCGACGGGCAGTTCGTAGAGGTTCCCCATGGGGTAGTCCTCCCTGGTGCAACTGCGTTGCGGGGATGCGGTCGCGCCATGGTTGAGAGCGGCACGACCAGGGGAAGGGGGCCTGTATGAGCATCGCCGAGAGGCGCAGGGCTCTGGGCTTCACCCAAGAGGGGTTCGCCTTCGCGGTGGGCGTCGACCGGCGCACCGTGGGCCGTTGGGAGCGGGGTACATCCAGGCCCCAGCCTCCCCAGCGGCCAAGGGTTGCCGAGGTGCTACAGATGGACCTCGAAAAACTCGACGCCTTGCTCGCCCCGGCCCAGGTGCTGCTGAAGCCCGAACAGTTACGGTCGAGCGCCGACGGCCCAAGGGACACAGACGAGATGATCCGACGCGAGTTTCTGCGCCTCATGGCGGTCTCAGGCGCGCTCGCCGCCGTCCCGATAGTCGAGGCCGACGCCTAGGAGGGCCCCGACGACTTCGGGCGCATGAACGGCCATCTGTGGCAGGTCTACCAGCTCGCGCGGACCAAGCACTCGGTGTACCCCGTGGTCCAGTCTCAACTCACCGCGCTGAACGATGCGCTGCGCAACGGGCGAGCCCAGACCGGCCCGCTGTGCATCGCGGCCGGAGGACTGTTCCAGCTTGCGGGCGAGTTGGCCTTCGACTCCAACCGGTACGACGATGCCGCCGCCTCGTACTCGCTGGCGGCGAGCGCGAGCAAGGAGGCCGGCGCGTACGACCTCTGGGCCTGCGCCCTCATCCGCAGTGCCTATGTGGACCTCTCGGAGCGTCGCTACAAGCGGGCCGCGGACACCCTTGGGGCCGCTCGCCGCGTCGCGCTGCGCGGGGATGGCAGCCTTGCGACGAAGCACTGGGCTGCCGCCGTCCAGGCCGAGGCGTACGCGTGGCTCGGCGACTTCGATGCCTGTGAAGAGGCGCTCGGCGAGGCAGAGAAGGTGGCCGACCTCGGTGGGCAGGTGTCCAACGGCGGCTGGCTGCGCTTCGACGGCTCACGCCTGGCGGAGGAGCGTGAAGCCCGGTACTTGCAGCTCAACCGGCTCGACCTTGCGGAGGCCGCCCTGACGGACGCGTTGAAGCTCGCGCCGCTCGCCCCCGGCCACTCCTTCCGGCGTCGTGGTGCGGTGCTCTCCGACCTGGCAGTCATCGGCGCCAAGCGGAAGGACTCCGAGCAGGTCCTGCACTACGCGGGCGAGGCCATCCGTCTGGCGCGAGCGTCCGGGTCCGGCTACGTCGCCCGTAGACTCCAACCTCTGACTGCCAAACTGGGCACCTTCGGGCGCGACCGGCGCATCGTCGAGTTGAGGGCCGAGATCGGCACCCTGACGGCATGACGAGAGGGGATGGCATGACCATCGAGGGCGCGCGGATCTTGGAGGAAGTAGTACCGGTACTGCCAACCAGATGAAGGCGCTCGCGGTTCTCGTCTGCGCCATGTTCTCGGCCCTCGCTGGGGTCGCGTGCGGCCATATCGCCGCTGCATGCGGTGCGTCCACGCTGGCCGGCATGTCGATGGGAGGCGGAGCGTTCAGACTGGTCTGCGGCCTCGGGCTCGTGGCCGTCAGTCTCTTCGACTTCACTGGCGGAGACGGCGCGACGGCCCCGCCAACTCGCAGCAGGGAGCGCCTTCGCCTTGATCAGCCCGCGGGGCACGCGCCGGTCGTGCAGTCCTCTCGCGCCCCCCCGGACCGGCCCACCGGTCCGGGGGGCGGCCGTGCTGCCGCCCGCGCGCGCCTGGCGTCAGGTGGGCGGGCCGAGCGGCCAGGCGTACGGGCCCTCGGGGTCGTCCAGCCAGGCCCACTGGTGGTCGCCGGTGACGGTGATCCCGAAGCGGGTGCGCTCGGGGCGGCGTTCGCGCTCCCAGAGGGACATGGCCTCGCGCGGGTCCAGGCTGCCCGCGGTCAGGCTCAGCAGGAAGCGGAACAGGTCGTTCTCGATCGCGCGCCGGGGCAGTCCGCCCGCGCGCGCCTCCGGTGGCATCAGCCCGCCGCGCAGCGGCACGAAGAAGGCCGACGTCAGCAGGAAGCGCCCCTCGGCGCTGCGCCCCTCCGGCCCCTCGCGCACCCGCAGCCGGATGACCCCGGTCGACAGCGGAGCGACGATCCGGGCGCCGGGGTTGCACTGCGGCAGCCACTCGCGCGGCACCGACGGCAGCGTGCAGGTCGCGATGACGCAGTCGAAGGGCGCGCGCTCCGGGCAGCCGCGCGCTCCGTCGCCGGTGACCACGGCGGGCCGGTAACCGGCGGCGGCCAGGTGCGTGCGGGCGGCCTCGGTGATCTCGGGGTCCAGGTCGACGGTGGTGACCGCCTCGTCGCCGAGGCGGTGCGCGAGCAGGGCCGCGTTGTATCCGGTGCCCGCGCCGATCTCCAGGACCCTGTCACCGTCGCGTACGCCGAGGGCCTGGAGCATCTCGGCCATCAGCGAGGGCTGGCTGGAGGAGGAGACGAGTTCGCCGTCCCGGACCCGGGTGGCGAGCGGCTGGTCCGCGTAGGCCCCGCGCAGCCAGCGGGCCTGCTGCTCGGGATCCGGGTCCTCGCACCACAGGCGTTCGTACGTGCCCACCCGGCCGATGAAGTAGTACGGCACAAACAGGTGCCGCGGCACCTCCTCGAAGGCGGCCCGCCACGCGGGGTCGGTCAGCTCGCCGGAGGCCACGATGCGGCGCACGAGAGCGGAGCGCGCCTCGGCGCCCGGCTCGGCGAATCGGTCCGCGTGTGCAGCCATGCCTCCACTCTCCTGCGCCCAGGACGCCGAGGCGAGCGCCCCCGCCGGGCGTGGCGGGCCCCGTCCTGGCGGGCAGGCCCGGGAGGGCGAGACCTAGGTGTATTGACCGGTGAGGTTGGGGACGCGGCTGGCGGGTGGTTTGCCTGCGAGCGCGGTGTGTCCGCGGTGGTGATTGCAGGGTGCAGCCATTGCGGGAACGCGTTGCGTCGTTCCTGCTCTGAGCGGTAGGGACGGGCGTAGGCCCATTCGTCGAGCAGGGTGCGGTTGAGGCGTTCGACCTTGCCGTTGGTCTGTGGCCGGTAGGGCCGGGTTCGCTTGTGGGCGATTCCGGCCGCCGCGAGGGTTTCCTGCCACAGGCGCGACTTGTAGCAGGCACCGTTGTCGGTCATGACTCGTTCGACGGTGATCCCGGCGCTGTGGAAGAACTCGTGGGCCCGTGCCCAGAAGGCGGTGGCGGTCTCCTTGCGCTCGTTGGTGAGGATCTCGCTGTAGGCGAGCCGGGAGTGGTCGTCGACGGCGGTGTGGATGTAGCTGTAGCCGGCGTTGTTGCGGGTCCTGCGGCCGGCCTGGCGGCCGATGCTTCGATGACCGCCGCCGTCGGGGATGTTGCCGAGCTTCTTGATGTCCACGTGCACCAGTTCGCCGGGCCTGTCGCGTTCGTAGCGGCGCATGACGCGGCCGGTGGCCCGGTCCAGGTGTGTCAGGCGGGCGAGGCGGTAGCGGGTGAGCACGCGGTGCACGGTGGAGGGGACCAGGCCCAGCAGGTGTGCGATGCGGGCCGGTCCCCAGCGGCGCGCGAGGCGGACCTTGATGATCCGGCGTTCGGTGCGGGTCGATGTCCTGCGGGTGCTGCTGTGCGGACGGCTGGAACGGTCGGTCATCCCGGCCTCGCCGAGAAGCCGGTAGCGGTCGGCCCACCGCTGGGCGGTGGTGGGTGAGACCTGGAAGCGTTCGGCGGCCCGGCGCAGGGGCCAGCCGTCCTCGACCACGCAGCGGGCAAGGCGCAGCCGTCCGGTCTCGGTCAGGGGTGCATTACGGTGGGGCACGAGGGCCTTCCTGGTCGGTGTAGACGTCGCAATCCACACCAGGCCAGAAGGCCCTCACCCATTTCAAGATCCCTCAGCCGAGACCTGCCTCACCCGTCCCCAACCTCCCCGGACAGAACACCTAGGGCTTCCGGCCTCGGTCGGGGCGTCTGAGAGCATGGAGGGTGCCGCATTCTCCGGGGGACGGCCCCCCGGCCCCCGGCCGACACCACTCGGGGCGTGCCAGAGACACATTGCGAGGCTCATCCAGGTGAACGAGATTCCGCACGGGACGCTTCAGGAGCAGACCTTCTACGAGCAGGTCGGCGGGGAGGAGACCTTCCGTCGCCTCGTCCACCGGTTCTACCGGGGCGTCGCCGAGGACCCGCTGCTGCGGCCGATGTACCCGGAGGAGGACCTCGGCCCCGCCGAGGAGCGGCTGGTGCTCTTCCTGATGCAGTACTGGGGCGGGCCGCGCACCTACAGCGACAACCGCGGCCACCCCCGGCTGCGGATGCGGCACGCCCCGTTCACCGTCGACCGGGCGGCGCACGACGCGTGGCTGCGGCACATGCGGGTGGCGGTCGACGAGCTCGGCCTGTCCGAGGAGCACGAGCGGCAGCTCTGGGACTACCTCACCTACGCCGCGGCCTCCATGGTCAACACCCCGGACCAGTAGCCTGCCGAGCCGCGCCGCGCCAGGCCGAGCCGGGCGGCGCCGAGCTACGCCGCGCCTTCGGCGCGGAATCCGATCCTCCGTCGCCGGATAACGGTCACGATCAGATCAAGGTCGGGCTGCAAGCGGTTTCCACGGACCGGTGTCCTCTGAAACCATCTCGCCAGGGTGGCTTCGGGGAGAATCCGGCTGGTGGGGGACGTGTGACGGGGTTCGTACTACTGCGCGTCGGAGCGCACCGTCTGCTGATCGCCGCGGCCCTGCTCGCCGTCGTCCTGACGACCTGCGTGCTCGCCGCGCTCACCGCGTTCTCCGGCTCGGTCGGCGACGCCGCGCTGCGCCACACGCTCGGCGGCCGGGAGGCGGCGAACGCCTCGCTGGTCGTCACCGCCCAGGTCGCCGACGAGCGGCGCGCGTCCGCCCACGAGGCCGTCGTCCGCAGCGCGCGGACGACGTTCGACGGGCTGCCGGTCACCGTACGGAGGCTGGAGCGCTCGGGGCCGTACGCGCTGCCGCGTTCCCTCGCGGTCGCGGCCGCGGACTTCCTCGTCGTCGACGGCTCCCGGCTGACCCACCGCGCGCCCACCGCCCTGCTCGCCACCGGCGACGCGGTGAACGGGCAGGAGCTGCGGGCCGCCGTACGCAGCCTGGACGAGGACCTCACCGTACGGCTGCGGGCCGAGGCACGGGCCTCCTTCACCGACTCGCCCCTGCAGTCGGGCGCGGAGCGCATCTACGCGGCCGCGATCGGCGCGGGCGCGGGGTACGCCGTCCTGGCACTGCTGCTGTCGCTGCTGCAGTCCGCACCGGAACGCACCACGCTCCTCGCCAGGCTGCGCACCATGGGCCTGACCACCCGTCAGGGGCGGCAGCTGCTGGGCCTCGAAGCGCTCCCCCCGGCGCTGCTCGCCGCGTCCGGCGGCGTACTCGTCGGCCTGGCCACGATCCGGCTGCTCGCTCCCGGTGTCGATCTGGTCCGCCTGGCGCTGGCCGCCGCACCGGGCGTCGCGCCGGTGGACGGCGCCGGCCTCCGCGCCGATGCCTGGTCGCTGGCGCTGCCCGCGGCCGGCGTGGTGCTGCTGACCGCGGCGGTCGCCGGGGCGCAGGCCTGGTGGACGGGGCGCCGCGGATCCGTCAACGAACTCAGGGCAGGAGACATGCGATGACCGACACGACCCTGGAGGAACTCGAACGCCGGGTCGCCGCCCGGCGCGAGCGGCCCTCGTACGGGCACGACGCGCTGATCACCTGCGACCGGCTGGTCCGGGTGTTCTCCACGGACGGCGTCGAGGTGCAGGCCCTGCAGGGGCTCCACCTCCTGGTGAAGGAGGGCGAGTTGATGGCCCTGGTCGGCGCGTCGGGCAGCGGCAAGTCGACCCTGATGAACATCCTCGCCGGTCTCGACGTGCCCACCGCGGGCGCGGCGCGCGTCGCGGGCTGCGACCTGCTCGCCATGGACGCCAAGGCCCGGCTGCGTTACCGCCGCGAGGTGGTCGGCTTCGTCTGGCAGCAGACGGCCCGGAACCTGCTGCCGTACCTGACGGCGGCACAGCACGTCGCGCTGCCGATGCAGTTGCGGGGCCGGAGCCGGCGCAAGGCGGAGCGCGTCCAGGAGCTGCTGGCCATGCTCGGCGTCGCGGAATGCGCGGAGCGCCGTCCGCGGCAGCTGTCCGGCGGCCAGCAGCAGCGTGTCGCGATCGCCGTCGCGCTCGCGAACAACCCCTCGGTCCTGCTCGCCGATGAGCCCACGGGCGAGCTGGACTCGGCGACCGGCGAACAGGTCTTCGCCGCGTTCCGCCGCGCGAACGAAGAGCTGGGCACGACGATCGTGATCGTCACCCACGACCAGGCGGTCGCGAGCGAGGTCCGCCGCACGGTCGCCATCCGCGACGGCCGCACCTCCTCCGAGGTGCTGCGCCGCACGGAGGTCGACGCGGCGACGGGCGAGGAATCGGTGGTGGCCCGCGAGTACGCGATGCTGGACCGCGCCGGCCGCCTCCAGCTCCCGGCCGAGTACACGTCGGCCCTGGGCATGGCGGACCGCGTGGCCCTGCAACTGGAACCGGACCACATCTCCCTCTGGCCGGACACGCCGCCACCCGCGCCCTGAGCCCCCATGCCCTCACGCGCGGTGCAGCGGCCGCGCACGGGCAGCCGCACCCAGGTACCCGCCCGCACGCGCCGCGCAGCGGCCGCGGACCCGGGGGTCACGGGGGCGGAGCCCCCGGATCCCGTCAGGGTTTCGGGGAGGGGCGGGGCGGGGAAGCCGCACGCCGGCCACGGAACGCCCCGCGCAGCAGGCGCGGACCGACGCACGCGCCGCGAAGCAGCCGGTGCCGGGCGGTCACGGGGCGCAGCCCCGAGTCCCGTCAAGCTTCCGGGAAGGGGTGAGGTGGGGGGAACCGCACCGCGGGGCGCGGGCACCGGGCACCGGGCACCGGGCACGCGCCGACAGCGGCCGCGGGTCAGCGCACGTGCCGCGCAGCGGCCGGGGACCCGGGGGTCACGGGGGCGGAGCCCCCGGGTCCCGTCAGGGTTTCGGGGAGGGGCGGGGTGGGGAAAGCGCACCGCGGGCCGGGCCACAGGGGCCCCGGGGGCCAAGCCCCCGGGCGTCAAGACGTCGGCCGCACCGGCGTCACGCTCAACCCGCCCAGCCCATTCGTCCGCACCGCCACCGACCCGAACGGCGTCCGCAGCCGCAGCCACGTACCCGCCGCCAGCAGCGCCACCGGCACTCCCGGGCGCAGGAAGCCGAGCGACTGCGCCGCGTGGACCGCGCGCAGCGGCAGGCCCGTGCCGCCCACCGTCCGCGACCAGATCTCGCGGCCGATGCGGTCCCGCTCGGCGCGCGTGCGCCGCTCCACCGGCAGCGCCTCGTCCCGCGCGCGGAACTCCGCGACGGCCGCCGCCACCGCGCCCCGCATCGCGTGCACGTCCGGCAGTCCCGCCAGCTCGCGCCAGCCGCCGCGCGGCGGCAGCACGCCGGCCCAGGGCGGCCCGGTCACGGCGCCGGGCACCGTGAACCGCGCGCCGCCCAGCGACTCCAGCAACTCCCCCGCCGACACGGTGACGTCGAGCTCGACGGGCTCGGCCAGCCGCGCCGTACGGATCGCGAGCACCTCGAAGGAGGGCGGGCGTCCGAACACGGCGAGCGCACCACTGCCGGCCTGCAGCCTGACCGCGGCGGCGCGGTCGTAGTGGATCAGCCGGGCGAGGAAGGCGGCGAGGTCGTCCGCCTCCCTCGCGTCGGCGAGGTGCAGGCTCTGCACGGGTACGGACATGGGCACGGTCATGCGACGAGGGCGCCCTCGGGCTTCTCGTCCCGGGCATCCCCGGCGGCGGCGCCGCTCCCGGCGCCGTCGTCGAGATACTTCTGCAGGAACGACTTCTCCTCCGCGCTGATCCGGCGCGGCCTGCCCTCGGCCAGGTTGTAGGGGACGACGACGGTCGAGGCCCGCACGTACACCTGCGCGGGGTCGTCCGCCTCCTTCACCTCGTAGGCGATGGTCAGCGACGCCGCCGCGATCCGGGTCACCCACGACTCGATGACCACCGGCTCGTGCCGGTGGACCAGCGGCCGCACGTAGTCGATCTCGTGGCGGGCGACCACCGATCCGCCGGAGAAGGACGGCGAACCGTCCCCCGGCGCCAGCCGGAACATGAAGTCGATCCGCGCCTCTTCCAGATACCGCAGGAAGACGACGTTGTTGACGTGCCCGAAGGCGTCCATGTCCGACCAGCGCAGGGGACAGCGGTAGATGTGGCGAGCCATGCGCTGCCTCAGCCCCGGGTGAGCTTCTTGTAGGTGGCGCGGTGCGGACGAGCCGCGTCCGGGCCGAGACGCTCGATCTTGTTCTTCTCGTACGACTCGAAGTTGCCCTCGAACCAGAACCACTTGGAGTCGCCCTCGTACGCCAGGATGTGCGTGGCGACGCGGTCGAGGAACCAGCGGTCGTGGGAGACGACCACGGCCGCGCCGGGGAACTCCAGCAGCGCGTTCTCCAGGGAGGACAGGGTCTCCACGTCGAGGTCGTTGGTCGGCTCGTCGAGGAGCAGCAGGTTGCCGCCCTGCTTGAGGGTGAGCGCGAGGTTCAGTCGGTTGCGCTCACCGCCGGAGAGGACCCCGGCCGGCTTCTGCTGGTCCGGGCCCTTGAAGCCGAAGGCGCTGACGTAGGCGCGGGACGGCATCTCGACCTGGCCGACGTTGATGTAGTCCAGCTCGTCGGAGACGACGGCCCACAGCGTCTTCTTGGCGTCGATGTTGGCACGGCTCTGGTCGACGTACGAGATCTTGACGGTCTCGCCGACCTTGATCGTGCCCGAGTCCGGCTTCTCCAGGCCCTGGATCATCTTGAACAGGGTGGTCTTGCCGGCGCCGTTCGGGCCGATGACGCCGACGATGCCGTTGCGCGGGAGCGTGAAGGACAGGTCGTCGATGAGGACCTTGTCGCCGAACGCCTTGTTCAGGTTCTCGACCTCGACGACGACGGAGCCCAGGCGCGGGCCCGGCGGGATCTGGATCTCCTCGAAGTCCAGCTTCCGCATCTTGTCGGCCTCGGCGGCCATCTCCTCGTAACGCGCCAGACGGGCCTTGGACTTGGCCTGCCGCCCCTTCGCGTTGGAGCGGACCCACTCCAGCTCTTCCTTGAGGCGCTTCTGCCGCTTGGCGTCCTTCTGGCCCTCGACCTTGAGGCGGGCGGCCTTGTTCTCCAGGTACGTGGAGTAGTTGCCCTCGTACGGGTGGGCGCGGCCGCGGTCGAGCTCGAGGATCCACTCGGCGACGTTGTCGAGGAAGTAACGGTCGTGGGTGATGGCGACGACGGTGCCGGCGTACTTGGCGAGGTGCGCCTCCAGCCACTGCACCGACTCGGCGTCGAGGTGGTTGGTGGGCTCGTCGAGGAGCAGCAGGTCGGGGGCCTCGAGGAGCAGCTTGCACAGGGCGACGCGGCGCTTCTCACCACCGGAGAGGTTGGTGACGGGCCAGTCGGCGGGCGGGCAGCCGAGGGCGTCCATGGCCTGCTCGAGCTGGGCGTCGAGATCCCACGCATTGGCGTGGTCCAGCTCCTCCTGGAGCTTGCCCATCTCCTCCATCAGCTCGTCCGTGTACTCGGTCGCCATCTGCTCGGCGATCTCGTTGAAACGGTCGAGCTTGCCCTTGACCTCGGCGACGCCCTGCTGGACGTTCTCCAGGACGGTCTTGGACTCGTCGAGCGGCGGCTCCTGCAGGAGGATGCCGACGGAGTAGCCGGGCGAGAGGAACGCGTCACCGTTGGACGGCTGCTCCAGGCCGGCCATGATCTTCAGCACGGTGGACTTACCGGCGCCGTTGGGGCCGACCACACCGATCTTCGCACCGGGCAGGAAGCTCAGCGTCACGTCATCGAGGATGACCTTGTCGCCGTGCGCCTTGCGCGTCTTGCGCATCGTGTAGATGTACTCAGCCAAGAGAAACCGTCCGGCAAGCAGTGGGTGGGCAGATACACCCATCTTGCCGTACGCCGCCCCCTGGACGGAAACCACGGCTCCCGGCCGACCTGTGTGCGGCCCCCCAGGCCCCGGCCGCAGCCCGCACACCCACTGTGAGCGGCCCCGCGCAGGGCGACGAGGCACGCGCGAAGGGCCCGGCACGTCACCCGTGCCGGGCCCCTCCCTCAGCGCAGTGTCACACTGCGCTGTCGTTCACTCACTCACCGGCGGCCGACGCCTTCTTGCGGAGGAAGAACACCGCGCCGCCGCCGACCAGCAGCAGCACGATCGCGATACCCGCGATCATCGGCGTGGCGCTGGAGCCACCGGTCGCGGCCAGGTCGCCCTCGCCACCCTCGGAGCCCGCGGACGTGCCGCCGGCGGACGCCGGGCTGGGCTGGGACGACGGGGTCTCGGTGCCCGGCTTCGGCGTGCCCGCGGTCTTGCAGTCCAGGACGCCCTTGAAGTTCTTCTCGAAGCCACCGGGGCCGGTGATCGTGAAGTCGTACGCCTGGTCCTCGGCGACCGGCACGGTCACGGTCCGGGACTCCCCGGCCGGGACGGTGTGCTTGATGCCGGCCAGCTCGAAGGTGAACGGCGAGTCACCCTTGTTGCCCGCCGTGATGTCCACGCCGCCCTTGGCGCAGTTCTTCTCGGCGGTGACGGACGGGATCGCGCCCGTCTTCGCCCAGATCGCGGTCGCGGTCGCGGAGACCGTGGACTGGCTGGACCCGGCCAGGATCTGGGTCTGGCTCTTGCTCGCGCTGGCGAACGCGCGTCCCACCGGCACCGACATGGTCGCCTGGGCGGTCAGCGAGGCCGTCCCGTCGGCGGTGCCCGCGGGAACGTCGAAGTACAGATTGCTGCCGTTGACCGCGGAGGTGAGCGGCTTGCCCGCCTCGTCCGTGATCTTGACGCCGCTGGCGGCGGCGTCGGCCGGCGGCGTGACGGTGACCTGGCCGGCGTCGGTGCGCACCGTCACCGGGCCGATCCGGCTGCCGGCCTTGCCCGAGACCGCGTTCGGCTCGAGGCTCAGCGAGGCCTTGGGCTCGGCGACGTCCTTCGCGGACTTCTCCAGCCAGTCGGCCAGCTTCTCGGCCGCGGGGTCGACCGCCGTGACATCGGCGCCGTCCGAGAAGCGCCAGATGGCGACCTGGGTGCCGGCCGCCGCGGTCTCGGCGGTCAGCGACCCGGCCTCCGCGCCCTTGGCCAGCGCGGCCAGGTCGTCGACCTGCGGGTAAGAGTGCTGGAGGATCCAGCGGATCTTGCCCGCGTCCTTGTTGGTGCGCAGCGACGTCTGGTCCCAGGGGGTCTCCAGGTACTTGGCCTGGTTCTGGGTCGGGTTGTGGATGTCGATGCAGTACGTCTTCAGCTGGCCGCCGCCTTCGACGGTCATCTCGAAGAGCCCGGCGGAGATCTCCTGATCCTCGCCGTCGTTGTGCAGCAGAGCCTTGTCGAACGTCTTCAGCCCGTCGAGGGTGGCGACAGCGCCCCCCTGGTGCTGAGTGCCGTCGTCGTCGGCGGCGGCCATGCCCGCGCCGGCGAGGGAGCCTGTGACGATCAGGCCCGAGACGAGGGCCGCCGCGGCAAGACGCGCGGCGCGCCGCCTGCGTACGGCAGACGCAGAGAACACAGCAAACACAGCAGAATTCCCCTCTGGGCGAGACGCTTCGCGTGTGACGCGTGGGGGAAGTGTCTCGCCGGCTAACTCAAGTGCCCCATGAGTACGCGGGAATCCTATGGACGGCGCGCAGCCCGGTCCCCCGTCATGTCATCTGATAACCATTCCGACTCGTAATCGTTATGACGGCCGGTCAATTCACGCCCGGATCACCCTTTTTACGGCCCTCGTCCACTGCGGCGCGTAACCGACTGCGGCCCCAACTCCCCCTCACAGGACGGCAACTGGCTTCCTCGCCTGCCGGGCCGTGCCCGGCTCCTGCGGCGCGCCCGGCTCCTCGCGCCGGGCCGCCGGCACCGCGTCGCTCCTCGCCACCCGCCGGAACGCCGCGGTCCCGCGCGTCAGGTCGTGCCCCGCCGCCAGCGCGTCGATGTCCACGAAGGTCCGCCGCCTGCCGTCGCCGTCCTCCTCGCGCACCTTCAACCTGCCGTGCACCACAAGCGGTTCGCCCACGGAGACGGAACCGGCCAGGTTCGCCGCGAGGGACCGCCAGGCGAAGACCGTGTAGAAGCTCGTCGGCCCGTCCGTCCAGGTGCCGCTCTGCCGGTCCCACCGCCGCGACGGCACCGCGAAACGAAATCGCGCCATCCCTCCCGTGGCCGTTTCCCTGTACTCCACATTCGTGGCCACATTCCCGACCACCGTCACCATGGTGTCGTTCATGACGGTCACCTCCCCGTCCGGTCGCATTGCCCGATCGCTGACTTCCGGGTTCCATGCTGGACAGGACGGGACAAGACCCGTGGACGGCTGTGGACAGGCGATGCGTTGTGGACAACTCCGTCACCCGATCCGGGTACGCACCCTTCCGTGCCCCGACCCCGGCCGTGCCGGCCCCGACACGGTCGCGTACTGCTCCCGCACCTCGCGGTAGCGCATGAGTTCCGCCGAGATCGGGTCGAGCACCCTGGCCCTGCCGCACCCGGCGGCCGCGTCCTGGAGCCTGCGTCTGACGTCCTGTCCGTATCTCCGCGCGGGACCCTTGGCCGCCGCCGCGCATGCCCACTCCACCAGCGGGCCGCCCACGATGCCCGCGAGCATCACCAGCACCGGGGGGATGAGTCCCGGCTCCAGCACGCCGACGATCTGGCCCACCAGCCATAGTCCGCCGAAGACCTGAAGCAGCGTCATCGACGCTTGGGCCAGTACGGCGGCCGGCCACCACCCCGGGCGCTGCGGCCGTCCGCTCGTCGCCGCCGCCTCGTGCGCCGCCAGCTCGTCCAGTGCTTCGGGCAGCCCCTGGGCGCCCCGTACCGCCGCCTCGCGCACCGCCTGTCCCCACGGGGCGGGCAGCCCGCGCGACGCCTCGCCGGCGACCGTGCGCACCGCCTGCTCGACCCGCTGGCGCGCGGTCAGTTCCTCCTCCACCGGAGCGGCGGGCGGCTCCAGGGCCGCCCCCGGCATGCGTGTGCGCTCGTACCAGCGCCACAGCCGCAGCCAGGGCGTTCCGCACGCCCGCGACGCGTTCCTGCGCCACTCGCGCTCAGCGGCCTCGCCGGCCGCCGTCGCGCCGATCGCGTCCGCGAGCCGGGCCGAGAAGTCGTCGCGGGCGCGCTCGTCGAGGCCCGCCCGGCCGTCGGCGACGTACACGGAGCGCAGCTTCGCCGCTGCCGCGTCCACGTCCGCGGACAGCCGCAGCGCCGCCGCCTCGCGCCTCTGCACGAACGCGCCGATCATCTCGCGCAGTTCGCCCACGCCCTCGCCGGTGAGCGCGGACAGCGCGAGAACGGTGGCACCCGGTTCGCCGTGCTCGCCCAGCGCCATGCCGTCCTCGTCGAGGAGCCGCCGCAGGTCGTCCAGGACCTGGTCGGCGGCCTCGCCGGGGAGCCGGTCGATCTGGTTGAGCACCACGAACGTGATCTCGGCGTGCCCGGCGAGCGGCCTCAGGTAGCGCTCGTGCAGGGCGGCGTCCGCGTACTTCTCGGGGTCGACGACCCAGATCACGGCGTCGACGAGCGCGAGCACCCGGTCGACCTGCTCCCGGTGCTGCACGAGGGCCGAGTCGTGGTCGGGCAGGTCGACCAGCACCAGCCCCTGCAACTCCTCGTCCCCGTCGCCGCCCGCGAGCGGCCTGCGGCACAGCCTGCCCGGGATGGCGAGCCGGTCCAGCAGTCCGGCGGCGCCGTCCGACCAGGTGCAGGCGATGGGCGCCGACGTGGTCGGCCTGCGCAGCCCGGTCTCCGCGATGCGCACCCCGGCGAGCGCGTTGAACAGGGTCGACTTGCCGCTGCCGGTCGCGCCGGCGATGGCGACCACCGTGTGGCGGGAGGAGAGCCGCTGGCGGGCGGCGGCCTCGTCGAGGACCCGGCCGGCCTCCGCGAGTGTGCGGCCGTCCAGGCGTGCCTGGGAGAGCCCGAGCAGTTCACGCAGCGCGTTCAGGCGGTCGCGCAGCGGCCCGCCGTAGGCTCCGCCGACCGGCAGGTGGTCGTCGCTACCCCGCGAGTCGTGGCCGGCCTCCCCGTCGCCGGGTTCCGCGTCGTCCGGGTCCGGTTCGGCGGACCGCGGCTCGGCCCGACGCGCGATGAGCCCGTCGTCCCATCGGTCACCGGCCCGGCTCCCGGCGGCCGTCCCGTTCCCGGCACGCCCCACAGCGCCGTCCACTTGCTCACGGACAGCCTCGTCGACGGTCTTGGCGACGGCCTCGTTCCCCGTCTCGTTCTGGTCGTCGGTGACGGCGGTCACCCGCGCTCACCTCTCCTTCTGCAGTAGGGACAGCGCGGCGATCAGCTCGGCCTGCGGCTCGGGGGTCACGTGCAGAGCGTCCAGGGGCGCCAGGCGGCGGTCCCGTTCGCCGTGCAGGACGGCGTCGATGAACGTCGAGACCACTTCGCCGCCCTTGTCGCGCAGCCGCAGCGCGCCCTGGGCGCCCATGCGTTCGGCCAGCCGGTCCCCCGCGCCGCGGGCGCGGCGGCCGCCGAGCAGCGCGGTGGCGAGCAGCGCGGCCACGGTCTCCGCGTCGGGGGCGGCGTTGCGCTCCATCCCCCGAACCTCCTCCTCGGCGATCTCCTCGAGGACCCGCCGCCAGCGGCGCACCGCCATCCAGATCCGCTCGCTCGTCTCCAGGTCGAGGCGGCGGCGCGGGGCGACGGCCGCCGCGGCGGGCTCGCGCCGCCAGGCGCTCTGCACCTGCTCGTCGGCGGCGGCGACGGCGCACTGCAGGAGGGCGGCCAGGCTGGCGACGAGCGCGTCGAGGACTTCCGCCGCCGTGCTGTCGCGGGGGTAGCCGCGCCAACGGGTGCGCGCGTCCCCGGCGAGCACGGCACCGGCACGCAACTGCCCCCGCACGCGCTCACGCTGCTTCTCGTACGCCTCCTCCACGGCGGCCGTGAGCCGTACGGCCGCCGCGTACTGGGCCGCGACCGCGCTCGCGAGCTCCGGCATCCGCGCGTCCAGGGAGGCGAGCACGCCGTCCGCGGTGCGTCCGAGCGCCTGCTGGCGCGCGGCCGGGTCCTGCGCCCGGTGCGCCAGCCAGGACAGCAGGGGCGCGACGGCGGTGGTGGGCAGCAGCCCGTTGCCGGCGCCCGCGGACTCGGGCAGCTCGGGGATCGTGAACCGCGGCACATGGCCGAGCCCAGCCTTGGTCAGCAGCGCCGCGTACTGGCGGGAGACCTCGTCGACGACCTGGTGCGGCACCCGGTCCAGCACGGTGATCAGCGTGGCGTCGTACTCCTTCGCCGTACGCAGCAGGTGCCACGGCACGGCGTCCGCATAGCGCGAGGCGGTGGTCACCATGACCCATACGTCGGCGGCGCAGATCAACTCGGCGGCCAGCACGCGGTTCTCCACGACGAGCGAGTCGATGTCGGGCGCGTCGAGGAGGGCGAGGCCGCGCGGGAGGCTGGAGGCGGTCTCGATCCGCAGCACCTTCTCGGCCAGGGCCTGTTTGCCGGGCCCGCGCCGCCGCCCGGCCTCGTCCCGCTCTCCCTCCTCCTCCCCGTGCCCCTGCCCCTGCTCCTCGGCCGGGGGCATCCAGACCCGGCTGAGCTCCGGGAGCACCCGCATGCCGGCGAACCAGTGGTGGTCGTCGGGGTGGCAGACGAGCACGGGCGTCCGTGTGGTGGGCCGCAGTACACCCGCCTCGCTGACCTTCCTGCCCACAAGGGAGTTGACGAGTGTGGACTTCCCGGCGCCGGTGGATCCGCCGATCACGGCGAGCAGCGGGGCGGCGGGGTCCTTGAGGCGAGGCACCAGATAGTCGTCGAGCTGCGCGAGCAGCTCGACACGTGTCTGCCGGGCGCGCGACGCGCCGTGAAGGGGGAGAGGCAGACGCACGGCGGCGACACGGTCGCGCAGGGCGGAAAGTGCGTCGATCAGCTGAGGCCGTGCATCCAAGGTCACCACATGCGAAGAATGCCCAATTTGATCGGCTTTTTGAAGCGTATGGGCCTCTCTGCGCGCCGATCGGACAGACGGGATACATGGGATGAGTGGGACGCAGGCATAACGAGTGCACAACACCCGTGACGCCAGGAGTCAAAAAGCGATGCACGAATGGCACCTGCCTGCGATTATCGGTCTCGCTTCACCGAACCTCCACATCGTGCCACGCAGGTGAGGCAGCCGGGCCAAGGTGATCGGAGCCCTATCCTTGATCCCGGCAGGCCGGACGACCCGAGCGGGACTCCTGGCCGCGGCCGCTTCCGGCCCCCGTAGCTCAGTGGATAGAGCAGGCGCCTTCTAAGCGCTTGGCCGCAGGTTCGAGTCCTGCCGGGGGCGCACAGCCCGCACCACCGCAAGGCCCTCCCATCGGGGAGGGCCTTTTTGCGCTCGCCGGGGAGACAGTAATGGGCGGGCGGTAGAGGACGCGTAAGTGCCGGGCGGGTCTCAGTGGGTGGCGCAGCGCAGCCTTGCGCGGCTAACGGCGTTAGTCTTACGCTCGGCATACTCGGCTAACGCCGTTAGCCACCCGTCCGCCCGGAGGCCCCGTGCACGTCGTCCGCACCCGCATCGACATCGCCGCCCCTGCGTCCCGCGTCTGGCAGGTGCTCACCGACTTCGACGCCTACCCGCAGTGGAACCCCTTCATCGTCAGCGCCACGGGGGTGGCTGAAGCGGGGGCAGTACTGGAGAACGTCATCGTCAACAACGGCTCCACCATGCGTTTCCGCCCCACGGTCCTGGCCGCCGTACCCGGGCGGGAGCTGCGTTGGATCGGGCGGTTGGTGGGTCCGCGGTCTTCTCGACGGGGAGCACTCCTTCGTGATCGAGGAGACCGGGCCCAAGAGCGTACGGCTCACCCATGCCGAGACCTTCACCGGTGCCCTCGTGGCCCTGCCCTTCGTACGCCGTAAGCTCGACGTCCGTGACGCCTTCGGCGCCATGAACACCGCCCTCAAGCAGCGAGCCGAGCAGTGACCGACCAGCCCGACCGTTCCCCGCGCAGCCCGCGCGCCGCGCAGATCGTCGCCGCCGCGCGGGAGGTGCTGGAAGAGCACGGGCGTGACGCACTCACCATGCGCGCCCTCGCCGAACGTCTCGGCATCCGCGCGCCTTCCCTCTACAAGCACTTCCGCAACAAGGAAGCCGTGGAAGCGGCCCTCGTGGAGGACGGGCTCGCCGGCATGGGCACCGCCCTGCACGCCGCCCTGCGCACGGCGTCACCCACCGGCCGGGTACGGGCGCTCCTGGCCGCGTACCGGGGGCACGCGCTCGCCCACCCGGGTCTCTACCGCCTCACCACCGCCGGTCCCCTGCCTCGCGCGGCCCTGCCCGCGGGGCTGGAGGAGTGGGCCGGCCGCCCGTTCTTCCTCGCCACCGAGGACCCGCACCTCGCCCAGGCCCTGTGGTCGTACGCGCACGGGATGGTCGTCCTCGAACTCGACCGCCGCTACCCGAGCGGCTCCGATCTCGACCTGACGTGGGAGGCCGGGGCCCGTGCCTTCACGGCGCAAGCCGGGTAGGCGCCCGCAGTTCGCGGGGCCGAGGCGTCGTCGCAGCACGGTCCGGCGCCGGGACGGCGGCATTAGGACCGTACACGACGGCACCGCGCGGCAGGCGTCAGCCGTGGCTCGGCGTCATGTCCGACCAGCCCAGCGGATACAGCTCCGCCTCACGACCCCCTACGGCAGGTTCCGCGCCCGCCTCGGTGAACGCCCCGAGCGCGTCCACGAGCGCCGCTCGCTGCTCCGGGTCGAGCCGGGCCACGATCGCCGCGATCTCCTTGCGGCGGCGGCCGGTGACGTCCTCGACGATGCGGCGGCCGTCGTCCGTCAGCCGCAGCACGGTCTCGCGGCGGTTGTCGGGGTTGACCTGCCGGTCCGCGAGGCCGGCGGCGATCAGCCGGTCCATCATCCGCAGCGCGGTCGACGGGTTCACGCCGAGCCGCTCGGCCAGGACGACCAGCTTCGCGGGCCCCTCCGTGGACAGCACGACCAGCAGACGGAACTGGGGCAGCGTCACCCGGTCCTCCACGGCCGCCAGTGAGCGGGCGGACACGGCGACGAGCAGCCTGGACGCGGTGAGCACCGCGCGGGTCACGGCGTCGACGTCATCCATGTCCCCTGCGGACCGCGCTGGTTGGTTCATGCCATCTTTCTATCGCGCGACGCCCGGCGCGGGATCGCCGGTCCCGGATCCGACACGGAATACGGGCTCTCGGCCGGGCGGCTCACCGCCGCGCCGTCCCCGCTCGCTACGGGAGCGCCGCGCACACCAGCAGGACGAAGGCCGCCAGCGTCAGGAGCGTACGGGCGAGGTGCAGCCGGTTCCACCGGGTCTCGAAAGCCGCGCGGACCTGGCTGTCGGGAACCGGCGGGGTGGCGTTCTCGGATGCCGCGAGCGCGTTGTTGAGGGGGATGTTGCCGGCGACGGTGACGAGGTGGTTGATGACGGCGCAGACGAGCCCGGCGGCGATCAGCCACCGCTCGGCGGCGGTGCGGCCGTCGACGGGGACGGCGAGCGCGGCGGCCGGGAAGGCGACGATCGCGACGAAGACGAGGAGGAAGACCGCGCGCGGCACGGTCTCGTTGATGCGGCGCATCGCGGCCACGAACTGCTCGTCGGACAACCGGGCGAAGCCGGGCATGACCCCGGTCAGGAAGATGAGCATGAAGCCCGCGTACAGACCAGTGGAGATGACGGCGAGGGCGAGCAGCAGGGTCGGCATGGGCGACATCATGACGCTGTGGGGGGGTGTCGTGCAGCCGAGTTGACGTGTGTCGGTGCGCGCCGGGTGGCGGGCGGCCCCCGTGACCCGCGCCGGGCGGCGGGCGGACCCCGTCACGCACACCCGGGGGGGCCGCCGCGGCCCTCCCGTCAGTCCTTCAGGCGCTCCGCCCGGGCGATCGCGTCCGCCAGGTCGCGCACCGCCGTGTCCTCCGTCGCGTCCGCCAGCGCGCGGGCCCTGTCGCCCAGTGCGGCCAGGCCCGGTGAGCCCGGCACCGAGCCGCCGCGCAGTTCGTCGGCGAAATACGCCGCCACCGCCGTCACCTGGAGCCGCGTGGACGCCACGTCCCAGAGCGCCCCGTCGATCGCGTCGGTCTCCACCGAGCCGGACCGCTCGTGCGGCGCCCGCGTCGCGGGATCGAGCCAGCGCACGGTGGCCGTGGCGACGTGGCCGCTCGCGCCCTCCCGGAGGCGTACCGCGTACAGCGCCGTCACCGTGTGGCCGGGGCCGACCTCGCCGCCGTCGACGCGGTCGTTGCGGAAGTCCTCGTCCGCGACGGACCGGTTCTCGTAGCCGATGAGCCTGAACTGCCTGACCGTCTGCGGGTCGAAGGCGACCTGGGCCTTGGCGTCGCGGGCGCGCAGCTCCACGTGCGCGGGGAGCTGGTCGACGAAGACCTTCCGCGCCTCCTCCTCGTCGGAGACGTACGTCGTGTGCCCGTCGCCCTTGTCGGCGAGGCGTTCCATCAGCGCGTCGCCGTAGTCGCTGCCGACACCGACGCCGAAGAGGGTGATGCCGTGCTCGCGGCGGGCGTCGTCGATGCGGTCGAGGATCGCGTCGGCCGCCGTCCGCCCGGTGTTGGCGAGCGCGTCGGAGAGCAGCACGACCCGGTTGGTGGCGCCCTTCCGGCGGCCTTCGACGGCGGCCTCGTAGCCAGTGGTGACCCCGGCCTCCACGTTGGTCGAGTCGGTCGGCTCCAGGTCGTCGACGATGTCGTGGACCCGGTCGCGGTTGCCGTTCAGCCGCGTCATGGGCAGTCGCGTCTCCGCCTCGTCGCTGAAGGTGACCACGGCGATCGAGTCGTCGTCGCGCAACTGGTCGGTGAGGGTGCCGAGCGACTTCTTGACGAGATCCAGGCGGCCGGGCTCGGCCATCGAGCCGGAGATGTCGATGACGAACGTGAGCGCCGCGGGCGGCCGTTCGCTCGGGCGCGCGGGCGCGGCCGTGGACAGTCCCACGCGGACCAGCGACCAGTCCGCGCCGCCGCCGTCGCCGTGTATCTCCCCCTCCCGGGCCTCGGGCCGCGCGCCGTCGACGGTGACGGAGAAGCCGTTGCCCTCGGGGCGTACGTAGTCCTGGCGGAAGCTGTTGACGAACTCCTCGGGCCGCACCTCCTGCGCCTGCGGCAGCCGCCCCTCCCTCAGGGTGCGGCGGGCGTAGCCATAGGAGGCGGTGTCGACGTCGAGGGCAAAGGTGGACAGGTAGTCCGCGGGCGGCGCGGACTCGCGCTCCGTGTCCGCCTCCCCTTCGGCGGCGCCCTCGCCCGGCGCGCCCCGGCCGCCGTCCGGAACGACCGGGGCGGGCAGCGCCCCGCCCGGCTTGCGGCTGTCGGCCTGGTCGATGGCGATGTTGTCGGAGCCCGAGCAGGCCGACGTCAGCAGCACGCCGCCGGCCAGCGCGGCGGCCACCGCCGCCCTGACCGCCCGTCCGCTGCTTCTCCCCCGGGAACTGCGCCACGCACTGAAGGTCATCCGGTTCTCCCCCTCGCATAGAACGGCACTTGTGAATGTGACGTCCGAGGCCGCCGGAAGGAGCGGACGAAGAGGTTGCGGATCGATCTCAAAGCGGCAACGGCACCGGGCCGCACGGCCCTACGACACGATGTCCTTGCGGGAGAAGTTCCGGAAGGCGAGCGCGAACAGCACCAGCGCGTACGTGACCGACACGGACGCCCCCTTCACCATGCCCGTCCACTCCAGCTGCGGCTGCAGCGCGTCGATCCAGGCGAACTGCCAGTGCGCGGGCAGCACTTCGCGCCAGCCGCCCAGCGCCGTGACGGCGTCCAGCACATTGCCGATGATGGTCAGCCCGACCGCGCCGCCGACCGCGCCGAGCGGTGCGTCGGTCTTGGTGGACAGCCAGAACGCCAGCCCTGCCGTGACCAGTTGGGAGACGAAGACGAACGCCACCACGAGCGCCAGCCGCCCCAGTGACTCCCCGGCGCCGAGGGAGCCGCCCGTGGGCAGTGCCAGCGGCCCCCATCCGTAGGCGACCGTGCCGGCCACCAGCGCCACCAGCGGCAGCAGCACCATCGCCGCCGCGCTGAAGCCGAGCGCCACGGCGAGCTTGGACCACAGCAGACGGGTCCGGGGCACGGGCGCGGCGAGCAGGTACCGCAGCGACGACCAGCTCGCCTCCGAGGCGACGGTGTCGCCGTGGAACAGCGCCACCGGCACCACCAGCAGGAAGCCCGCCGAGACGAAGAGGCAGGTGGCGGCGAAGTTGGCGCCGGACGCGGTGGCCGTGTCCATCAGGGTGATGCGGCCGTTGTCGCGGCCGTCCGGGGTGCCGCCGATCGCGAACGCCGCGATCAGGATGAACGGCAGCGCCGCCAGGATGCCGGCCATCACCAGCGTCCGGCGCCGCCTCAGCTGCCGGACCGCCTCCACCCGCAGGGGCAGGGTGTGCCCGGCCCGGTAGCCGGGGGCCGCCCCGACGAGCGTGGCATCGTGGACGGGCGCGCTCATGCCGAGCCTCCGATCAGGGTGAGGAACGCGTCCTCCAGGCGGCGGTGCGGTCCGACGCCCGTCAACGGCACGTCGAGACGGACAAGTTCGGTGATCATCGCGGTGGGGCTCGCGCCGTCCAGCCGTACGAGCAGGCCGTCGTCCGTACGCACGGCCGAGCCGATCCCCGGCAGCGCGGCGATCTTCTCGACGACGGGATCGGGCACCTCGCCCGCCGTGGTGACGAGAAGGGTGTCGCTCTCGCCGGTGATCTCGGCGACGGGACCGGCCTGTACGAGCCGGCCGCGGTCCATGACGACGAGGTGGGTGCAGGACTGCTCGACCTCCGACAGGAGGTGGCTGGACACGATGACGGTCCGGCCCCCGGCCGCGTACCGGATCATCACGTCCCGCATCTCGCGGATCTGCGGCGGGTCGAGACCGTTGGTCGGTTCGTCGAGGATCAGCAGGTCCGGCAGGCCGAGCATGGCCTGGGCGATGGCGAGACGCTGCCGCATGCCCTGGGAGTAGGTGCGTACGGCGCGGGCCAGCGCGTCACCGAGGCCGGCGATCTCCAGTGCCTCCTCGATGTGCGCGTCGGCGGCCGGGCGGCCGGTCGCCCGCCAGTACAGCTCCAGGTTCTCGCGGCCCGACAGGTGCGGCAGGAAGCCCGCGCCCTCGACGAACGCGCCGACCCGTGAGAGCACGGGTGCTCCGGGCCTGATGGCGTGGCCGAAGACGCGGATCTCGCCGTCGTCGGGCCGGATCAGGCCCATCAGCATGCGCAGGGTGGTCGTCTTGCCCGCGCCGTTGGGGCCGAGCAGTCCGAGCACCTGGCCCTTCTCGACGCGGAAGGACAGGTCCCGTACGGCGTACCGGTCGGCGGACTTCGCGTAGCGCTTGGTCAGTCCGGTGATCTCCAGCGGTACGCCGGCGCGGTCCGGGTCGGGCGCCGGCGCGACGGCCCGGCGGCGGGCGGTGAACAGCAGGGCCGCCGCGACAAGGGCTCCGGCGGCGGGCAGCGCCCACACCCACCAGGGCAGGCCGGCGGCCTGGGTGCGTACGGCGGGTGCGGTGGGCACGGTGAGCGCTCCGGCGAGGGAGACGGTGTACGTGGCCGGTTCGGCCGGGGAGGCGTAGCCGAGGTCGGTCGCGGACAGGACGAGACGCAGCCGGTGTCCCGTGTCGACCTCGTGGTCCACGGCCGGCAGCGTGAGGGTCACCTTCCGCGGCGTGGCGGCGTCCTCGACCCGGACGGGCGCGACGAGTTGGGCGGGCAGCACCTGCTGCCTGCCGTCGGGCCCGACGTCGTACACCTTCCCGAACAGCACGGCGTCGCCCCGGTCGGCGGCCACCTCGACGGTGACCGACGGGGAGCCGGTGATCCGGGTGGCGCGGCCCAGCGGCGCCGAGGTGAAACTCGCGAACTGGCCGGGGAAGTCGAGGGAGAGGCCGACGCCCAGCGAGGACAGCGATCCGGCGCCGCCGCCGAGGCCGGGGACGGCGGAGATGGCGGGCGGGTTGGCGCCCGCCGGGTTGGCGATGCGCTGTTCGGGTCCGGCGAGCGGGAAGGTGCGGGGGCCGCTCGCCAGGCCCGGGTAGCGGTCCGCGGTCGCGCCGCGCAGCAGTGCCTGGCCGTCGGTCGAGTCGACGCCGCCGGTGCGGCTGACGCGGAAGGCGGGCCCGGTGTCCACGCCCTTGTCCTGCCCCAGGTACCGGTCGAACCAGGCGGTGATCCGCGCCTCCACCCGGCCCGTCTCGCGGTCTCCGCCGTCGTGTCCGCCCGCGACCCAGTCGACCGCGACGGGTGCGCCGTTGCCGCTGACGGCCCGGGCCATGGCGTCGGCCTGGGAGAGCGTGAAGAGGGAGTCGGACTGGCCCTGGACGATGAGCGCGGGCACCGCGATCCGGTCCGCGACGGCGGACGGGCTGCGCTCCTCGAGCAGCGCCCGCGCCGCGGCGTCGGGCTCTCCGGCGACGGCGACGCGCTCGTACATGGCGCACAGCCGCGGCTCGAAGCGGCCGCAGCCGGCCGGGTTCGCGGGGCCGGCTGCCGTGCGGCCGGCGCGGGCCGCCGCGGCGCCCTGCCCGGCGGCCTCACCCGAGGCGGCCTCACCCGCCGGCGCCTCGCCGGCTGGGGCCTCGCCCGCGGGTGGCGGGGCCACTTGCCGGCCGGGGTCGGGTGCCGAGCCGGTGGAGAAGAAGATGCCGGCCCACAGCTTCTTGAACACGTCGTCGGGGAACAGGGCCTCGGCGAGGTTCCAGTACGTGATCTGCGGGGCGATGGCGTCGACGCGCCCGTCGTACCCGGCGCCGAGCAGCGAGATCGCTCCGCCGTACGAGGAGCCGGTGATGCCGACGCGTGGATCGCCGTCCTCGTCGAGCCGCACCTCGGGCCGCCGCGCCAGCCAGTCGATCAGCCGGGAGACGTCCTTGACCTCCGCCTGCGGGTCGTTGAGGCCGATGCGTCCGGTGGACTTCCCGAAGCCGCGTGCCGACCAGGTCAGGACGGCGTACCCGTCCTGGGCCAGCTTCTCCGCCTGGGCGCGTACGTCCTCCTTGCTGCCTCCGAATCCGTGGCCGATGAGCACGGCCGGCCGGCGTCCGTCGCCGTCGGCGGTGAAGTACGAGGTGTCGATATCGGCCCCGGGCATGTGCAGCACCCGGTCCTCGCGGTGCACGGCGGGCGGGCCGTCGTCGGCGACCGCGGTCCAGGTGCCCGCGCCCGCGAGGACGGCGAAGGCCACGACACCCGCGAGCAACCGCCCGCGCGGTCCGGTCCCGAGCCGGCCCGGGGACCGGCGAAGTCGGATCTGCATGGGGAAAACCCTAAGCGGCCGACCTGTGCGCGCTCGGCTGCCGTCAGGCGGAACTCATGGACCTTCCCGAGGAGTACGCGGCAGGGTCCGCGTACAGCGGACGCGGTACGGCCACCGGACATTCCGGGCGCGCGACAGGAGCACACAAGATCCACACCTACTGACCCGTCGTCAGATCCCTTTGTCCAGGCAGAATACATCCGCCTGACGCCCTCTTGTGTCGCAGGTCACAGCACACGACTCTGGTGAACAGAACCGCACATGCTGGCACCATGCACGCCCGTACTTGTCCGTAACCGGTCAACGAAAGGTACAGGTGCACGAGATGGGACCCACTGCCCGTCGCGCGACGGCGCTGATATCAGCGGTCGCCGCCGCGACCGGTCTCCAGTTCGCCATGTCCCCCACCGCGCAGAGCGTGAACCTTGGCGATCTTCGTCTCGCCCCCACTGCAACCGCCGTCAAGAACAGCTGGATCGTCGTCCTGAAGGACGGCAGCACGCGTGCCGCCGATTTCGGCGTCACCCCCGAGCACACCTACCGCAGCGTCCTGAGCGGTTTCGCCGCCTCCATGTCCGCCGAGAAGGCCAAGGCGCTCGCGGCCGACCCGCGCGTGGCGTACGTCGAGCAGAACTCGGTCGTCCGCCTCAACGAGACCCAGCCGAACGCCACCTGGGGCATCGACCGCATCGACCAGCGCAGCCTGCCGCTGTCGACGACCTACACGTACAACACGACCGCGTCGAACGTGAACGCGTACATCATCGACACCGGGATCCGCGCCTCCCACAGCGAGTTCGGCGGACGCGCGAGCGTCGGTACGGACACGGTGGGCGGCGGCCAGAACGGCCAGGACTGCCAGGGCCACGGCACCCACGTGGCGGGCACGGTCGGCGGCAGGACCTACGGCGTCGCCAAGAACGTCAACCTGATCGCCGTACGCGTCCTGGACTGCAACGGCTCCGGCACCACCGCCGGTGTGATCGCGGGCGTCGACTGGGTGACCGCCAACGCCAAGAAGCCGGCCGTGGCCAACATGAGCCTCGGCGGCTCGGCGAACACCTCGCTCGACAACGCGGTGAAGAAGTCGATCGCCTCCGGCGTCAGCTACTCCATCGCCGCGGGCAACGGCCTCCCCGTCCTGGGCCTGCCGGCCAACGCCTGCAACTACTCGCCCGCCCGCGTCCCCGAGGCGATCACGGTCGGCGCGACGGACAACGCGGACCGCCGGGCGTCGTTCTCCAACTACGGCACCTGCCTGGACCTGTTCGCACCGGGCGTGTCCATCACCTCGGCGTGGAAGGACAACGACACCGCCACGAGCACCATCTCGGGCACGTCGATGGCGGCCCCGCACACCGCGGGCGCGGCCGCGCTCTACTTGTCCACCCACCCCACGGCGACCCCGGCCCAGGTCAGGGACGCCCTGGTCGGCAACGCGACCAGCGGCAAGGTCCAGAACCCGCTCACGGGCTCCCCGAACAAGCTGCTGTACTCGCTCTTCTGATCGCACGGGCGCAGCGACGTCAGTGACAGGGCGGGTCCGGGTGCTTCGGCACCCGGACCCGCCCATCCGTCGTATGTCAAGTCCCGAAATTCAGCGGCATGACGCGATTCGCTTCCTGGGGCGTACTTGAGGCATGGGTTCACGCAGAGCAGGTGGCCCACCCCCCACCCCACCGTCCGGAACGGCCCCGACGGTGCGCCCCTTTCTCATCGGAGGAGAATCCGCATGTCCCGCACCCCCCAGACACGGCGTCTTGTCCTGCTGACCGCCTCCACCGCCCTGGTGGCAGGTGGCACGCTGCTGCCCTCCAGCGCATTCGCCGCCCCGGCGACCCCGCACCTCGGCAACGCGAGCGTGACCGCAGCCGACACGCCGGACCTGGCGATCGATCGGGCGATCGCGAAGACCGAGAAGTTCGACTCGGCCCAGGTGGACATGACAATGACGTCGCCCCCAGAGGGTCCGGTCGCGATGGAGGGCACCTTCTCCTGGGGCGACGGGCCGGCCATGGACGTCGAGGTGGACGCCAAGGCCGTGGACATGCAGCACCTGGTGTCCGACGGGACCGTCCGGTGCCTGTTCACCGACGGGGCGTACTACTACGAAGTCGATCCGCAGTCGAGCGGCCCGCTCAAGGGCAAGCACTGGATGAAGATCGACGCATCGGCACTGTTCGGCGAGCAGAGCGCTTCGGAACTCTCCGGTGTCACGAGCGGTGGTGCCACGAGCGGTCTGGAATTGCTCGCCCTCTCCGACGACGTGAAGAACGTCGGCGAGGAAACCGTCCGCGGCAAGAAGACCACGCACTACCGGGGCGTGATCTCCAAGGACGACCTGGGAGGAGCCGCGGACGCGCTCATGCGGGGAGACAAGGGCTCGCCCGTCAACGAGTTCACCGGAGACGTCAAGGAGATCACGATGGATGTCTGGCTGGACGGCAACGACCTGCCCGTCCGGACAAAGGATCAGACGGGCGCGGTGACCGTCACCACGGACTTCGAGAAGTTCGGCCCGACCAGGGCCGTCGAGGCCCCGCCTGCCGCCGACACCGCGGACATGTCCGACGCGGTCCGGACCGCGGTCGGATCCGGCCCGCAGGTCTGACCCCGGCACACCCGCACGCGGTCGGCCGCCTCCGAAGAGGCGGCCGAACCGGTGCGTCAGTGGTGGCGCGGGAAGCCCAGGTCCACGCCCGCCGGGGCATCGGCCGGGTCCGGCCAGCGGGTGGTGACGACCTTGCCGCGGGTGTAGAAGTGCACGCCGTCGTTGCCGTAGATGTGGTGGTCGCCGAAGAGCGAGTCCTTCCAGCCGCCGAAGGAGTGGTAGCCCACCGGGACCGGGATCGGCACGTTCACACCGACCATGCCGGCCTCGATCTCCAGCTGGAAGCGGCGGGCCGCACCGCCGTCACGGGTGAAGATCGCGGTGCCGTTGCCGAACGGCGAGGCGTTGATCAGCGCCACGCCCTCCTCGTACGTCTCGGCACGCAGCACGCACAGCACCGGGCCGAAGATCTCGTCGCGGTACGCGTCGGAGTCGGTGGAGACCTTGTCGAGCAGGGACAGGCCGATCCAGTGGCCGTCCTCGAAGCCGTCGACCGTGTAACCGGTGCCGTCGAGGACGACCTCCGCGCCCTGGTCGGCGGCGCCCTTGACGTAGGAGGCGACCTTGTCGCGGTGGGCGGCGGTGATGAGCGGGCCCATCTCCGACGTGGGGTCGTTGCCGGGGCCGATCTTGATCTTCTCGGCACGCTCGCGGATCTTCTCGACCAGCTCGTCGCCGACCGAGCCGACCGCGACGACGGCGGAGATCGCCATGCAGCGCTCGCCGGCGGAGCCGTACGCGGCCGACACCGCGGCGTCGGCCGCCGCGTCCAGGTCGGCGTCGGGCAGCACCAGCATGTGGTTCTTCGCGCCGCCGAGCGCCTGGACGCGCTTGCCGTTGGCGGAGGCGGTGGTGTGGATGTAGCGGGCGATCGGGGTGGAGCCGACGAAGGAGACCGCGGCCACGTCCGGGTGCGCGAGCAGCGCGTCGACCGCGACCTTGTCGCCGTGGACGACGTTCAGCACGCCGTCGGGCAGGCCGGCCTCGGCCGCGAGCTCCGCGAGCAGGTTCGCGGCGGACGGGTCCTTCTCGCTGGGCTTGAGGACGAAGGTGTTTCCGCAGGCGATGGCCAGCGGGAACATCCACATCGGCACCATCGCCGGGAAGTTGAACGGCGTGATGCCGGCGACGACGCCGAGCGGCTGCCGGATGGCGGCGACGTCGACGCGGTGGGAGACCTGGGTCGACAGCTCGCCCTTGAGCTGGGTGGTGATGCCGCAGGCGAGTTCGACGATCTCCAGACCGCGGGCCACCTCGCCCAGCGCGTCCGAGTGGACCTTGCCGTGCTCGGCGGTGATCAGGGCCGCGATGTCGTCGCGGTGGGCGTCGAGCAGCGCCCGGTACCGGAACAGGACCGCCGTGCGCTGCGCCAGCGACGACGTGCCCCACGTCGCGTACGCCTCCTTGGCCGCGGAGACGGCCGCGTCGACCTCCGCCACGGAGGCCAGCGCCACCCGGGTCGTGACCTCTCCCGTCGCCGGGTCGGTCACGGGACCCCAGTTGCCGGACGCACCCTCGACGGTCTTGCCACCGATCCAGTGGTTGACGGTCTTCGTCATGGCGAGAAACTCCTTCAGAGATGGCGGCGTCGGGATGCGACTTGCCGGTCGTACTCCTCCCGGGCCGAGGCCGCCGACGGGCGGGTCGCGGTCTCGGCCACCGGAACATCCCACCACGCCTGTGCCTCGGGCGGGCCCGACACAGTGTCTGCCGTTCCGGTCTCCACGTAGACACATGTGGGGGCGTCCGCCGCCCGAGCCTCGGCCAGCGCTTCGCGCAGGTCACGCACCGTCCTGGCGCGGATCACCCGCATGCCCAGCGACTGCGCGTTCGCCGCCAGGTCGACGGGCAGCGGCGGTCCGGTGTACGTACGGCCGGGGCCGGTCCGCTGCCGGTAGTCCGTGCCGAAGCGCTCCGCGCCGACCGCCTCGGACAGACCTCCGATGGACGCGTACCCGTGGTTCTGCAGGATCACCATCCGGATCGGGACGCCCTCCTGCACGGCGGTGACGATCTCGGTGGGGTTCATCAGGTACGTGCCGTCGCCGACCAGGGCCCAGACCGGGCGTCCCGGTGCGGCCATCGCCACGCCGATCGCGGCCGGGATCTCGTAGCCCATGCAGGAGTAGCCGTACTCGACGTGGTACTGGTCGGCGGAGCGCGCGCGCCACAGTTTGTGCAGGTCGCCCGGGAGGGAGCCGGCGGCGTTGATCAGGATGTCGTCCCCGGTCACCAGGGCGTCCAGCGCGCCGAGCACCTGGGGCTGGGTGGGCGCCGCGTCCTCGTCGCCGGCCGCGTACGCGGCGTCGACCCGGTGCTCCCAGCGCTCCTTGCCGCGCCCGTACTCCTTCTCGTACGCCGCGTCCACGCGGTGGCCCGCGAGGGCGGCGGCCAGCTCGCCGAGGGCGGTGCGGGCGTCGGCGACGAGCGCGAGGCCGGACATCTTGTGGGCGTCGAAGGCGGCGACGGAGATGTTGACGAAGCGGACGTCCGGGGCGGCGAAGAGGGTCGAGGACGCGGTGGTGAAGTCGGTCCAGCGGGTGCCGACGCCGATCACCAGGTCGGCGGTGCGGGCCAGGTCGTCGGCGGTGGCGGTGCCGGTGTGGCCGATGCCGCCGATGTCGCAGGGGTGGTCGTGGGGCAGCGAGCCCTTGCCCGCCTGGGTGGAGGCGACGGGGATGCCGGTGGCGTCGGCGAGTGCGCGCAGCGCCTCCTCGGCCTCGCTGTGGCGGACGCCGCCGCCCGCGACGATCAGCGGCCGCCGTGCCCGGCGCACCGCGTCCGCGGCCTGCGCGAGGGCGTCCGCGTCGGGGCGGGGGCGGCGCACGTGCCACACCCGGTCGGCGAAGAACTCCTCCGGCCAGTCGTACGCCTCGGCCTGCACGTCCTGCGGCAGCGCGAGCGTGACCGCGCCGGTCTGCGCGGGGTCGCTGAGGACGCGCATCGCCTGGAGCGCGGCCGGGATCAGGGCCTCGGGGCGGGTGACGCGGTCGAACCAGCGGGAGACGGGGCGCAGGCAGTCGTTGACCGACACATCACCGGCGTACGGCACTTCGAGCTGCTGGAGCACGGGGTCGGCCGGCCGGGTGGCGAAGACGTCGCCGGGCAGCAGGAGGACGGGCAGGTGGTTGACGGTGGCGAGCGCGGCACCGGTGACCAGGTTCGTGGCGCCGGGGCCGATGGACGTGGTGACCGCGTGCGCGGACAGCCTGCGGGACTGGCGGGCGTAGCCGACGGCGGCGTGCACCATGGACTGCTCGTTGCGGCCCTGGACGAAGGGCATGTCCGCGGCGGACTCGACCAGGGCCTGGCCGATGCCCGCCACGTTGCCGTGTCCGAAGATGCCCCAGGTGGCGGCGATCAGCCGCCGGCGGCGGCCGTCGCGCTCGGTGTACTGGTGGGACAGGAAGCGCACCAGGGCCTGGGCCGTGGTCAGCCGCGTCATCGGTAACCCTCCGCGTGGTCGGGGTGGAAGCGGATCAGCCATTCCCTCTCGGTGCCCGGTCCCGCCATCACGTTGAGGTAGTACATGGCGTGGCCCGGCTCCGCGACGGACGGCCCGTGCCAGCCGTCGGGGACGAGGACCGCGTCGCCGCTGCGGACCTCGGCGAGCACGTCGGCGCCGCCCGGCCGCGAGGGCGACACGCGCTGGAAGCCGACGCCGCCGCCGTCGATCTCGAAGTAGTAGATCTCCTCGAGCTCGCTCTCCTCGCCGGGGACGCGCTCGTCGTGCTTGTGCGGCGGGTAGGAGGACCAGTTGCCGCCCGGGGTGAGGACCTCGACCGCGATCAGCCGGTCGCAGGCGAACGCGCCGGCCGCCGCGAAGTTGCGCACCTCACGGGCCTGGATCCCGCTGCCGCGGGCCTCGACGGGTACCTCCGGCGCGGGGCCGTAGCGAGCGGGGAGTCGGCGCTCGCACCTCGCTCCTGCCAGGGCGAAGCGGCCTCCCGCGCCGGAGGCGATCTGGGCATGGGCGTCTCTCGGCACGTACGCGAAGTCGCTCACTCCGCCGAACACGCCATCCCGCCCCTGCAGTTCAAAGATCTCGTCCTGCGTCTGCACCGTGCAACCGCCGCTGAGAGGAAGCACGATCCACTCGCTGTCGCCGGTGGTGAGCAGATGGGATCCGCCCGGCTCCAGCTCCAGTACGCGCAGCTGGGAGTAGCCCCAGCCGGCCTGCTCGGGGGTGATGCTCACGGCGTACGGTCCGAGGGCGGCGCTGCCCGCGGGGACGTGCAGGCCGGGCAGCTTGCCGGCCGGCGGCCCATCGCCGCGCGGTGTGCCGTTGCGCGGTGCGGCGTAGCCCGGTGTACCGGCGCCCGGTGTGCCGTTGCGCGGTGCGGCGCCGGTGTCCGGTACGCCCTCGTGGGGTGTGCCCTGGTGCGGTTGGTCGTGGCTCATGCCTTCTCCGTACCCCCTACAGCAGGCCCACGGCCGTGTCGACCGCGCCCGTCACGTCGCCGTCGGCCGGATAGAGCAGCGCGCGGCCGGCCACGAGCCCTTGGACCGTGGGCAGTTGCAGTGCCGCCCGCCACCTCTCGTACGCCCCGTCCTGGTCCTTGCCCGCGTCGCCGCCGAGCAGCACCGCGGGGAGGGTGGAGGTCTCCATCACGGACCGCATGTCGTCGGGGTCCTCGGTGACGGGCACCTTGAGCCAGGTGTACGCGGAGGTGCCGGCCAGCCCGGAGGCGATGGCGATGGAGCGGGTCACGGCCTCGGCTCCGAGATCGTTGCGCAGCCGGCCGTCGATCCGGTGACAGATGAACGGCTCCACGAAGACGGGAAGCTGACGCTCGGCCATCTCGTCGACCACGCGGGCGGCCGCGGCCAGGGTGTCGAGCGAGGCCGGGTCGTCGTAGTCGATGCGCATCAGCAGCTTCCCCGCGTCGAAGCCGAGCCGGTCCAGATCGCGGGCGCGATAGCCGGTGAACCGGTCGTCTAGCTCGAACGACGCGCCCGCGAGCCCGCCGCGGTTCATGGAGCCCATGACGACCTTGTCGTCGAGCGCGCCGAGGAGCAGCAGGTCGTCGAGGATGTCGGAGGTGGCGAGGACACCGTCGACGCCGGGATGCGTCAGGGCGAGGCAGAGCCGCTCCAGCAGGTCGAGCCGGTTGGCCATGGCGAGCGGGCGGTCGCCGACGGCGAAGGCGCCGCGGGCGGGGTGGTCGGCCGCGATGATCATCAGCCGTCCGCTGTCGCCGACGAGACGCCTGCGTCTGCGCCGCCGCATGGCGGCCTCGGCGACGGCCTCCGGGTGCCGGGTCCGGATCCCGACGAGTTCGCCGATGTCGACGCGGGTCACGACGCCTCCCGCGCCCGGCCGGGGCGGCTGGGGTCCGGGGGGACGGGCCCGCCCGCGAGGACCTGCTCGACCTCCTCCTCGTACGGCATGGCCGTCGAGCAGGCGAGGCGCGCGGCGACCACCGCTCCGGCCGCGTTGGCGAAGCGCGTCACGCGGTCCAACTCCCAGCCCGCGAGGAGCCCGTGGCACAGGGCCCCGCCGAACGCGTCCCCCGCCCCCAGGCCGTTGACCACGTCCACGGGCACGGGCGGGACCTCGGCGCGGGTGCCGTCCCGGTGCACGGCGAGCACGCCCTTGGGGCCCTGCTTGACCACGGCGAGCTCGACGCCGGCGGCCAGCAGCGCCTCGGCGGCCGCTTCCGGCTCGCGCTCGCCGGTCGCGATCTCGCACTCCTTCAGGTTGCCGACGGCGACGGTCGCGAGGGCGAGTGCCTTCGCGTAATGCGGTCCGGCCGACTGCGGGTCCGTCCAGAACATCGGCCGCCAGTCGAGATCGAACACGGTCGTCCCCGACTTCGCCCGGTGCGCGAGCGCGGCCAGCGTCGCCGTCCGGCTGGGCTCCGCGCACAGTCCCGTGCCGGTCATCCAGAAGACGCGCGCCGCCCGGAGCGGCTCCGGCTCCAGCTCGCTCTCCCGGATCTCCAGATCGGGCGCCTTGGGCTGCCGGTAGAAGTAGAGAGGGAAGTCGTCGGGCGGGAACACCTCGCAAAAGGTGACCGGCGTCGGATACTCCTCGACCGGCGTCACCCACCGGTCGTCCACACCGAACTCCCGCAGCGCCTGGTGCAGGTACGCGCCGAAGGGGTCCTGCCCGGTCCGGGTGATCACGGCCGTCCGCCGGCCGAGCCTGGCCGCCGCCACCGCGACGTTCGCCGCCGAGCCGCCGAGGAACTTCCCGAACGTGTCGACCTGCGCCAACGGGACGCCGGTACGCAGTGGATAGAGGTCCACCCCGATCCGGCCCATCGTGATCACGTCGTACGGCAAAGACATGCGCGTCCCTTCGGTCAGGGGGTGCCCTCAGGTCTAGCCCTCCCCCCACGACCCTGTCAATGTTTTGTCCGGACATTCGGACCAAGCCTTGACACCCTTCTCCGGCGGCCGGAAAGCTGACCGGCATGACCTCCTCCGTCCCCGCCCTGAACCGCATCCGGGTCGGCTCGGCCCCCGACTCATGGGGGGTGTGGTTCCCCGACGATCCCCAACAGGTCCCCTGGCAGCGCTTCCTCGACGAGGTCGCGCGGGCCGGGTACGAATGGATCGAGCTCGGCCCTTACGGCTACCTCCCGAGCGACCCCGCACGGCTCACCGAGGAGACCGCCCGCAGGGGGCTGAAGGTCTCGGCCGGCACCGTGTTCACCGGACTGCACCACGGCCCCGCCGTCTGGGAGCAGACCTGGGCCCATGTCTCGGACATCGCCGCGCTCACCCGGGCCATGGGCGCGGAACACCTGGTCGTCATCCCCTCGTTCTGGCGCGACGACAAGACGGGCCGGGTGCTGGAGGACCGCACGCTGACCCCGCAGCAGTGGCGCGATCTCACCACCCAGAGCGAACGCCTCGGCCGCGAGGTGCGCGAACGCTACGGGCTGAGGATCGTCGTCCATCCGCACGCGGACACCCACATCGACACGGAGGAGAACGTCAGCCGCTTCCTCGACGCGACCGACCCCGGCCTCGTCTCCCTGTGCCTGGACACCGGCCATTACGCCTACTGCGGCGGCGACAGCGTGAAGCTCATCGAGACGTACGGCGAGCGGATCGGCTACCTCCACCTCAAGCAGGTCGACCCCGCGGTCCTCGCCCACGTCCTGGCGGACGAGGTGCCGTTCGGCCCGGCGGTCGGCCGCGGCGTCATGTGCGAACCCCCCACGGGCGTGCCCGCTCTGGAGCCCGTTCTGAACGCGGCCTCTGCTCTCGGCGTCGCACTCTTCGCCATCGTCGAACAGGACATGTACCCCTGTCCGCCGGACAAGCCCTTCCCGATCGCCCGACGCACGCGCGCGTTCCTGCGGTCCTGCGGCGTCTGAGCACCTGCTGCACATCTGTCACGGTTGTCGCCGCCTGATCACACATGTCGCCATGACGCGGGCATTGCGTCACAGGTCGTCGACAGCCCTGCCCCGCCTTCCTCCGCCGTCGTTCACAGGGCAAAGGCTCAGTGATCGCCGGCGCCCGCGGCAGCTCCCCCGACGGCACCCCGCCCGCAGCCGCTGCGCGCGCAGGGAGGTGCCGGACACATGACGGACAGAAAGCTCTGGTCCTACAAGGACATCGCCGCGCACATCAAGGTGCAGACGGACACGGTCCGCTCGTACCGCAAGCACCGCCTTCTTCCGCCTCCCGACCACATGGAGGCCGGCAGGCCCTACTGGTTCGCCGACACCATCCGCCGCTGGGTGGCCAACAGACCGGCGAACAGAGGCCGCAGAAGGTGAGGCACCGGGCAGCGGACGCGGAGCCGCGTACGGTTCCCGGCCGGAAGCACCCTCTCCTCGGTGCGTTGTCGCCGCATCGTTGTTCGCATTCATACCCCCTAGGGGTATAGAGTGGTGACGTCAGGACGCCTCGGCGTTCCCGCGGGCCCCTGGCGCATCATGCACTCGTACGTTCCGCTCAGGAGGAGAACGCGATGACCGCCGAGACGAAGATCGAGATCGAGACCGTCCAGGGCTCCGGTTCCTGCTGCTCGGCCGACGGCTCCTGCCACGACACCGGGGCGGACGCACCGGCCGCCGGTGTCACCACGGTCTACCAGGTCTCCGGCATGACCTGCGGGCACTGCGAGGGCGCAGTCAGCAGCGAGATCTCCGAGATCCCGGGGGTCAGCTCGGTGAAGGCCGTCGCGGCCACCGGCACGGTGACCGTGGTCTCCGAGGCGCCGCTCGACGAGGCCGCCGTGCGCGCCGCCGTCGACGAGGCGGGCTACGAGCTGGTCGGCCGGGCCTGACGGCCACGCCGACCGAGCGCGCCGGGAGCCGCCGGCGCATCGCTCCGTAGGTACCGGGGCCGGGCCCGTCCCGATCAGTCCGATACTGGTCGGGTAAGGCCCGGCCCCGGTACGCAGGGAGTCCCGAACGTGGAAACAGCCCAGGTGGAGCTCACCATCGGCGGGATGACCTGCGCCTCCTGCGCGGCCCGCGTCGAGAAGAAACTCAACCGCATGGACGGCGTGAGCGCCACGGTCAATTACGCGACCGAGAAGGCCCATGTCAGCTACCCGCCGGACATGCCGGTCGCGGACCTCATCGCGACCGTGGTCAAGACCGGCTACACCGCCGCAGAACCGCCGCCTCCGGCCCGCGAACCGGAGGAAACGCCGTCGGTAGCCGAGAACGGAGCGGGGGCAGACCGGGAGCAGCGTGCCTGGTGGCAGCGCCTCGCCGTCTCCGCCGCCCTCTCCACGCCTGTCGTCCTCATGTCGATGATCGGCACGCTGCAGTTCGACAACTGGCAGTGGCTCTCGCTCACCCTCGCCGCTCCCGTCGTCGTCTGGGGCGGACTGCCCTTCCACCGCGCCGCCTGGACGAACCTCCGGCACGGCACGGCCACCATGGACACGCTGGTGTCCACCGGCACACTGGCCGCGTTCGGCTGGTCCGTGTGGGCGCTGTTCTTCGGGCACGCGGGCATGCCGGGCATGCGCCACACCTTCGACCCGACGGTCTCCCGCACGGACGGAAGCTCGGCGATCTATCTCGAAGTGGCCGCGGGTGTGATCACGTTCCTCCTGCTCGGCCGCTGGCTGGAGGCCCGCTCCAAGCGCCGGGCGGGCGCGGCCCTGCGCGCGCTGATGGAGCTGGGCGCCAAGGACGTGGCCGTACTGCGGAACGGCACGGAGGTGCGCGTGCCGGTCGACCGCCTGACGGTGGGCGACCGTTTCGTCGTACGGCCCGGGGAGAAGATCGCCACCGACGGCACGGTCGTCGAGGGCGCGTCGGCCGTGGACGTCTCGATGCTGACCGGCGAGTCCCTGCCGGTGGACGTGACCGCGGGCGACGAGGTCACCGGCGCCACCCTCAACACCTCGGGCCGCGTCGTCGTCGAGGCCACCCGTGTCGGCGGCGACACCCGCCTCGCCCGCATGGCGAAGCTCGTCGAGGACGCGCAGAACGGCAAGGCGGAGGTCCAGCGTCTCGCCGACCGGGTGTCGGCGGTCTTCGTGCCCGTCGTGCTGCTGATCGCGCTGACGACGCTCGTGGTCTGGCTGCTCGTGACCGACGACGCGACCGCCGCGTTCACCGCCGCCGTCGCGGTCCTGATCATCGCGTGCCCCTGCGCGCTCGGCCTCGCCACCCCGACGGCCCTCATGGTGGGCACCGGCCGGGGCGCGCAGCTCGGCATCCTCATCAAGGGGCCCGAGGTCCTGGAGTCGACCCGCAGGATCGACACGGTCGTCCTGGACAAGACCGGAACGGTCACCACCGGCCGGATGACCCTTCAGGGCGTGCACCCCGCCGAAACCGCCGACGCGGCGGAACTGCTGCGCTTCGCGGGCGCGTTGGAACACGCCTCCGAGCACCCGATCGCGCGCGCCGTCGCCGAGGGCGCCGAGGCGCGCATCGGCCCGCTGCCCGCCGCCGGGGCGTTCGCGAACGTCCCGGGCCTCGGCGTCCGCGGGACGGTCGAGGGCCACGAGGTGCTCGTCGGGCGCGCGGCGCTGCTGCGGGACGCGGGCGTGGAGCTGCCCGAGGCGCTCGTGACGGCCGCGGCCGGCGAACCGGGCCGTACCGCCGTCTACGCCGCCCGGGACGGCAAGGCGCTCGGGGTGCTCACGGTCGCCGACGCGGTGAAGGAGACCAGCGCCGAGGCGGTACGGGACCTGCGGGCCCTCGGGCTCACCCCGGTACTGCTGACCGGCGACGGGCGGACCGTGGCGGAGGCGGTGGCCGCCGAGGTGGGCGTGGACAAGGTGTACGCGGAGGTCCTGCCCGAGAAGAAGGTGCGGGTCGTCGAACGGCTGCGGGCCGAGGGCCGTACGGTCGCGATGGTCGGCGACGGGGTGAACGACGCCGCGGCGCTCGCGACCGCCGATCTGGGCCTCGCCATGGGCACCGGCACGGACGCGGCGATCGAGGCCGGGGACCTGACCCTGGTGCGGGGCGATCTGCGGGTCGCCGCGGACGCGATCCGTCTCGCCCGTCGGACTCTGGCGACGATCAAAGGGAATCTTTACTGGGCCTTCGGCTACAACGTCGCGGCCCTGCCTCTGGCGGCATTCGGCCTGCTCAACCCCATGATCGCGGGTTTTGCCATGGCCTTTTCGTCCGTATTTGTGGTGACCAACAGCCTGCGCCTGCGCTCCTTCTCGTGACTACAAACAGGTCACAAGACCTTCACAAGGAGACCTAGATCACAGATATTTGGGGGTAACCATTAAGGCTCCTCGCGAGTCTAAGTGGGCGATGCCGAGAACGTCTTGGGGGACGTTCATGGAATGTCTTGGGGGACGTTCCAGGCAAGCGTTGGCCGGGGCACGTGCCCGGGGAGCTTTGAGCGGCCCTCCCGTACGTACGTACCCCGGCAGAGCGCGCGAGAGCTTCTGCTGCCCAGCAGACGCCCGGCCGGATCCCGTGGGGGGAATCCGCTCGGGGATATGGGAAGCGCCCCGTCGCCGACCCGTGGGGGGATCGGCAGCGGGGCGCTTTCCGCGCGTGCCACGCTTGCCGCCTGGCGGCTCGCTCACCTGGGGGGCGCCCGCTGAGGTTCGCCGACGCCATTCGCCACCCCCGGGGCCACCCCGCCCGGCCGGTCGTCCACCGGCGGGCCGGGAAGGGCCCGGGCCCGGGGCCGCAGCCCCGCCCGCCTCGACCAGAGCCGGCCGTGTGGGGCCATGGAACGGGGCGCAAGCCCCACCGGACCTCAGCCGGGGCGCAGCCCACCGGCCGGGGCGGGGCCGGGCCCCGGGAGGGGCGGGGCCGGGCCCAGGGAGGGGCCGGGTCGGGGGCGACCCGGTATGCGCGCGCCTTCGGCGCGCCTAGCGGGACTCGACCGGGACGAAGTCGCGCAGGACCTCGCCCGTGTAGATCTGGCGCGGACGGCCGATACGGGAACCGGGCTCCTTGATCATCTCGTGCCACTGGGCGATCCAGCCCGGAAGCCGGCCGAGAGCGAAGAGCACGGTGAACATCTCCGTCGGGAAGCCCATCGCGCGGTAGATCAGACCCGTGTAGAAGTCCACGTTCGGGTAGAGGTTGCGCGAGACGAAGTACTCGTCGGAGAGCGCGTGCTCCTCCAGCTTCAGGGCGATGTCCAGCAGCTCGTCGGACTTGCCGAGGGCCGAGAGGACGTCGTGCGCCGCCGCCTTGATGATCTTCGCCCGGGGGTCGAAGCTCTTGTAGACGCGGTGGCCGAAGCCCATCAGGCGGACGCCGTCCTCCTTGTTCTTCACCTTGCGGATGAAGGAGTCGACGTCGCCGCCGCCCGCCTGGATGCCCTCGAGCATCTCCAGGACCGACTGGTTGGCGCCACCGTGCAGCGGGCCCCACAGGGCGCTGATGCCGGCGGAGATCGAGGCGAACATGTTCGCCTGCGAGGAGCCGACGAGGCGCACCGTCGAGGTGGAGCAGTTCTGCTCGTGGTCCGCGTGCAGGATCAGCAGCTTGTCGAGCGCGGAGACGACGACCGGGTCCAGCTCGTACTCCTGGGCGGGGACCGAGAAGGTCATGCGCAGGAAGTTCTCGACGTACCCGAGGTCGTTGCGCGGGTAGACGAAGGGGTGGCCGATCGACTTCTTGTACGCGTAGGCCGCGATCGTCGGCAGCTTGGCCAGCAGCCGGATCGTGGACAGGTGGCGCTGCTTCTCGTCGAACGGGTTGTGGCTGTCCTGGTAGAACGTCGACAGCGCGCTGACCACGGAGGACAGCATGGCCATCGGGTGCGCGTCGCGCGGGAAGCCGTCGAAGAACCGCTTGACGTCCTCGTGCAGCAGGGTGTGCTGCGTGATCTCACCCTTGAACCCCGCGAGCTGGTCGACCGTGGGAAGCTCACCGTTGATCAGCAGGTACGCGACTTCGAGGAAGGTGGAGCGCTCGGCCAGCTGCTCGATCGGGTAGCCGCGGTAGCGCAGAATGCCCTGCTCGCCGTCGAGGTAGGTGATCGCGGATTTGTAGGCGGCGGTATTGCCGTATCCACTGTCCAGGGTCACCAGACCGGTCTGGGCTCGGAGCTTCCCGATGTCGAAGCCCTTGTCACCGACGGTGCTCTCGACCACCGGGTAGGTGTATTCACCGTCCGCGTACCGCAGTACTACAGAGTTGTCGCTCACGTCATCCCTCACCGACGTAGTGCCTCTACTTCGAGGTGCCCTGACTGTCTCTACCATCCCCCATTTGGCTCAGGAGAGTGCACTCGGGGTCGACCATTGGGTCCAATGGCGGCACTCAGTGCCGTCAACCTGCTCATCTTGCCCCCTTCGCCCTGGTTCTGAAAGCCGGGACGGGGGCAGGGTGGTGTTTCCCACCCTTCCCGGCACCTTCCCGCCGAGCGGGGGTCCCGAACCGCCGCCCGGCCCGCTCGACGGATGCCACCGGCTCAGCCGGTCGACTGCCCGCCCGCCAGCCGGTGGTCCAGCGCCGTGAAGCGCCTGCCTGCGGAAACGGTCCGCACGGCCTGTCCTATCGCCTTGCGGGAGCCGACCAGCACGACCAGTTTCCTGGCCCGCGTGACGGCCGTGTAGAGCAGGTTCCGCTGGAGCATCATCCAGGCCCCGGTGGTGACCGGGATCACCACGGCCGGGTACTCGCTGCCCTGCGAGCGGTGGATCGTGACCGCGTACGCG
Organism: Streptomyces sp. 5K101; assembly: GCF_046506645.1. Lineage (NCBI taxonomy): Bacteria > Bacillati > Actinomycetota > Actinomycetes > Kitasatosporales > Streptomycetaceae > Streptomyces > Streptomyces sp. 5K101. Next base: position 258,598 of record NZ_JBKFFO010000008.1, on the reverse strand, counting down.
TGGGCCAGCTCGTCCAGCTCGTCGAAGTCGTACGGCACCTCCTCGTCCTCGTCCGTGAGCACGGTCAGCCGCTGGTCGTCGGTGTTGAGCGAGGTGACGACCCCGACCGTGCCGTTGAAGACGCCGTTGCGCCCCTTGTCGTAGTTGTTCCGGATCTGGGTCACCTTGTCGCCCACGCGGAACACGCGCCCGCCGAAGCGCTTCTCCGGCAGGTCCGGCCGGGCCGGGGTGATGGCCTGCTGCAACAGTCCGTTGAGCGTGCCCGCGCCGGCCGGACCGCGGTGCATCGGGGCGAGGACCTGCACGTCGCGCCGCGGGTCGAGCCCGAACTTGGCCGGAATCCGCCGTGCCGCCACGTCCACGGTCAGCCTCCCCGCGTCCTCCGTCTCCTCCGCCACGAAGAGGAAGAAGTCCTTCATGCCCGAGGTGACCGGCTGCTTCCCGGAGTTGATCCGGTGGGCGTTTGTGACGACACCCGACTGCTGGGCCTGCCGGAAGATGCGCGTCAGCCGCACGCTCGGCACCGGCCCGTTGTCCGCGAGCAGATCCCGCAGCACCTCTCCCGCCCCGACGCTCGGCAGCTGGTCCACGTCCCCGACGAGCAGCAGGTGCGCGCCCGTCGCCACCGCCTTGACCAGCTTGTTGGCGAGCAGCAGATCGAGCATCGACGCCTCGTCGACGACCACCAGGTCCGCGTCCAGCGGCCGGTCCTGGTCGTACGCCGCGTCCCCGCCCGGCTTGAGCTCCAGCAGCCGGTGCACCGTCGACGCCTCCGCCCCGGTCAGCTCCGCGAGCCGCTTGGCCGCCCGGCCGGTGGGCGCGGCGAGCACGACCTTCGCCTTCTTCGCCCGGGCCAGCTCCACGATCGACCGCACCGTGAACGACTTGCCGCAGCCCGGACCGCCGGTCAGCACCGCGACCCTGCTGGTCAGCGCCAGCTTGACCGCGGCCTCCTGCTCGGGCGCCAGCTCGGCACCCGTACGCGCCGCGAGCCAGGCCAGCGCCCTGCCCCAGTCGACGTCCCGGAAGGCCGGCATCCGGTCCTCGTCGGCGCGCAGCAGCCTGCGCAGCCGGCCCGCGAGGGACAGCTCGGCCCGGTGGAAGGGGACCAGGTAGACGGCCGTGACCGGCTCACCGCCGTCGGGTCCGGGCACCTGCTCCCGGACGACCCCCTCCTCGTCGGCCGCGAGCTCCGCGAGACAGTCGATGACCAGCCCCGTGTCCACCTGGAGCAGCTTCACGGCGTCCGCGATCAGCTGCTCCTCGGGCAGGAAGCAGTGCCCCTGGTCCGTGGACTGGGACAGCGCGTACTGCAGGCCGGCCTTGACCCGCTCGGGGCTGTCGTGCGGTATGCCGACCGCCTGCGCGATCTTGTCCGCGGTCAGGAAGCCGATGCCCCACACGTCGGCGGCGAGGCGGTACGGCTGGTTCTTCACGACGGAGATCGAGGCGTCCTCGTACTTCTTGTAGATGCGCACGGCGATGGACGTGGAGACGCCGACGCCCTGGAGGAAGACCATGACCTCCTTGATGGCCTTCTGCTCCTCCCAGGCGGCCCCGATCATCTTCGTCCGCTTCGGACCGAGACCGGGCACCTCGATGAGCCGCTTCGGCTCCTGCTCGATGACGTCCAACGTGTCCACACCGAAGTGGTCGACGATCCGCTCGGCGATGCGCGGCCCGATCCCCTTGATCAGCCCGGAGCCGAGGTAGCGCCGGATGCCCTGGACGGTGGCGGGCAGGACGGTGGTGTAGTTCTCCACGGTGAACTGCTTGCCGTACTGCGGGTGGGAGCCCCAGCGCCCCTCCATCCGCAGCGACTCCCCGACCTGCGCGCCGAGCAGCGACCCGACGACGGTGAGCAGCTCACCGCCCCCGCGCCCGGTGTCGACGCGCGCGACCGTGTAGCCGTTTTCCTCGTTGGCGTACGTGATCCGCTCGAGAACGCCTTCGAGGACGGCGAGGCGAGGCATGACCTGTTGGGACATGCTCCGACGTTATCGCCGGGGTCGGACAGCGCGGGAGGCCTGTGGACAAGTGCAAGCGCTGCGCGGCCGACGCTTCAGAACACCTCCCTCGCGAACCTCTCCGCCGTCTCCTCCAGCACTTCCACGCCGTCCCGCGCCCACAGCCCCTCGTTGAACAGCTCCACCTCGATGCAGCCCGTCCAGCCCGTCGCCTCCACGCGTTCGCGCCATGCGCGCATGTCGATCGCGCCGTCGCCGAGTTGGCCGCGGCCGGTCAGGACGTCCGCGGGCAACGGCGTGACCCAGTCCGCGAGCTGGAAGGAGTGGATGCGGCCCTGTGCGCCCGCGCGGGCGACCTCGGCGGGGGCCCGGTCGTCCCACCAGATGTGGTACGTGTCCACGACCACGCCCACCTGCGACGCCGGGAAGCGTTCCGCGAGGTCCAGTGCCTGGGTCAGGGTGGAGACCACGCAGCGGTCCGCCGCGTACATCGGGTGGAGCGGCTCGATCGCCAGGCGGACGCCGCGTTCAACGGCGTAGGGGGCCAGTGCCGAGAGCGCGTCGGCGATCCGTTCGCGCGCCGCGACCAGGTCGCGGCTGCCCGGCGGGAGGCCGCCCGAGACCAGGACCAGGGTGTCCGTGCCCAGCGCGGCCGCCTCGTCGATCGCCGCGCGGTTGTCGTCCAGGGCACGCGCGCGTGCGTCCGGGTCCCGTGCGGTCAGGAAGCCGCCGCGGCACAGGGACGTGACCGTCAGGCCCGCGTCGCGTACCAGCTTCGCCGTCGCCTCCAGGCCGTAGTCGGCGACCGGTTCGCGCCACAGGCCGACGGCCGGCACGCCCAGGCGGACGCAGGACTCGACGAGCGAGGGCAGGGTCAGCTGCTTGACCGTCATCTGGTTGATGCTGACGCGGGAGAGAGCGTTCACTGGGGGACTCCGTAGACCGTCAGCAGGGACTTCATGCGGGACTCCGCCAGCGCCGGGTCGGGGAACAGGCCCAGCCCGTCGGCGAGTTCGTACGCGCGTGCCAGGTGCGGCAGCGAGCGCGCGGACTGGAGGCCGCCGACCATCGAGAAGTGCGACTGGTGGCCGGCCAGCCAGGCGAGGAACACGACGCCCGTCTTGTAGAAGCGCGTCGGCGGCTGGAAGAGGTGGCGGGACAGCTCGACCGTCGGGTCGAGGAGTTTGCGGAAGCCCGCGGTGTCGCCCGTGTCCAGGACGCGTACCGCCGCCGCCGCCAGCGGGCCCAGCGGGTCGAAGATGCCGAGCAGCGCGTGGCTGAAACCCTGTTCGTCACCGGCGATCAGTTCCGGGTAGTGGAAGTCGTCACCCGTGTAGCAGCGCACGCCCCGCGGCAGGCGGCGGCGCAGGTCGACCTCGCGCCGCGCGTCCAGCAACGAGACCTTGATGCCGTCGACCTTGTCCGGGTGGGCGGCGATCACGTCGAGGAAGACCGACGTGGCGGTGTCCAGGTCGGAGGAGCCCCAGTAGCCCTCCAGGGCCGGGTCGAACATGGGCCCCAACCAGTGCAGGACGACCGGCTCGGAGGCCTGGCGCAGCAGGTGCGTGCAGACGGTGACGTAGTCGTCCGGCGAGGAGGCGGCGGCCGCGAGGGCGCGGGACGCCATCAGGATCGCCTGTGCGCCGGTGGACTCGACGAGGGCGAGCTGTTCCTCGTACGCCGCGCGGACCTCGTCGAGCGTCGCGGGCCCGGTCAGCCGGTCCGTGCCCACGCCGCACGCGATCGTGCCGCCGACCGCCTTCGCCTCGGCCGCCGAGCGGCGGATCAGTTCGGCCGCGCCCGCCCAGTCCAGGCCCATGCCGCGCTGCGCGGTGTCCATCGCCTCCGCGACGCCGAGCCCGTGCGACCACAGGTGGCGGCGGAAGGCGAGGGTGGCGTCCCAGTCGACGGCGGCGGGTGAGTCGGGGGTGGTGTCGGCGTACGGGTCGGCCACCACGTGGGCGGCGGAGAAGACCGTACGGGAGGTGAGGGGCGCGCCCGTGGTGAAGGTCAGCGGCTCCGCGCGGGGTTCGTAGGCGCGGGTCGTGCCGTCGGTGCGCGGGAGTCGGATCGTCACAGGGACAGCTCCGGGACGTCCAGGCGGCGGCCCTCGGCGTTGCTGCGCAGGCCGAGTTCGGCGAGCTGCACGCCGCGCGCGCCGGCCAGCAGGTCCCAGTGGTACGGCTCGTCCAGCGCGACATGGCGCAGGAACAGCTCCCACTGGGCCTTGAAGCCGTTGTCGAACTCGGCGTTGTCCGGGATCTCCTGCCACTGGTCGCGGAAGGACTCGGTGACGGGCAGGTCCGGGTTCCACACCGGCTTCGGCGTGCCGGAACGGTGCTGGACCCGGCAGTTGCGCAGGCCCGCGACGGCCGACCCGTGGGTGCCGTCGACCTGGAACTCGACCAGCTCGTCCCGGTTGACGCGGACCGCCCAGGAGGAGTTGATCTGGGCGATCGCGCCGCCCTCCAGCCCGAAGATGCCGTACGCGGCGTCGTCGGCGGTCGCCTCGTACGGCTTGCCGTCCTCGTCCCAGCGCCGCGGGATGTGCGTGGCGACCTGCACGGTGACCGAGGTGACCCGGCCGAACAGCTCGTGCAGCACGTACTCCCAGTGCGGGAACATGTCGACGACGATGCCGCCGCCGTCCTCGGCGCGGTAGTTCCAGCTGGGGCGCTGTGCCTCCTGCCAGTCGCCCTCGAAGACCCAGTAGCCGAACTCGCCGCGCACGGACAGGATCTCGCCGAAGAAGCCGCCGTCGATCAGGCGCTTCAGCTTCAGCAGGCCCGGCAGGAAGATCTTGTCCTGGACCACGCCGTGCTTGATGCCCGCTGCGGTGGCGAGACGCGCCAGGTCGAGTGCGCCCGCGAGGTCGGTGGCGGTGGGCTTCTCCGTGTAGACGTGCTTGCCGGCGGCGACGGCCTTCTTCAGCGCCTCGACCCGGGCGGAGGTGACCTGCGCGTCGAAGTAGACGTCGATCGTGTCGTCGGCGAGTACGGCGTCGAGGTCGGTGGAGATCTCCGTCAGTCCGTGCCGGTCGGCGATGGCGCGCAGCGCGTGCTCGCGGCGGCCGACGAGGACGGGCTCGGGCCACAGGATGTTGCCGTCCCCGAGGTCGAGACCGCCCTGCTCGCGGATCGCGAGGAGGGAACGCACCAGGTGCTGGCGGTAGCCCATCCGTCCGGTGACCCCGTTCATGGCGATCCGCACTGGCCTGCGTGTCACGAAGGTACCTCCCTGTTCCCCTCGGTTTTCCCGAGATCCCCGATATGGGCGTAGCAAGCGCTTTCTACGCGGTATGAAGCTAGCCTGCCGACAGCGGCCCGGACAAGGGGGCCGGTCCATCTCCTGCGGAGGAAAGCGATGACAGTCACCCTGGCGGATGTGGCGGCGCGCGCCCGGGTGTCCCCGGCGACCGTCTCCCGCGTGTTGAACGGCAATTACCCGGTCGCGGCATCGACCCGGGAACGGGTCCTGCGAGCGGTCGACGAACTGGACTACGTGCTGAACGGCCCGGCGAGCTCGCTCGCCGCCGCGACCTCGGACCTGGTCGGCATCCTCGTCAACGACATCGCCGACCCGTTCTTCGGGATCATGGCCGGGGCGGCCCAGACGGAGATCGGCGGAAAGGAGGGCTCGGGGCGGGCCGGGGGCGAGAAACTGGCCGTGGTGTGCAACACGGGCGGCTCCCCGGAACGTGAACTGACCTACCTGACGCTCCTCCAGCGCCAGCGGGCCGCGGCGGTGATCCTGACCGGCGGGGCGATCGAGGACCCGGCGCACATCGCGACGATGAGCGCCAAGCTGACGAGGATGGCGGACGCCGGGACGCGCGTGGTGCTCTGCGGGCGGCCCCCGCTGCCGGGCAGCGACGCGGTCCTCGCGGCTCTCGCCTTCGACAACCGGGGCGGCGGGCGGCGCCTCACCGAGCATCTGATCTCGCTCGGTCACCGGCGGATCGGCTACGTCGCCGGGCCCGAGGAGCGCACGACGACCCGGCACCGGCTGGAGGGGCACCGTGCGGCGATGGCCGCGGCGGGGGTGGCCGGCTCGGACGCCGAACAGGACCGGCTGACGGTGCACGGACCGTACGACCGGCAGTCGGGATACGACGCCACGCTCGAACTGCTGCGGCGGGAGCCCGGGTTGACGGCCGTGGTGGCCGCGAACGACACGGTGGCGCTGGGCGCCTGCGCGGCGCTGCGCGACCAGGGGCTGCGCATCCCCGACGACATCTCGGTGGCGGGCTTCGACGACCTGCCGTTCTCGATCGACGCGGTGCCCGCGCTGACGACGGTGCGACTGCCGCTGTTCGAGGCGGGGGCGCGGGCGGGGCGGCTGGCAATGGGGAACGAGGCGCCGCCGCCGGGAGGCATCGCGACGATAGCGGCGGAACTGATGGTGCGCGACTCGACGGCCCGGCCGGGGCGGGGCTGAGGGCGGCGGCGAGCGGGCGGCGAGCGGGGTCTGACGGGCTGCGGGGGCCGCGGATTCTGACTGGCGGCGACGTGCGTGTGGGGGCGCGGGCGGCGCGGCGGTGTCGGGCGCGACCCGGCGCGGGCGAGCCCTGGGCACAGGGCGCGCGGCTGCGGTGGGCGCGCGCCCCGTGACTCGCGCGGGCCTCGTCGCGAAGATCGTCGCCGACTTCGCGCAAGGCACGACCCGAGCCGGGAGCGGGTGTGGACAGCCGAGCTGGACGGCCGCCCGGTGGGGTCCGTGATGTGCGTGCGGGACGACGCCCCGGCCACCACGCGGCTGCGGCTGCTGCTCGTCGAGCCGGAGGCCCGCGGGCACGGGCCGGGCGACCGGCTGGTGCGCACGGCCGTGGATTTCGCGCGCGAGGAGGGGTATCGGGACATGGTGTTGTGGACGAACGACGTGCTGCACGGCGCCCGCCGGATATACCAGCGCACCGGCTTCACGCTCGTCGCGGAGAAACCACATCGCTCGTAGGGGGCGGAGCTGGTCGGCCAGGACTGGTGGCGGCCCTGCCCCTGCACGAACCGCCCCTGCAGGAAGGACCGACCCGATGAAGTTCGCCTTCTCGACCCTCGGCGTGCCCGGCATGCCCGTCGCGGACGTGGCCGCGCTCGCCGCCACGACCGGATACCGGGGCGTGGAGCTGCGCACGCACCCCGAGGAGCCGGTGCACCTGGGCCTCACCACGCCCGAACGGCAGGCGGTGGTGAAGGAGTTCGGGCAGGCGGGTGTCGAGATCCTGACCGTCGCGGGGTATGCGCGGGTCGCGGCGCCGGGTGACGACCGTCCCGTCCTGCAGGAGCTGGACCGGCTGGTCCGCCTGGCCGGCGACCTGGGGGCCGCGTTCGTCCGGGTGTTCCCGGGGGGCGGCGACCAGGACCCGGCGGAGGCCGACGCGACCGCGGCGCGGCGGCTGGGCGCGGCCGCGGAGACCGCGGCGAGCGCGGGCGTGCGGATCCTGCTGGAGACGCACGACTCGCACCGCACGGGCGCCGATGTCTCACGTGTCCTCGGCACCGTCGGCCACAAGCACGCGGGCGCGCTGTGGGACGTGATGCACCCGTGGTTGGGCGGCGAGGAGCCCCGGACGACGCACGCCGGTCTGAGCCCCTTCCTCGGCTACCTCCAGGTCAAGGACGTGGCCTCGCGCGACGACCTGACGCCTCTCCCGCTCGGCGCCGGCGTGCTCCCGCTCGCCGAGTGCCTGTCCTTGGCGGACCCGGACGGCTGGGTGTGCTGGGAGTACGAGAAGCGCTGGTACGAGGCGGCGGCCGAGCTGCCGGGGCTGCTCGCGGCGGGCCGGGAGCATCTGGAGGGACTGGCCTGAGGGGGCGGCGGGGACGGTTCGGCCGGGGCCGAACGGATGAGCGGCCAGCATGTGGGGACGGCGTCCGACCGAAGGAACGAGGTCCCATGTACGAGCAGGAACTGGCCGAACGCTTCCGCCGCGTCAACGGCGACCATCCGATGACGCCCGCGGACGACGCGTACGTCACTGCCCAGTTCGCGGTGTTGGAGGAGGTGTGCGCGACCGAGGGCTACGACCCCGGCGCTGTGCGGCTGATGATGCTCGCCGGCCTGCTGCCGCTGCCCGGCTACCTGCGCTCCGACGGCGTGGCGATGGTCCCCAGGGACCTGTTCGCACTGGCGGAGCTGGCCGGCGGGCCGGAGCGGCTGGAGGAGTGGTTCACGGCGCACTGGGCGGACGAGGGAACGGGACGGCGCGAGTGGGAGGCGTACCTGAGCGGGCAGTACGTGTGCCTGCACGAGGTGAGTCCGGCCACGATCCGGCGCAAGGAGTACCTGACGGCGGCCATCACGGCGGCTCCGTCCGAGCCGGACGCGGGCTCGGCCGCGTGGACGGCTCGGCTGCACGAGCTGATCGACGAACTGGACGCGCTGGTGCCGGCGTTCACGAGCTACGACCGCCTCCGCTTCGGCGGCCCCACCTCACGTGACACATGCATCGACGCGATGCGGTCACGCTACCCGCGCCCCGGAGCGGCCATCGCCACGGGAGCGTGAGCCAGGGGCTCTCGGGGTCGGGGGTGAGCACCTTGACTCTCAGGTCCGGCCGGCCGCGGCCGGCTCCGGCTCCGCCTCCCGGCTCGCCTGCCCCGCCTTGCGGCCGCCGGGCAGCGACGTCAGGGCCACCCCGGCCACGAGCAGCGCCGCCGCGCACCAGCGCAAGGGGCTGATCGACTCGTCGAGGAACAGGGCCGCCGACGACATGCCGAACACCGGGACCAGCAAGGAGAAGGGCGCGACCGAGGAAGCGGGGTGATGGCGCATCAGGTAACCCCAGGCCCCGAAGCCGAAGATCGTGGTGATCCAGGCGACGTAGATCACGACGCCGACGCCCGTCCAGTCCAGGGAGCGGAGCGCCGCCATGTCGCGGCCCACGCCTTCCGTGAGCAGGGAGAGGCCGAGCAGCGGAAGGATCGGGACGAGGCTCACCCACACCATGAAGTTCAGGGCATCGGGAGGGGACGCCTTGCGGGTCATGACGTTGGAGACGCCCCAGCAGGCCGCCGCGGCGATGCACAGCAGAAAGCCCAGCAGCGGGCCGGACGTGCCCTCGTCGACCGCCGCGACCGCGATGCCGCCGAGGGCGACGGCCATGCCGACGGCCCGTACGGGACCGGGCCGTTCACCGAGGGCCACGAAGGCGAACAGGGCCGTGAAGACCGCCTGCACCTGCAGGACCAGCGACGACAGACCGGCCGGTGATCCCAGGTCCATGCCCGTGAAGAGCAGGCCGAACTTGGCCACACCCAGTACCAGCCCCACTCCGACGATCCACTTCCAGGCGACTTTGGGGCGGCCGACGAAGAAGACCGCGGGCAGGGCCGCCGCGAGGAAGCGCAGTGCGGAGAAGAGCAGCGGCGGGAAGTGGTCGAGGCCGATCTCGATGACGACGAAGTTGACGCCCCAGACGGCGGCGACCAGGGCGGCGAGGGTGATGTGAGCGGGCGGCATGACACGGGCGGGAGGCATGGCATCGAGCATCACCGCCAGGCACTGTGCAGGACCAGCGCGGATTTCTTCATGGTTGGATGAAGCACTGCTTACGAAAGGATGCGCCGTGCTCGATCTCGGCCGACTGCGCGCCCTGCACGCCGTCTCCGTCCACGGCACGGTCGGCGCCGCCGCCGCGGCGCTCGGCTACACGCCCTCCGCCGTCTCCCAGCAGATCGCCAAACTGGAGCGGGAGACCCGTACGACGCTGCTGGAGCGGCAGGGGCGCGGCGTGCGGCTGACCGACGAGGCGCGGCAACTGGCGGCGATTGCCCAGCAGTTGCTGTCCCTCGTCGAGGAGGCGGAGGTGCGCCTCGAGGAGCAGCGCGGTGTGCCGTCGGGGCAGCTCGCCATCGCCTGTTTCGCCAGCGCGGCGCGTGGCCTGATGCCCCTCGTGCTCGCCGATCTCGCCCGCCGCCACCCCGCTCTGGACGCGCGGCTGCAGGAGCTCGATCCGCATCTGTCGGTCGACCTCGTCGCCCGCGGCGCCATCGACCTGGCCGTGGCGCACGACTGGGACATCGCCCCGATGCCGGCCCCGCCCGGCGTGGAGCAGGCCGTCATCGGCGACGACCTGTGCGACGTGCTCGTCCCGGCGGATCACCCGATGGCCGGCGAGAAGTCCGTACGGCGTGAGGACCTCGGCGGCGAGCGGTGGATCACGCAGCCACCGGGCACGGTCTGCCACGACTGGCTGATGCGCACCCTGCGGGCCGCCGGCCACGAGCCGCTGATCGCGCATCAGGCCGAGGAGTACCACACGCAGGTCGCCCTCGTCTCCGCCGGGCTCGGCATCGCGCTGGTCCCGCGGCTGGGCCGCGGGCCGCTGCCGCCGGAGGTCGCGGTCGTCGGACTGGATCCGGCGCCGAGCCGCCGGCTCCGCGCGCTGTGGCGTGCGGGAGCGGCCCGACGGCCGGCGATCACGGAGACCGTCCGCACGCTGAAGCGGCTGTGGCCGCAGGTCGCCGCCCGGGCATAGGGGTCACCCCCGATGCGTCGGGCCACCGGCCCGCGCGAGTCCCCGCACCGTCCGACGCGTGCGGGACGGGTACGGGTGCGCGTACGGCGAGTGGGGCCGCGCCACGCCGCGCCGGCGGCCCAGGTACGGGTACGACCGGGCCCGGCCCGCCCCGCGGTCGCGCCACACTGCACGGGCCGGCCCGACCTCCGATGCGGTACGGCTACGACGCGGTCGGCCCCACCCCGCGGCACGCACCACCCTCACCGAGGTGACGGGCCCGGCGCCCAAGGGCCCTCTGGCGGCAGTCATTCGTGCCGGTTCTGCGCGGAGCCTTGACCTGGCAGTTACTTTCCGGATATCCGTGGCACCTTGGAAGTTTCCTTCAACCTCCCTTGGGCAACTCCCTTGTCGAGCAAGGCCGGAAGGAGCACCAGTGCACGACCGGAACCTCTCCAGACGCACCCTCCTCACCGCGACGGCGGTCGCCGCCGGGACGGCGGCGGTGGCGTCGCCCGCCGTCGCGTCGCCCGCCGCCCGTGGCACCCGAGACCGCCTCAAGCGCCTCATCTCCCGGATGAGCCTGGAGGAGAAGGTCGGCCAGCTCTTCGTGATGCGCGTCTACGGGCACTCCGCCACCGCCCCCGACCAGGCCGACATCGACGCCAACCTGAAGGAGATCGGGGTCCGCACGGCCGCCGAGCTCGTCGCCCGGTACCACGTCGGCGGCATCATCTACTTCGCCTGGGCGCACAACACCCGCGACGCGCACCAGATCGCGGACCTGTCGAACGGGATCCAGCGCGCCGGGCTCGCCCAGCCCACGCCCGTGCCGCTGCTGATCTCCACCGACCAGGAGCACGGGATCGTCGCCCGCGTCGGCAAGCCGGCCACGCTGATGCCGGGCGCGATGGCGCTCGGGGCCGGCGGCTCACGGTCCGCGGCCCGCGCCGCCGCGCACATCGCCGGGACCGAGCTCGCCGCCATGGGTATCGTGCAGAACTACGCGCCCGTCGCCGACGTGAACGTGAACCCGGCCAACCCGGTCATCGGCGTGCGGTCCTTCGGCGCCGACCCGGCCGCCGTCGCCCACATGGCCGCCGCCCAGGTGACGGGCTATCAGGCCGCGGGCATCGCGGCGACCGCCAAGCACTTCCCGGGCCACGGGGACACCACGGTGGACAGCCACACCGGCATCCCGGTCATCACCCACACCCGTGAGGAGTGGGAGCGGATCGACGCCCCGCCCTTCCGGGCGGCGATCGACGCCGGGATCGACTCGATCATGACGGCCCACATCCAGTTCCCCGCGCTGGACCCGAGCAACGACCCGGCGACGCTCTCCCGCCCCATCCTCACCGGCATCCTCCGCGAGGAGCTCGGCTACGACGGCGTCGTCGTGACGGATGCGCTCAACATGCAGGGCGTGCGGGAGAAGTACGGCGACCACCGGGTGCCGGTGCTCGCGCTGCTCGCGGGTGTGGACCAGCTGCTCAACCCGCCGGATCTGGCGGTCGCCTGGCACGGCGTGCTGGGCGCGGTCAGGAGCGGCGAGCTGAGTGTCGCCCGCATCGAGGAATCGATCCTGCGGATTCTGCTGCTCAAGGACAAACTCGGGCTGTTCCGCGACCCGTTCGTCACCCACCGGGGCGTGGACCGTGTCGTGGGCACGGCCCCGCACCTGGCGGCCGCCGACCGGATCGCCGAGGGGACCACCACCCTGCTGGCCAACCCGGACGGCCTGCTGCCGCTCAGCCGCCGCAGCCGGCCGAACCTGCTGGTCGTCGGTGCCGACCCGGCCTCTCCCAGCGGCACGACGGGCCCGCCGACGACCGTGCTGGCCGGTGCCTTCACCGAGCTGGGCTTCCGGGCGAGCTCCCTGTCCACGGGCATCGCCCCCAGCAGCGCCAGGATCGACGAGGCGGTGGCAGCGGCGCGGGGCAAGGACGTCGTGGTCGTGGGCACCTACAACGTCACAGCGGCGAGCTCGCAGCGCACGCTGGTGGACCGGCTGGTCGCCACGGGGGTCCCGGTCGTCGCGCTGGCGATCCGCAATCCGTACGACATCGCCCGGCTCGCCGGGGTGCAGGCGGCGCTCGCGAGCTACTCGTGGACCGACGTCGAACTCCGCGCCGTCGCCCGGGTCATCGCGGGCGCGGCCGACCCGCGGGGCCGGCTGCCGGTCCCGGTCCAGCGCGCCGACGACCCGTCCCGGGTGCTGTTCCCGATCGGCCACGGGCTCTCGTACAGCTGACGCGCGAAGGGGCTGTGTCCGCCGTACCGCGGACACAGCCCCTTCTCTTGCACAGGCGTCACGGGCGCAGGGTGTGCTCCGTGTCCCTCTTGTCGAGCTTGGCGTCCGCCTTCGCGAGCGGCCTGGCCTTCGTCGGGTCCTCCTGGACGGCGGCCGGGGCGACGCCCGCCCACCTCAGGATGGCGGCCGTGGCCTTCGCCTTCTCGTCGGCGGCGAGACGGGCGACACTCGCACCGTGGTTGGCGCCCGGCGCGGTGTAGACGTAGCTGTCACGCGCGCCGTGGCCGAGACGGAACGGTTCCGCGCTCCACGGGTCGTTCTGGCCGTTGACGAACATCATCCGGGTGGCGTTGTGGCGCACCCAGGAGTCGACGTCCCTCATCACCCACGGCTTGAACCGCATGGGGATGTCACGCGGCACGAAGTTCCGCGGCGGCTGGTAGCCGTAGCGGCTCAGGCCGTCGAGGTGCGGCTGCTTGATGTCGGGAGAGCCGAGCTCGGTGCCCGCCTGGTAATAGTACGGCGTGTAGGTCGAAAGACCCTGGTCCGCGTAGGCGGAGAAGCCCGAGATCGCCTCGATGCTGTCCCAGATCTCCTGGTCCGTGGCGGTGGCCGCGGCCGGGATCGAGTCGCAGTCGGCGAGCAGGCTGTACTGCCAGAAGGCCCACACGTAGTCGAGCACCACGGCCTCGAAGGCGCGGTCCAGGCCGCCGACGGTGTCGAAGGTGTAGCCCCTGTCCGCCGCGTACTTCTCGTACAGGGCCGCCATCGGCTCACGGCGCACGAGGGCCTCGCGCTGCACGGCGTTCAGCCTGTCGCGGCACTCCTTGGTGCCGACGTTCTCGAAGAAGCGGTCGTAGGCGCTGTCCTCTTTGTTGACGACGTCGTTGGGCGCGACGTAGGCGACGACGCCGTCCATGTCACGCGGGTAGTGGCGCTCGTAGTACGTGGCGGTCATGCCGCCCTTGGAGCCGCCGGTGGACAGCCACTTCTTGGTGTAGATCTTCTTCAGCGCGGCGAAGACCCGGTGCTGGTCGCTGGCGGCCTGCCAGATGTCCAGCGTGGACCAGTCCGCGGGAGCGGGCCGCGACGGCGTGAAGAAACGGTACTCCAGAGAGACCTGGTTGCCGTCGACAATGGTCGTCGGCTCACTGCGGCGCGGCGTGGTGGACACGTTGTAGCCGGAGGTGAAGAAGACGGTGGGGCGGCTGGTGTCCTTGTGCAGCAGGGTGATCCGCTGCTCGAAGGTGCCCTTGCCCGGGTGCCGGTGGTCGACCGGCTGTGTGTAGTTGAGGACGAAGAACCGGTAACCCGGGTACGGCTTCTCCTCGATGAGACTCATGCCCCGGATCGCCAGAATCCGGTCCTTGATGTCCGTGCCGGCCGTCGGCTCGGCGGCGGTCGCCGCACCGGCCGTCGCTCCGGCCGCGCTCACGGTGCCTATGAGCACCACGAGCGACAGCAGCCATCTGAGCGCCTTGCGCATTCACCCTCCCCTGAAGATCTCCCCTTGAGATCAAACGGTCCGGGTGAACCTAGCGGTGCCAAGTCCGGGCCCGCCACCCCCCGTTGGGCCCGGGTCCGCTGACGAAGGGCCGCTCAGCACAGGATCCAGCCGGTCGAGCGGGAGGTGCCGGAGACGGAACCGGTGGCCTTCACGCAGCGGCCGCGCGCCGGCACGGTGACCGGTCCCGCCTGCCGCGTGAAGTTCCCGCTGTCCGTCTCCGGACGGCCGCCGCGCACCTGGAGGGAGACGGACATGGGACGCCTGGCGCCCGGGTTCCTGGCGAAGGTGACGGCGCAGACGTGCTGCCCGTTCTGATAGACCCTCAGCTGCCCGGTGGCGAAGGAGAGCGACTTCGCCAGACGTCCGGCACAAGGCGCCGCCGCCTGGGCGCTCTGGAGGCCGGGGCCCGCCACCGCCAGGGCGGACGCGGCCGCCATCACGGCGAGCGCCCGCGCGAGTGCCCGGGCCGCCCGCCCCGTGTGCCTGTTCCCGTTCCCCACCCGGTCGACCACGTCCGCTCCCGCCTGTCACTGCTCCGTACAGACGTACGACGCACACACGACGGGATTTGGTTGCGATGCGCCCGCGCGGACCGCTGCGCCCGGCGCCGTGGTAGGCGCGCGCCGCCGCACTCCCCCGTCACACGGTCGCGGGCTCGTCCTCCCCTATGAACGTGCGCCACAGGGCGGCGTAGTGTCCGCCGCGCGCGAGGAGTTCGTCGTGCGTGCCGTCCTCGGCGACCCGCCCGTGGTCCATCACCACGACCCGGTCGGCGCGGGCCGCCGTGGTGAGCCGGTGCGCGACCACCAGCGTGGTGCGGCGGCCGGTCAGCCGGTCGGTGGCCTGGTTGACCTGTGCCTCGGTCGCCAGGTCCAGGGCGGCGGTCGCCTCGTCGAGCAACAGCACGTCGGGGTCGACCAGTTCGGCGCGGGCGAGGGCGATCAGCTGGCGCTGTCCGGCCGAGAGGTTGCGCCCGCGCTCGGAGACCTCGTGCAGGTAGCCGCCGTCGAGGGTGGCGATCATGTCGTGCGCGCCGACGGCCCTGGCCGCGGCCTCCACCTCGGCGTCGCTCGCGCCGGGCCGGCCGTAGGCGATGGCGTCGCGGACCGTGCCGGAGAAGAGGTACGCCTCCTGGGGGACGACGCCGAGCCGGTGCCGGTAGGCCGTCAGGTCCAGCTCGCGCAGGTCGTGGCCCGCCCCTGAGCCGTCACCCCGGTCGCCCCGGTCGCTCCGGTCGTCGTGGTCGTCGTGGGAGGAGTCGTCGAGAGTGACCGTGATACGGCCGTGGGTCGGGTCGTAGAACCGCGCCACCAGCTTGACCAGCGTGGACTTGCCCGCGCCGGTCTCGCCGACGAACGCGACGGTCTGCCCGGCCGGGATGCGCAGGTCGACCCCGCTCAGCGCCTCCTCCTCGTCGCCGCCGGAACCGTAGGCGAACGACACGTTCTCGAAGGCGATGTCGCCGCGCAGCCTGCCCACCTCGCGCGGCCGTTCCGCCGCGGCCGTCGACGTCGGCTCCCGCAGCAGCTCCTGCACCCGGCCGAGCGACACGGTGGCCTGCTGGTAGCCGTCGAAGACCTGCGAGAGCTGCTGCACGGGCGCGAAGAAGAGGTCGATGTAGAGCAGGTAGGCGACGAGAGCGCCCGTGGTGAGGGTCCCGGCCTCCACCCGGCCCGCGCCGACGATCAGCACGGCCGCGGCCGCCACCGACGACAGCAGCTGGACGAACGGGAAGTAGACGGAAATCAGCCACTGGCCGCGGACACGGGCCTCGCGGTAGCTGTCGCTGCGCGCCGTGAAGTCGGCCCGGCCGTCACGCTCGCGCCGGAACGCCTGCACGATCCGCAGCCCGGACACGGACTCCTGGAGGTCGGCGTTGACGACGCTGATGCGCTCACGGGCGAGCTCGTACGCCTGCACGCTCTTGCGGCGGAAGAAGTACGTGCCGACGATCAGGACCGGCAGGGTGGCGAACACGACCAGCGCCAGCTGCACGTCGATGACGACGAGCGCGACCATGATGCCGAAGAACGTGACCAGCGAGACGAACGCGGTGACCAGTCCCGTCTGCAGGAACGTGGACAGGGCGTCCACGTCCGTCGTCATCCGGGTCATGATCCGTCCGGTCAGCTCCCGCTCGTAGTAGTCGAGGCCGAGCCGCTGGAGCTGGGCGAAGATCTTCAGGCGCAGGGCGTACAGGACCCGCTCGCCGGTGCGTCCCGTCTTGCGGATCTCGCCGGTCTGGGCGGCCCACTGCACGACGACGGTGCCGAGCGCGAGGAGGGACGCCGTCCACACCGCGCCCAGCGCGAGTTGTTCGACGCCCTCGTCGATGCCGTGCCGGATCAGCACGGGCAGGAGCAGTCCCATGCCCGCGTCGACGGCGACGAGCAGCAGGCTGACCAGCAGGGGCAGCCCGAAGCCGCGCAGGAGCGCGCGGAGCCGGCCGCCCTCCCCGGCGCGGGCGCCGGCCGGTTCGGCCCGGACGGCCCGCGCCTCGTCGATGTCGGGGGTGTCCGTGGCCGGGGGGAGCGCCTCGACCTGGGCGAGCAGTTCGGGCGTGGCGCTCGCGTCCTGCCTGGCCTCCCTGGCCTCCTCGGCTCGTTCGTCGCGCACCCACAGCCTTCGGGTGATGCCGCGCTCGGCGTCGAACTCCGCGTCCAGCTCGTCCCGCACCGTGCGGTCCTCGTCCGGCTCGGGCGCGGCCTCGGGGAGTACGTGGCCGGGCGAGACGCCGCCGAGCTCGTCCGGGTCGGTCAGCAGCCGGCGGTAGAGCGCGGAGCGCTCCTGGAGCTCCTCGTGGGTGCCGATGTCGGCGAGCCGGCCGCCGTCCAGGACAGCGATCCGGTCGGCGAGGCCCAGTGTGGAGCGGCGGTGGGCGATGAGCAGGGTCGTCCGGCCCGCCATGACCTGCCGCAGCGCCTCGTGGATCTCGTGCTCCACGCGGGCGTCGACGGCGGAGGTGGCGTCGTCCAGGAGGAGCAGGCGCGGGTCGGTGAGGATCGCGCGGGCCAGCGCGATGCGCTGGCGCTGGCCGCCCGAGAGGGTCAGCCCGTGCTCGCCGACCTTGGTGTCGTAGCCGTCGGGCAGCTCGGCGACGAACCGGTCGGCCTGGGCGGCGCGGGCGGCCCGGTCGATCTCGTCCTGGGTCGCGTCCGGCTTCCCGTAGGCGATGTTCGCGCGGACGGTGTCGGAGAACAGGAAGCTGTCCTCGGGCACGATGCCGATGGCGGCCCGCAGCGAGTCGAAGGTCAACTCGCGCACGTCGTGGCCGCCGACGAGGACGGCGCCGCGGGTGACGTCGTAGAAGCGCGGCAGCAGGAGCGAGACGGTGGACTTGCCGCTGCCGGACGCCCCGACGACGGCGACGGTCTCGCCGGGCCGGATCTCCAGCGAGAAGCCGTCCAGGACCGGCCTGCCGTCCCCGTACGCGAAGCTCACGTCGTCGAACTCGACGCTCGCCTCGGCGTCCGCCGGCAGCTCCTTCGTGCCCTCGTGCAGGGACGGCCGGGTGTCGATGAGCTCCAGCACGCGCTCCGCACCGGCCCGTGCCTGCTGACCGACGGTGAGCACCATGGCCAGCATCCGGACCGGTCCGACGAGCTGCGCGAGGTACGTCGAGAAGGCGACGAACGTGCCGAGCGTGATCTCGCCCTTCGTCGCCAGCCAGCCGCCGAGTGCGAGCATGGCCACCTGGCCGAGCGCCGGGACGGCCTGCAGGGCGGGCGTGTACCGCGCGTTGAGCCGGATGGTCCGCAGCCGGCCCGCGAACAGCTTCCGGCTGGCTTCGCGCAGCTTCCCGGTCTCCTGCTCCTCCTGCCCGAACCCCTTCACGACCCGCACGCCCGACACGGCCCCGTCGACGACTCCGGCGACGGCGCCGGCCTGGCTCTGCGCGTACCAGGTGGCGGGGTGCAGCCGGGCACGGCTGCGCTTGGCGATGATCCACAGGGCGGGGGCGACGGCGAGGGCGATCAGGGTGAGCGGCAGCGACAGCCACGCCATGACGGCCAGGGAGATCGCGAACAGCAGGAGGTTGCCGATGGTCATCGGCAGCATGAAGAGCAGGCTCTGGATGAGCTGGAGGTCGCTGGTCGCCCGTCCGACGACCTGGCCGGTCGACAGCTCGTCCTGGCGCCGCCCGTCGAGGCGGGTGATCGTGCCGTACATCTCGGTGCGCAGGTCGTGCTGGACGTCGAGCGCGAGCCGGCCGCCGTAGTAGCGGCGGATGTAGGTGAGGACGTACACCGCGACGGCCGCGGCGATCAGCAGACCGGTCCACGTCGCGAGGGATCGCGTCTTCGCGCCGATGACGTCGTCGATGACGACCTTGGTGATGAGCGGTACGAGCGCCATGACGGCCATGCCGCCCAGCGAGGACCCGAGCGCGAGCACCACGTTGCGCCGATAACGCCAGGCGTAACCGGCCAGCCGCCGCGCCCAGCCGTCCTCTTTTCGAGCCGCAGCCACCAGGGCCTCCCCGTCCGCATCCATCGGATCCCGCTGATCCCGACGATCTGATCTTCCGGAAGGCACCAACGCGGACCGGAACGGATTTCATCCCTCCACGACACATACCCGTCCCTGGTCCTGGGACCGCCCGGACACGTAGCACGGACGCCCGGCCCGCCCGTGTGGGTCGTCGCGGCGGTACGGGTCGGAATTCGTCACACCGGCGTGGGCGATGAATTCCGGGGCGCGGCCGGGTCCCTTCTTCGGGGGCCGTCGACGGGAGCAGCGCCATGGGTAGCGACGAACAGCAGATCCGGACCCTGATCGAGCAGTGGGCCGAGGCCGTCCACCGGGGCGACCTGGAGGGAGTCCTGGTGGACCACGCCGACGACATCGTCATGTTCGACGTGCCGCCGCCGCACGACGGCGTCCGCGGCATCGACGCCTACCGCGAGACGTGGCCGCCGTTCTTCGCGTGGCAGGCGCAGGGCGCGGCGTTCGAGATCCTGTCCCTCGACGTCACCGCCGGCGACGACGTCGCCTTCGCGCACGCCCTGCTGCGCTGCGGGACGCGGCAGGAGCTCGCCGAGCGTCCCGAGACCCGGCTGCGGCTCAGCGTCGGGCTCCGCAAGGACCGGGGCCGCTGGGTGGTCGCGCACGAGCACCACTCGTTCGCGGACACGACCGCGGTGGCGGGCTGATACGGGCCCGGCCCCGCCGCCCGGGGGAGTCGGGCGGCGGGGCCGGGTGGTCTGCGGGCCGTGTCACAGGTGCGTCGGGGCGAACATCCGCAGCAGGGCCGGGAGGACGACCACCGACGGACCGGGCTGGGCCAGCGCCTTGGCCAGGTCCTCGGACAGCGTCTCGGGGCTCGTCCGGGTCGCCGGGACGCCGAAGGACTCCGCCAGCGCGACGAAGTCCGGACACGCCAGCTCCGTCGCCGTGGCCTCGCCGAACGCGTCCGTCATGTACTCGCGCAGGATGCCGTAGCCGCCGTCGTCCACGATCAGCCAGGTGACCGGCAGGTCGTACTGGCGGGCCGTGGCCAGCTCGGCGATCGAGTACATCGCACCGCCGTCGCCCGAGACGGCGAGGACCGGGCGGGTGCGGTCGGCGGCCGCCGCGCCGAGCGCCGCCGGGAAGCCGTAGCCGAGGCCGCCGGCGCCCTGAGCGGAGTGCATCGTGTTGGGCCGGCGGGCGTCGAAGGCGGACCAGGCCCAGTACGCGAGGATCGTCATGTCCCAGAAGCTGGGCGAGTCGTCCGGCAGGGCCTCGCGCACGGACGCCAGGACCTGCTGCTCCAGGGTCAGTTCCTGGGAGTCGATCCGGGCGCGGACCGCGGCGAGGACCTCGCGCACGGCGTCGGCCGCCGACGGGTCGCGGCGGTCCTCCACGGTCTCCAGCAGGGCCGACAGCGCGAGGCGCGCGTCCGCGTGGATACCGAGGCCGGCGTGGTTGGACTCCAGCTTTCCGAGGTCGGCCTCGATCTGGATGACGCAGCCGCGGGGGGCGAAGGTGTAGTAGTTCGAGGACAGTTCGCCGAGTCCCGAGCCGACGACGAGCAGCACGTCGGCCGACTCCAGGAAGTTGGTGGTGTGGCGGTCCTCCAGCCAGGACTGGAGGGACAGCGGGTGCTCCCACGGGAAGGCGCCCTTGCCGCCGAAGGTGGTGACGACCGGCGCGTCGATCTTCTCGGCGAGCGCGCGCAGCTTGCCCGAGGCGTCGGAGCGCACGACGCCGCCGCCCGCGATGATCACGGGCCGCTCGGCGGTGGACAGCAGGTGGGCGGCCACGTCGGTCAGTTCGGGGCGCGGCACGACGTCTTCGGGTGTGGCGTCCATCGCCGTGACGACCGGCAGAGCGGTCTCGGCGAGCAGGACGTCCTGCGGGATCTCGACCCACACCGGCCCGTGCGGTGCGGTCAGCGCCGACTGCCACGCCGCCGCGATCGCCGACGGGATCTGGGAGGCCTTGCGCACGGTGTGCACGGACTTCACGATGTCGCGGAACGACGCCTGCTGGTCGCGCAGTTCGTGCAGGTAGCCGTGGCGTCCGCCGCCGAGCCCGGCCGCCGGGACCTGGCTGCCGATCGCGAGCACGGGCGCCGACGCCGCGGCGGCCTCCTGGAGCGCGGCCAGCGACATCAGCGCGCCGGGTCCGGTGGACAGCAGCAGGGGCGCGGCCTCGCCGGTGACGCGGCCGTAGGCGTCGGCGGCGAAGCCCGCGTTGTTCTCGACGCGCAGCCCGACGTAGGTCAGGGCCGAACGGCGCAGCGCGTCGAACATGCCGAGCGCGTGCTGCCCGGGCAGCCCGAAGACGGTCGTCGCGCCGAGGCCCTGGAGGGTCTCGACGACGAGGTCGCCGCCGTTGCGGCCCTTCGGCGGGTTGAGCGCGGCCTCGGTCTGGGCGACCGTCGGCCGCAGCACGAGGTCGTGGTCGTGGGTCACCGTGGCGTCCTTAGCGTCTGGATCGTTTCGTTCGTCTGCGTGCGGGCGCCTGCGCCCGGGGGCGGGGCCTTCCGACCCCCGGCTCGACGTTACGCGCGCGTCCCGGCCGGCAGGCCGGTGCCGGTCCCGCAGGCGGGACCGGCGGCGCGGTCACTTCGCGGTCTGCTCCGCGCCGGAGGCGCGGTTCGCCGCGATCTGGCGCGACATGATCGTGGTCAGCTCGTACGCCGTGTGCGAGGCGGCGACCGCGGTGATCTCCGCGTGGTCGTACGCCGGGGCCACCTCCACCACGTCGGCCGACACCAGGTTGCAGGAGGACAGGCCGCGCAGGATCTCCAGGAGCTCGCGGGAGGTCATGCCGCCCGCCTCGGGGGTGCCGGTGCCGGGCGCGTGCGCCGGGTCGAGGCAGTCGATGTCGATGGAGATGTAGAGGGGGCGGTCGCCGATGCGCTGGCGCAGCTGGTCGGCGACCTCGTCCGCGCCACGGCGGTAGATGTCGGACGAGGTGACGATGCCGAAGCCCATCTTCTCGTCGTCGGTCAGGTCCTGCTTGCCGTACAGCGGGCCGCGGGTGCCGACGTGGGACAGCGCCTCGGTGTCGAGGATGCCCTCCTCGACGGCCCGGCGGAACGGCGTGCCGTGGGTGTACTCGGCACCGAAGTAGGTGTCCCAGGTGTCCAGGTGCGCGTCGAAGTGCAGCAGGGCGACCGGGCCGTGCTTCTTGGCGACCGCGCGCAGCAGCGGCAGCGCGATGGTGTGGTCGCCGCCGAGCGTCATCATCCGGGCGCCGGTGGCGAGCAGGTCGTCGGCCGCGGCCTCGACCGTCTCGACGGCTTCGTTGATGTTGAACGGGTTGGCCGCGATGTCACCGGCGTCGGCGACCTGGGCCAGCGCGAACGGCGAGGCGTCCTGCGCCGGGTTGTAGGGGCGCAGGAGCCTCGACGCCTCACGGATGGCGTTGCCGCCGAAGCGCGCGCCGGGGCGGTAGGAGACCCCGGAGTCGAAAGGCACGCCGACCACGGCGACGTCGGCGGTGCCGACCTCGTCGAGCCGCGGCAGCCGGGCGAACGTGGCGGGTCCGGCGTACCGCGGGATGTGGGACGAATCGATCGGACCGCGCGGCTGCTCGTTGCTGCTCATGTGTGATGCCTTCCTTCTTGCGCTTCGTAAAGCGTTCATCCGTTGACGGACTGTTGTCCGGCTCAGCTGTGGACCGGGGCGGGCTCGGTGGCCGGGGCCTCGGGCTCGGCCTCGTCGCCGCCGCGGCCGGCCAGCCGCTCACGCCAGGCGGCGAGCACGGCCGCGTCGGTGGGCCGGGTGACGAGGCTGACGACCACGTACGCGGCGAGCGAGGCCAGCAGGCCGTAGTAGACGGGCTCGTTGGCGAGGATGCCGTACGTCGCCATCAGGCCGATGACCGAGACGCCTCCGACGGCCACCGCGGCGAGCGCGCCCTGCACGGTGCCGCGCTTCCACAGCAGGCCGCCGAGGATGGGCACCAGCAGGCCGCCGACGAGCAGGTTGTACGCGACGGTGAGGGCCTGGACGACGTCGTTGAGGGCGATCGCGATGAGGACGACGGCGGCGCCCATGATCAGGATGAAGGCGCGGTTGCCCTTGACCTCGTCGTGCTCGCCCTCCGTCCTCTTCGCGGTGAGGCCGCGCAGCCGGGACCAGATGTCGTTGTTGGCGACGGTGGCACAGGCGATGAGCGCGCCGGAGGAGGTGGACATGACGGCGGCGAGCGCGGCGGCCAGCACCAGGCCGCGCACACCCATCGGCAGCTCGTCCTTGACGATGGTGGCGAAGGCGTCGTCGGCGTGGGGCAGCTTCGGGTAGAGCACCTTGGCGGCCGTGCCGATGACGGCGCCGGCGAGGGCGTAGGCGAGACAGTACGTACCGGCCACGGTGCCGCCCCACTTGGCGACCTTGTCGGTGCGGGCGGTGAAGACGCGCTGCCAGATGTCCTGACCGATGAGCATGCCGAAGGTGTAGATCAGCACGTACGTGAAGATCGTCTCGCCGCCGATGCCCAGCGGCTCGAAGTACGCGGTCGGCAGCGCGGCCTTCATCTCGGCGAAGCCGCCCGCCTTGACAACGGCGATGGGCAGGAGCAGAAGCAGCACGCCGATGGT
Organism: Streptomyces sp. 5K101; assembly: GCF_046506645.1. Taxonomy (NCBI): domain Bacteria; kingdom Bacillati; phylum Actinomycetota; class Actinomycetes; order Kitasatosporales; family Streptomycetaceae; genus Streptomyces; species Streptomyces sp. 5K101. The sequence continues at coordinate 235,381 of NZ_JBKFFO010000008.1, read as the reverse complement.
CTTCACCACGAACTGCACCATGTCGGTGATGGTGATGGACCACATGCCGCCGAGGGTCGAGTACGCGACGACGATCGTGCCGCCGAGGACGATTGCGGCCGTCCGGGGCAGGTCGAAGAGGACGTCGAAGATCGTCGCGTAGGCGATGGTCGAGGTGACCGCCAGCATCAGCGTGTACGCCCACATGACGACACCCGAGATGACACCGGCCTTGCCGCCGTAGCGCAGGTCGAGCATCTCGGAGACCGTGTAGACCTTGAGCCGGGCGATCCGCGCGGAGAAGAAGACGGACAGCGCGAGCAGGCCGAGGCCGATGGTGAAGACCATCCAGGCGCCCGAGAGCCCGTACTTGTAGCCGAGCCCCACACCGCCGATGGTGGACGCGCCGCCCAGGACGATGGCGGCCATGGTGCCGGAGTACATCCAGGGCCCGAGGCGGCGGCCCGCGACCAGGAAATCGCTCTTGGACTTGGCGCGGCGCATACCCCACCAGCCCATCGCCAGCATGCTGGCCAAATACAGGACGATCACTGTGTAGTCGACGGCCATGGGGCCCTCCTCTGCTCACCTCGGTGGCGTGTCGTGCGGGGAAAGGTGCCAGGGCCGTTCGCGGGGACATCCGCCCGTACCCGCTGCCGCTGGATGGCACGACAGTAGGTGGCCGGAAAGCGACGCTGAAGTGTACGTTTCCTCCACTGTTCTTACGATGGGTGTACGAAGGGTCCACGGTCATGTCCGCGCAGGAGCCCACCTCCACCCCACCGGCGTCCCCGGTCCCGCTCGCCGCTCTGCTCGCCCGCCGGGACCTCGGGCTGCGCCTGCTCGCGGGTTCCGAGGACGCCGCCCTCCACTGGGTGCACACCTCCGAGATGGCGGACCCCTACCCGTATCTCCTGGGCGGCGAGCTGCTGATGACGGCAGGCGTGCAGCTCACCGACCCGGCCCGGTACGTGGAACGGGTCGTGGAGGCAGGCGCGGCGGCGCTCGGCTTCGGCGTGACGCCGGTGTACGACACCGTTCCGGCCGAGCTCGTCGAGGCGTGCGCGCGGCACGGCCTGCCGCTGATCGAGGTGCCGCCGAAGACGCCGTTCACGGCGGTGGCCCGGGCGCTGTGGCGGCTGATGGCCCAGGCCCGCCTGCAGGAGCTGCGCCGGGTGACCGAGGCCCAGCAGTCACTGGCGACGGCGGCGGCCCGGCCGGCCCCGGTCCCGGCGGTGCTCGGCGCGCTGGCCTCGCGGCTCGGCGGACGCGCGGTGCTCTTCGCTCCGGACGGCACGGAGTCGGCGGCGGCCGGCCGGTCGATCCCGGACGCGGCGAGCCGGGCCCTCGCGGATCTGGCGCGCGTGGTGGGCCCGCGCCCCGGCGGGCCGGCGACCGCGAGCGGGGACAGCGGCGGGCTGCGGCTCGCCGCGTACGCACTCGGCGGCGAGGGCCTCACGCTCGGGGTGGCGTCCGAGCACCACGAGCCCGGGAACCACACGATCGCCGGGGTGGCGGTCGTTCTGCTCTCCCTGCTCACGGCCCCGCGACAGGCCGCGGACTCGGCGGTGCGCGACGCGACCCTGGTCCGCCTGCTCCTCGGCGAGGCCCCGGCCGACGCGGCGCGCGCCCTGGACCCGGGGCCCTGGACGGTGGTCCACGCGCGGGGCGGCGACGGGACCCCGTTCGCGGCGGCGGCGCTGGCGGCGGCGCTGGGCACGCCCCTGTTCGAGGCGCCGGAGGCCACGGCGGTGCGCCTGCTGCTGCCCGCGAGTACGGCCGTCGCGGCCCAGCCGGACTGGACGCTCGGGGTCAGCGTCCCCGTCGAGGCGCGGGACCTCGCCACCGCCGACACGCAGGCGGCCCGTGCCGTACGCAGTGCGCTCACGACGCGCAAACCCCTGGTGCGCCACCGCGACGCTGGCCCGTTCTCCGCCGACGCCGCCCGCGCGCGCCTGGCCCCCCTCGCGGACACCCCCGCGCTGATCGAGACGCTTCGGACCTGGCTGTCGCTGCACGGCAGTTGGGACCGGACGGCGGCGGCGATGGGGATCCACCGCAACACCGTCCGCCAGCGCATCGCGCGCATCGGCACGCTGCTGGACGAGGACCTGGACGATCCGGACGTCCGGATGGGGCTGTGGTTCGCGCTGCGGCAGGGGTGAGAAGCCGGACGTCCACGGTTCCGTGGGAAGCCCACCACGAACGCCTGCCAGGACTGTCGGGACAAGGCCAAGTCCCCTTTGCCTCACGTGTGTGGGAATTTTCCGCAGGGCCATCGCCCCTGACGGCACCACCCGGTCCACGCCGGACGAGCCCGCCCGCCGTCTGCGCGCCGAGATCACGCGGCTGCGCGAGGAAGCGGAGCGGCAGCGCGGACTCGCCCACCGCAGAGCCGAGTTCTGGACCAAGGTCGACATCGGCCTCGGCTTCCCCGCGGCCCTCCTCGCCGCCACGGCCGGTGCCACGGGCCTGGCCACGGCGAACGCCCGCATCCCCGCGGCGCCGGCGGCCCTCGCCGCGGCGGGATTCGCCGCGGCGCGGGCTTCCTGCGCAGCGACCACCGCCGCAGAGCCAACGAGCGCGCCCGTCACGCGTGGGCGGCGGCGGAGGGCCGGGCCACGGTGAAGCTCGCCCAGGAGCACCTGACCCACGAGGACCTGGCCGAAATCCTGGAGCACCGCCAGACGGCCTTTCGGCCTACGACGGGGACGAGCCGTCGGCCTGAGCCGCGGGGAGCCGCGCTCCCCGGCTGAGCGCAATGCGGTGCACGTCACGCAGAGCCTCGGCCATGCGGGCCACGACGTACCGGAGCTGCTCTGGGGTGGCCTGCCGGTCGGCGAGCAGGTCGTCGACGTGCCCGAGCAGATCAAGGGCCATGCCGAGCTGCACGCTCTCGACGTTGTCGGCGACGCGGGAGACGTAGCCGGTGCCATCGCCGATGAGGTAGCAGGGCCGGCCGTCCGGCGTGGACCACGGCAGCAGACGGTTGTTCACGCCGTCACCTCCACTCCGTGGATGGGACACGGGCCGATGTCGACGCCGTGCACGGCGAGCCACAGGGCCCGCCGCCGGGCCCGCTGACGGCGGGCTTCCTCGCGCTCTTCGTGCACGACGAGGTAGAGGTAGGGGCGGACGAGGGGGCCGTCTTCGCCGGGGGGACACGGCTCCGGCGCGCGGGTGTGCCGGAGCGGGAGCACGGGTGGGCGGAGCGTGGGGTCCTGGCCTGAGCGTGGCAACCGGTGGCGTCCGGGCAGAGGCGGCCAGTCAAGCCGCAACAGCGGATCGAGCGGCCGGAAGATACAGAGCAACACGTCGTCAACTCCTGGTTGTTGAGGGCCACACCCTCGGACCGTCGCGCGGTCGCCGGGCCCTGTGCATAGAGCGCGCGGGTGACACCGGACCGCTTCGCTCTGTAGCGATTCACTCACAGCGTGAGACCGACAGAACTACCCTGACCAGGAGGTTCGATGTGACAGAGCGTTTGTCACAAGGGAGTTGACGATGAGCAACGTGTATGGGGAATGGTTGAAGGCGCAACGCGCTGCGGCACGCCTGACACAACAGGAACTGGCGGACGCCGCGATCATGACGCGTTCGCATATCGCTCACATCGAGGCGGGGCGTCGCATCCCGTCGAGGGAGGACGCGCGACGGCTGGACAGGGCACTGAACACGGGAGACGTGTTGAGTAGCTTCCTGCCGCAAAAGGATGTCGCGGTCGCCGACTATTTCGAGTCGGCGCTGCTACTCGAACAACAAGCGTCGGTCATCCAGGAGTTCACGCTCTCCCTCGTGCCAGGCATCCTGCAGACAGAGGGGTACGCGCGTGCGGTTCTGCGCCCCGACGTCTCTCCCCGGAGTGAAGAGGAATGTGACACGCTCCTTGTCACACGGCTGGACCAAGGAAGGGTCCTCACCAACCCTGTGACCCCGCTGGTCTGCGTCCTCATGGACGAGGCGGTGCTGCGCCGCAGCGTTGGAAGCCCCGAGATCATGGCGGAGCAGCTGACCCACATCGTCCATATGACGGAGAGGGAACGCATCCGCGTGCATGTCCTCCCCTTCGGGGTGGGCTACCACCCACTGCTCCAAGGAATGCTGTCGCTGATGATGTTCGAGGACCAACCTCCGGTCGCCTACGGCGAGGGCGTACTCATGGGCAAGCTGCACGACTCCCCCGCCCTGGTTGAGACTCTGCAGCGCACCTACACTCTCGCCCTGGGCGACGCACTCCCCCGCAGGGCATCCCTCGCCCTCCTGAAGGCGACGGCAAAGGATTACGAGCAGCATGTCTGAGCGCACCATCCCCGATTCCGCCAGATTGAACGGCTGGCGCAAGTCGTCCTACAGCAGCGGGGACGGAGGCAGCTGCGTGGAGGTGCTGGACGACCACCCCGCCGGCGTCCCCGTCCGCGACTCCAAGCGCCCGCACGGCCCCGCGCTGGTCTTCCCGGCCGACGGCTGGTCGGTGTTCGTGAACGCCGTGAAGGACGACGGCGTGCCTGCCTGAGGTGCACGCACGCCGCCTGATCCACCGCACTTCCGTGGGGCGTAGTTCCCCAGCTTCTCGGAACAGGTCGCTACATCGCCGAAACCTCAGGAGCAGCAGCGGTCCCGGAAGGGCGCACATTGAACACGGTGTCGCACCGATCACGCACATAGTCGTCGTGAGTGGCGAGGACGACCGCACATCCTGAATCGCTCATCTCCCGGAGGATGTCCACAACCATGACGGTGTTGTCGTGGTCGAGGGCGCCGGTCGGCTCGTCGGCAAGCACAAGGGACGGCTGCTTGACCATGAGCCGGGCGAGAGCGACGCGTTGCTGTTCGCCACCGCTGAGCCGGGAGACTCGCTCCCCTTGGCGCCCGGCGAGGCCCACTCGCTCCAGGGCTTCGGCGATGACGCTGTCCGCGGTCCGGCCGAGTCGGCGCCGGGGTTTGGCGACGACATCCAGGTTGGCCGCGACGGTGGCATTGTCGATCAGGGCATAGTTCTGGAAGAGATAGCCGAGAATGTCGCGGCGGAACGAACGGGCCTGCCTCGGCCCGAATCGGGTGATGTCCTTTCCCTGATGACGGATGGCCCCGGAACTGGGCGCGTCCAACATCCCGAGACAGTTGAGCAGAGTCGACTTGCCCGAGCCACTGGGGCCGGTCAGGGCGAGCATCTGCCCACCGTGGACGGTGAGGTCGATGCCGGACCACAGAGTGCGCGGTCCGAAGGACTTCGACAGATTCTCGATGTCGATCACTGCGTTGCTCCTGCTGGAATGGGGTGGGAAAGACGCGCCGTGGTCATGCCTCGCTGCTGCCTTCCCTGACGATGCGACGGTGGAACAGGGTGAGCGCGCAGAGCACCACGCCGACCGAGGCAGCAGCCAGGCCGACCATGGCCCCCACGTCCAGCCCGGTGATCTCGACAGGAGGACGTGGGGCAGGAATCCCCAGTGCCGCAAACTGCTCAAGCTCCCGGTTCACCCACCATGTCCGCACCGGAAGCCAGACAGCAAGCAGTACAGCGATGGCTGCCTCCGCTGCGAGGACCGTGCGGTGGGTCGCGGCGAACAGCCATCCGCTGATGTGCCGGACGAAGATGGCCTGTGCGTTCCTGCGGGCATGGACGATGCACACGCCGGTGGCAGTGATGAGCAGCACGGCCGCGCCCGCAATGAAGTTGAACAACTGGAGCCGGAACTCATGGGCTGCCTCACCCATGGCGACCGCGGCCTTCTGCTTCACCGGGAGAAGCGCGGCGATGTAGGTCCGCATCTTCTCGTCCCGCAGGATGTCGTGGACGTCCTGCGGGTCGGGGAAGACCACTTGGTTGCGGGTGGCAAAAGCGTAGTAGTTGATATCGGTGAGATAGCGGGACCCGTTGGGCAGGACGAGGACGACCGGATCGTGCACGAAGGAACGGTCCAGGCCGATCCCGTCACGGTCGCGGCTCTCTCCAGGCGTGTAGGCGAAGATGCGCTGGTCGCTCTTCATGGGATGGGTCTCGATGTCGCTCTGTGCGATACGCCCGGGGTCAGCGGGGCTCAGGATTCCAGGTGTTCCTGCCCGAAAGAGTTGCAGGTGGTCACCGAGGACTTCGGGCACGAGCAATCGCACTCTGCCGTCGCCGGATTCCCCCACCTGCCGACTACCAGGTACGTGGCGCCGCCCGTCCGGGGCAAGGACGGGCTGTTCGGCGAGGAAAGCCTCATTGACGATGAGCAGCTCTCCCGGCAGCTCCTCTTGAAAGACATCGCGGAGCCATAGCCTCCCCGCAACGATGATCTCTCCCCGCTTGTCCGCCTGGTGAAGCCGGCTCCCCACCGCCCGCTCCATCTCCGGCATCTCGTCCATTCCCACACTGCCGTTGATCCGGATTCCGGTCGCGTCGCCCGTCCGGGCATAGGTCTCCCAGGCTTGCCTCCGCTCCAGGAGGTCCTGTCCCACCGCGACGACCTCAGCGGCGAGGCCCACGACGAGCAGCAGCGCCGGGATCCGCACCGCGTAGGCGGCAAGGGAGGCGGCTCGGGCGGGGATTTCCCCCTTGAGGGCCGCGAGCACGCTGGTCCTGAAGGTCAGCTTGAGCACAGCCGCGTGAGCCGTCAGCGCGACCAGCTCCAGAACCATGGCGAGAGCCACGGTCACCACCGCATAAAGCCCCAGCCACGCCAAGCCGTTGTAGAGACCGAGCGACAACAGCAGAACCGCGACCAGTACACCGGCCACGATCAGCCAGAACCTGCCAAGTTGTCGCAAGTCCCTGAGGAAGATCTCGGTGAAGGACTTGCCTTGAAGTCTGAGCACTCCATAGGCCTTCGCGTTGAGAAGCACGCTCGCGCCGGTGAGTGTCACAAGGGCGAGAGCCATGATCTGGAAGGCATCGAACAGGGTGCTGCCCAAGAAGGAGGCTCGCAGCTCGGAGAACGAATAAGGGTGGCTGATGGACGCCTTCAGGCCGAGAGCGGCGAACTCCGCAGCCACTTCTCTCTCCGCTGGATGGGCGCCGAAGATGTAATAGAACCCCCGCGGGTCCGTATTCCCGAGCTCGGTCATCGGGTGGACATCTGTAATGACCTGTCGGCCGAAGTTCGGGTAGCCCCTCTCCAGCCACGAAGCTGCGGCGGATCGCGTGTCGCCGACTGCGAGGTAGAGGTGCCGACGGCCCTCCGAGTCCTCCAGGTCGGGCAGTTCACGCCCGATCCCGACATCCCGCTCGGCTGCGAGGTCCGTGAGCGCCCGCACCACTTCCTCGCCGCTTGCCGACCCGTCCGATTCGGCCACCCGCACCACGGCGCGGTTGCCCAGGATCATTCCCTCGTCGAGGTCGCGGACGACGAGGAACGCCAGCACCGCCGAGAAGGCCAGGGCAACGGCATGGACGAACTTGATACCTCTGTGCAGCATCGTTGTCTGTTCTCGAGTCGGAGCGCTCGGCGGTCAGCGGAGCGGAGTGGTCGTGCAGAGACATGGTTCCGCATGCCTGTGGAGAGCGGCTGCGCCCTCCGCTCCCCACAGGCACTCAATCGTCAGCGATATCTCCGGCCACAGCTAACGAACGGGTCAGCCACAGGTGGTGCGGTAGTAGGACTTGTCCTCCACGAAGTCCCGCTCCGGCGCGGAAGCGTACGACCAGCGGCCAGCCGCCGTGTCGGGGCTGCGGTCCGTGTACGTACCCACCGCGGTGGAGCCGTGGCAGAGGCTGCCGTGGTAGTAGTTCGACCACACGGTGGAGCTGTTCGTCCCGTAGTCCCAGGTGCCACCGCCGGCGTTGACCACGACGGCGAGAGCAGGTGTGGCAGTGGCAACGACGAGCGCCCCAGTGGCGACCCCGAGTCTCACAACCTTCTTGATGTTCATTGGAGTTGTCCCTCCCTACGCTCCGATCCCTTCGGAGCGCGCTCACTGTAGGCAGTACTAACGATCTTCGAACAGCTGGTTCCAAGCCACCTGCGAGGGCGTAATGACGAGGCGTTTCATCACCCTTCAGCCCTTCCTCGGCATGCTTGTGAGCAAGTAGCGATGAAAGGCCGCCAGGAGGCGGAAAAGACCGTCACGCGAGGCGCCCGTCACGACGCCATCACAGCGCTCTCACACGGAAATCACAGCTTGCGGGCGGCCCGGAATCCGCGACGCGTGACCGCTGAGCAGGCATGTTCATGCATGGCGTGATCTTGTCAGTGGCACATACCGAAGGTACACCCAGAGATCTTCACCCCGGCGCGTCAGCGCCTGCCAAGGGCGGGTGAGGGTGCGATCTGTGCGCCGCGCAACGCATCCCTCCGCACGTACCTGTCCACATTGCTACGGTCGCAGACGAACGGGCGATGCCTGCGGCGACGGATCGGGAAGGGACGGCGCAAGTCGTGCGAGCCGCATCTCACAGTGGTGGAGCCACTGCAGCTCTGCCGCCACCCGAAAGATCATCTGATCCAGTACGAGCAGTCGTGCGAGCCGGCCACCGGGCCCGCCGACACCCTCGGCATCTTCCCCCTCCTCGGCCGCGATCTGCGCCTTGAGCCGCATGCAGTCCTGCATAGCCTTCACCGTGTGGTGGCGTTGCCCCTGAACGACGGCCCGCACGTCGACACCGGAGGAGCAGATCGCCATTGCCAGCTTGATCGCGAGTTCGTCACGGGGAGGGCTGGTGCGGTCCACGGGCCGCTCGCACCAGGAGTGCAGCTCCTCCCGGCCGGCGTCGGTAATGCCGTACAGCGCGTGGCCCGCACTGTCCTCCCCATCGGAGACGGCCAGCCCGTCGCGTTCGAACCGGGCCAGGGTCGAATAAACCTGGCCCACGTTGAGCGGCCAGGTCGAGCCCGTGCGCGACATGAACTCACGGTGGAGTTGTGAGCCATAGCGCGGAGCCATGCCAAGGAGGGCCAACAGAGCGTAACGGATCGACATACCGAGTATGCATACCGAGTAGGCGCGCCTGACTCAAGCCGCTCCTGACGGACCGGCCGGAGGACGGAGAAGCGTCGCACCTTCACTGGAGGCGATCACAACTCCCTCGTTACGGAGCGCTGAAGACGCGGACTGGGCCTGTTTCCGGCGCCATCCGCGCGAGACATAGCCCCAGCGTGCGCAGCATCACTATGGACACTTTCAACAACCGCCGGGTAACTTAGTTCTGAGCAAGCGCTTAGACATTGTCGTACCCGCAGTCACGAGGAGGCGTCCGTGCGCCGGACCGTATTCAACGAGGACCACGAGGCGTTCCGGGACACCATCCGCGCCTTCATCGAGGCCGAGGTCGTCCCCGTCTACGATGAGTGGTTCGCCGCGGGCCAGGCGCCGCGCGACTTCTACTACAAGCTCGCCGAGCTGGGCATCTTCGGCATCAACGTCCCCGAGGAGTTCGGCGGCGCGGGCCTGGACACGCACAAGTTCGAGGCCGTGCTCTACGAGGAGACCTCGCGCGCGGGCGTCCAGTTCGGCGGCTCCGGCGTGCACGTGCTGCTCGCCCTGCCCTACATCAAGATGCTGGCCGACGACGAGCAGAAGAAGCGCTACCTGCCGAAGTTCGTCTCCGGTGAGGAGATGTGGGCGCTGGCGATGACCGAGCCGGGCACCGGCTCCGACGTCGCGGGCATGAAGACCACCGCCAAGCTCTCCGAGGACGGCACGCACTACGTCCTCAACGGCGCCAAGACCTTCATCACGGGTGGTGTGCACGCCGACCGCGTCATCGTCTGCGCCCGCACCTCCGCCCCGACCGCCGAGGACCGCCGCTTCGGCATCTCCCTGTTCGCGGTGGACACCAAGTCCGAGGGCTACTCCATCGGCCGCAAGCTCGACAAGCTGGGCCTGCGCACCTCCGACACCGCCGAACTGGCGTTCGTCGACGTGAAGGTGCCGGTCGAGGACCTGCTCGGCGAGGAGAACAAGGGCTTCTACTACCTCGGCCAGAACCTGCCGTCCGAGCGCTGGGGCATCGCCTTCGGTGCGTACGCGCAGGCCAAGGCGGCCGTCCGGTTCGCGCAGCAGTACGTGCAGGAGCGCACGGTCTTCGGCAAGCCGGTGGCCCACTTCCAGAACACCAAGTTCGAACTGGCCGCCTGCCAGGCCGAGGTGGACGCCGCCGAGGCCGTCGCCGACCGTGCCCTGGAGGCGCTGGACGCCGGTGAGCTCACGCCCGCCGAGGCCGCCTCCGCCAAGCTGTTCTGCACCGAGGTCGCGCACCGCGTGATCGACCGCTGCCTCCAGCTGCACGGCGGCTACGGCTACATGAACGAGTACCCGATCGCCCGCCTGTACGCGGACAACCGCGTCAACCGCATCTACGGCGGCACCAGCGAGGTCATGAAGTCGATCATCGCCAAGTCCATGGGCCTGTAAGTACCTTCACCCCATGAGCCCAGCACTCGACGAACTGCTCGATCTGCTCGACCTGGAGCAGATCGAGCAGAACATCTTCCGGGGCAGCTCGCGTTCCGCCCTGGTCCCGCGTGTCTTCGGCGGGCAGGTCGCGGCCCAGGCGCTCGTCGCCGCGGGCCGCACCGTCCCCGCCGACCGCACCGCGCACTCCCTGCACTCGTACTTCCTGCGCATGGGCGACCCCGGTGCGCCGATCGTCTACACGGTCGACCGCATCCGGGACGGCCGGTCGTTCACGACCCGCCGGGTCGTCGCGATCCAGCACGGGCAGCCGATCTTCCACCTGTCGGCGTCCTTCCAGGTGCCCGAGGAGGGGCTGGAGCACCAGGCGGACATGCCGGCGGCACCGGACCCCGAGTCGCTGCCGACGGCCGCCGAGATGCTGCCGCGGCACCTGCCGGCCGAGGTCGCCGAGCGGCTGGTCGAGGCCCGCGCCGCCGTGGACCTGCGCTACGCGGACACGCCCCCGTGGGGCAGCGTCGGCGAGCCGCGCGAACCGCGCTCGCAGGTCTGGTTCCGCACGAACGGCAAGCTGGCCGACGATCCGCTCCTCCACGTCTGCCTCGCCACCTATGTCTCCGACATGACGCTGCTCGACTCTGTGCTCCTCGCGCACGGGCGGGGCGGCTGGGCGGTCGGCGACGTCGTGGGCGCGTCACTGGACCACGCGATGTGGTTCCACCGGCCGTTCCGCGCGGACGAATGGCTGCTGTACGACCAGCAGTCGCCGTCCGCGTCCGGCGGCCGGGGCCTGGGGCAGGCGCGCATCTACACGCAGGAGGGACGGCTCGCGATCTCGGTCATCCAGGAGGGCGTGGTCCGCGTCCCCCGCTGACGTGACACCCCGGCCGCTCAGGCGGCCGGGACGTGCGCGGTGAAGGCGGCGCAGCCGCGAACCGTAGGGAAGCGCACCTCCGGGTAACTCCGGCTCTCTGGTTGACCGCCGGGCAAGGGCACCTTTTTCAGACGTCTCAGGCGTCTCAGGTGCCCTGGGCCGTCGACGCGCCGGCCGAGTCGGCCACCGGCAGCAGCGCGTCGAGTGCGTAGCCGCCGTCGGGTGTCAAGCCCGTGGACAGCGTGCCGCCCAGGGCCGCCACGCGGGTGCGCAGTCCCGGCAGGCCCTGTCCACCGCGGTCGGGGCCCGTGCGGGACGGTCCGGTGGGCCGGGTGTTGTGGACGGCGATGCGCAGGCCGTCCTCCGTACGGCGGACCACGACCGTGGCCTCGGCCCCCGGCGCGTGACGGCGGACGTTCGCCAGCCCCTCCTGCACGATCCGGTACGCCGCGTGCTGGACCTCCGGCGGGCAGTCGGCCGCCTCCAGCCGGTCCAGCTCGGCCCGTACACCGGCGCCGGCCGCCTCGACGAGCTCCGGGAGCTGCGCGAGGCCCTGGCTCGGGCGCCGGATCGTCCGGCGCAGGTCGGCCGCGGCCCGCCGGGCCAGCTCGCCGAGCGTCTCCGCTTCCTGCCGGCCGGCGGGGGACTCCACGGACGCGGCGAGCACCGACGACCGCAGGCTGATCAGGCTCAGGTGGTGGGCCGCGGTGTCGTGCACGTCGCGGGCGAGCCGTTCCCGTTCCCGCAGCGCGGCCTGTTCGGCGGCGTACAGGCGCTCGCGCTCCCGGGACAGTGCCAGTTCGGCGAGGCGGGCCGCCAGTTCGCGGCGGGCGCGGCCGAGGAGGCCCAGGGCGGCGGGCGCCACGGCCAGCAGGCCCGAGAGCAGGAGCCCGAGGGTGACGTCGGGGAGGGTCCACGGATAGTCGTCCATGTTCTGCCACGGCACGAACGAGACGACGGCCACGGCCGCCGACGAGGCGACGACCTCGCTGCGGCGCCGCTCGGACGCCGCGACGGCGTGCAGCGCCGCCATCGCCGGAATCCACAGCTGGCCGGTGGCCAGGGTGGGCAGGGTGAGGAGCATGACGGCGCGCGGGAAGCGCCGCCGCAACGGAAGCACACACGCCACGCCCGGCGTGGCCCAGAGCGCCCAGGCGGGCAGCCACTGCATGGTGGCCAGCGCCTCGGAGACGGCGGAGACCACGACCAGAGCCTCGACGGCCACGGTCGTCCACCCGGGCCCGCTGTGTCTGCGCCAGTTCCGCAGACGGCCGAGCGCGCGATGCACGAACCCCGGACGATCCAGACAGGCCGGACGGTCCGACCGGAGACGGTCGGCCCCCGTGCGAGCCACGCTCTCGCGCCCGCTCATGGCCCGACCGACCGGTGGACCACGGTCGCCAGCGCGACCCGGCTGTCGACCGACAGCTTCCGTTTGAGCGCGCCGATGTGGGTCTTGACCGTGGTCACCCCCATGCCGAGATGGGTCGCGATGTCGGCGTTGGACAGGCCCGCCGCGATCAGGGCCAGGACGTCCCGTTCGCGGGCCGTGAGATGGTCGAGGGCTTCGGGGACACAGGGGGCGGGCGCCGGCGCCGCGGCCGCGTACCGGGAGAGCGCCTCCGCGCTGCCGGACGGGGTGCAGACCACGCCGCCCGCCGCGAGCAGCCGCACCGCCTCGGTGAACATCCGCGGCTCGGTGGTCTTGAGCAGGAAGCCCGACGCGCCCTCGCGCAGCGCGTGTTCCACGTCGGCCGCGGTGTCGAGGGCGGTCAGCATCGCGACGGCGGGCGGCCGGGGCAGTGCCTTCAGGGCGCGCAGCACGTCGAAGCCGTGCGCGGACGGCATGTCGATGTCCAGGAGGACGAGGTCGGGTGCGAGGTCGCGCACGGCGTCGACGGCGTACGGGCCGTCGCACGTCCCGACGACGCTCACGCCGTCGGCCGAGCCGAGAACCTGCTGGAGTGCGGCGCGCACGAGTTCCTCGTCGTCGACGACGAGGACACGCACCGGCCTCAAGTCGTAGGGCAAAGGTCGTCCTGTGGTCTGAGCGATGCGGCAGCGGGTGCTGGGAGTCTGGATGCAGATCCTAGGCAGTACCCGCCGGGCATCCCCGCGCGCCCCACACGCGCGGGGCGGCTCGCGGTCACTGCCCCGGGACGCCACAAGCGTCCTCGCGGATCCCCGGGGGTCGACCACCCCCCGGGACCACGCCTGCCCGGGCGGCGCACCGGGACCGTCAAAGGAAACGGACACCGTGAGCGCTCAGCCGCCGGCCGAGGAGGAACCGTCGTACGACGACCCGTCGTCGTACGACGCGGCCGGCACCACCGGGTGGGCGACGGCGTCACCCGCCGCACGGGCGCTGTGGACCGTCGGCGGGGGGACGCTGATCGTGGGGTCCGTGGTGCTCCTCATGGTCCTCCGTGACTGGTCCGCCGGCCTCCCCGGCGGAGTCCGGCACTGTCTGGGGCTCGCGGTGCGGGGCGCACTCATGCTCATGCTGCTCGGCGGTACGTACGGCGTCGTGCGCGGCACCTGGCGCGACTGAGGGCCGGCCGGCCGGGCGTCACTCTGCCGGGCCCAGCCCGGCCGCGTCCAGCAGGTAGGCCGTCATCGGGTCGTAGAAGCGCGGGTCGGTCACGTGGTCGTCCAGCGGGACCGTCACCTGGAGGGTGCCCTCGGCCTCGCCGATGAACAGGGCCGGGTCGTTGCAGTCCGCGTAGCCGACGGCGTCGATGCCGCGCTGTCCCGCGCAGCCCGCCCAGCCGTGGTCGGCCACGACCAGGTCCGGCAGCGGCCGGCCCTCGCGCGCGAGACCGTCGAGGATCGCGGCCATCGGCGCGGGCGAGTGGGTGTGCCACAGAGTCGCGCCGCGCTCCAGCATGGCGACGTCGGCGAACTGGAACACCATCCCCTCGTCGGCCATCAGCCCGCCGGGGATCCGTACGATCTCGCATCCGGCGGCCCGCAGCGCCTCGGCGGTCTGCCGGTGCACGTCCAGCAGGCCGCCGGGGTGCCCGGTCGCGAACAGCACGCGCTCCTGCGCGTCGGCGGCCTTGCGCAGGCGCGCGGCCATGCGCTCCAGTGCGTCGACCGTCAGCTCCGGGTCGATGGTGTCCTGGCCCTGCCGGTGCTCCGGGTCGTCGCTGACGCCGCACCGCTCGGCCATGACCGCCAGCACGTCCTGCTCGTCGCTCCAGCGGTCGCCGAGCTCCAGCCCCAGCCAGTAGTGCCGGTCGCCGTTGGCGAGCTTGCGGTAGTGGGAGAGGTTGTTGTCGCGGGGGGTGGCGACGTCTCCGGCGATACGTGAGCGGACGAGGTGGTCGACAAGCGCGGCGCGGCTGGGTATCGGCATGAGCCCATTGTGCCGTGGGGTGCGCGGAGCGTACCCACCGTCTTGTCCAGCGGACGCGGCGGCCCGCCGCACATCGGCCGGCCGGCCGGAGGCCGCCGGCCCCTCAGCGGCCGCGCCCCGAGACGGGGGCCCTCAGCCGCCCAGGGACGCGAACGCCCCGTGCGCCAGCCGCCGCAGGAGCGACTCGGTGGCCGCGCGGCCCAGCGGGCCTCCCCCGTTCGCCCCGAGGTGGGGCGTCGAGTTGAGCAGGCCGAACACCGCGTGGACGGCGGCCCGCGCCTCGGACTCCGCGACGGCCGGGTGCAGCTCGCGCACCACGGCCACCCACAGCTCCACGTACTGGCGCTGCAGCTGGCGGACCAGCTTGCGGTCGCTGTCCCGCAGGCGGTCCAGCTCGCGGTCGTGCAGAGTGATCAGCGGGCGGTCGTCGAGCGCGAAGTCGATGTGGCCGTCGATCAGGGACTCCAGGACCGCGTCCGGGCCCGCCGACGCCTCCTCGACCCGCAGCCGGCCACCGCTCAGGAGCCGTTCGCTGATCCCCACGAGCAGCTCCGCGAGCATCGCGTCCTTGCCGGGGAAGTGGCGGTAGAGACCGGGTCCGCTGATGCCCACCGCGGCCCCTATCTCGTCGACGCCCACGCCGTGGAAGCCGCGCTCGGCGAAGAGGCGCGCGGCCTCCTTGAGGATCTGCTCGCGGCGCGTCGGGGCCGAGGTCCTGGTGCTCATGGGAATTCATTCTAGACAGGGCTGTTAGCGGTCGTTAACCTTGGAGCAACACGTTAACGCTCATTAACCGAGCAAGGGAGCTCGAGCAATGCAGCAGGCACCAGTGCTGGCGACCGCCGCCGACCCGGCGTCCGAGGCCTGGCAGGCCAACGAGGCGGCACACCAGGAGCTCGCCGACGGTCTGCGCGCACGCCTGGCGGCGGCCCGCCTCGGCGGCGGCGAGAAGGCGCGCGCCCGCCACACCGCGCGCGGGAAGCTGCTCCCCCGCGACCGCGTGGACACCCTTCTCGACCCCGGCTCGCCGTTCCTGGAGCTCGCGCCCCTGGCCGCGGAGGGGATGTACGACGGGCAGGCGCCGGCGGCCGGGGTGATCGCCGGGATCGGGCGGGTCAGCGGCCGTGAGGTCGTCGTCGTGGCCAATGACGCCACCGTCAAGGGCGGCACGTACTACCCCATGACGGTCAAGAAGCACCTGCGTGCCCAGGAAGTGGCCCTGGAGAACCGGCTTCCCTGCGTGTATCTGGTCGACTCCGGCGGCGCGTTCCTGCCGATGCAGGACGAGGTCTTCCCCGACCGCGAGCACTTCGGCCGGATCTTCTACAACCAGGCGCGCATGTCCGGCGCGGGCATCCCCCAGATCGCCGCGGTGCTCGGCTCCTGCACCGCGGGCGGGGCGTATGTGCCCGCCATGAGCGACGAGGCCGTGATCGTGCGCAATCAGGGCACGATCTTCCTCGGCGGCCCGCCGCTCGTGAAGGCCGCGACCGGCGAGGTCGTCACCGCCGAGGAGCTCGGCGGCGGCGAGGTCCACTCGCGGATCTCCGGCGTCACCGACCACCTCGCCGAGGACGACGCCCACGCGCTGCGGATCGTGCGGAACATCGTCGCGACCCTGCCGGAGCGCGGGCCGCTCCCGTGGTCCGTCGAGCCGGCCGAGGAGCCCAAGGCCGACCCGGCCGGGCTGTACGGCGCGGTCCCCGTCGACTCGCGCACGCCCTACGACGTGCGCGAGGTGATCGCCCGGATCACGGACGGCTCCCGGTTCGCGGAGTTCAAGTCGGAGTTCGGGCAGACGCTGGTCACCGGCTTCGCCCGGATCCACGGCCACCCGGTCGGCATCGTCGCCAACAACGGCATCCTGTTCGCCGAGTCCGCCCAGAAGGGCGCCCACTTCATCGAGCTGTGCGACCAGCGCGGCATCCCCCTGCTCTTCCTGCAGAACATCTCCGGCTTCATGGTCGGCAAGGATTACGAGGCCGGCGGCATCGCCAAGCACGGCGCCAAGATGGTCACGGCCGTGGCGTGCACACGCGTGCCCAAGCTGACGGTGGTCGTCGGCGGTTCGTACGGCGCGGGCAACTACTCGATGTGCGGCCGGGCCTACGGCCCCCGCTTCCTGTGGATGTGGCCCAACGCCAAGATCTCGGTGATGGGCGGCGAGCAGGCCGCGTCCGTGCTGGCCACGGTCAAGCGCGACCAGCTGGAGGGCCGCGGCGAGCAGTGGTCCGCCGAGGAGGAGGAGACCTTCAAGGACCCGATCCGCGCCCAGTACGAACAGCAGGGCAATGCCTACTACGCGACGGCCCGCCTGTGGGACGACGGCGTGATCGACCCGATGGACACCCGCCAGGTGCTGGGTCTTGCCCTGACCGCGTGTGCCAACGCCCCGCTGGGCGAGCCCGGCTTCGGCGTCTTCCGGATGTGAGGGACCTTCCACGATGACGATGTTCGACACCGTTCTGGTCGCCAACCGCGGCGAGATCGCGGTACGCGTGATCCGCACCCTGCGGTCCCTCGGCGTGCGCTCCGTGGCCGTGTTCAGCGACGCGGACGCCGGTGCCCGCCATGTGCGCGAGGCGGACACCGCCGTGCGCATCGGGCCCGCGCCGGCCGCCGCGAGCTACCTGTCGATCGACCGCCTGCTGGACGCGGCCGTGCGCACCGGCGCCCAGGCCGTCCACCCCGGCTACGGCTTCCTCGCGGAGAACGCGGGCTTCGCCCAGGCGTGCGCCGAGGCCGGCCTGGTCTTCATCGGCCCGCCCGCGTCCGCGATCTCGCTGATGGGCGACAAGATCCGCGCCAAGGAGACCGTGCGCGCGGCCGGCGTCCCGGTCGTCCCCGGCTCCTCGGGCAGCGGTCTCACCGACGAGGAACTGGCCGCGGCCGCCCGCCAGATCGGGATGCCGGTGCTGCTCAAGCCCTCTGCGGGCGGCGGCGGCAAG
The DNA here is from genome assembly GCF_046506645.1 of Streptomyces sp. 5K101. Lineage (NCBI taxonomy): Bacteria > Bacillati > Actinomycetota > Actinomycetes > Kitasatosporales > Streptomycetaceae > Streptomyces > Streptomyces sp. 5K101. The sequence goes on along the minus strand of NZ_JBKFFO010000008.1, from coordinate 217,887 downwards.
GGCATGCGCCTCACCCGCGTCGAGTCGGCGCTGCTCGACGAGATCGCGGCCGCCCGGCGCGAGGCGCGCGCGTCGTTCGGCGACGACACCCTGCTCGTCGAGCGCTGGATCGACCGCCCCCGCCACATCGAGATCCAGGTGCTGGCCGACGGCCACGGCCGTGTGGTCCATCTCGGCGAGCGCGAGTGCTCCCTCCAGCGCCGTCACCAGAAGATCATCGAGGAGGCGCCGTCCGTCCTGCTGGACGAGGCGACGCGGGCCGCGATGGGCGAGGCGGCCGTGCAGGCGGCCCGCTCCTGCGGTTACCGGGGCGCGGGCACGGTGGAGTTCATCGTCCCGGGCACCGACCCCACGCAGTACTACTTCATGGAGATGAACACCCGTCTCCAGGTCGAGCACCCCGTCACCGAGCTCGTCACGGGTCTCGACCTGGTGGAGTGGCAGCTGCGCGTCGCGGCCGGCGAGCGACTGCCGTTCACCCAGGACGACATCACGCTCACGGGCCACGCGGTCGAGGCGCGTGTCTGCGCCGAAGACCCCTCGCGCGGCTTCCTGCCCTCCGGCGGCACGGTGCTGCGCCTCCACGAGCCCCAGGGCGACGGAGTGCGCACCGATTCCGGCCTGACCGAGGGCCTGGAGGTGGGCAGCCTCTACGACCCCATGCTCTCCAAGGTCATCGCGTACGGCCCCGACCGGGCCACCGCGCTGCGCAAGCTGCGCGCGGCCCTCGCGCAGACGGTGACGCTGGGCGTCCCCACCAACGCCGGGTTCCTGCGCCGGCTGCTCGCCCATCCGGCGGTGGTCTCCGGCGAGATGGACACGGGCCTGGTCGAGCGGGAGGCGGACTCCCTCGTTCCCGACACCGTGCCGGACGAGGTGTACGAGGCGGCGGCGGCCGTGCGGGCCGCCGAGCTGGCACCGCCGGCCACCGGAGGGTGGACGGATCCGTTCTCGGTGCCGAGCGGCTGGCGGATGGGCGGCGAGGCGGCCCCGCTCGCCTTCTCGCTGCGCGTACCGGGGCTCGACCCCGTCACCCACACCGTGGGGCGCGGAGCGGCCGGCCGGGTCGAGCAGGACACGGTCGCCGTCGAGGTGCACGGCGTGAGGCACACCTTCCACCGCGCGGGCGACTGGCTCGGCCGGGACGGCGACTCCTGGCACGTGCTGGACCACGACCCCGTCGAGGCGGCCCTCAGCGGCACCGCGCGCAGCGGCGTGGACACCCTGGCCGCGCCGATGCCCGGCACGGTCACCGTCGTCAAGGTGGCGGTGGGCGACGTGGTGGCGGCCGGTCAGAGCCTGCTGGTCGTGGAGGCGATGAAGATGGAGCACGTCATCTCCGCCCCGCACGCCGGCACGGTCACCGAGCTGGACGTCACCGCGGGCTCGACCGTCGCCATGGACCAGGTGCTCGCCGTGGTCACCCCGGACAAGACGGACGAGGAGGCGCGGGCATGACCGGCATCGAGGGACTGCCGATGACGCTGCGGGCTCCCGGCCTGCCGCCGCGGGTGCGCATCCACGAGGTCGGCCCCCGCGACGGCCTGCAGAACGAGAAGGCGGTGGTCCCGGTCGAGGTCAAGGCGGAGTTCATCCGCCGGCTGGCCGGCGCCGGGCTCACCACCGTGGAGGCCACGAGCTTCGTCCACCCCAAGTGGGTGCCCCAACTGGCCGACGCGGAGCAGCTGTTCCCGATGGTCGGCGACCTCCCCGGGGTGCGGCTGCCCGTCCTCGTGCCGAACGACCGCGGCCTGGACCGGGCCCTGGGTCTCGGCGCACGTGAGATCGCCGTGTTCGCCAGCGCCACGGAGTCGTTCGCCAAGGCCAATCTCAACCGCACGGTCGACGAGGCGCTCGCCATGTTCGAGCCGGTCGTCACCCGGGCGGTCGAGCACGGCCTGCGGGTGCGCGGCTATCTGTCGATGTGCTTCGGCGACCCGTGGGAGGGCCCGGTCCCGGTCGACCACGTCGTCGCGGTGTGCCGGCGCCTGCTCGACATGGGCTGCGACGAGCTCAGCCTCGGCGACACGATCGGTGCGGCGACGGCCGGCCATGTGCGGGCGCTGCTCACCGCGCTGAACGACGAGGGCGTGCCGAGCACCAGGATCGCGGTGCACTTCCACGACACCTACGGCCAGGCCCTCGCCAACACCCTCTCCGCGCTCGAGTGCGGAGTGACCACGGTGGACGCCTCGGCGGGCGGCCTCGGCGGCTGCCCGTACGCGAAGAGCGCCACCGGAAACCTCGCCACCGAAGACCTCGTGTGGATGCTCGACGGCCTCGGCATCGAGACCGGGGTCGACCTCGGCCGGCTCACCGCCACCAGCGTGTGGATGGCCGAACAGCTGGGCCGTCCCAGCCCGTCCCGTACCGTCCGCGCCCTCTCCCACAAGGAGTGACTCCCTGATGTCCCTGGACCACCGGCTCTCCGCCGAGCACGAGGAACTCCGCCGCACCGTCGACGAGTTCGCGCACGACGTGATCGCGCCGAAGATCGGCGACTTCTACGAGCGCCACGAGTTCCCCTACGAGATCGTCCGCGAGATGGGCCGCATGGGCCTGTTCGGCCTGCCGTTCCCGGAGGAGTACGGCGGCATGGGCGGCGACTACCTCGCCCTCGGCATCGCGCTCGAGGAGCTGGCCCGCGTCGACTCATCCGTGGCCATCACCCTGGAGGCCGGCGTCTCGCTGGGCGCCATGCCGGTCTACCGCTTCGGCACCGAGGAGCAGAAGCGTGAGTGGCTGCCGCGACTGTGCTCGGGCGAGCTGCTGGGCGCGTTCGGCCTGACCGAGCCGGAGTGCGGTTCGGACGCGGGCGGCACCCGGACGACGGCCGTGCGCGACGGCGACGAGTGGGTGATCAACGGCTCCAAGTGCTTCATCACCAACTCGGGCACGGACATCACGGGCCTGGTGACGGTGACCGCCGTGACGGGGCGGACGGCGGACGGCCGTCCCGAGATCTCGTCCATCATCGTCCCGTCGGGCACACCGGGCTTCACGGTGGCCGCCCCCTACTCCAAGGTGGGGTGGAACGCCTCGGACACCCGCGAGCTGTCGTTCTCCGACGTCCGCGTCCCGCTCGCCAACCTGCTGGGCGAGGAGGGCCGGGGCTACGCCCAGTTCCTGCGCATCCTCGACGAGGGCCGCATCGCCATCTCGGCACTGGCGACGGGTCTGGCGCAGGGCTGTGTCGACGAGTCGGTGAAGTACGCGAAGGAACGCCACGCCTTCGGGCGGCCGATCGGCGACAACCAGGCCATCCAGTTCAAGATCGCGGACATGGAGATGCGCGCGCACATGGCGCGGGTCGGCTGGCGCGACGCGGCGTCCCGGCTGGTGCACGGCGAGCCGTTCAAGAAGGAGGCGGCGCTCGCCAAGCTGTACTCGTCGACGGTGGCGGTGGACAACGCCCGCGAGGCGACCCAGATCCACGGCGGCTACGGCTTCATGAACGAGTACCCGGTCGCCCGGATGTGGCGGGACTCCAAGATCCTGGAGATCGGCGAGGGGACGAGCGAGGTCCAGCGGATGCTGATCGCCCGGGAGTTGGGCCTCGGCGGCTGACCCATCTCTTGTGGCTCGGTTCGCCTCCGGGGCGCTTAAGCGTGTGTCGACGGTCGATCGTGCTCGATCCCTCGTTCCTCGGGACCTCCGCGCGTTCTCCCTTTCGACACCCGCGCGCCCCTTCGGCTCACTCGCCCACGGGTGGACTGACTCCGGTCACGGCCGTCGCGTCGCCGTACAGGCAGGGCCCCCGGCCAGGTTCTGAGGTTAGGCTCACCTACCTTCAGGCCTGGCCCCTGGCCGATTCAGCCGTACGGAAGCGGACATCGTCATGCCCAACGCCCGAGCACCCCACCTCACTCGCCGTGGCGTCCTCGCCGTCGGCGGCGCCCTCGGGCTGGGCGTCGCACTCGCCGCCTGCGGCAAGGACGACGCCGGGAGCGGCGGCTCGGGCAACGGCTCCGCGAAGGACGCGGGCTCCTGGTCCTTCAAGGACGACCGCGGCACCACCGCGGAGTCGAAGTCCGTCCCGAAGAACATCGTCGCCTTCACCGGCACCGCGGCCGCGCTGTACGACTACGGCATCCAGGTCAAGGGCGTTTTCGGCCCGACCAGGACGCGGAGGGCAAGCCCGATGTCCAGGCCGGTGAGCGCCGCCAAGTACGACGCGGACATCATCGTGATGGACAACCGCACCGGCACGCTGCAGCCCGCGGACCTCGAGAAGTCCAAGCCGACCTGGGCGAAGCTCCCCGCCGTCAAGGCCGGTCAGGTCATCCCGCGCGTCACCGAGCCCGTCTACTCGTACGCCAAGTGCGCGCCGATCCTCGAGGACCTGGCCAAGGCCATCGCGAACGCCGAGAAGGTCTCCTGACCGAGCCCGGGAAGACCCACCACCGGACAGCAACCACCAACGGTTTCATCGACCGCAGGCGCGTGACGTTCGTCGGCTGCGGGAACCGGGCCTGAGCGAGGACGGTCTGCGCGAGCAGCCCGATTCCGCGTGGACGCCGGGCGCGCGGCTCCGGCCCGTACGGACGGTGCGGGCGTCTGCCGTGGGGCACCCCCACGGCAGACGCCCGCCCTTCTTGCCGTCCGCTACTCCGCCGGCCAGGGAACCTGCGTCGAGCGGTAGTAGTCGATCCCCAGCGCCTCCATCCGCGGCCCCTGCGCCGCGAGCCGGAGCCGGTAGTCCTCCCAGTCGTGCGTCGCCGCGGGCGACCAGCCGAGCTCGGCCACACCGGGCAGGCGCGGGAAGGCCATGTGGTCGATGTGCGCGTTCGTCGAGATCGTCTCCGTCCACAGCGGCGCCTCGACGCCGGCGATCGCGCTCTCGGGGGCGCCCGGCAGATACGCGCCCGGGTCCCAGTCGTACGAGCGCCGGACCTCCACGTACCCGGCCCAGGACAGGCCCAGCTCGGTGTCCTTGTTGTACTTCATGTCGAGGTAGACCCGGTCGGCGGGCGACAGGATCAGCCGGGTGCCGTTCTGCGCGGCCCTCGCGACCTGCGCCTTCTCCGCGGCACTGGTGCCGTCCAGGCCCCAGTACTGGGCGAGCGCGCCCTTGGCCGGCGTGGCGCCGGTCAGCTGGTGCCAGCCGATCACGGTCTTGCCGTACTTCGCGACGATCGGCTGCACCCGGTCCATGAACGTCACGTAGTCCTCGTGGCTCGTGGAGTGGGCCTCGTCGCCGCCGATGTGGAGGTACGTGCCCGGCGTGATGGCGGCGATCTCCCGGATGACGTCGTCCACGAAGTCGTATGTCACCTCCTTGGGCACGCACAGGGAGCTGAACCCGACGGCCGTGCCGGTGTAGAGCGGCGGCGCGACGCCGTCGCAGTTGAGCTCGGCGTACGAGGCGAGGGCGGCGTTGGTGTGGCCGGGCATGTCGATCTCCGGCACGACCTCGATGTAGCGGTCGGCCGCGTACCGCAGGATCTCCTTGTACTGGGCCTTGGTGTAGTAGCCGCCCGGACCGCCGCCGACCTGGGTGGAGCCGCCGTAGGTGGCCAGCCGCGGCCAGGAGTCGATCGCGATGCGCCAGCCCTGGTCGTCGGAGAGGTGCAGGTGCAGCTTGTTGATCTTGTAGAGGGAGATGTTGTCGATGTAGCGCTTGACCTGGTCGACGGTGAGGAAGTGCCGGGAGACGTCGAGCATGGCGCCGCGGTGGGCGAAGCGCGGGCTGTCGGTGATGGTGCCGCCCGCGACCCGCCAGGGGCCGGGCTGGCGGATGTCCTTCTCCACCCTGGAGGGCAGCTGCTGGCGCAGGGTCTGCACCCCGCGGAAGAGGCCCGCGGGGCGGTGGGCGGTGATGGTGAGCGAGTCCCGCGACGAGTGGAGCCGGTAGCCCTCGTCGCCGAGCGTGGTGTCCCCGGCGCTCAGGCGCAGCCGGATGGCGCCGGCCGAGGGGCGGTCGGTGACGGGCAGGGCGAAGCCGGTGGAGGGGCGCAGCACCTCGGCGAGCCGGTCGCCCACCGCGCGTGCCGCGGCGGAGCCGTCGGTGCGGATGCGGGTCGCGGCGGTGAGCGCGAACGGCGCGCCGCCGGGCTCGACGGAGGCGGGGACGGGGACGGTCTGGCCGAGCGGGCGGACGGTGGGCTCGGCGGCCTCGGCGGGCGTGGCCGCGAGGCCGGAGGCCGCGACGCCCGACAAGGTGGCCGCCGCGAGGAGCAACAGCGAACCGAGCAGTCGGGGAATCGGTCTGGGCTGACTCACAGGGGGTCCCTTCGACGGGGTTCTCGACTGTGCGCAGTGCAACCGGACTGTCACCATGCGTACCTCGCGCCTCAACTGCGGTCAAGGTGTAGACCACTTACTCATTCCCCGGGACGAAGGAATCCCTTCCCCGCGGGGAACATCAGCAAGGGGGGCCCGGCGGGCAGGGCCGGCCGGCCCGCGTCCCGCCCGGCAAAGGGGCCTGCTGCCCGGAATCGGGCAGGATTCTTGCAAAGCCGCTCCTCCACCCCTCAATATCTACGGGTGCTCGAACACCGCCCGTCGTCCCATGACGACCTCGTCGACCATCTGGTGCGCAGCACCGCGCTCCAGCGCGGTGAGGCGGCCCGGGTGGTGCTCGACGTGCTGGCGTACTTCGACGAGACGACCGAGGAATTCGTTCGCCGCCGCCACCGCGAGCTTCAGTCCGGTGGCGCGGTGAACGCCGAGATCTTCGAGCGCATCGCGGCCGAGCTGCCGCACCGCGCCGTGGCGCCGCCGGAGCTGTCGCTCCGCCAGCTGCGCCGCATGGTCTACGGCTGACCTGCCGGTCGTTCACACCGGGCACACATCTGATCTACGGAGGGGCAAGACTTTATGTGCGGAATTGTCGGTTACATCGGCAAGCGTGACGTGGCTCCGCTGCTGCTGGAGGGCCTGCAGCGGCTGGAGTACCGGGGGTACGACTCGGCGGGCGTGGTGATCAACAGCCCCAAGGCCCCCGCCCTGAAGATGGTGAAGGCCAAGGGCCGCGTCCGCGACCTGGAGGCCCGCGTCCCCAAGCGCTTCGCCGGCACCACCGGCATCGCCCACACCCGCTGGGCCACGCACGGCGCCCCGAGCGACATCAACTCGCACCCGCACCTCGACCCCGAGAACAAGGTCGCCGTCGTCCACAACGGCATCGTGGACAACGCGGCCGAGCTGCGCGCCAAGCTCGAGGCCGACGGCGTCGTGTTCGCCTCCGAGACGGACACCGAGGTCATCACCCACCTGATCGCCCGCTCCCAGGCCACCAGCCTGGAGGAGAAGGTCCGCGAGGCGGTCAAGGTGATCGAGGGCACGTACGGCATCGCCGTCATGCACGCCGAGTTCGCCGACCGCATCGTGGTGGCCCGCAACGGCTCCCCCGTCGTCCTCGGCATCGGCGAGAAGGAGATGTTCGTCGCCTCCGACGTCGCCGCCCTGGTCGCCCACACCCGCCAGATCGTCACCCTCGACGACGGCGAGATGGCCACCCTCAAGGCCGACGACTTCCGCACCTACACGACCTCGGGCGCGTCGACCACCGCCACCCCGGAGACCGTCGAGTGGGAGGCCGCCTCCTACGACATGGGCGGCCACGACACGTACATGCACAAGGAGATCTGCGAGCAGCCCGACGCGGTCGACCGCGTGCTGCGCGGCCGGATCGACGACCGGTTCAACACCGTGCACCTGGGCGGCCTGAACCTGGACGCCCGCGAGGCCCGCGGCATCCGCCGCGTGAAGATCCTCGGCTGCGGTACCTCGTACCACGCGGGCCTGATCGGCGCCGGGCTGATCGAGTCCCTGGCCCGTATCCCCGCCGACTCCGAGCCGGCCTCCGAATTCCGCTACCGCAACCCGGTCGTGGACCCCGACACCCTCTACATCGCCGTCTCGCAGTCCGGTGAGACCTACGACGTGCTCGCGGCCGTCCAGGAGCTCAAGCGCAAGGGCGCCCGCGTCCTCGGCGTCGTGAACGTCGTCGGCTCGGCGATCGCCCGCGAGGCCGACGGCGGCACGTACGTCCACGCCGGCCCCGAGGTCTGCGTCGTCTCCACGAAGTGCTTCACCAACACGGTCGTCGCCTTCGCCCTCCTCGCCCTGCACCTGGGCCGCATCCGCGACCTGTCGGTCGCCGAGGGCAAGCGGATCATCGAGGGCCTGCGCAAGCTGCCCGCGCAGATCAGCGAGATCCTCGAGTCCGAGGACGAGATCAAGAAGCTGGCCGAGCAGTACGCGGACGCCAAGTCGATGATGTTCATCGGCCGGGTGCGCGGCTACCCGGTGGCGCTGGAGGCCTCCCTGAAGCTCAAGGAGATCTCCTACATCCACGCCGAGGCGTACCCCGCATCGGAGCTCAAGCACGGCCCGCTCGCGCTCATCGAGCCCGCGCTGCCGACGGTCGCGATCGTGCCGGACGACGAGCTGCTGGAGAAGAACCGCGCGGCGCTGGAGGAGATCAAGGCCCGCTCCGGCCGCATCCTGGCCGTCGCCCACCGCGAGCAGGAGAAGGCCGACCACACGATCATCGTGCCGAAGAACGAGGACGAGCTGGACCCGATCCTGATGGGCATCCCGCTGCAGCTCCTCGCCTACCACACGGCCCTGGCCCTCGGCCGGGACATCGACAAGCCGCGCAACCTGGCGAAGTCGGTCACGGTCGAGTAGCAGCCGCTACGGGCGCAAGTCCGCCCACCGCGTGGGCAGATGAACGCAAGGACCATGTCGGCCCACACCGTGGGCCGTTGGCCCCAAGGACCATGTCCGCCCATCCCATGGGCCCAAGGACCAGGTCCGCACCCCGTGGGCTGACGAACCAGGTTCGCCCACCCCGTGGCGTGGGGGTCCCCCCGGCGAAGCCAGGGGGAGAACCGAGCGCCCAAAAAAGGGAGAACGCCCCCTGTGCGTGCCACCAGCGCACAGGGGGCGTTCTGTCGTGCCGGCCGGCGTGCAACCCGTCACACCGGCCTGGGGGGTGCCTGACGCCTCCCGCGGGGCACCCCGGCCGCTCAGCCGGTGGCCGTCACTCCCCGGCCGGCAGCGCGCCCGCTGAACGTGGGCCACTTGGCGAGCGCCGCCGTCGCCCCGTACCACGCGGCGAGGCCCGCGACCGCGGCGACCCAGCCGCCCGCCTTGGCGAGACCCGCGTTGCCCGCGAAGGCGGATATCGCGCCGAGCAGCAGCGACAGGCACAGGAGGCCGTACACGCCCTGGCCGAGGATGCCGCTGCCGGAGGACGCCGCGGTCAGCGTCAGCGCGAGCAGCGCCCACAGCAGCAGGAACAGGCCCGCCGCCTCGGCCGAGACCTCACTGCCCACCCCGGTGCCCCAGGTGAACCAGAACGCGCCGAGCCCGGCGAACGCCGTGCCCGAAGCCCCGTCGCCCGCCCGGTACTCGAGCAGGCCGAGGACGAAAAGTGCGACGCCGCCGACCCAGGTCGCGAGGGACGCGGCGTCGGCCGCGGTGACGTTGTCGATCACTTGGGTGTTGCCGACGCCGAACGCCAGCAGGGTCAGTCCGAGCGCGAGACGGCCGAGGGTGTTGGTCGATCCGGCGCTTCCCGCAGAGACTCCGTTGTCCACGGCGGGCTCCCTTCCTGTCTGTGCAGTTGTGCTGCAGTGGTGCTGCCCTGTGCTGCGGACCCAGCGACCGGTATGTACCCTTCACAAGCGCACAATCCACCTGCTACGGATGAGTAGATTTCCGTATGTGCGAGGCGAGTTGACGACGCCTCACCTGCGGAGACAGAGGGAAGTGGAGTGACGCGTGGGGCGAGCCCCATGGGGTCACGGGATGACGATCACCGGGCGCTGGGCGCGCCGCGCGAGCCGGCCGGCGACGGAGCCGAAGATCCGGCCGACGATGCCGTGCGTGGAGCCGACCACGATGGCGTCGGCCGAGTACTCGCGGCCGACCTCCTCAAGCTCATGACAGATGTCGCCACCGCGCTCGACGAGGATCCAGGGGACCTCGGTCAAGTAGTCGGCACACGCCAGCTCCAGGCCCAGGACCTCGGTGCGGTGGTCGGGGACGTCCACGAAGACGGGGGGCTCACAGCCCGCCCAGACGGTGGTCGGCAGCCGGTTGGCGACATGGACGATGATCAGGCCCGAACCGGACCTGCGCGCCATTCCGATGGCATAGGCGAGCGCGCGCTCGCTGGAGGTCGAGCCGTCGAATCCGACGACGACTCCGTGCCGGAAGGCGGGGTCGCAGGAGTGGCATGACTCTTCGGCCGCCCGCAGGTCCGACAGTGGATCGGCTACCTGCTTGCGGTCCGCGGGATCGGGGAATTCGTGACCGGCCATCGATGTCTCGGCGAAGAAGGTCCTCGTGGGAGGGAGTCTGAGAAGGTGCGTCGGGTGGGGTGAGTGCGGATCCCTGTCCGGGAATCATCTTCCGAAGCCCATACCCCCAAGGGTACGGCGGCACTCCTCTCCTGCCCAGACCTTGCCGTGCCCTGCGCGGCGTTCCAGGGAGCATGCCCCAGCCCGATCCGTATGGCAATGCCGGGTGGCCACTACAGCCGTCTGTCGCTGCGCACAGTGACCGGACGACTGCACTCCTCGTTGACCCGAGGGCCCGGGCCTGGATCCGCCGGACAGGCACCGGGTCCACCGGACCGCACCAGACCGCCCGCCGTGCCCCAGGAGCTCAGAGTGCCCGCACCTCCGCCCGCCTCAGACCCCGTGCACCCCTCGGCCCCGCGGCGCGGACGGCGCCGGACCCCGCGTCCCGCCGCCGCTCCCGCCACGACTGCCCCTGGCTGGGCCACCGCGTCGCCCGACCCCGGTCGGAACACCGCACTGTCCGTCCCCTCCCCCGGCCGGGGGGCCGACGCGGCGGGCGACGTCGTGCGCTGGGCGGCCTTCACCTGCCTGCTGGTCCCAGTCGTGCTCGTGGTGTACGGGACGTCCGTCAGCAGGGCCGCGACCGCCGCGTTGGGGCTCGCGGCGATGACAGCCGCCTGCCAAGTGCTGCTGCGCCACTCGGCGCGGCAGGCCGCCCACGCGCGCATCCGGAGCGGCGTCCCGCAGGCGGGCCGGCGCAGCTGTGGGGCGCAAGGGGCGTGGCGGGGTGCTCACCGAGGTCCGGGAAGTGCGCCCGGCGGCTGACGAGTTCGCATCCTCACACCATCGGTTTTCAGCCAACTTCGCGACACAGCCCGGACCTTGCCGAAAGGGGCCGCCAACCCGCTTCTCACCAGGCAAGAAAGGACCGCACGCGGCGCGCGCACCCTACGGGGACGGGCCATGCCCGGAACGCGGACTTCCCTGCGGGCCCGTCGAGTGGAACGCTTCGTGATCGACAGCATCGCGCCAAGTTGCCAAGTCGACATAGCGGGGCATGCCGAACGTGTCACGGCGGCACCGCAGGACGCGTTAGATTCGATCATGAGTATCGAAGGCCGGGGGACTCGTGCAGAACCGAGGGGAAACGTGCAGGAGCGAAAGGCCCGAAAAGAACGGGGAGACGCGCACTTCGAGGGGGGCTTAGCGTCATGAGTCAGGACTCCGCTGCATCGGAGGCAGCACGGAGGCTTTCCGGCCGCCGTCGCCGGGAAGTCGTGGCGGTGCTGCTGTTCAGCGGCGGCCCCATTTTCGAGAGTTCCATCCCGCTCTCGGTGTTCGGAATTGACCGTCAGGACGCCGGAGTTCCCCGCTACCGCCTGCTGGTGTGCGGGGGTGAGGAAGGGCCGCTGCGGACCACCGGCGGCCTGGAACTGACCGCGCCGTACGGCCTGGAGGCGATCGGCAGGGCAGGCACCGTCGTGGTGCCCGCCTGGCGCTCGATCACCTCACCGCCGCCGCCCGAGGCGCTCGACGCGCTGCGCCGGGCACACGAGGAGGGCGCCCGCATCGTCGGCCTGTGCACCGGGGCGTTCGTCCTCGCCGCGGCCGGCCTGCTCGACGGCCGCCCGGCGACCACCCACTGGATGTACGCGCCGACGCTGGCCAAGCGCTACCCGTCCGTCCATGTGGATCCGCGGGAGCTGTTCGTCGACGACGGCGACGTCCTCACATCGGCGGGCACGGCCGCGGGTATCGATCTCTGTCTGCACATAGTGCGCACCGACCACGGCGCCGAGGCAGCCGGAGCACTCGCCCGCAGGCTGGTGGTGCCGCCGCGCCGCAGCGGCGGTCAGGAGCGCTACCTCGACAGGTCTTTACCAGAGGAAATCGGCTCCGACCCGCTGGCCGAGGTCGTCTCCTGGGCCCTGGAGCACCTCCACGAGCAGTTCGACGTGGAGACGCTGGCCGCCCGGGCGTACATGAGCCGCCGGACGTTCGACCGCCGCTTCCGCTCGCTGACGGGGTCGGCGCCGCTCCAGTGGCTGATCACCCAGCGGGTGCTGCAGGCGCAGCGGCTGCTGGAGACCTCCGACTACTCGGTCGACGAGGTGGCGGGCCGCTGCGGTTTCCGCTCGCCGGTGGCACTGCGCGGTCACTTCCGGCGGCAGCTGGGGTCCTCCCCGGCGGCCTACCGGGCCGCGTACCGGGCGCGCCGGCCGCAGGGCGAGCCGGGCCAGCCGTCGATGGTGGACGTTGTCGTGCCGGCCCAGGCCACGGCGGGGCTGCGCCGCGCCGCCGCGGCGGCCGCGGGCCTGCCGGGACCGACTGCCACCGCCTCCGCACCGCCCGAGGCGGTCCGGGGCGGGGGCGAGGTGTACGGCGGCCGCGCCGGCCTGCCGGGGCAGCGGAGCATGGGATAACGCGACAGGGGCCGTGAGCACCGGGCCGGGCGCGTGAGCGCCCGGCCCGGTCGCCGTCCCGGCACGCCCGGGGCCCGATCGTCACACGCCCCATAAGGTAGGGCGCATGAACGATCGCATGGTGTGGATCGACTGCGAGATGACCGGGCTCTCGCTGACGGACGACGCACTCATCGAGGTGGCCGCGCTGGTCACCGACTCGGAACTGAACGTGCTCGGCGACGGCGTGGACATCGTGATCCGCCCGCCGGAGGCGGCGCTGGAGACGATGCCGGAGGTCGTGCGCCAGATGCACACCGCCTCGGGCCTCCTCGACGAGCTCGCCGGCGGCACCACGCTGGCGGACGCCGAGGAGCAGGTCCTCGCGTACATCCGCGAGCATGTCAAGGAGCCCGGCAAGGCCCCGCTGTGCGGAAACTCGGTCGGCACCGACCGCGGCTTCCTGTCCCGTGACATGCCGACGCTGGAGGGCTACCTCCACTACCGGATCGTCGATGTCTCCTCGATCAAGGAACTGGCGCGCCGCTGGTACCCGAGGGCGTACTTCAACAGTCCGGAGAAGAGCGGCAACCACCGGGCGCTCGCCGACATCCGCGAGTCGATCGCCGAGCTGCGCTACTACCGCGAGGCGGTCTTCGTCCCGCAGCCCGGGCCGGACTCGGACACGGCGCGGGCGATCGCGGCGAAGCACGTGCTGCCCGCGGCACCGGCGGAGCCCGCGCCGTAGCCGCCCGGCCCCGTGGGCGACCCCGCGAAACCCTGGCGCGAGCACCCTCCGGAACCCTGTACACTTTTTCTCGGCCGGTCGGTAAAAGGACCGGTCGTGGTGGGTGTAGCTCAGCTGGTAGAGCACCTGGTTGTGGTCCAGGATGTCGCGGGTTCGAGTCCCGTCACTCACCCTGAATGATCAAGGGCTGACCTGTGAAAACGGGTCAGCCCTTCTTCATGCCCACATCCTTGGGAACACCGGGGGAACACCGCTGTCCGCGCCCGGTCGCGTCGTGGCCCGCCGCGGCCGGCGGCCCCACGGCCGAGTACGCGGCGAGGGGTTCGTCGAGCCCGGCGAGCGGCCCGGCGACATACCCCTCGTGAAGTGGGCCACACGCTACGTCGACCGCCTCACCGGAATCGACATCCGCACCCGCGAGGACGACCACCGCGAGATCCGGCTGCACGGTGCGCCCGACCCGGCCGGTCCACAGGGTGAGCGCGGGGAGAAGGGGCCGCCCTAGGAGTCCGGCTGCTCGATGCCGAGTCGACGCCGAACTCTGGCGCTCGACCGCCGACTGCAACCAGTGCCACGCCGGATGCCACGACAGTCCGAAGAGCGGCTGACATACCCGCACCACCTGTACGACACTCCAGCCGTCCGGCGTCACCAGCCGGGCGGCCGGCCCTACGAGCGGAGCAGGCAGTGACAGACACGGCGATCGCCCGGGACACCTACGCGCGCGCGCGTGCTCGCTGCCCCACCCGGCCCCCGGAAGATCGGCACACTCCTCGTCCGCGCACACGCCTGATTCCCCGACGCCCCGGTCGGTCCGCGTTTCCCTTCGCAGGCCGGCCGGGGCTCACTCGCGGACGAGGTCGGAAAGCGGTACGCCGATCGCGTCGGCGATGCGGAGCAGGGTGTCGAGCCGACCACCGTCCCGTACTCGATCTTCTGGTACGACGCCCGATCCATGTCGGCTCGCGCGGCAACCGCCTGCTCGCATTGTGTGATCTCGAATCACGCCGGGTACGCCCTGCACACCACAGTCCGGTCCTCCGCACCCTCCCCCAGGTGATAGGAGTGGCCGGCGGCGCTTCTGCCCGACGGTGGGGGCGTCGCCATACCCGCATTGCGGATTGGGGAGTTTGCTACTCACCTCGTGCAACCGCCGAGAGGGCGGCGGACATAGCCAGAGGGCTGCGGGAAGGCGAGTTCGCCACGGCGGACTGACGTCGCTCGGCATCCTCGGCCCTCGCTCGGGCGCCGTCATCGAAGACCCGTCGGGTCTGGCCAAGTACTGGTTCGTCGCACCCGGTACGGCGGAGGGCCGAGGCGTCACCAGCACAAAGGCGCTGGGCCGCGGATCGTACGTCGCCGTTCCCCCGTACCGCCGCACCCAGGGCCCCGGGCCCCGCTGGCGCATCTGCCCCGGCGACTGCTCATGGACCACTTCGGCCGCTGCCCAGCAGGCCGCAATCGAGGTCTCTTTGGACCCATCCACCAGAAACGTTCGGGCGTCGTGAGCCGCACGATCATCAAGGCGGCCGACTGGCATCTGAGCCTCGACACCGAGGACGACGCCCCCCGAAGAGCCTCTTCACGAAGTTCAGTGCACCATCTGCCACGCCAAGGCCCTTGCCACAGAAGGCCCGCCGAGACGTGGGCGCTCAAGGACACCGGCGAGCGGCCCGGGTGCCGATCCTTCCGCGCAACCCGCCACGTCGTTCTGGCGCGTCACGCCCGCGCCCGGCGACCCCTACGCCGAGGTGACGCCGTGACGTGTGCCGGCTTCCAGGTGACGCCGTGACGTGTGCCGGCTTCCACCGGGTCGTCACGCCAGGCGAGGACTACGAGGAGGGTACAAAGCTCTCCGCCGCGAACGCGGGCATCGCATTGGCCGTACACAAGGGCACCTGCCCCCGGAGGCCCGATCCGCCCCGGCCGAACTCCCTGGAAGGACCGCAGCGGGGGCGGTTGCAAGGACAGTCACGTCCCAAACGAAAGGACACACCACGATGGGCACCATCAGCAATGGGCTTGCCAGCAAGTCGTACGAGAACACGAACGCCTCCGGCCTGGACTGGCGCAAGTCCAGCCGGACGGACCTGGACCCGATCCTCAAGGACTGCGTGATCGTGGCCGCGGCCGACGATGCGCAGGGGCACCCGCACTTCAGCATCCCGGACGGCACCCGCATGGTCGCCCTCTCGGACGACAAGGACCCGTCCAGCCCCGTCCTGTACTTCAGCCGCGCGGAGATCCGGAAGTTCTTCGAGGGCGTGAAGGCCGGCGAGTTCGACGACCTCATGGCCACCGACGAAGAGATGGAGCAGGCCGCCCCCGTCGTGGCCGCCTGACGTGGATGCCGCCCAGATCCCCGCGTGTTCGCGTGACAGCGGCAGGCGGTGCGGCTACTCCGCGGGGAGTAGCCGGCCCGGGACCGGCACGAGAGTGCCGTGCCGTCGACGCCGGCCGACGCAGCTGGTCCTGTGGGCTGGGGCGCACTCCAGGGGGTGGGCCGGCGGCTGAGCCGGCTACCCGGTCTTCACCGAGCCGAGGAGGGTGTCGCAGATGCCGGCCGCCCGGACCGACCGATGCCTGCTCACGGACGGGGGATTGCCGCCGCGGCCCGCGAGCGGTGCCCGTCACCGATACCCGGTCGCGTCCGCCCGCTTGCCGGCGGCGTCGACCTCGACCAGGTAGCGCCAGCAGTCCGGACGCGAACCGTCGAGGTCGGTGAAGCCGTACTCCTGGGCGAGTTGCCCGCTGGACAGCGACTGGCCGTTCCAGCGTGCTACGTCGGCGTCACCGGCCAGCGCCGCGACCGCGCGTCCGACGTATGACGGGCTCTCCGAGATACAGAAGTGCGGCACCGTGGCCAGCGCATCGCGCCAGTTGTCCTCGGTGACGCCGAACCCGTCGAGCATCATCTCCGAGCGCAGCCAGCCCGGGGTGAGCGCCACCGCCGTGCCGCCGTGCGGCCTCAGCTCGTGTGCGAGTACAAACGCCATGCGCAGCACGCTGTTCTTGGCCAGGTCGTAGAAGTACGAGTTCCTGTAGTTCGCTCCGTTGTACGCGGATGTCCCGTCGGTCATCTCGACCACGAGCCCGCCCGGCTGCCGTACCAGCAGGGGCAGCAGGAAGTGGCTGGTGATCGCGTGGGTCTCCACGCCGAGGCGGAGCAGCCGCAGTCCGTTGTCGAGGTCGTGCTCCCAGACCGGCTTGTCGAACTCGAAAAGCCGCTCGCCGCCCCAGAGATCGTTGACCATCACGTCGAGCCGTCCCTGCTCGGCATCGATGCGCTCGGCCAGCGCCCGGACCCGCTCGGGCACCAGGTGGTCGGTCGGCACCGCGATGCCGGTTCCGCCCGCGGCGGTGACGAGTTCCGCGGTCTCCTCGATCGTCTCGGGGCGGTTGTACTCCGAGCGCTGTTCCCGCGTCGTGCGGCCGGTGACGTAGACCGTCGCACCCGCCCCGCCGAGCTGGACCGCGATGCCGCGCCCGGCGCCCCGTGAGGCCCCTGCGACCAGCGTGATCTTTCCGTGGAGTGCCGGTGTCGATGTGTCGGACATGAATTCCCTTCAGGTCCTTGACTGCCTGTACGGCCCGGTCCGCGTCCACCGTCGACGCCGACCGGTGACACCATGCTCGACTCAAAACCCGACACCCTGTGTCGCTTTTCCTCACCCTCTCGCAGACGCCGCCGAAGCCGACCAGCCGGATGCCGCACACAGCGACGACGGCTCGCCGCCTCATGGGGCCACGCCCGGGGCGGCAGGCCGACTGCCGCCCCTGACCGCCGGGCCTACAGGCATACGGCCATATGCGCGCCGCCTCACACGGGCGGCCACGAGGACTCCCGGACCGCCTTCGGCCGTGTGCTCAAGCGCCGACGGGGCTGCGATGCAGCCACCTCGGCGCTTCAGGCGCGGGTTCGGTGCGGAGCCCCACGGCGGCGTCGCGCTGGACAAGCCTCGCCGGCGTCGCCTGAGGCGCCAGGGCTCCCGGGGCGGAGCCCGGAATCACTTGTAGGCGGCGAACGCCTTCGTGAAGGCCAGCGGCTCCTGGAGGATCGAGCTGCACGTCGCGTCTGCCGCCGGCTTCTCCCCGCCCGCGCACTGCTTGTCGCGCGTCGAGGACCACATCGACAGCCATCCCAGGTTCTTCGACTCGGCGAACCGCACCAACTGGGTCGCGTCCTCCACCCTGAAGATCTCGGTGACCACGTCGTTGACGCCGATCATCGGCGTTACCGCGACGGTCCGCCACGCATCCGCGTCCGACAGCCCGAGGACGCCCTTGATCTGCGCCTGCGTGGCCGTGGCGGCCTGGATCGCGTACTCGCCCATGTCGCCGCTGTACGCCGGCCCGTAGTCCATCGCCATGATGTTGACCGCGTCGATGCGTACGCCGTTCTTCTTCGCGTCGGCGATCAGGTCGACGCCGGGCTGCGTCAGCCCCTCCGGCATCACCGGCAGGGTGAAGGAGACGTCCAGGTCCGGCTGCGACTTCTGGAGCTGGGCGATGGCCTGCGCGCGGCGGGAGTTGGCGGCCGTGTCCGGCAGGGCGGCGCCCTCCACGTCGAAGTCGACCTTGGTCAGCTTGTACGTGTCGACGACCTTGCCGTACGCCGTCGCCAGCTCGTCCGCCGTCGCGCAGTTCAGCGCCAGTTCCCGGCCGGCCGCGCCGCCGAAGGAGACGCGGACGTCGCCGCCCTTGGCGCGCAGGCCGTCGATCTGGGCCGCGACCTTGTCGTCGCCGAGTCCGGTGACGCCGCCCCACAGCGGGACGCAGCCGCCGCCCGCGGTGATGAAGGCGAGGTGGAACTCCTTGACGCCCGTCTTCGCGGCGGTGTCGAGCATGTCGTACGCCGGGTACAGCGAGGTGTCGATGTACGGCGCGTACCGCGCGGCGGCGCCCGGCTTCGGCGCACTCGTCTGCGTCGGGGTTGGGGTCGGGGTCGGGGTGGGCGTCGGGGTGGGCGGGGAGCTCGGGGTGCTCGGCGTCGGGCTCGGCGTGGGCTGCTCGGTGGGCCGGCCGCTGGGCTGCGGCGTCGGGCCGCCGTCGGCCGAGCACACGGCCCCGTCGATGAGGCAGGACGCCGGGTCGGCCGCCTTGCCCGTCGCGGAGGTGACGAAGCCGACCGTGACGGAGGCGCCGGGCGCGAGTTCCTTGTTCCAGCTCGCGGGCTTCACGGTGACGTGCCGCCCCGCCACGGTGTGCTCGCCGTTCCACAGGGAGCCGATAGTGGTGCCCTCGGGCAGGTCGAACTCCAGCGTCCAGCCGGACCGGGCCGTGCCGGTCTCGTTGGTGATGACGTACTGACCGGTGTAACCGCCGTCCCAGGTGCTGGTCCTGGTGTACGCGGCGCCGACCGCCGCGGCCTGCGCGGTGCCCGTGAGGACGACCGCCGCGCCGCCGATCACGGCCGTCACGACGACCGCGCCGACGGCCTTGGTCCTGACGCTCGCCCTGCGCCGGTGCGTACTGCTGCCCATCGCGTCCTGCCTCTGCGTTGCGGAAGTGCTGCTGGAAGGGGGAAGTGGGGGGTGGATGCGGCAGCACGCTAGCGACCGCGAAACGGACAATTGCCCGATCGCAGGCGGGCGTCGACTTCCTTAAAGCGTGCTTAAGGAAGGCATCGGGGCCGATTAATGATCGGGGCCCGGCCGGCTGGGAAGCGGTCTCAGACGGTCGCCCTGCGGCGCCGCTGCACCCTCCCGCGGTGACCGCGCCGGCGCTCGCCGCGCGCCGACTCGCGCGCGTCGAGCCCGATCCAGACGCGGACCTCCGTACCGCCGAGCACCGAGCGGCCGATGCGGACGTCGCCGCCGGTCGCCTCCGCGACCCGGCGGACGATGTCCAGGCCGAGACCGGTCGAGCCGTCCCTGGCTCCACTGTTGCCGCGGGCGAGCGCGGCGGCCGGGTCGGCGATGCCGCCGCCCGCGTCCGAGACGAGCACGATGACGGCGTCGTCGCTGTTGTGGACGTCGACGGAGAACGCGGTGCCCTCCGGGGTGTGCCGGAAGACATTGCCGAGCAACGCGTCGAGGGCCGCGGCCAGTTCGGGGCGGGCGACGGGGATGCGCACGGGCCGGTCCACGCCCGCGAGCCGCACCGTGCGGCCCTCGTCCTCGGCGAGCGCCGACCAGAACGTCATCCGCTCGCGCACCACTTCCGAGGCGTCGCAGCCCGCGCCGGGCCCGGCCGCCGCCGTCTGCGGCTTCGCCTCGCGCGCCGTACGGATGATGGTGTCGACCTCGCGCTCCAGCTGGGCGACCGCCTCCCTGGTCTGTTCGGCGGCGGCGCTCTCGCCGAGCGAGGCGGCGTTGAGGCGCAGCACGGTGAGCGGGGTGCGCAGCCGGTGCGAGAGATCGGCGGCCAGCTCGCGCTCGTTGGCGAGGAGCTGGACGACCTGGTCGGCCATCGAGTTGAACGCCACGGCGGCGGAACGCAGTTCGGGCGGCCCCTCCTCGGGGACGCGGGCCCCGAGCCTGCCCTCCCCCAGCTCCTGTGCCGCGCCCGCGAGTCGCTGGGCGGGCTGCACCATGCGGACGCCGAGCCGGTCGGCGACGGCGACCGACCCGACGACGAGCGCGAGGCCGACACCCGCGAGGACGAGCCAGGCGGTGTCGACGCCATTGGACACCTCGCCCTCCGGCACGAAGATCTCGACGACGGCGATCTGGCCGGTGCCGATGGCGGTGGGCTGCAGCAGCGCGGACCCGCCCGGCACGTCGGTGATCGAGGCACGACCGATGCGCTGCACGGTGGCGAGGTCCTTGGCGGCCGCGCGCCGGGTGCCGATCTCCAGCGGCACGCTGCCGAGGTCGCCGGAGGCGGGGATGTGCACGGCCATCCGGCCCGCCGCACCGGCGGGCGTGGACTCCACGGCCCGCTCCAGCGGCCGGCGTTCGGTGGTGACGGTGAGCGTCGGGCCGATGGCGGCGGCCTGCCGCTCGGCGTTGGAGAAGGCGCGGTCCCGCGCCATCTCCTTGATCACCATGCCGAGCGGCAGGGCGAAGGCGAGCACGACCATCACCGTGACGGCCAGGGAGACTTTGACCAGCGCCCATCTCATGGCCGCACGGCCTTCGGCGGCTCGAGCTTCACTCCCACTCCCCGCAGGGTGTGCAGGTACCGGGGGCGTGCGGCGGTCTCGCCGAGTTTGCGGCGCAGCCAGCTCAGATGGACGTCGATCGTCTGGTCGTCGCCGTAGCTCTGCTGCCACACCTCGGCCAGCAACTCCTTGCGGGGCACCACGACGCCGGGCCGGCCGGCGAGGAAGGCCAGGAGGTCGAACTCGCGGCGGGTGAGGTCCAGCGGGGCGCCGTCCAGCGCCGCCTGGCGGCGCAGCGGGTCGATGGACAGCCCGCCGACCCGAAGGACGCGGCTCGGCGGGGCGTCACCGGTGCCGGCGCGCGCCCGGCGGAGCACGGCGGCCATGCGCGCCGACAGGTGCTCCACGGAGAACGGCTTGGTGAGGTAGTCGTCGGCGCCGTCGTTGAGGAGCCGCACGATCTCGGCCTCGTCGTCCCGCGCGGTCGCGATGATGACCGGTACGTCGGTGATGCCGCGCAGCATCTTCAGGGCCTCGGCGCCGTCCAGGTCGGGCAGTCCGAGATCCAGAATGACCACGTCGAAGCGGAAATGGGCCACCTCGCGCAGCGCCTCCAGGGCCGTGCCGACGCTCCGTACCGTGTGGGAGGCGTCGGTCAAGTGCCTGATGAGGGCGGAACGCACGAACTGGTCGTCCTCTACCACGAGCACACTTGCCATGGGCGGCACCGTACGCCATCCGCGGGACACCGGTCCTGTGCACGGCGAGGCGGACAGCCGGGGACCGCGTGGTGCACTATGGCCCGGATGAGCAGAGGACTGGTGCACGCCCTGGCGTGGTCGCTGTCCACCGGAGCGGCGGTGACGCTGTCCTGGTGGGGCGTCCACACGGTCATGGCCGGGACCGCGTACGACCGCCCGCGCGCGCTGCCGATCACGGCGCAGACCTCGACCCCGCAGACGCCGTCCGAGGAGCCGGCGCCGCGTCCGCCGAGCCCGTCTCCCACGCCGTCCCCGGTGCAGCCGTCCACGACTCCCCCGCCGTCCCGCCCGTCGCCCGCCGAGCCGTCGAAGCAGCCGTCCCCCTCCGCATCCGCGGGGAACGTGAAGGGCTACACGGTCAAGGGCGGCCGGGTCGTCTTCGACATCGGCGAGAGCTCGGCCGAACTGGTGTCGGCGACTCCGGCGTCGGGCTGGCAGATGCAGGTGTGGACGCAGCCGACGTGGATCCGGGTGACGTTCACGGGGGACGGCCGTGAGGTGTCGGTGTTCTGCACCTGGAACGGCCATCCGCCGATGGTCCAGTTCGACGAGCGGGCAGCCCCTAGCTCTTGAAGACGGCCGCCGGCGGTACGGGCGAGTCCTTGGCGCTCGCGTCCGTGACGGGCGCCGCTCCACCCGTGAAGTCGGCGAGCGCCCGGCCGTGTTCGACGCGCCCCGCGAAGGGGTCGCCCGCGACGCGGCGGGTCAGCTCGGCGACCGGCAGCTCGGAGTCCGAGGCGAGCAGTACGGCGTTGCCGAAGCGGCGGCCGCGCAGCACGGTGGGGTCGGCGGCGAGCGCGAGCTCGGGGAAGACGGCGGCGGCGGTCGCGATCTGGGCGCGCAAGTGCGTGAGCGGGGGGCCGTCGGCGAGGTTGGCCGCGTAGTACGCGCCCGGGCGCAGCGCCCTTCTCACCTCGGTGAGGAACTCCGTACTGGTCAAGTGGGCGGGTGTGCGGGCCCCGCTGAACACGTCGGCGATGACGAGGTCCGCCCAGCCGTCCGGCACCTTGGCGAGTCCGGCGCGGGCGTCGGCCGCGCGGACCCGGATCCGGGCGCCGGGGTCCAACGGGAGCCGGTTACGCACCAGTTGGACGAGGGCGGCGTCGACCTCGACGATCTGCTGTGTGGAACGGAACCGGGTGGCGGCGACGTACCGGGCGAGGGTGAAGGCGCCGCCGCCGAGGTGCACGACGTGGAGGGGGCGGCCGGGCGGCGCGGTCAGGTCGATGACGTGGCCGAGCCTGCGCTGGTACTCGAAGGAGAGGTGGCTAGGGTCGTCGAGGTCGACGTGCGACTGGGGTGCGCCGTCGATGAGGAGGGTCCAGCCGCGGGGCCGCTCGCGGTC
This sequence comes from Streptomyces sp. 5K101, assembly GCF_046506645.1. Lineage (NCBI taxonomy): Bacteria > Bacillati > Actinomycetota > Actinomycetes > Kitasatosporales > Streptomycetaceae > Streptomyces > Streptomyces sp. 5K101. The sequence continues at coordinate 195,327 of NZ_JBKFFO010000008.1, read as the reverse complement.
ACCGACGAGCTCGGCGACGCCGCCGTCCACGCGTTCGACGACCCCCCCACCGTCCCGCTCCCGCTCCCTGCGCCTGCCCACACCCTCATTATCGCCCGCCCCACGCCCCCCGCCGCCCCGGGCCCTCCAACACCCCGCGCGGGGTCGCCACGCCCTCGGGCGGCATGCCCCGGTGGGCCCCCGCCGCGAAGCGGGCGCGGGGGACGGGGGCAGCGCCCCCAGGTCCCGTCAGAGTTTCGGGAAGGGGCGGGGTGGGGGACCATCCCAACGCCCGCCGCTACGGTGGGCCCGCGCCGCGAAGCGAGCGCGGGGGACGGAGGCAGCGCCCCCAGGTCTCGCTGAAGTCTCGGAGGCCCGGGTGGGGAACCACCCCAACGCCCACCACAACGGTGGGCCCCCGCCGCGAAGCGGGCGCGGGGGACGGGGCCGGCGCCCCCAGGCCTCGTCAGAGTTTCGGGAAGGGGCGGGGTGGGGGAATCTCACCCCACGCCAGGCAGACGCGCTCCGCGCGCCTCAGCGGCAGTTGTCCGCCGCCTCGATCAGCCGCGCCGCCTCCCCCAGCGCCTCCCTCAGCACCGCCGGGTCCGTCACCGCCTCCGCCCCCTCCGGCGGCAGCAGCCAGCCCGTGTCCCGTACCGGCTGCACACCCGGGACATCGGGAATCCGCAGCCCCCGCCCCGACGTCTGCGTGCACGCACTCCCCGGCACGTCCCACCCGTCCGCCGTGCCCGGCGGCACCAGGAAGCCGAGCGTGTCGCACGTCCCGTCGTGCAGCACGGGGCCCACTCCCGGCGCCGCCGCCGCGCGGCGCAGGATGTCGACGGCCTCCAGGCCCTGGCGCGCGGGCACCGTCACCAGGTCGCACGGCGCGGCAGGCGGCACGCTGCTGTCCGGGGTGGGCCCGTGGGCCACCGTGGTCGAGGGCGTCGCACCGGTCTCCATGCCGACCTCCAACAAGGGGATCCCCCTCCTCGCCGAGTCCCATAGGGAGACACGCGATCGGTCTCCCTAGGGTTCAACGGCCGTGCGCGTCAAGAGCTACGGCGGCACGCCGCCGCAAAGGATGGCAGTTCATGGCAGATCGCCACCGAGATGTCCCTTTTGTAGTTAAACCGTGGGTGAGCACCGCGTCACAGCAGGTACGTTCTTGCTCCGCCGGAACACGGCTGCACCAAGAGAGGGCTCGGCCATGGCGTCGTCGTCTCAGGCATCGAGGGCGCACCCCGCGCACCCCAACCTCGTTTTCCGCCGGCTGCGCGGATCTCGCTCCCCGGGCGAGTTCGCCACAGCCGTCCGCAGGGCCGCCCGCGAGATCGGCGAGCAGGTCTCGTGCGACGCCCGCTACATCGGCCGGGTCGAGGCGGGCGAGATCCGCTGCCCCAACTACGCCTACGAGCGGGTGTTCCTGCACATGTTCCCCGGTCTCACCCTGACCGACCTGGGCTTCACCGCCCGGGAGGACGTGCGCGGCCGCGGCCGCCGCGCGGCCTCCGACCCACCGGAGGCCCGTCGTCCGGCGCCCCCGTTCCCGCCGGGCCGCCTCTTCGACGGCGACCCGCCCAGCAACGACAGTGACATCGACGAGGAGAGCGACGTGCTGCGTCGCGCATTCATGACGAGCGGCTCCGCCACGGTGGCAGCCGCCTCCCTGGGGCTCGGTTTCGCATCCGGCTCCGGGTCCGGTTCCGTGCCCGCCCAGCGCCGGGTCGGCGAGGCCGAGGTCGGCGCCGTCGAGGAGGCGGTGCGACGCATCCGCCTCCTCCACGACCGGCACGGCGCGGACGGGCTCTACCGGCGGGCCGCCCAGCCCCTGCGGGCCGCGTACGCGCTGCTCGACACCGGGACGTGGTCCCGCAGGTCGACGGCGGACCGGCTGCACGCGGGGGCGGGCGAACTGGCCATCTCCGTCGGCTGGCTGGCCCACGACTCGGGCCGCTTCGACGACGCGCGCTCGCACTACGCGGAGGCGCTGGCCACCGCACGCGTGGCGGGCGTCCCGGCCCTGGAGGCGCACGCGTTCTGCAACACGTCGTTCCTGGCCAGGGACTGCGGCCGGTACCGGGAGGCGGTGCGCACCGCGCAGGCCGGCGGCCGCGCGGCCCGGCAGATCGCCTCGCCGCGGCTGCTGTCGCTGCTCGCGCTGCGGGAGGCGGGCGGCTGGGCGGGGCTCGGGGACCGCGCGGGCTGCGAGCAGTCGCTCGCCCGCGCGCACAGGTACTTCGAGCAGGGGCCCGCGCCCGACGACCCGGAGTGGATGTCGTTCTTCGCCGAGCCCGAACTGGAGGCGCTGCAGGCGCAGTGCTGGGCGGCGCTCGGCGACTTCACGCGCGCCGCGCACCACGCGCGCCGCGCGGCCGCACTGCAGGACCACCGCTTCACCCGCAACCTCGCGCTCTACCGCGCGGAGCTCGCCGCGGACCTGGCGTGCGCGGGCGCCCCGGACGAGGCGGCAGCGGCGGGTGAGCAGGTGCTCGCACTGCTCGGGGACGTCCGGTCGTCGCGTATCCGGACGATGCTGGCGGACACCGCTCGGGTGCTGGCACGGCACCGGCGGGCCGAGGGAGTCGCGGCCTTCCTGGACCACCACGCGTCGGCCACCCGCCGCGTGTCCCCCGCCTGAGCCGCCGCCCCGCGCGGGAGCGCGCGGGAGGCGGGACGTGCGCGGAACGGCCGGACGGCGCGGCACACGCGATCCCGCGCGAGACGGGGAACGTGTGCCGAACGGCCGGCCGCGCGCAGGACGGGCCCGCGCGGGCCTGCGCGAGTCGCACCCGACGTGTGGGACGCCGGCCCGCGGGGCGGCAAGCCGCGCGTAATGCGCCATCCGCACGGGACGCGGGCACGGGACGGCTGGCCGGGCGAGACGGCCGCCCGCGCGGGACGCGGAACGGCCGGATGCGCGCAATACACCATCCCGCGCGGGGAGGTCGGCCGCGCGTGAGCGCGGGCCCCGATCCCGAGCGCGGCTCAGACCTCCAGGTGCCCCAAGTCGTTCCAGCGCTCGAACGCCCGCTCCCCGTACGCCCATGACAGGACCGACAGGCTCGTCGGGTCGAGCCGGATACGCGCGCCGAACGAGATGTCCCGGCCCAGCCAGCGCGCGCCGATCGCGCGCAGGATGTGGCCGTGCGCGAAGACGAGCACGTCGCGGTCGGCGGACAGCGCCCACTCGATGACCTCGTCCGCCCGGGCGGAGACCTGGGCCAGCGTCTCTCCCTCCGGGACGCCGTCGCGCCACAGCAGCCAGCCGGGCTGCCGGGCATGGATCTCGGGCGGCGTCAGCCCCTCGTACGCCCCGTAGTCGTACTCCATCAGCGCGTCCCACGGCTGCGCCCGGTCCCCGAAGCCGGCCAGGGAGCAGGTCTCGCTCGCCCTTACGAGCGGGCTGGTGCGGATCTCGACACCGGGAAGCCCCGACCAGGGCGCCCGGTGCAGCCGCTCGCCCAGCAGCTTGGCGCCGCGCCTGCCCTCGTCGAGCAGCGGGATGTCCGTCCTGCCGGTGTGCCGGCCACTCAGCGACCATTCGGTCTGGCCGTGCCGAGCGAGCAGGATCCGCGGTGCCATGGGGGCTCTCCCTGATGTTCACGAATGCTTGTCGTTCCATCATCCCGTACCTCATCGGGAGGCAACCTCCGGGACGGGTGACGGCGTCCCCTACCAGGACGGGTGATCCTTCGAACTGAAGACGGAGACCGACCGGATGCCGCTCCCCGCGCAGCACCAACGGCCCCGCTGGTGGACCGAGCTGATGCTGATCGCCGTGGTGTACGCGGCGTACTCCGCCGGGCGGCTCCTCGCCCGCGGCGACGTGTCGACGGCCGTGGACCACGGACTCGCGGTACTGCGCGTGGAGAAGGCCCTCCTCATCAACGCCGAGCAGCCGCTGAACCGTCTCTTCACCGACACCCCGGCGATCGGCATACCCGCCGACTTCGCCTACGCGACCCTGCACTACCTGGTCACCCCGGCGATCCTCGTCTGGCTCTTCCGCCGCCGTCCCGCCCGTTACCGGGCGGCCCGGACCTGGCTGATGGTCTCCACCCTGCTGGGCCTGGCCGGTTTCACGCTCATGCCGACCTGCCCGCCGCGGCTGCTCGACGCGGCCCACGGCTTCGTCGACACGATGGCCCAGTACAGCGCGTACGGCTGGTGGGGCGGGGAGGCGAGCGCGCCGCGCGGACTCGGCGGCATGACCAACCAGTACGCGGCCATGCCGAGCCTCCACGTCGGCTGGGCCCTGTGGTGCGGTGTGATGCTGTGGCGGCACGGCCGTACGCCGCTGCTGAAGACCCTCGGCGTCGTCTACCCGTTGCTGACCACGGTCGTCGTCATGGGCACGGCGAACCACTACTTCCTCGACGCCGTCGCCGGGGCCGCCGTGATGGGCGCCGGGGCGTTGCTCGCGCCGTACGCGATGCGGCTCGCCGACCGGGTCACGGTCCGCTTCGCGCACGGGGCGACGCCCGCGGTTCCCCCCGTTGTCGGTGGTGGATGCGAGACTTCGGCGGGTGAGCGAATCCCCGGACAGCGCACCTCACCCCAAGGCGCCGACGACAGCACTCAGGCAGCGGCTCGCTGAGCTGCGCGGCCCCGCCGCGCAGCCCCATCCGCTGGACGCCCGCGCGCTCGCGGCCCTCGCCGCCAACCCCGGCTGCAAGCGGCGCGCCCTGCTCGACGGCGCAGGCGTGGACAAGGCCGCGCTGGCCTCGGCGCTCGGCTCCCCGGCCTCCTTCGGCCAGTCGCAGTTCGCGTTCATGCGGGGCAACGCCTTCGAGGCCAAGGTCAAGGCCGACGGGGGCAAGGAGTTGATGCGGCTGCTCGGTATCGACGACCCGCACGAGGTGCACATCCCCGACCTCGCGGCGACAGGCCCCGAGGGCCGTGCGGCCCGCACCGCGCTGGCGCTGCGCGAGGCGACCGGGGCCGGCGGCTTCGCGTTGCTCGACCACCCGATGCTGGCCCTGGACGTCGCGGGCTCTCCCGCGTATCTGGAGCCGGACGCGGTGGTGGTGCACCCCGACGGCCGGTGGACGGTCGTGGAGATCAAGTCGTTCCCGATGATCGACGCTGCCGCGGACGCCGCGAAGGTGGGCGCGGCGGCGCGGCAGGCCGCGGTGTACGTGCTGGCGCTGGAGCGGCTCGCGGCGCTGACCGAGGGTGCGTCCGTGGCCCACAGCGTCCTGCTGGTCTGCCCGAAGGACTTCACCAACATGCCGACCGCGTCCGTGGTGGACGTGCGCAAGCAGCTGTCGGTGACGCGGCGCCAGCTGACCCGGCTGGCCCGGCTCGAGGACATCGCGGCGGAGCTGCCCGACGGCGTGACGTTCGATGTGGAGTCGTGCTCGGCCGAGGAGCTCGCCGACGCCGTCGAACAGGTGCCGCACGCGTACGCGCCCGAGTGCCTGGCCGCCTGCGAGCTGGCGTTCCACTGCCGTGACCGGGCCCGGCGCGCGGGCGCGGTCGAGGCGCTGGGCCGGTCGGTGCGGGGCGAGCTGGGTGGACTCACGACCGTGGGGGACGTCCTCGCGGCCGCACGCGGTGAGGCCGGCGACCCCGACGACCCGGCGGTCGACGCGCTGCGCCGGGCGGCGGCCCTGCGCGCGGAGTCGCTGCGGACGGCCGGCCTGCTCCCGCCGCCCCGTCGGGGCCCGGACCACGCGGCCGACCGGGCCGCCGCGGTGACGGCCACCGCCGCCGACGGGGTCCCGTCCCCCGGCCCGGGGACGAACCACACGGCCGACAGGCCCACCGCGGGGCAAGCGGCTGCCACCGACCGCGAGACCGCCCCGGTGAGGGGCACCGCCACCGACGGGGCGGCTCCGAGCACCGAAGCCCCTGCCGGCTGGGCGAGCGCGGCGGCCCGCGCGACCCTGGCGAAGGAGGGCGTCGAATGTCGCTGATCTCGACCCTCGCGCGCCTGGAGGCCGTCGAGTCCGGGCATGCCCGGCCCCTCGCGACGGTGCGCCATCGCCATCTGTCCGAGCGTCCCCTGGTGTTCGTCCCGCTCACGACCGCGGGCGAGGCCGGTGCACCGCTCGGGGCGCTCGTCGGCACGGACCCCGAGGAGCCGCGGCTGCTCGTCGTGGCGCAGCCGCGCGACCGCGACCTGCGCTCGGCGTTCCTCGCGGAGCTGGCCGACGCCGTCCTGCCGTACATGGACGGCTTCGCCGACGACGTCGAGCACGTCGAGCGCAAGGAGACCGACGCGGAGACCGGCAAGAAGGTCACCGTCGAGGTCGAACTGTGCGCGGACGCCCCGCAGTTGATCGTACCGAGCCGTGCGGGCATCGAGTACGTACGACTGCTGGGCCGCTCGATGCGCTTCCGGCGCACGGCCGAGCAGGACCCCGACACGCCCCACCCCGCGCCCCCGCGCGTCCCGCTGCTGGGCCGCTGGCTCACGCACTACGGGGAGCGGGCCCGCGTGCCCGGCTCCTCCCTGCTGCTGGCCGCGACCGATCTGCTCAACCGGCACTGGGCCACCGGCCAGTCCTCGCTGGAGGACCAGCACTTGGGCGCCGTCCTCGCCTGGATCGACGCGGGCGAGGGCGAGTCGGGGGCCGAGGCGGCGCTGCGGGCGGAGCTGGCGCGCGACCGGGACGGGCAGCTGCTGTGCCCGCCGGCCGGCCCCGCGACCGACCCGGCGTTCGACAACCGGCTGCTCGCGCCCGCGATGGAGCGGTTCGACCGGGCACGGCAGCTGCTGGCGGCCGCGGAGGACGGGGCGAGCGCGGACGAGCGCCTGGGCGAACTGCACCGCGCGGAGCGGGAGATCCGCCGCCTGATCGCGAGCCAGTTGCGGCCCACGTGGTACGCGGTCTGGCGGACGATCGCGCTGATGCGCGAGCTGCCCGAGGGCTCCCGGGTGCCCGACCGCTGGACCCGCGACCGCTGGTCGTTCACCGCGCACCGCGACCGGGTGCGGGCCGGGGAGCCGCCGCAGCCCAGGCGCGACGACGCGGTGACCGCCGCGCAGAAGCTCGCCGCGCGTGAGAGCGCGCAGGCGCAGCTGGACGCGCACGAGGCGCTGGACGATCCGCTGGTGCTGGCCGGCCACCGGCTCGCGGGCCAGGCGTTCGCCGCCGAGGTGCTCGACGTGGAGATGGCCTGGTCCGAGTCGAAGCGCCCGAGCCCGCGCCCGTTGGTCACCGTCCGCACGGACGACCGCCCGCACCTGAGCGAGCAGGCGAAGGTGTACCGCTCGCTCGAAGGCAGGCCGCAGACCGCGGAGTTCGTGCGGTACGAGGGCGACGGCGTCCTCGTGCTGCGCATCACCGACCGCATGGGCCGCGCGAAGGAGCCCGCCGAGGGGTCCGTGCCGGCCAAGGGCGACCTGATCGACTGGACCCTGTTCGAGCACGACCAGCGGGGCGGCCCGAAGCTGCCCGACCCCGAGGAGACGCCGTGGACACACGGCGGACCTCCGCGCTCCGACACCGCCGAGAGCCCCGGCCTCGTCACCCCGGAGGACCTCCTGTGACGTCTCCCGTGACGTTCGACCCCGCGGCGGAGGCCGCGCGCGCCACCGCCGGCATCCTGCACGACACCCTCCACGGGGACGCCCGGGGCGTCGTCGTCGACTCGCCGCCCGGCGCGGGCAAGTCGACGCTCGTGGTGCGGGCCGCGCTCGAACTGGCGCGGGCCGGACGCCCGTTGATGGTCGTCGCGCAGACCAACGCGCAGGTGGACGACCTCGTGCTCCGACTCGCCGACAAGGAGCCGGAGCTGCCCGTGGGCCGCCTCCACTCCAACGACTCCGACCCGTACGACAAGGCGCTCGACGCCCTGGACAACGTCCGTACGTCGGCGAAGGCCGCCGATCTCGCCGGCCTGGACGTCGTGATCTCGACGGCGGCGAAGTGGGCCCACGTGCAGAACGTCGAGCCGTGGCGGCATGCGATCGTCGACGAGGCGTACCAGATGCGCTCGGACGCGCTGCTCGCCGTCGCCGGGCTGTTCGAGCGGGCGCTGTTCGTCGGCGATCCCGGCCAGCTCGACCCGTTCTCGATCGTGGGCTCCGAGCAGTGGGCGGGACTCTCGTACGACCCCTCGGCCAGTGCGGTCTCCACGCTCCTCGCCCACAATCCGGACCTGCCGCAGCACCGGCTGCCCGTCTCGTGGCGGCTGCCGGCGTCGGCGGCGCCGCTGGTGTCCGACGCCTTCTACCCGTACACGCCGTTCCGCAGCGGCACCGGCGCGGGCGACCGGCGGCTGGCCTTCGGCGTCCCCTCCGACGGCTCGGGCCCCGACCGGGTGCTGGATGAGGCGGCCGAGTCCGGGTGGGGCCTGCTGGAGCTGCCCGCCCGTCGTACGCCCAGGACGGATCCGGAGGCGGTCGGGGCGGTCGCGCTGGTGGTGCGGCGGCTGCTGGACCGGGGCGGGGCGGCGGTCTCCGAGGTCTCCGCCGAGCCCGTGCCGTTGACCGCCGACCGGATCGCGGTCGGCACCGCCCACCGCGACCAGGCGGCGGCGGTCCGCGCGGCGCTGGCGGACCTGGGGGTCTCGGGCGTCACGGTCGACACGGCGAACCGGCTGCAGGGCCGCGAGTACGACGTGACGGTCGTGCTGCACCCGCTGTCGGGCCGCCCGGACGCGACGGCGTTCCACCTGGAGACGGGCCGCCTGTGCGTCCTCGCCTCGCGCCATCGGCACGCGTGCATCGTGGTGTGCCGCGCGGGCGTGGGCGACCTGCTGGACGAACACCCCTCGACGGAGCCGGTGCAGCTCGGCGTGACCGTCAAGTTCCCGGACGGCTGGGAGGCGAACCACGCGGTGCTGGCGCATTTGGCCGAGCACCGGGTGAGCTGGCAGCCCTGAGGCCCTCTTGCGGCGAGCGGGACAATGGATGACGGCCCGGGGCCCGGGCCGTGGTGCGAGGAGGAGAACGGACATGGCAGAACCGGAGCGGACGACCGAGCGCAGGATGCGGCCGGCCCCGCTGCTCTTCGAGCCCTCGGAGGCTGCCGCCGACCCCGAGCACTTCTTCGACCTGGAGTCCATGGAGGACCCCGGGGAGCTGCTGTCCCGCGCGACGGAGCTCACGCTGGCCTTCCGGGCGGCGACGGACCGGGCGGTGGAGTTCCAGGCGATGGCCGCGGCCCAGCTGGCGGACCCGCGCCGCTTCGACCGGCTGACGCCGGGCGAGATCGGGGAACGGGCGGGCTGGACGGAGGACTACGCGAAGAAGATGATCGACTTCGGCCGCGACCTCCTCCGCGGGGCTCGCTGACCTCGCGGGTCCTTGCACCCCGGGGTACGCCGCGCCCGGCCGCGTGGTGGCCCTGCCACGGGGCGCCCGACCAGCGGCACGACGCCGACTCCGAGCTGGGCCCAGGCCCGGGTATGAAACAGGCCCACTACGCCCCGCGGGGGTCCGGGGGCGGAGCCCATGGTTTCGGGAAGGGGCGGGGTGGGGAAAGGCCCCCGGCTGGGTCACGCAGCCCGGACCTGTGCAGTTGGGTGCGGACGTACCCGGCGCGGAGCTGCCGCGTCAGGGCTCGGGGGCCAGCCCTCTACGCACTGCGCCCCCGTCGAGGGCGGACCCCGGTGTCCGGAAAGCCTCAGCGTCACGGTCCCGCATATGCCAGCCACACGCGGCCAGGCGCAAGATACTCCCCTCCGCCCCGCCCTGTCCCCGTTTCCGCCAACCCGCCGAAACCGGATCGTTACTGCCGGTAGACCTGGACGCATGAGTGCATGGCTGCGAGCCCGAGAGCACACCGCGGACGTCTTCGCCCTCCTGCGCGAGGAGAGCCGCGATCACGTCGCCGAGGTCACCCCGGCCGGCGCCGGGTGGCTCGCCTCCGCCCAGGCGTGTCCCCGGTCGGCGCTGGCGCTGTGGGAGGACCGGCCCACCTCCGCCGCCGTCCTCCCGTGCGGCACCGTCTTCGACGTCGTGAACGTGCCCACCGTCTTCGGGCGCCGGATGCTCGACCGGCTGTGGGACGAGGGCCCCGGCTCCGGGCCCGTCGCCATGCACCGGGGGCGCATGATGCTCTTCGCCGCCCCCGGCACCGCCCAGCGCCTGCCGGCGCTGCTCGACTGGGAGGTGGGGGTCGCCCCCGGACGACGTCCTGGTGGAAGGGGTGAAGCCGTCCCCCCGCTCATCTGTCACGGCATCGGCGACGCGGTGACCGTCCCGCCCCTGACGCCCTCCGACGCCCCTTCCGCGCCGCGCTGGCTTGTGGCCCCCGACACACGTCACCCCTGGCTGCCCGGGCCCGAGGTGCTGCTCTGGGCCTGTGTACGGACCGCTCGCGACGGGGCGCGGTCGGGTGTCCGCATATCGATTTTTCCTCCCGCCGAACAGGGTGCTAAGGTCTACGACGTCAGCAGGCGCCGCTAGCTCAGTTGGTTAGAGCAGCTGACTCTTAATCAGCGGGTCCGGGGTTCGAGTCCCTGGCGGCGCACAGACGGGAAAAGCCCCTCGCGAGAGCGAGGGGCTTTTTCGTGCCCGTGCGGCCGCGCCCCATCCCGCGCCCCCATCCCCCTCACGCCGTCGTGATCTTGACCGTCCACGCCCCGGTCGCCGTGCGGTCCGCCACCTCCACCCGGGTCCGCCCGCCCGGCGGGCCGGGCATCGTGAACGTCTCGCCCACCCGCAGCGGCGCGTCCGCCAGCGGCGGATAGACCGACTCGTCCCCGCACGCCTCGGTCTCCGGATGCGTGTCCACCACCTCGATCGGCCCGTCGCCGGACGCCGCCTCCCCCTGGACCCGGTAGAGCAGCACACCCTCGGTGCAGGCGAGCGCGTCGTTGCCCGTGGCGCTGCGCGCCTCGATCGCGAGCACGCTGTTGTGCCCGGTGCGCACCACCGCGAGCCGGGTACCGACGCTGCCGCCGCGCACGGGCGCGGCGGCGAGCGGTTCCAGGGTGACGATCTCCCTGCCGCCCGGCGGACCGGCGGCGCGGGGCGCCTCGTCCGGCCCGTTCACGCACCGGACCTCCGCCCGGCCGAGCCAGCCGAGCTTCCACTTGTGCCAGCCGAAGAGGTCGGGCGCGAGGCCGAACTGGCTGCCCATGACGTCCCAGTCGCCGACGTGGGTGTCCCAGTCGCCGAAGCCGCCGTCCTGCGGCCGGTGGTAGAGGTCGGGCAGGTCGAAGACGTGGCCGGTCTCGTGGGCCAGGACGTTGCGGTCCGGGGGATGGCGTTCGAAGACGGTGACGACCCTCCGGATCTCGGCGCCGTCGGTGGACAGCGGCCGGTCGAAGTTGACGACCTTGGTGGCGTCGGAGTCGACGCCGGGGGCGTCCGGGTCCGCGACCAGGTAGACCACGTCGTAGCGCGAGAAGTCGACGTCGTCGTCGGCCGCGTCGATCGCGTCCCGGAGGTAGGCGGCGCGCAGCTCGGGGTCCCAGTCACGCCTTATGTCGTAGACGACGGACGCCTTCGGCATCCGCACCCACTCCGTCTGCGGGTGCGCGCGCAGGAGGAACTTGCCGTACGAGGCGCGCCGGAAGAAGTCGCTCGTGGCGGGGAAGTGGTCGGCGGCGAGCTCCTGCGGGCTGGTGAGCGGGACGGAGTCCGGGAACGACAGGAAGATCATGACGGCGTCGAGCCGTTCGGTGGGCTGCGGATAGGAGGAGTTCCAGGAGTCCAGGCCGAGGGAGTGGTGGGCCTGCGTGCGGGGCAGGGCGCAGGGGCCGGCGGAGGAGGCGGCCACGGCGGGTCCGGCCACGAGGGACGTTGCCGTGAACGCCACGAGAGAGGTGAGCCCCGCGGCGAGACTGCGCAGGCGCCCCCCTTCCACTCTCCCGGGTGTTCCCTCGGGCGACCGCTGACCCTCCACGTGGACCTCCGGCTCGGGAATGCTGGATGCCTCACCCACCATGTGATGGTTTGCGGATGTTTGCCCTGTTCCGGTGCCCCACTCGGGTGACCGACCCGACACCGGGCCGATGCCGACCCGAGATGCGGCGACACTCCGAAGGCTCACGGAACGTCACATCCGGTCAGGTTGCTTCCCGCCCCGGTCGTGACCCGCGCAGAAACGATCGGCCGGGGTGCGCGAGCGCCCCGCACCGGGCCGGTGGCGCTGGAAGGGCCGCTGCGGCAGCCTCTATGATCGGCACACTTTCCCTGAGTTCTTGCGGGATTTCTTCGGTGAATGTCTCGGGCGGCCATCCCCCGACCACATTTGTACGACCCTGTACGACACACTGCATGCGGGAGTGAGCGGTGAGCGGAACCTCCGAAGGACAAGGGCCCGCGGGCGTCGCAGTCCCCGGAAGCGTCCGACAGTCCGTCACCGAGCGTGATGGTGCGGGCCGGAGCTCCGCCGAGCAGCGCGACTACCGAGCCGCCTTCAACGCCGCACAGCTCGCCATGGCCGTCGTCGACGACGAAGGACTCGTCGTCGGCGCCAACGACGCCTTCGCCACCCTCCTCGGCACCCCGCCCGCCGAACTGCAGGACCGGTACGCCGCCGACCTCATCGACCTCGCCTCCGACGCGCGCACCTGGCACGCCTACCGCGAGGTGCTGCGCGGCCGGCGGTCCCGGTTCCGCTGCACCCGCCGGCTCAAGCATCCCGACGGACGGGACCTTTGGGCGGAGGTCACCGTCGCACCCGTGTCCGGAACGGGCGACGTACTGCTGTCCGTCGCCGACATCAGCCACCGGCGCGAGCTGCACGCGCGGCTGCGCCATCTTCAGCTGCACGACCCGGTCACCCGGCTGCCCAACCGGGCACTGTTCTTCGAACGGCTCACCGCCGCACTGGACTCCTCACCGTACGACCACGGTTCCACGGGCCGGATCGGGCTGTGCTACCTGGACCTCGACGGGTTCAAGGCCGTCAACGACACGCTCGGGCACCGCGTCGGCGACCGGCTCCTGGCCGCCGTCGCCACCCGCCTGACCGAGTGCGCCGACAACAGCGGGGCGCGCGGCTGCGGTCACCTCGTCGCCCGGCTCGGCGGGGACGAGTTCGCCATCCTGGTCGAGGACTCCACGGGCACCGAACAGCTCGCGGACCTCGCGCGGTCCGTACTGGCGGCGCTCCAGCAGCCGTTCGACCTGGCCGGCCGGCGGCTGTCGGTGTCGGCCTCCATCGGCGTCGTGGAGCGCGCGGCGACCGGCACGAGCGCCACCGGGCTGATGCAGGCCGCGGACACGACGCTGTACTGGGCCAAGGAGGACGGCCGGGCCCGCTGGACCCTCTTCGACCCCGAGCGCAACGCCCACCGGATGACGCGCCAGGCGCTCTCCTCGACACTCCGCCCGGCCGTGGAACGTGGTGAGTTCGCACTCGAGTACCAGCCGCTGGTGGGTCTCGCGGACGGCGTGACCCGCGGGGTGGAGGCGCTGGTGCGCTGGAACCACCCGCAGTTCGGCACGCTGACGCCGAATCGGTTCGTCGCCATCGCCGAGGAGGACGGCTCGATCGTGCAGCTCGGGCAGTGGGTGCTGCGCACCGCGTGCCGCCAGGCGCGTCGCTGGCAACTCGACCACCCCGAGGTGGAACCGCTGTTCGTGAGCGTCAATGTCGCCGTACGGCAGGTGTGGGACTCCGACCTGGTGGCGGACGTCGCGGAGATCCTGGCCGAGACGGGGCTGCCGCCTCATCTGCTCCAGTTGGAGCTGACGGAGTCGGCGGTGATGGGCTCGGCGGGCCGGCCGCTCCAGGCGCTGAAGGCGCTCAGCGAGATGGGCGTACAGATCGCGATCGACGACTTCGGGACCGGCTACTCGAACCTCGCGTACCTGAGCCGGCTGCCGGTGTCCGCACTGAAGCTCGACGGAACGTTCGTCCGGGGGTTCCAGGACGAGGCCCACGCGAATCCGGCGGACGAGACGATCGTGGAGGCGCTGGTCGAACTCGCGCACCGGCTGGGGCTCACGGTCACCGCCGAGTGCGTGGAGACCTCGGGACAGGCGTCCCGGCTGCGGCGCATCGGCTGCGACACGGGGCAGGGCTGGCTGTACTCGCGGGCGGTGGCGCCGGAGCGGATCGCGGAGATGCTCGGCACGGGGGCGCGGGCGGAGCCTGCGGGGGCGTCGGGCTGAGGACGGGGCCGCTGCTCGGGGGCCGTTCCGCCGGCGGCCGGCCCCCGGTTGCGCAGAGGGACCCCCCGCGGCCGCCAGGCCGCGGGGGGAGAGGCCGGGGCGGGGTGGGGAGCCGTCCCGGCCTCGGTCATCAGCAGGCGCCCAGGTCCTGCCAGACGCCCCATTCACCCGTCGTGCCCGGCTCCTCGCCCTTCGTCCACCACTTCGCCCGCCACACGTGCCCCGCGTGGGAGACCTCCGTGGTGCCGGTGTACGTCTCGGTCGCGGACCAGGCCGGGGCCGTGCAGCCGGGGGCCGGGTCGGACGGGGAGGGCGTCGGATCCGTCGGGGCCGGCGTCGGGTCGGACGGCGAAGGTGTCGGGTCCGTCGGGGAAGGCGTCGGGTCCGACGGCGAAGGTGTCGGGTCCGTCGGGGAGGCGCCGACCGCCGAGACGATGTGCTTGAAGAGCGTGGCGTTCGCGTCCAGCCCGAGCAGCGAGTACATCATCGCGCCCGCCAGACCCCGGCTGTGGGCGTAGTCGGCCCGCGCCTGGATCGCCCTCCGGTCGAGGCCCGTGAAGAACTCGCCGTCCTTGTAGAAGTACGCCGCCTTCGCCTCGTCGTCCCAGAAGGTGGTCGCCGGGTTGTCGACGATGCCGCCGAGCTCCTTGTAGTGCGCGATGCCCGCCTGCTGGCTGACCGGGCGGGCGGCCGAGGCGCCGGTCGCGCTGCCGCCGAGGCCGTTCCTCGTGCCGGCCGGGACACCCTTCCAGCCGCGGTAGTAGAACTCGTAGCCCAGCGTCAGCTTGCCCGCGGGGAAGCCGCCGGTGATGCCGTACGCCGTGTTGCCGTCGATCCAGGCGTCGATGGCATTGTCGATCGAGTACTTCTGGGTGCCCGGCTTGATCGGGTCGGTCGGGTCCGACGCCGGGGAGTGGAGCGGCGACTGGTGGTACGCGGGCCCGTCGCCGTCCCAGGCGCCGTGCATGTCGTACGTCATGATGTTCGCGTAGTCGAGGTACGCGCCGATCTTGTCGGTCTCGATGTGCTTGATCTTGTCCTGGCCCGCCGGGAGGGCCGCGGTCAGCAGGTACTTCTTGCCGCCGTGCGCCGCGCCGTACTCGTCGAGCTGCTTGCGGAACTCGGCCAGCAGCAGCGTGAAGTTCTGCTTGTCCTCGGGTCCGTAGTGGTTGCCGAGGTGACCGTCGGGCGAGCCCGGGTACTCCCAGTCGATGTCGATGCCGTCGAAGATGCCGGCGGCCGTGCCGGGACCGCCGTAGCCGCCCTCGACGGGCAGGTCACCGGCGATGTACTGCTTGATGCAGGAGGACACCAGCTTCTTGCGGCTCGCGTCCGTCTTCGCCGCGTCGTGGAAGTACTTGGAGTAGGTCCAGCCGCCCAGCGAGATGTTGATCTTCAGCTGCGGGTACTTCGCCTTCAGCTCCTTGAACTGGTTGAAGACGCCCACGATCGGCTGGTTCCACGTGTCCGCGATGCCGTCGACGCTGTCGGCCGCGCTGAAGCTGCGCTGGTAGTCGGCGTACGAATCGCCCGCGCCGTCACCGGCGTTGGGGTTCGCGTCGTCGCCCGCCGCCTTGTTCGCCATGAAACAGGTGAGGTCGGTGGGGTGGATGTTGCCGAACGAGTAGTTGAGGACGTCGAGTTCGCCCGCGATGCCGCGGGTGTCCAGGTGCTTGGGGTAGAAGGCGTTGCCGTACACGCTCCACTGGTCGTAGTAGGCGATCTTGACGCCGCCTGCGGAGGCGGCGGGCGCGGTGTCGGCCGCCTGGGCGGTGTCCGGGCCGCCGACGGCGGTCAGCGCGCCGACGGCGAGCGCCACACCGGTGAGCGCGGCGAGCAAGGGCTTGCGGACGGGCACGTGCGGCCTCCGAGGGGGGTGCGTGGTACGGGAGTCGGAGCAGTGATAACGGTCCCGGGAACCCCGCGTCAATGGTCCGCACCAAATGAGGACTAGACCAATTTGGGCCCGTATCCGCTGGCCGCGGGCCTGCACCCGTTGCGAAAAACCGCTCGCCACACGGGGTGACGAGCGGTTTAAGCCCTCCTTAATGAGCCATGCGCGCGTGGCTCAGCGGCGAACCACTCGGGCCGGCAGACCGTACGCGTCCGCGATCAACTCGTAGCTGCGCAGGCGCACATCACCGCCGTGCGCGTTGGACGTGATCATCAGCTCGTCCGCCCCGGTGCGCTTCTGGAGGTCGTCGAGGCCCGTCCGCACGGCGTCCGGTGTGCCGTGGACGACGTTCGCCAGCCAGCTGTCGACGAACTCCCGCTCCATCGGGCTGAACGCGTACTCCTCCGCCTCCTTCGGCGTCGGGATCAGCCCCGGCCGGCCGGTGCGCAGCCGCACCACCGACAGCGCTCCGGTCAGCACCTGGCGACGGGCCTCCCGCTCGTCGTCCGCCGCGAGGGCCGAGACGCCGATCAGCGCGTACGGAGCGTCCAGCACCGCCGAGGGCCGGAAGCTCTCCCGGTACAGCTCCAGGGCGGGCAGCGTGTTCTGCGCGGAGAAGTGGTGGGCGAAGGCGAAGGGCAGCCCGAGCGCCCCGGCCAGCCGGGCGCTGAACCCGGAGGAGCCCAGCAGCCAGACCGGCGGGCGGGCCGGGGACTGGACGCCGCCGGGCGAGGTGGCCTGCACCGGTCCGGGCACGGCGTGGATGCGCGCGTACGGGTGCCCGTCCGGGAAGTCGTCGTCGAGGAAGCGGATCAGCTCGGCCAGTTGCTGCGGGAAGTCGTCGGCGCCCTCGTGCAGGGTGTCGGAACGGCGCAGGGCGGCCGCCGTGGCGCCGTCGGTGCCCGGCGCGCGTCCGAGGCCGAGGTCGACGCGGCCCGGCGCCAGCGCCTCCAGCGTGCCGAACTGCTCGGCGATGACCAGCGGGGCGTGGTTGGGCAGCATCACGCCGCCGGAGCCGAGCCGGATGCGCTCGGTGTGCGCGGCGAGGTGGGCGAGGATCACGGCCGGGGAGGACGAGGCGACGCCGGGCATGGAGTGGTGCTCGGCGACCCAGTGCCGGTGGTAGCCCCGGCTCTCGGCGAGGCGGGCGATCTCCACGCTGGTGCGCAGCGCGTCGGAGGCGGTGCGTCCGCTGCCGACCGTGACCAGGTCGAGCACGGACAGGGGGACGGGGGCGGTGCCGGCCGCCGTGCCTCGGATCTCGTCCACTGCGTTCACGGGTGGGGCCCTCCTGGTGAGTCGTACGTACGCCGACCACACAACAGGAGGCCATCTCCGCTTTATTCCCGGCGGCCGCGGGCCGATGAGCCGGTCAGTCCTTGCGGGCGAACAGCCTGCCCAGCTCGTCCGACCAGGCGCCCCTGCGCTCCGCCAGCCGCAGCCCTTCCCACACCGTCACCTGGTTCGCCGTGAGGACGGGCTTGCCCGCCGCCTCCTCCAGCTCCGACAGATGGGCCACCGTGTGCAGGGCGGTGTCCGGCATCAGGACGGCGTCGGCCCGCGGGTCGTCCCCGTCCCGCAGCAGCTTCAGCACCTGCTCGCGCCCCCAGGTCGCCACCTCGGCCGCCGTCACGATGCCGCTCGCCCGGGCAGCCACCACCTCGATCCCGGCCGCCCGGAGGAAGCGGGCGAACAGGTCCGTGACGTCCTCGGGATACGTCGCGGCGACCGCCACCCGCGCGGCCCCCACCTCCCGTGCGGCATGGGCGAAGGCGAACGACGTGCTCGACGCCGGGAGGCCGGCCGCCAGCGCCAGGGCCCGGGTCTGCTCGTGGGCCCCCTCCCACCCGTACACGAACGAACCGCTGGTGCAGGCCCACACCACCGACTCGGCGCCCGACAGCCTCAGCTCCTCCACGCCGGCCGCCAGCCGCTCGGCCGAGCCCATCTCGCGCAGCGCGTCCTCACGGTGCGCGTCCTCACCGATGTCGGTGTGGACGATCGGCAGGTTCACACCGGTCAGCAGCGTCTCGATACGGGGGTAGTCGTCCTCTGCCGCATGCCCGGGGTAGAGCAGGCCCACCGTCGTCATGTCACGCCCTCCTGTCCTTCCGGCTCCGCCGTCGCCGCCGTGGCGTCCATCAGCAGAGCCTGATAGGGGCCGACCGCGCAGGCGCCGATGGCGCGCAGGGCCGACCAGATCGTGACCTGGTTGGCGGAGACGACCGGAATCCTCAGCTCGGCCTCCAGCTGCGGGATCACGTCGTACGTCGGCAGATTGGTGCAGCTGATGAACAGCGCGTCGGCGCCCTCCACCGACACCTGCCGCGCCATGTCGACCACCGCGCGGTACGGCACTTTCCAGATGTGCCGGGTCAGCCCGAGGAAGGCCCGGCCCACCACCGTCACTCCCGCTTCCGCCAGACAGTCCTCCAATGACCGGGTGACCGACTCCGTGTAGGGCGTCAGCAGCGCGATCCGCCGGGCCCCCAGCTCGCCGAGCGCTTCGAGGAGTGCACCGGACGTGGTCAGGGCCGGCACGTCACCGGCCGTGCGCATCACCTCGCACAGGGCGCGTTCCCCGGCGAGGCCGCCGACAAAACTGCCCGATGCGCACGCGTAGGCGACGATCTCCGGCTCGGACGCGCTCAGCGCCCGCACCGCCTCGCGCAGTGTCTCGTGCTCGCTCACCAGCCGCGCGAGGTCGAGCGAGACGCCGACGGGCACGAACGGGGTGCGCGTCAGACGCAGCGAGATGTCGTCGGGGACCCAGCGCCACAGCTCCCGGTCCAGAGCGAAGTCGAAAGGGGCCACCACGCCGATGCCGTGCTGCGGCTCCGGCCCGAGAAAGGAGACGACATCCATGCGCTCAGCCCCCTTGGCGTCTTGTTGACGACGGTAGGTTCCGGTGCGAGCGTGGGTCAATCCGTACATGTGCGACGTGACGAGGTGGTCTCCGACCGATGGCCGAACCCACTCTGCTCGTGCTGAACGTGGACCCCCCGCCGCGCCTCGGCCGCCTCACCGGCAAGGTGCGGGTGGAGTACGCCGACGAGGAGACGCTCGCCGCCCGACTCCCCGAGGCGGACGTCCTGTTGGTGTGGGACTTCGCCTCCGACGCGGTCCGGCTGGCCTGGCCCGGCGAGGGTCCCCGGCCCCGGTGGGTGCACACGCCGAGCGCCGGCGTGGACCGCGTGCTGTGTCCGGAAATCGCCGCGTCCGACACCGTGGTGACCAATGCGCGTGGCATCTTCGAGCAGCCGATCGCCGAGTACGTGGCGGCGCTCGTCCTCGCCATGGCGAAGGACCTGCCGGGGACGCTGGAGCTCCAGCGCCGGCACGAGTGGCGGCACCGAGAGGGCCTCGCGCTCGCGGGCAGCCGAGCCGTGGTGGTCGGCGCCGGGCCCATCGGGCGGGCGGTCGCCGGCACCCTGCGGGCGCTCGGCGTCACCACGGCCGTCGTGGGCCGTCAGGCCCGTCCCGGCATCCACGGCGAGCGGGACCTCGACCCGCTGCTCGCCCGCGCCGACTGGGTGGTGTGCGCGGCGCCGCTCACGCAGGAGACCGCGGGGATGTTCGACGCGCGCCGCTTCGGCCTGATGCAGCCGTCGGCCCGCTTCGTCAACGTCGGCCGGGGACCGCTCGTCGTCGAGGGCGACCTCGTCGACGCCCTGCACAAGCGGTGGATCGCGGGCGCGGCCCTCGACGTCTTCGTGTCCGAGCCGCTCGCGCCGGACAGCCCGGTGTGGGACGTTCCCGGGCTGATCGTCTCCCCGCACATGAGCGGGGACACGGTCGGCTGGCGGGATCGGCTGAGCGAGCAGTTCGTCGGAATGTACGAGCTGTGGGCGGCCGGGGAGCCCCTGCCGAACGTGGTCGACAAGAAACGTGGGTACGTCCCCATGCATGACCACTCGCCTGACTGACCTCACCGCTCGTCAACTGCTGGCCGGATACGCACAGGGCGACTTCTCCCCCGTCGACGCGACCCGCGCGGCGCTGGAACGCGCCGAGAGCGTGCAGCCGCTGGTCAACGCCTTCGTCCGGATCGACGCCGATGCGGCCGTCGCCGCGGCCGAGGCGTCCGCGGAACGCTGGCGCCGGGGCGAACCCCAGGGGCTGCTCGACGGTGTGCCCGTCACCGTGAAGGACCTCGTCCTCCAGCGCGGTGTGCCCACGCTGCGCGGTTCCCTGACCGTGCGCGCGGACCGGGCGTGGGACGAGGACGCGCCGTCGGTCGCGCGGCTGCGGGAGCACGGCGCGGTGTTCCTCGCGAGGACGACGACGCCCGAGTTCGGCTGGAAGGGCGTCACGGACTCGCCGCGGCACGGCGTGACGCGCAATCCGTACGACCCCTCGCGCACTGCGGGCGGCTCCAGCGGGGGCGGCGCGGCGGCGGTGGCGCTCGGCGCGGGCCCGCTGGCGGTCGGCACGGACGGGGGCGGCTCGGTCCGCATCCCGGCCTCGTTCTGCGGGATCTTCGGCATGAAGCCGACGTACGGGCGGGTGCCGGTGTATCCGGCGAGCCCCTTCGGGAGCCTGTCCCATATCGGGCCGATGACCAGGGACGCGGCGGACGCGGCGCTCATGCTCGACGTGATGAGCGGCGAGGACTGGCGGGACTGGTCCCATCTGGGGCCGGCGCCCGAGGTCCGGCAGGGGCTCGGCGAGGGCGTGAAGGGCCTGCGGATCGCGTACTCCCCCACGCTCGGCGGTCAGGTCGCGGTCCGCCCCGCCGTCGCCTCGGCAGTACGGCGGGTGGTGGGTGCGCTGGCCGGCCTCGGCGCGTACGTCGAGGAGACCGACCCGGACCTCACGGACCCGGTCGAGGCGTTCCACACCCTGTGGTTCACCGGCGCGGCCGCGCTGGTGCAGCGCCTCGGTCCGCGCCAGCGGGAGCAGCTGGACCCGGGCCTGCGGGAGATCTGCGCCGTCGGCGCGCGGCGCAGCGCGCTGGAGTACCTGGCGGCGGTGGACGTCCGGGCGGAGCTGGGCCGGCGGATGGCGCGGTTCCACACGGCGTACGACCTGCTGGTCACGCCGACGCTGCCGTTGACGGCGTTCGAGGCCGGGGTGGAGGTCCCGGCGGGGTCGGGTCACCGTCGGTGGACGGGGTGGACGCCCTTCACGTACCCGTTCAACATGACGCAGCAGCCGGCGGCGACGGTGCCGTGCGGGCTGGACGCGGAGGGGCTGCCGATCGGCGCGCAGCTGGTGGGCCCGCGGTACGCGGACGGGCTGGTGCTACGGGCGGCCCACGCGCTGTACGAGTCGGGCGCGGTGGGGGTGCCGGGGGCGGTGGCGCTGGGGTAGGGGCGGCGGGGGTTGCGGGGGCTCCGCCCCCGGACCCCCGCGCCTCAAGCGCCGGCGGGGCTGCAATGCAGCCCGGCCGGCGCTTGAGGCCACCGCGCGAAGCGCGGTACGGGGTCCGGGGCTTGCCCCGGTTTCGGGATGGGGCGGGGTGGGGAACGTCACGCTCTCCGGAAAGAGAGCGTCTCCCCCGCCGCGCCCCCGCGCCAGAGGTCCTGGCAGGCCGAGGCCATCTCGGGCAGGCCCTCCACCACCTCGCCCCACACGATCCCCGGCACCCACCCCGTGTCCCCGTTCAGCAGCAGGTTGTTGCGCTCGTAGAACAGGGCCAGATCCACCGTCACGGGCGCCGCGCGGCTCTCGTAGCCGTACGACGACGTGCCCAGCTGCACATCGGTGAAGGTGAAGTAGCACAGGTCGCCGGGGATCGGCGTCACCGTCGGGTTCTCCAGCGGCGGTTCGTGCGGCGCGAAGGCCGGGAAAAGGGCATAGATCTCATTTCGCGCATACTTCGCGTGGTACACGTCCGCGGACAGCGGCAGCGCGTCCCACACCGCCGCGCAGGTCAGCGGGGCCTTGTCGGTCAGGAGCCGGGCGGTGCACCGCACTCCGCGCCGGTCCAGGGCAACGGTCAGGTATCGGTCGGCCATTTCCTACGCATACCCGCGAGTGACCCGGGTAGCCGCGCGCCCATGGCTCGTAGAAGACAAGCACGATCGATGAGCAGACGCTCCCTGCTGCTCGGCACCGCGGCGGCGGGCGCGTTCACCGCCGTCGGCGCCGCGGGCTGCGGCCGGGTGCCGTCCGGCGACGCGCTGGCCCGCCTGAAGTCGCAGGGCACGGTGCGCCTCGGCATCGCCGGGGAGGTGCCGTACGGCTACGTCGACGACCAGGGCGAGTTCACGGGCGAAGCGCCCGAACTCGCCCGGGTCGTCTTCCAGCGGCTCGGCGTCGACCGGGTGCAACCGGTCGCCACCGACTTCGCCTCCCTCATCCCCGGGCTGAACTCCCAGCAGTTCGACGTGGTCTCGGCCGGGATGTACATCAACAAGGAACGGTGCGCTCAGGTCGTCTTCGCCGACCCCGAATACCAGATGCTCGACGCGTTCATCGTGCGCAAGGGCAATCCGAAGAACCTGCGGACGTACGAGGACGTGGTGCGGGCGGGGGCGAGGCTGGCGACCGGTACGGGCTATGCGGAGATCGGGTACGCGGTCGCCGCCGGCATACCCGAGAAGGAGATCGTGATCCTCCAGGACCAGGTGGCCGGGCTGAACGCCGTCGAGGCCGGCCGCGTGGACGTCTTCGCCGGCACCGCGCTCACCACCCGCGAGGTGGTCCGCAAGAGCGCCCGGGCGGAGGCGACCGAGCCGTTCGCCGCGGTCGTGGACGGCAAGAAGCAGATCGACGGCGGCGGTTTCGCCTTCCGTCCCACCGACACCGAACTGCGCGACGCGTTCAACGTCGAGATCCACAAGATGAAGAAGAGCGGTGAACTCTTCCGCATCCTGAAGCCCTTCGGCTTCACGGAGAGCGAGATGACCACCCTGACTGCCGAGGAGCTGTGCACGAAATGACAGCCGGACTCTGGCAGAACTGGGTGCTCCCCGGTATCTGGATCACCGTTCAACTCCTCCTCTACAGCACCGTGCTCGCCGCGGTCGTCGCCTTCGGCGTCGGCGCGGCCCGCACGCACCGCTCGCGCACCGTCCGCTTCCTGGCGGGCGCGTACACCGAGATCTTCCGCGGGACGTCGGCACTGGTGCTGATGTTCTGGCTGTTCTTCGTCGTGCCGCCGCTCCTGGGCTGGCAGCTGGTGCCCATGTGGGCCGCGGTGCTGGCGCTCGGCCTGTCGTACGGCGCGTACGGCGCCGAGATCGTGCGCGGCGCGCTGAACGCGGTGCCCAAGGCGCAGCGCGAGGCGGGCGTCGCACTCAGCCTCACACCCTGGGAGCGGATGCGGCTGATCCTGCTGCCGCAGGCGGTGCCCGAGATGGTCCCGCCGTTCTGCAACCTGCTGATCGAGCTGCTCAAGGGCACCGCCCTGGTGTCGCTGCTCGGCGTGGGCGACGTGTCGTTCGCCGCGTACCTGGTGCGGCTCGCCACCCAGGAGAGCGCGCAGATCTACACGATCAGCCTGGTGATCTACTTCCTGCTCGCGCTCGCCGTGACCCGGTCCATGAAGGCCCTGGAGCGCAGGACGAAGCGGAACGTCGGCATCGAGACCGAGCCCGGCCTGCTGGGCGGGATGCTCCCCCGGCGCGCCGCGGCCGGGACCGCCGGCGCCACGGTGTCGGGGGGTGCGGCCAAGTGACCTGGGACTGGTCCGCGGTCGCGGACTTCATGCCACGCTTCTGGGACGGTGTGCTGGTCACCCTGCAGGTGCTGGTGCTCGGCTCGCTGATCTCGTTCACGCTCGGCCTCGTGTGGGCCATCGCCTTCCGGGCGCCGAGCCGCCTCGTGCGGTGGCCGGTGAATCTCGTCACCGAGTTCATCCGCACGACCCCGCTGCTGGTGCAGCTGTTCTTCCTGTACTTCGTGCTGCCGGAGTGGGGCATCCGGTTCTCCGCCCTGACCACCGGCACGATCGCGATCGGGCTGCACTACTCGACGTACACCGCGCAGGTCTACCGGGCCGGCATCGACGCCGTGCCGCCCGGGCAGTGGGAGGCGGCGAAGGCCCTGAGCCTGCCCGCCCACCGCACCTGGTTCGCGGTGATCCTGCCGCAGGCGGTCCGCCGGATCACCCCCGCGCTCGGCAACTACGTGATCGCGATGCTCAAGGACACTCCGCTGCTCGCCGCCATCGGCGTGCTGGAGATGCTCCAGCAGTCGCGGCTGGAGAGCGCCTCGACGTTCCAGTACACCGAGCCGCTGACCGTGATCGGTCTCGCCTTCGTCCTCATCGCCTATCCGGCTTCTCTTCTCGTACGAGCCCTGGAGCGCCGCCTTGTCCACTGACATCCACGACACCACGCCCGACGAACTGATCCGGTTCGAGAACGTCACCAAGAGATTCGGCGACACCACGGTCCTCGACGACCTCTGCTTCTCGGTGAGGTCCGGCAAGCACGTCACCCTGATCGGCCCGTCCGGCTCCGGGAAGACGACGATCCTGCGCCTGTTGATGACGCTGGAGTCGCCCGACGAGGGCACGATCCAGGTGAACGGCAGCCGGCTGTTCCCGGCCGCCGAGAAGGAGCGCCGCGAGGCGCGCAAGAAGATCGGCATGGTCTTCCAGCAGTTCAACCTGTTCCCGAACATGACCGTGCTGCGCAACATCACCGAGGCGCCGGTGCGGGTGCTCGGCCTGTCCAAGGACGAGGCCGAGACACGGGCCCGGGAGCTGCTGGACCTGGTGGGTCTCGGCGACCGGGCCGACGCGAAGCCGACGCAGCTGTCCGGCGGCCAGCAGCAGCGGGTGGCGATCGCCCGCGCGCTGGCGATGCGGCCGCAGGTGCTGCTGCTCGACGAGGTGACCTCGGCACTCGACCCCGAGCTGGTGGCCGGCGTGCTGGATCTGCTGCGGGACATCGCGCGCACGACGGACATCACGATGGTGTGCGTCACGCACGAGATGAGCTTCGCCCGGGACATCTCCGACGATGTCCTGATGTTCGATTCCGGCAAGGTCATCGAGTCGGGTCCGCCGGAAAAAATCTTCTCCGAGCCGGAGCACGAACGCACGCGCGAATTCCTCGGCGCGGTGCTCTGACCATTCACTCCGCCGCACAGGTGTGACCGTGGCATATGCCAAGGTCAGGCGCTCCAGCGTATGCCGCTGGGGCGCCGCATCCTTTACGCCAACAGCCCATCCTCAAACGGCTCTTGGCCGCTATCGTGGTACGGAAGCTTGCGGTCACAACCTTCTAGGGGGAACCGTGGCGCTGAAGCCCGAGCCGACCGCGCCGTTCCACTCGGTGCAATACGTCTTGCGCGTCCTGGAGACGGTCTCCAAGCACGGTGGGGGCGTCACCGACGTCCAGATCGCCCGCGAGACCGGCCTGCCCACCGGTCATCTCGCTTCCATGCTGGTTATGCTCCGTCGCGAGGGCTATGTCGAGCAGGTTGCGGACGGGGCGTATGTGATCGGCGACTCGCTGTTCCTGCTCGGCTCCGGCGCCACCCGCAAGGAGGCCCTGGAGGCCAAGCTCCAGGAGACCCTGACCCAGCTGCGCGATTCGGTGGGCGCCGCCGTCTACATCAGCCGCTACATCGACGGCGAGGTCAAGATCACCCAGTTCGCCGACGGCCCGCGCACGCCGAGGGTCAATGAGTGGGTGGACTTCCGCTCGGCCGCTCACGCCAGCGCCGTCGGCAAGTGCCTGCTCACCCAGCTCGACGTGAACGGCCGCCGCGACCACCTCTCGCGTCACAAGATCACGCGCCTGACCTCGCGGACGATCACCAGCGAGCGGCTGCTCTTCTCGAAGCTGGACGCCCAGCCGCCGACGGTCCCCGTCCTCGACCTGCAGGAGTACGCGGTGGGCACAGTCTGCGCCGCGGTGCCGTTGACGGCGGGCTCCGCCGTGGGCTGCCTGGCGCTGTCCCTGCCGATCGAGCACGCCCACCGCCTGCGCTCGGCGGCGGACGCGCTCAACCGCAAGGCCGCTCCGGTGGTGCTCTCGCTGGCCATCTAGGGGCCCGGACGGCCGTCGTCCCGGGTGGTCGGGAGCACCCTTTGGGACCAGGTACTATTAATGAGTCAGCCGCTCCGAGCGGCAGGCAAAGAGGCGCCGCTAGCTCAGTTGGTTAGAGCAGCTGACTCTTAATCAGCGGGTCCGGGGTTCGAGTCCCTGGCGGCGCACCCACAGCGAAGTCCCCTCGCCCAAGGCGAGGGGACTTCGTCGTGCTCAGGCCACGGACGCGCCGGCCGGCGACGCCGTCACGCCGAGGACGGCCACCGCGTGACAGTACGTCGCGACTGTCGCAGTGCGTGAGGTGCGCGTCGCGCCCGGGTGCCGGGGCGCCCGCGTCAGAACTGGACGTCGGAGCAGGCGTAGAACGCGTTGGCTGTGTCGTGGACGGTCCATACCGCCAGGATCAGGTGACGGCCGCTGCGCTGCGGCAGGTTGCCGGAGTGGGAGAGCGTCGCCGGCGGCTGCTGACCGCCGTAGGGGACGGTCAGGAAGGGCTGCGACTCCAGGGCGGCCCTGGTCAGCGGCTGGCTGGGGTTCCAACCGGCCTTGGTGATGAAGTACTTGAAGTCGGTGGTGCGGTGCCGGGCGGTGAACTGCCACCGGAAGGTGTAGTTCTGGCCGGAGCTGACCCTGGTGGTGGGCCAGGCACCGCCCCGCGGGTCGTCGAGCTGCGCGAACTGCGACAGGCCCGCCGAGCAGATCCTGCCGTCGGCGGGGCCCGCGGCGGGGAAGCCCTTGGGGCCCTCGACGCTCTGCGGTTCCCACTGGATGGGACCGCAGTTGCTCACGGTGCCGTTGGCACAGAGCTTCTGGCGGCTGATGGGTGAGTCGGTGTAGCCGTGGCTGCTTGCGCTGCCGGTGGCGAGCAGGGTGGCGCCCGTCACGGCGAGGCCGACCACGGCCGCACCTATTTTCTTTCGCATGCTGGCTCCAGGAAGAACGTGGGGGAGTTCTGTGGGACGTGCGGCACGCGTGCAGGTAGTACCTGTTCCGGTCTAGACCAAGTTCCAATGTATTGACGCGCGTTCGTCATGTCCAGACCAATCACGAGGGGCGGTGCCACCCGTCCGCGCCCACGCTCCGGCCCGTGTAGAAGGCAACGGTCAGGTCCTTCACCAGCGCCTTGCGCTCGTAGTCGTCCGGGTCGATGAGACCCCGGCCGGTGAGCCGGTTCACCGTGTCGTCCACGGCGTCGACCACGGCCGTGAGGACGTCGTCACGGTGGCGTGCGTCGATCGCCGCGATCCGGCGGCGCTGCACGGCCTGCGCCACCTCGGGCGCGTAGTCGATCGCCGTCGGCCGGACCGCGAAGATCTCGATGCCCACCGGGGCGCACTCGGCCGCGAGGGCCTTCGTCAGCGTGGCCCCGGTCGTCTCGGTGTCGCGCAGCGTGGGGCCCGCTTCCCCGGCGGGGGCCGCCGCGTCGTAGACAGAGGGAGCGTCGGCGGGCAGCTGCGAGAACACCCGGGCGGTGACCGCCTCGATCTGCTCCCTGAGGTACGTCTCGTGGTCCTCGACACCGAGCACCGCCCGCGCGGCGTCCTTGACCCGCCACACGACGAGCACCACCACCCGCAGTGGCGTCCCCTCGGCGTCGCGGGCGGGCAGCGGCTCGCTGCGCCAGTGCCGCAGCCGTACGTCGACGCGGCGGCGCAGCACCAGCGGGCTCATCCACACCAGCCCCGTACGGCGCACGCTGCCGTGGTAGTCGCCGAAGAGGGTGAGGACCCAGGCGTGGCCGACGGTCCCGCGACCGAGTCCGCCGAGCCCGAACAGCGCGAGCAGGACCCCGAGGGCGAGCAGGCACCACAGGTCGATGCCGATGCCGCCGTACGGCGGTGGTCTTCTTCCGAACAGGGCCCCGAACACGTCCGGCACGGCCCCCGTCCCCCACAGCACCGCGCCGATCCCGGCGAGCGAGCAGGTCCCGGCGACGAGCCCGATCCAGCCGGGCAGCACGGGGCCGGGACGCTCGGCCAGCGACGGGTCGACGGGCGGCACGGGGCCCTCAGGAGCCGCCGGCGCCGGTGCCGGCGCAGGCGCCGCAGGCGGCGGGGTGGACCGGCCGATCCTCGGCTGCTCGCCGGTGCCCTGCCGCCGGGACACCACGGCGGGCCTGACGTCCGAAGGCGGTGTGAGCGGCCGGTTCTCGTCCCGGAAGAGCAGGTGCACCGGGATCTCGGTCGTGGTCTCGGCCGCGATGACGGGGTTGCGCCGCTGGCCGTCGGACGGGGCGGTGCCCTCCGGCTCGGACATCGTGCTGTTCATTGCCGCCTCGGCTTTCGCTCATTGCTCGTGTCGGCTCGTACGCGTGACGGATCGGGGGCGGGAGCGGCCCGCCGGTCAGCCGGCGGCGAAGAGCCGCCGCCAGGTGTCGGGGCCCGGGTAACCGTCGGCCTCGGCGCCCCGCCAGCCCTGGGCGAGCTGGAACGCCGCGGTGGCACGCCGGTCGGCCTCGGACCAGTGGGGCGAGGGGCCCGAGGGGTAGTACCTGCCGTAACCGCGCTGAATCAGCTGCCGGCCGAGCCGGGTGACGTGCTCGCCGGACCGGCCCGGCTGGAACTGGTCGCGCCCGGGGAAGGCGGGCACGCCGGCCCTCAAGCCGTGGGTGGCTTCGGCCGGGATGTCCTTGCCCTGCCCCTTCGCCAGCAGCCGCCATGTGTGGGGCCCGGGCAGTCCGTTCGCCTCGGCGCCCCGCCAGCCCTGGGCGAGCTGGAACGCCTCGGTGGCACGCCGGTCGGCCTCGGACCAGTGCGGTCCGGGCGCGTCGGGGTAGAAACGTCCGGCGCCGCGCGCGATCAGCATCTCCCTGAGCCGGGTGACGTACTTGTTGGCGGCGCCGGGGCCGAAGGAGGCATGCCCCGGGTAGGGCGTGAAGGGGCTCTGGGAGCCCTCCGTCGTCGCCGAGGCGACGACGCCCTTGTAGCGGTAGGCGACGTAGCTCGCGGAGTGGTTCCAGTACGCCATGGGCGTGGCCTGCTTGCGGGTGTGCGGCTTGGTCTGCTCGTACGCGATGTAGTAGGAGTGCGTGTAGTCGGTCCAGCCGCCGAAGATCGTGACGTGCGAACCCTTCGTCGGGTCGGCCGGGTTGTGGAAGAGCAGGATGTCGCCGGGCTGCAGGTCTTCGCGGGGGATGCGGTGGCCGAAGTCGGCGAGGCTGCCGGTCCACTCGTTGCTCGCCAGGTTCCAGGCCATCGAGACGTAGCCGGAGCAGTCCTGGCGGTAGCCGTCGGACCAGTACGCCGACATGCTGTACGGCACCTTCGCGCCGACCCACTTCTTCGCACGATTGATGATCTGTGCCCGGGTCGAGGTCCGCAGGACGGGCTTCCCCGGGGCGGGCTTGCCCGACGGCCTGTGCAGCGGGCCCGCGGCCCCTTGTTCGGTCGGCGGCGGCCCGGGGTCGGAGGAGGGCGCGGACCGCGCGGCCGCGGGGGCGTGACCGGCTGCCGCCGCCGTCCCCGCGCCCGCGCCGCTGAGAACCACCCCGATGGCGGTGACCAGCACCAGCACGCGGCGGCAGCCGAGGGCGGACGGATGTGCTGTGACTGCGAGCGCCCTGCGCCGGTGAACGCATCCGGCGCAGTCGCAGTCACCGGGCTCGTACTCCTCGAAGACCGGCACGGCCATTGATGTCCCCTCCGCAGCTGCGGTCGACAAGATTTTCTGACGGCGCTTCACGGGCGTCGGCGTCCCAATTGTCCCGACTTGAGGCATTTTGACCGATAGGGCGTGGGAAACCGATGATCCGACAGGCCGGGCGCGGCGGCGGAGCCTTGGTGCTCCGGCGCGGAGCACCCCCGGACGTCGGGTAGAGTTCTCCAGGTCAGCAGGCGCCGCTAGCTCAGTTGGTTAGAGCAGCTGACTCTTAATCAGCGGGTCCGGGGTTCGAGTCCCTGGCGGCGCACCGACACACAAGGCCCCTCGTCCGGCGGACGAGGGGCCTTGTGCTTTTCGTCCGCCCGGCCGGGGGCGGGCGGCGTCGCGTCGCTAGCGCGTGCCCGTCAGGTACGCGGAGACGACGACGTTGGCCGTGTAGCTGCCGGTCGCCGGGTCGAAGGCGCCGCCGCAGGTGATCAGGCGCAGCTCGGCGCGCCCCTCCTCACGGGGCCCGTAGACCGCGCGCGCGTCGAACCGATCGCCGGCGAAGACGCGCACGTCGTCCACGGTGAACTCGGTGATCCTGCCGTCGGCCCCCGTCACCCGGATCCGTTCGCCGGGCCTGGCCGCGCTCAGGCCGTAGAAGACGGCGGGCCGCGTCTCGGTGTCCACGTGGCCGACGAACAGCGCCGCGCCCCGCTCGCCGGGCCGCGCGCCGCCGCCGTACCAGCCCACGGTGTCCGGCGTCTCGAAGGACGGCGGCGCGACGGCGCCCCGCTCGTCGAGACCGCGCACGACGACGGGGGCGGAGATGTCGAGGGCGGGCATCTCGACATGGCGTGGTTCGGCGGCGTCGAGCGGGGCGTGCGCGGGGGCCCTCGGGACACCGGGCGGACGGCCGACCGCCGCCATGTCCCCCGTGGTGAGCGCCGCCCGGCCGGCCGCTCCGCCGGGGGCGCCACCGCCCCAGAGCCACAGGACGAGCACGAGGAACGCCCACAGCACGCCGACGACCGCCCGGACGGTGCCCGAGCCGCCGGTGCCGGGCCGGGTGCGCGGCCGTGTGCCGGACATCTCAGTCGGAGTCCGCACGACGGCGGCGGACGTTGCGGACGCTGCGGACGCTGCGGACGCTGCGGACGGCGACCACGACGGCGGCGGCGCCCGCGAGCACCAGGCCGATCACCGTCTGGGTGGAGCTGGGGCCGGCGTCCTCGGGGTCGACGGCGGCGACGGGCGCGGCAACCGCCATGGTGCCGCCGCCGCCCGCGCGGACGGGCGCCACGGGGGACGCGGGCGGCGACGCTTTCACGGGCTCGGCGGCTCCCGACAGCCGGCCCACGACCCGGAGGCGGCCGGCGGAGGGGTACTCCCGGCCGTCGCAGCGGACGCGCACGTCGTAGGTGCCGGTCGAGACGTCCGGCCGCACCTTCGCCGCACCGATCAGTCCGCGCGAACCGAGCCGGGCCGTCAGCTTCGCGTCCGCGACGAAGACGTCGGATCGCGCGGTGGCGGTCGAGTCCGTGCAGCCGGTGGCGCTGATCCCGACCTTCCCTCCGGAAGCGGTCGTGGCGGGGGCGAGGATCGCTTTGGCGGAGTCGTCGGCAGCCGCCGCCGTAGCGGAAGCGAGCATCAGCGCGGCCGCCGCCGTAGCGGGGGCCAGGATCAGCGCGGCGGAACGGAGAGCTATGGAACCTGCACGCATCGTGAACCTCCTGATAGGCCAAGAGTCACGCGCGTGGGCCGATCCCGCATCCGCAGAGGTGGTCGCCCGGCCCCGAAGGGGCCTGTGACCTGCCTAGACGCGGTCCACCAGGTCGGCGATCGAGTCGACGACCTTCGACGGCCGGAAGGGGTACTGCTCCACCGCCGCGGGCGTCGTGGACCCGGTGAGCACCAGGAAGGTCTGCATGCCGGCCTCCAGGCCCGCGAGCACGTCGGTGTCCATGCGGTCGCCGATCATGGCGCTGGTCTCGGAGTGCGCGCCGATCGCGTTGAGCCCGGTCCGCATCATCAGCGGGTTGGGCTTGCCCGCGAAGTAGGGCTCCTTGCCGGTCGCCTTGGTGATCAGCGCCGCGACGGAGCCGGTCGCCGGCAGCGGGCCCTCGGTGGAGGGTCCGGTGTTGTCCGGGTTGGTGCAGATGAACCGGGCGCCCGCGTTGATCAGCCGGATCGCCTTGGTCAGCGACTCGAAGCTGTACGTGCGCGTCTCGCCGAGCACGACGTAGTCCGGCTCGTGGTCGGTGAGCACGTAGCCGATGTCGTGCAGCGCCGTCGTCAGGCCCGCCTCGCCGATGACGTACGCGGTGCCGCCGGGGCGCTGGTCGTCGAGGAACTGCGCGGTGGCGAGCGCCGAGGTCCAGATGTTCTCGACCGGCACGTCGAGGCCCATGCGGGCGAGCCGGGCGTGCAGGTCGCGCGCCGTGTAGATGGAGTTGTTGGTGAGCACCAGGAACGGCTTCCCGGTCTCCCGCAGCTTCTTGATGAAGGCATCCGCGCCCGGGATCGGTACGCCCTCGTGGATGAGGACACCGTCCATGTCGGTGAGCCAGGACTCGATCGGCTTGCGCTCTGCCATGTGGCGGACTCCTGCCGTGCATACGTGCGTGCTGGGGGCGCCGCGACAGCACTGTGGCGACGCCCCCAGCCTAATCAGGAAGCCTGGATCCTGACCCCGTCGATCACCCAGTACCAGTTGTTGGAACCGGTGTAGCGGAAGCGGAAACTCACGTTGGAGGCGCCCGCGGGCACGTTCACCGAGAGGGACTGCGGCTGGGACAGGACGTCGGCGGTGTAGCTCTTGACCACGGTCGGCGTACCGCCGTTGAAGGAGGCGAGGACCTGCGCGGTCTGGCTGCCCTCCTGCCGGTAGAGCGTGGTGAAGGAGAGGACCGCCCTGCTCGCGCCGGAGACGTCGTACGCGGGGCTGACCAGCGTCGAGTCGTACGTGCCGGAGAAGGACGTGTCCGCCCACTCGTCGGAGTCGGCGACCGCGAAGACGCCGCGCGAGCGGACGTTGAGCTCACGGGACTGGCCGGCCTGCGTCCGGGACCAGAACTCGTCGGTGGCGAAGGCCCAGCCGCGCCACTCGGTCACGCCGCCCGTGCCCATCGCGTTGTTGATGACGGACCAGCCGCTGGGCGGGGTGTGCGTGAAGCCGATGACCCCGGCGGGGATGCCGGTCTCGTCGACCCTCGGCGAGAGCGCGGAGTACAGGGTGTCGAAGGGGTCGGCCGAGCGCTCCTGGATCGGCTTGCCGTCCAGGCCCCAGGCCGGGTCCGGGTCGATGCCGAGCTGCTTGTAGACGGTCGCGGCGACGTCGACGAGCCGGGTGTCCACCGGCCGCGCACCGGCGGCGATGCCGGGGCCCTGGGCGAGGACGAAGGTGCGCCGCTCCTCGATGGCGCTGCCGCCGTGACCGCCGGCGTCGAGGTGGCCGTGGTCGGTGGCGACGACGACGGTCCAGCGCTCCTGGGCGTAGGTCGGGCGCGCCTTGATCGCCGCCCACAGGCGGCCCACGTACGCGTCCTGGACGTCGATGGCGTCGAGGTACGCCGTGCTCCGGGCACCGGAGTTGTGGCCGACGATGTCGGTCTGGCCGAAGTAGACGAAGAGGACGTCCGGGTTCTGGTGGCGCAGGATCGATTCGGTCTCGGCGGCGATGGTGGCGTCGTGTCCGGTGTAGCCGTCGCGGTCGCCGTCCAGGACGAGTTTGGCGTCGGCGCCCGGCGTGACCGTGCCCTGGCTGTCGAGGGGCTTCCAGTCGACGGCGGCGTACGTCGACAGCTCGGGCCGCACCTGGGCGAGGCGGGCCAGGAAGCCGGGGTAGCGAGTGTAGTTCTTGCCGGCGAACGAGTTGTCCTTGACGCCGTGCTTGTCGGGCCAGACGCCGGTCGAGATCGTCGACCAGCCGGGGCCGGAGGAGGTGGCGGCCATCGGCGAGGCGTACAGCAGGGAGAGACCGTACGTGCCGTTCGCCATCATCGCCTTGAGGTGCTGCGCTTTCGCGGCGTCGATCCGGTCGTGGCGCAGGCCGTCCATGCCGATCACGAGCACCTTGTCCGTGCTGGTGCCGTTCGGGAAAGCCGGGGCGGCCGCGGCGAGGGTGGTGGCGGCTGCCGCGGCGGTGGCGGCGCCCGCGGCGAGGACGGTGCGGCGGGAGATGCCGTCGATCGGCATGGATTCCTCCGTCGAGAGGTCGGCGTTCGAGAGGTCGGCGTTCGTCGGGAAGGTGGAGGTGGCACACGCGCGCCAACGCCCCTGGAAATACAGGGGCGTTGGTCCGTACCCGTTATCTTTTCGCTACCTGGCGACGGTCGCCAGAGCCGTGCGGTGAACTCTCAGCTACCCGTCGCGGACTTCCACGCGTCGATGTACGCGGGGAGGTTCTTGTCGACGTCCTTCCAATCCGGCTCGAAGACCTCGACGCCCTCCAGGAGCTTCGCGAGCTCGATCGCGTTGGCGTCGACCGGCTTGACATCCTTGCGGGCCGGGAAGCCGCCGCCGATCTCGCTGACCTGCTTCTGGGCCTGCTCGGCGAGCATGAAGTCGAGCAGCTTCTTCCCGTTGGCGGTGTGCGGGGCGTCCGCGACGAGGCCGGCGGCGTAGGGCAGGGCGAACGTGGTCGGCTTGCCGCCCTCCTTCGCGGGGAACCAGATGCCCAGGTTGGGCATGGACGCGGACTGCGCGAAGTTCATCTGGACGTCGCCGTTGGCGACCAGCAGCTCGCCCTTGTCGACCTTGGGCGCGAGCTTGGATGTGGACGACGAGGGGCCGATGTTGTTGGCCTGGGCTTCACGGAAGCCGACGGCGGGCACGCGGCCACCGATGCCCTCCCACACCCGGAACGGTTGTGGGGGACGGTGACCCGCAAGGGGCCCGGCGGCGACGGAACGGTGAACGGCCCGTCCAACCTGGCCTAGACCCGTTACCTTCTCGTGATCTCACCCGAGGGTGCCGGGCCCGTCGGCGGGCGGCGTCAGCCGCCGGACGGCTGCGCCGCGAGGTGGGTGGTGAAGCTGAAGCGGTCGCCGCGGTAGAGCGTGCGGACGCGCTCCAGCGGCGTCCCGTGCGTGTCCCGGGACAGGCGATGGATGAGCAGCATCGGCAGCGCGGGCGGTGCCCCTATCAGCAGCGCCTCGCGCGGGGTTGCGAGCACCGTCTCGATCCGCTCGTCCGCGTCGCCGAAGGTGATGCCGAGCCGGTCGCGCAGATAGGCGTAGAAGGAGGAGTCGGGGTCGAAGTCGGTGCCCAGATCCGGTACGCGCGCCACCGCGACGTACGTGCTCTCCAGCCCCACCCGCTCGTCGTCCGCGAGCAGCACCCGCTCCATGTGCCACACGGGCTCTCCCGGCTCCGCGCCGATCTCGGGGGCGAGGGCGGCGGAGCAGGGAAAGCGGTCCAGCGTGATCAGGTTGCGGACCGGCCTGCGGCCCTGCCGCCGTACGCCCTCGGTGTAGCTCGCCAGCGACAGCGGCTGCTCCAGCTTGGGCCCGGCGACGACCGTGCCGCGGCCCTGCCGGCGCAGGCGCCCCTCCAGCAGCAGCTCGCGCAGCGCCTGACGGACCGTCTCGCGCGAGACCTCGTAGCGCACGGCGAGATCGCGCTCGGTGGGCAGCAGCCCGCCCTCGCCCAGTTCGTCCATCACCTGGGAGATGCGGGCCTTGACGGCGTAGTACTTGGGGATGCGGCCGTGCTCCGGAATGCCGGAGCGGACGGGGGCGCCGGGTGCCTGGTCGTTCGGGTAGTCCACCTGAGGATGCTTGCAGACGTGGTTGAACGCTCAGCGTCGGCGTGCCCCGCAGCGGCGGGACACCAGGACCACCAGTCCGGTGCCGATCGCGATGACTGAGCCCGCGACGGCGACGCGGACGGCGGTCCCGTAGCCGGTGGCGGCGAGGTTGTCGGGGGGACGGGCGAGGACCGGGCCCTCGGGGGCCTCCGTGACGTCGAAGCGGTAGTCGCCCGACGCGCCGACCCAGTCGCCGTCGCCGCCCGTGCGCTGCACGACGGCGGCGTTGACGGTGACGGTGTTGGGCGCGGTGCCGGCGGCGAGCGCGAGGCGGACCTTGACGGTGACGGTCTTCCCGGCCGGTACGACGAAGCCGCGGAAGCCGTCGTCGAAGGCGCCGACGATCTCGTCCTCGCTGGTGCCCTCCAGCGTGACGGGCCGCCAGCGTCCGGCGTCCTCGTCGCGGAACTGGACGTCGACCTTGTCGGCGGTGAGGCCGGGGCCGCGGCCGGTGAGGACGACCACGGGGTGGATGCGGTGGCACAACTCCCGTGTGGTGTTGGTGAGATCGAGCGCGACGTTCTGGAATCCGCCTCCGGGGTGGACGGTGCGCGGGCCGCCGTGGATCCGCGTGCGGATGGGGAAGTCGGGGTCGGCGGCGTTGCCGCAGGTGGGCTGCTGATCGGCGGGCAGCTCCCCGGCCCGGTCGTCCCCGACGCGAGGGGCACCGGGGGGCCCGCCGGCCGGTCCGGCACCGGCACCGGCCTGCGCGGGGGCGCCGGCGGCGCCGCTCCCGGCCGCCGCCCGCAGGGCGGCCGGGGACAAGGTGGCCGGGGCGCGCCGGGCGGCCTCCGCCGCGCGCCGGCTCTCTGCCGCCGACGCGATCCCGGCGGCGTGACCGGCCGACCCGAGCGCCGGGGCGGACACCGTCGCGTGGACGCCCGCGCCCGTCGCACTCACGGTGGTCAGGGCCTCCGCCGGAGCGGCCTCCGCCGCGCGATGGGCGGCGGAGGCCGCGAGGGCGGTCGCGGAGGGCACGGCCGTCAGCGCCGCTGTCGCGGCTGTGAGGGCGAGGGCGTTGCGCAGTCGCATGAGGGGCCTTTGCTTGCTGGCGTACCGCCGGGACACCCGCGCCGTGGCGCAGGCTCAGCCATCGTCGCCCGTGCCGGTCCACGGCGTACGGTCGCGTACCGCCGAACAGCGGCCCCGCACCCCTCCCGTCAGCGCTTTCTCATTCACCCTCGTTCGCGGCGAACGCCGCCCGCGCCCGGCCGAACACCGGAGCCAGCACCAGCTGTGCCGCCCCCTCCGCGACCGTGCGCCACCCCCCGCCCGCCGTCGTCACCGGCACCCGGCTGCGCGCCGCGACCACCGCGCCCACCCCGCGGACGAACTCCTCCTCCGCCGCGTCCACCACCCGGCCCCCGAGCACCACCCGGTCGATGTCGAGCAGCTCGACCAGGTTGGCGGCGCCGACGCCGAGCACCCGCGCCGCGCCCGCGACGTCGCCACGGGCGACGGCGGCCAGGCACAGCGCCTCGACGCAGCCCCGGTTGCCGCAGCCGCACGCGGGCCCGTCGAGCTGGACGACCTGGTGCCCGAACTCCCCCGCCCCCGTCCGCGCGCCCCGGTAGAGCTCGCCGCCGAGCACGAGTCCGGCGCCGAGTCCCGTACCGAGGTGGAGGTACGCGAAGGAGTCGCCGGGGCCGCGCAGCGCCAGGCCCAGCGCGGCGGCGTTGGTGTCCTTGTCGAGCACCACGGGCAGCCGCAGCCGCGCGGCGAGCGCGTCGCGCAGCGGGTAGCCGTCCCACTCGGGGAAGCCGGTGACGCGGTGCGGCACGCCGGTGACGTGGTCGAGCGGCCCGGGCATGGCCACGCCGACGCCGAGCACCCGGGGGCCGCCGCGGCCCGCCGCATCCCGTACGTCTCCCGCAGCCCTCGCTCCCGCAGCCGGCTCCCGGACGTCCCCCGCGCCCTCAGCGGCCGGCTCCCGAACCTCCCCCGTGGCTCCCGCGATCAGCTCCCGTACCTCGGCAGCGGCCCCCGCCAGCACCACCTCCGCGCCCGCGCCCAGGTCGAGCGGCGCCGTACGGGTCGCGACGCAGGTGCCCGACAGGTCCAGCAGGACCGCCGTCAGCCGGTCGCGGTCCAGGTGCAGGCCCACCGCGTGGCCCGCCGCCGGCAGCAGGCGCAGCACCGTGCGGGGCTTGCCGCCCGTGGAGGCGCGCCGCCCGGCCTCCGCCGCCAGGCCCTCCTCGCGCAGTCGGGCGACGATCTTGCTGACGGCCTGCGGGGTCAGCCCGGTTCCCTCGGCGAGTTCGATGCGGCTGATGCCGGCTTCTCCGGCCGTACGCAGCAGGTCGAGCACCAGCGCGGCGTTGTGGCTGCGCAGAGCGAGAAGGTTCACCCCGGCCCCGCCGCCCCTCGCCTCGGCGCCGTCGCCTCGTTTCATGCCCGCCTCCACCGTCGTCACCCTCCCATTCTCCGCAGCGGTTGCACTTTGGCAACAGCGTTGCTTAAGTGGAGCCATGACTGGACCCGGCTCTCCCCTCCGCGTCGGACTCGTGGGCTACGGCCTGGCGGGCTCCGTCTTCCACGCCCCACTGATCGCCACCACCGACGACCTCGTCATCGACACGGTCGTCACGTCGAGCGAGGGGCGCCGGGCGCAGGCCCGCGCCGCCCTCGGCGACGGCGTGCGCTTCGCGGCGGCCCCCGACGAGCTGTGGGAGCGCGCGGACGAGCTGGACCTCGTGGTCGTCGCCTCGCCGAACAAGACGCACGTCCCGATCGCGACCGCCGCCCTGGAGGCCGGCCTCGCGGTGGTCGTGGACAAGCCGGTCGCCGGCACCGCCGCCGAGGCGCGCGCCCTGGCGGCACTCGCCGACGAGCGCGGTTTGATGCTCTCGGTCTTCCAGAACCGCCGCTGGGACAACGACTTCCTCACCCTGCGCCGACTCGTCGCCGACGGCGAGCTCGGCGAGGTCCAGCGGTTCGAGTCCCGTTTCGAGCGCTGGCGCCCGCAGCTCAAGGGCGGCTGGCGCGAGTCGGGCGACCCGGCCGAGATCGGCGGCCTGCTGTACGACCTGGGCAGCCACGTCGTCGACCAGGCGCTGACCCTGCTCGGCCCCGCCGCGCGGGTGTACGCGGAGTCCGACGTACGCCGCCCCGGCGCCGCGGCCGACGACGACACGTTCATCGCGATCACGCACGAGGGCGGCGTCCGCTCGCACCTGTACGTGAGCGCGACCACCGCCCAGCTCGGTCCCCGATTCCGGGTTCTCGGCGCGAAGGCCGGGTACGTGAAGTACGGGCTGGACCCACAGGAGGCCGACCTGCGCGCCGGCAGGCTGCCGGCCCCCGGCGAGCCCTGGGGCGTGGAGCCCGAGGCGCTGTGGGGCCGGATCGGCACCGGGGAGTCCCCGGTCACGGGCGGGGGCACCCCGGTCGAGACGCTGCCGGGCGACTACCCGGCCTACTACGCGGCCGTCGCCGCCGCCGTGCGCGACAAGACCGCCCCGCCGGTGACCGCGCTCGAGGCGGCCGCCGCCCTCGACGTCCTGGAAGCCGCCCGCCGCTCCGCCCGTGACGGCGTGACCGTGGAGATCACCGCATGAGCACCCCCCGCCAGCACCTCACCGTCGACGAGATCGTCGAGCAGGAGCGGCGGCTGACGCTGCACCGCTTCACGCACGACGACGCGTGGAAGCTGGGCAGCCTGCTCGTCGAGATGGCGCACCTGCGCGCCGCGCCCGTCGCGATCGACATCCGGCGCGGCGCCCAGCAGCTGTTCCACTGCGCGCTGCCGGGCTCCAGCGCCGACAACGACGCCTGGATCGACCGCAAGCGCCGCGTCGTCGAGCGCTACGGCGAGAGCTCGTACCTCGTCGGGGCGCGGCACCGCGCCAAGGGCACCACGTTCGAGGAGTCCTCGCGCCTGGACCCGGACGTGTACGCGGCCCACGGCGGCTCCTTCCCGATCACGATCGAGGGGGTCGGCGTCGTCGGCTCGGTCACGGTCTCGGGCCTGCCCCAGGCCGAGGACCACGCGATGGTGGTCGAGGCGCTGGAGCGTTTCGCGGCCCACGCCGACGGCTCGAGCGGCACGGCGGGCCCGCCTTCCTGACCGACCGCCGCCCGGCGGAGGCGCCGACGCGATCGGGCCACGTGTGGCGCTACGCCACGGCAGCCACCACCGGCGGTGGTGTCCACGTAGGCGGCCAGGCCGCCGACGGTAACCGCCGACGCCACCGAACCGCGCGGGCCGCTACGCGCCGACGGTCCCACCACATCGGCCAACTACGCCACGGCAGCCTGCCGACGCGGTCGGCCACGTAGGCCACTGGGCCACGGGCAGCCACCGCCGACCCGATCGGGCCATGTGGGCTGCTGTCCGCTGGAGGTTCGGCGATGTCGGCCACTACGCCACCGCAGACACTGCCGGCGCTGGTGGCCACGTCCGCCGCCAGGCCACGGCAGCGGCCGCGGGCGCTGATGGCCACGTGTGGCGCGCGCTGCACCACCGGCAGCAACCGCCGACGCCGCCGGGCCACGTGGGCCGCTACCCGCCGACGCAGTCGGACCACGTCCGCCGCCACGCCACCGGCGGCGCTACGCGTCCTTGAGCTCCTGGCGCTGTCGTCCGAGCCCCTCGATCTCCAGCTCCACCACGTCGCCCGCGCGCAGGAACGGCTTCGGCTCCGGCCGGCCGAGCGCGACGCCCGCCGGCGTACCGGTGTTGATGACGTCGCCCGGGTACAGGGTCATGAACCGGCTGAGGTAGCGGACGACATCCGCCACCGGGAAGATCTGGTCGGCCGTCGTGCCGTCCTGCTTGAGCTCGCCGTTCACCCAGAGCCTGAGCCACAGCGCCTGCGGGTCGGCCACCTCGTCGGCGGTCACGAGCCAGGGCCCGAGGGGGTTGAACGTCTCGCAGTTCTTGCCCTTGTCCCAGGTGCCGCCGCGCTCGATCTGGAACTCGCGCTCGGAGACGTCGTGGGCGACCGCGTACCCGGCGACGTACGACAGCGGGTCCTCGTCGTCGGCGATGTAGCGCGCCGTACGTCCGATCACCACCGCGAGCTCGACCTCCCAGTCGGTCTTGCGGCTGCCGCGCGGCACGAGCACGGTGTCGTCCGGGCCGACGACCGTGTCCGCCGCCTTGAGGAAGACGACGGGCTCGGCCGGGGGCTCGGCGCCGGTCTCGGCGGCGTGGTCGTGATAGTTCAGCCCGATGCACACGACCTTGCCGACCCGCGCCAGCGGCGGCCCGATGCGGAGTCCGGCGGCGTCGAGTACGGGCAGGTCACCGGCTTCGGCCGCGGCGCGGATCCGGTCGAGGGCGGCGGCGTCCGCGAGCAGCAGGCCGTCGACGTCCGCGACGAGACCGGACAGGTCGCGCAGGGTCACCCCGTCCTCGTCGAGCAGGGCGGGGCGCTCGGCGCCCGCCGTACCGACACGCAGCAACTTCATGGTTTGTCTCCCCTGGTCGAGTGCGTCGAGTGCGGACCCGGCCCGACAGGTGCGGCCGTCGGAGGATCGAAGGGTTGGTTGATCCTCCAAGACATCCGACCACCCTGCAAGACCCTGTTCACAAGCTGGTCCCTTACCCGGCGGTGCGGACGGTGAGGAACCGGGCAAGGGGAAGCCGCGCGACGCGACGGGGGGAGCGCGCCGCGCGGCGGTCTGTCACCGGGCGCGCGTGCCGCACACCCAGCGCTCGGCGCTCGCGGGCATCGACCACTCGGCCACGGCGCAGCCGCAGCCGCAGGGCAGGTCGGCCGTGTCGAGCGGTTCCGTGCCGGCCGGCAGCACGGGCCACCCCCGGCTCCGGGCATGGTCGAGCAGCACCTCGTCGCCGCC
Source organism: Streptomyces sp. 5K101 (assembly GCF_046506645.1). Classification (NCBI taxonomy): domain Bacteria; kingdom Bacillati; phylum Actinomycetota; class Actinomycetes; order Kitasatosporales; family Streptomycetaceae; genus Streptomyces; species Streptomyces sp. 5K101. Next base: position 154,282 of record NZ_JBKFFO010000008.1, on the reverse strand, counting down.
GACGACGGCGGGCGAGCCCACGGCGAGCAACAGCGGGAGGTCGCTGGCGTGGTCGCCGTACGCGTGACAGTCGGCCGGGTCCGCGCCCGCGGCGGCGATCGCCTTGAGTGCGGCCACACCCTTTGCTTCGCCGATCATGGGCGTGTCGACCTCGCCCGTCAGACGGCCGCCACCGTCGAGCAGCGGCTCCGTGCACAGGATCAGGTCGGCCCCGACCTCCTCGGCGAAGGGCTGCAGACAGGGCCGGAACGAGCCGGACACCAGCGCGATGCGGTGACCTGCCTGCCGGTGTTCGCGCAGCGCGCGGAGGCCGGACGCGATGAACGGGGGGCCGACGCGCCCGCCGTGGCGGACCGCGGTGTACCAGGCGCGGCCCTGTTCCATCAGCTCGTGCCAGGAGGCGCCCGCGTAGAGCCGGTAGTAGGCGCGGTTGATCTCGGTGCGGTCCACCCCGGCACCGGCCATCTCGCGGAGCCGGCCGTGTTCGGCCGCGTACTGCTCGGCGGGCAGCCGGAAGCGGAGGAAGTCGAACATGCTCTTCGTGTTGAGAAGCGTCTCGTCGACGTCGAAGAAGGCGATGGCGTTGATGGTCCCGGTCCTTCCCGGTCAGCCGTTGGCGACGGCGTAGGGCGACGGCGGCTGCGGTCCGCTTCCCTCGCGGGCGGCGATCCACTTGTCGTGCAGCCACATCTCGGTCCCGCGCCGGCCGGCGTCGCTGTCCCAGCGGACGTCGCGTTCGTAGGTGATGACCTGGCCGTCCCCGTCGACGATCACCCAGGTGTAGCGGCCGTTGTCGTGGTGCGTCTTGACCTTGAGCCCGGTGATCGTGTGCGCAGCTCCGGCCGGGTCGCGCACCTCCTCGTCGTGGTCGTTCACCCACTGGACGTCGAGCCCGTCGGCGTATCCGGCGGCGAAGCCCTTCAGCCAGGTGAACGCCGCGTCCCGGGCCGCGTCCTCGTCGGTGGCCCTCGGCGCACGTGCGGCGGCGGCGGTCATCCGGGTGTAGCCGAGGAGGGTGCCGTCGGCGCCGACGACGGTCGTGATGTGCTCGCCGCCGAGGTCACGCGGGGTGCCCTGCTCATAGCGGACGACGGTGACGGGCCGGTCGTCGTGGCGTTCGGACCGGATCTGCACGGGAGTCCAGCCGTCGGGCAGCGAGAGCCCCGCCGTGGTCAGGGCGCTGCGGGATTGTGCGACCGCCGCGTTGCGGTCCCGGGTCGTGGTGGGCATGGCTGAGGGCTCCTCGATCTGTGCGGTGGCGGCGGGGCGGGACGGCGCGCTGCCGTCGTCGCCGGTGACGGCGAACGCGGTGGCGCCGAGGGCACCGGCACCTACGAGCACCAGGGCCGTGACGAGTGTGCGGTGACGCATGGTGGACCTCGCTTCCTTGGATGCGGACGGGGTGGGGGCACCGGGTGGCGCCGTGGCCGCGCCGACTGACGCGTACGTCCCGGCGGGCCGCGGTGCGTGCGGGATCAGCCGCGGGCGCGGTGGCGAACGGCGCGTGCGCGATCAGCGGCGGGCCCGGTGGCCCGCGGCGCGTGCGGGATCAGCCGCGGGCGCGGTGGCCCATGGCGGCCAGCACCGCTCCGGCTCCGAGCAGGCCCGCGACGACGGCGAAGACCGTGTCCAGGCCGCCGGGGAGCGCGGCGACGAGCTGCGGTCCGACGCTGGCGCCGATGAAGAGGGCGAAGGTGTACAGCGCGACGGCCGCGCCGCGGGCGGGGCCGGCCTGCGAGCCGATGGCCTCGACGAGTGCGGGTGCGGTGACGGCGATGCCGAAGACGAGCACGAACAGCAGCGCCCCGAGCGGGACGACGCCGATGTCCCCGCTGCCCGAGAGCAGCGCGCCGACGAGCGCCACGAAGCCCGCGAGCAGCAGTGCGGCGACCACCCGGCGCACGGCGGGCAGCTTGACCAGCCACGGGGTGAGCAGCGGGACCAGCACCATCGCCGGGAGCGAACTGGCGCGGAGGGCGAGCATCGTGTCGGGGTTGCTGGTGAGGTCTCGCGGCCCCACGAGCTGGAGGCCCGTGTAGACGGCGACGAAGCCGCACAGCAGCGTGACGGTCGCCAGGAGGAGCAGTACGAGCGAGGGCTTGGCGATCAGCCGGCCCATGGCGCGGTACGCGTCGAGCGCGGACGTCGCCACGGATCCCCGGTCTTCGGCGAGGACGCCCCGCAGGAGCAGCGCGCCGCCGACCAGGCCGGCCGCGCAGACGAGGAAGACGGTGCGCCAGCCGCCGAACTCGGCGACCGACTGGGAGAACACCTGGCCGAGCACCCCGGCGGAGAGGAACGAGCTGGTCAGCCAGGTCATCGCGGTGACCCGGCGGGCGGGCTCGATGCGTTCGGCGATGTACGCGAAGGCGGGCGGCGCGAACGTGGCGGCGGACAGCCCCTGGACGGCGCGGATCGCGCATCCGGTGACCAGACCGGGCGCGGCGGCGACGGCCGCGGTGGCGACGGCGGTCACGAACAGCCCCGTGACGATGAGGCGACGGCGGCCGAAACGGTCGGAGAGCGGGCCGGAGAAGAGGAAGCCGCTCGCGTAGCCGAACCCGAACGCCGTGGCCGTCCAGCCGGCCGCCGAGGTGGTGGTGGACCAGGAGTCCGCGAGCCGTCCGAGCACCGGCAGGACGGTGTAGAGCTGACTGACGACGAGCACGCCGACCGCACACAGGGCGAGCACGGTCCGCACGAAGGGAACGGCGTCCGAGGCTGCTGCGGCGGGTGCCGGTACAGGGCGCGACTGCTGGGCGACGCCCTGGAGGTGGTCCCGGGCAGGCGCGGAGGAGCCGGCAGGGGTTGGAGTCATGCACAGCATGGAACCAACCAACTGGTTGGATGTCAAGGCCCGTCCAACCAGACGGTTGGCTAGAGTTTGCCTATGGCGCGAGACGCAGCACTGACGAAGAAGAAGCTCCTGAACGCGGCCCGGCAGGAATTCGCCGCCCACGGCATGACCGGGGCACGGGTCGACCGGATCGCCGAACTGGCCGGCGTCAACAAGGAACGCGTGTACGGCCACTTCGGCAATAAGGAAGGACTGTTCGCGGCGACGGTCGGCGCCGCCCTGGACGAACTCGCCGAAGCGGTCTCCAAGCCCGGCGAGGACGTGGCCCAGTGGGTCGGCTCGATCTACGACTTCCATCGCGAACGACCGGAACTCCTGCGGCTGCTGCTCTGGGAGGCCCTTCAGCACACGGACGACGAGCTGCCCGGCGAGCAGGAGCGGGCGGCACGCTACTCCGTCAAGGTGGACACCCTGGCGACCCAGCTCGGCGTCCCCGCCGGACCGGACGCGGCGGCGACCCTGCTGTGCCTGATCGGTCTGGCCGCCTGGCCGAGCGCGGTGCCGCAACTCGCCCGGCTCGTCGTCGGACCGCACGCCGACACCCCCCACACCCAGGCCGTGGTGCGCGACCGCGTGGTGTACCTGGCCGGACACATGGTGGACGGCATCCGGAGCGAGGGGCGCGAACAGGCCGGAGGTGACACTGTCGCGCGGTAGCACTTGATCGAGATCGTGACCTAGGCCACACCAGGTTGCCAACCAACCGGATGTTTGGAAGTGTTGTCCATGTCGCGAGGCGGAGCCTCCCCTCGCGACGGTCGACAGATCTCGGGGGGGATCCATGCAATCCGGGCAGTTTCCGCGTGAAGTGACACTGCGTCCGCCGACATGCCTGCACGCGTGTCGGTGCGGACCCCACCACGCGTAGCCCCACCTCGGTCCGCCCTGTCACCGGGGCGACTCCGCACGGCCGACGGCGTCCCGAACTCTGTGCCGTGCCCTCATTCCTGCTCCCGCGCACCCGTCGTCGCGTGCCCGGAGCTTTCGCGCCACCTCTCTTTTCCCATCCGCACCTCACCTTCATCGACTCCGTGCGCACCCGCGCAGCCCACTGGGCTGTCACCGCGGAGGCGGCACACAGCCGCGCCGTACGTACGGAGAACGCACCCACGGCTGCTGCCGGCGCGTCAGGTCGGCGCGCCGCCTCGCTGCCGTGCACGGATCGACGGCACCGCGGTCGGCCGCCGATCGGATCAGTGCGTCCGCGACCAGCCGTAACAGCGCCAACAGCCATAACAGCCAGGAACACCTCGGAACCAGCCGAAGCCAACGGGAGGAACCATGTCGGAACAGCTGCTCAAGAGCGTCTGCCTTGTCGGTGACCGTTTCAGCTCCTTCGCCGCCCACGACGGCGTCCACACTGTCAGCTCCTTCGCCTCTGCCGTGCGCGCCGGCGCCTACGACGGCCTCACCGGCCCCCTTCTGCTCTGGGAGGGTCAGGGCGTCAGCGCCTACGACCGCGACTACGTCCGCGACGCCCTGGAGGCCGCCGGCCTCACGCGCAAGATCATCATGCAGCCCAACGACCCCGAGGTCGTACCCCGCGCCGAGGCGCACAAGCACCGCGAGGTCAACGTCCTGATCGCCGGGCTCCAGCAGCAGGGCCCCGACACCTACCGCGCCGCGCTGCGGCTGCACTCCGACAACGAACTGCTCCTCGACCACCAGACGGGCGAGCACATCCAGGGCATGGTCGTCATCGAGGCGTTCCGTCAGATGTTCATGGCCTTCTGCGACAAGTTCGTCGCCTCACAGTGGCCGGAGCACCGCCATTACTACATCTGGCACAGCATGGACATCAGCTTCGACAACTTCCTCTTCCCGCTCGACGCCGAGGTGCTCTGCACGGTCGAGAGCAAGGAGACCGACGACGCCTCGCGTCTGAAGTTCACCGTGGACCTGGAGATGCACCAGGCCGGCCAGCGCGCGGCCCGCGCCCGGATCTCGTTCACCGCCTACGACGCCGACCGCCTGGCGCCCAAGGAGCACCGCCTCGCGAGCACGGCCGTGACCGCCGTGATGGACGGTGCCGCTCCCGAGCCCGCCGTCGCCAGGACCGCCTGACCTGCCCGTCCCAGCAACGTCTCGTCGAACAGCCAGTGAGAGGAATATGTCATGAGCTTGACAGAAGCTCCCCGTAGGACGAACCGGTCGGGCGGCCTTCCCGCAGGTGACCCGGCCGACAATCGCAGCGGCCTGCACCTGCTCACCGTGGTGCTCCTCGCCGGGGTGACCGCCTGGCTGACCCTCATCGCCGTCAACAACGCCACCGACTTCGGCACCAACAAGGCGCTGCTCCAGGTGACGATGAACATGCAGCCGCTCATCGACGACCCCGTCCGCGGGAACGGACTCGAATGGCGGGCACTGCCGAACGGCCTCGCCGCCCCCGCGCTGATCGCCGTGATCGTCTACCAGTTCGGCACCGTCGCCCTGATGTGGCGGGCGGTGGCCACCGGCATCCGTGCCATGCGGAACCCTTCCCTCGGCATCAACGGCTACGTACGCCAGGTCAACCACGCGCTCGTGCCGTTCCTGCTGCTCTTCGTCGGCTTCCTCGTCAGCGGACTGTGGTTCGGCTACTGGTTGCACCTCGGGCCGGTGCAGATGGTCCACTTCACCCTGCTCATCATCGGCACGCTGATCGCTCTGCTCACCAACCTGCTGCCGGTGGCGAACCGCGCTCTGACGGAGGTCTCGCGATGACTGCCGTCCCCGCCGTACCCCTTCCCGCAGGGCTCATCCCCGCCGTACTCGGCACCGGCTCCTGGGTGCCCGAGCGCGTCGTGTCGAACACCGAAGCCGTCGCACACACCGGCGGTCCGGGAGACTGGATCACCCGCAAGACGGCCATCGTCGAACGCCGCTGGGCGGACCCTTGCACCACCACCGCCGAAGCCGCTGCCCACGCCGCACGCAAGGCGCTGGAGCAGGCCGGCATCGGCCCGGAGCAGCTTGGGCTGATCGTGCTGGCCACCTCGACGCCGGACAGCTCGCAGCCGCCGACCGCCTGCGCGGTGCAGGCCGCACTCGGTGCGGACGGCGCGGCCGCGCTCGACGTCAACGGCGTCTGCACCGGCTTCCTGTTCGCCCTCGCGACCGCGCGCGGCATGCTCGCCACGGGCAATGCCGGCTCGTACGCGCTGGTCATCGGCGCGGACCTGTACTCCCGCATCCTCGACAGGACCGACCACCGCACGGTCGTCCTCTTCGGTGACGGTGCGGGCGCGGCCCTGCTCGGCCCCACAGGCGACCAGCGCCGCGGCGAGATCGTGGCCACCCGGCTGCGCAGCCACGGACAGTGGCGGCACCTGATCACCAGGGAACACGGCGACTGGTTCCGGATGGACGGCGGCGGGGTGCGGGACTTCGTCACCGCCGAAGTCCCGCTCGCCGTCAAGGACTTCCTCGCCGAACAGGGTGTGGACGGCAGCCAGGTCCGGCATCTCGTCGCCCACCAGGCCAACGGGACCATACTCGACGCCCTGGTCCCGGAGCTGGGCCTCGCCGACGACGTGGCCGTGCACCGCACGATCGACCGCTACGGCAACACCGCGTCGGCATCCGTTCCGCTCACACTCGACCAGGCCCTGCGGGCCGGTGCGGTTGCCTCCGGGGAGCTGGTGCTCCTGCTCGCCTTCGGCGGCGGCATGGCGGTCGGCGCCGCGCTGCTCCGGGGCTGAGGCCGCGCCCCGACGGCCCCCGGCCCCTGCCCCTCGTCCCGCGTCCGTGGGGCGGGGGCCGGGGCCTTCTCCGTCCGCGCGGGAGGCGAGGAACGCGAGGTGGCGGGTACGGCGCACTCCGGCCCGCCTGCCACGGCCGGCGTTGCCGCGGCAGGCGCAGACCTCCAGGCCTGCCACGGCAGTCCCTGCCGTTCCGCTGCCTACGCCGCCGGGACCGGCGCCCCCGCAGACGGCATGTCCCGGTAGAGGAACACGCGCTCCACCGCGGACCAGGTCGTGCTCGTGACGACGTACAGCGCGGCCGCGAGCGGCACCACGGCGACGGTGATCAGCGTGGCGAACGACATCAGCGGCACGATCCTGAGCAGCGCGCTCCCGCCCGGCATCTGCTCGGCCGCCGCGGGCGCGGCCGCCATCTGCCGCTTGGTGCGCCGGTAGGTGAACGTCGCCACGGCGGCCACGACCGCGAAGAGACCCAGGTACACGAGCCCGGCGCCGCCGAACACCCCGCCGTCCGCCGGCGCGTCCGCCCAGCGCCCGCCGAGCGGGGCGTCGAAGAGAGTGTGGTCGAGCAGCCCATTCGGCTCGCCGCCGATCCGCGCGTTGGAGAACAGGTGGTACATGAGGAAGAACGCCGGCACCTGGAGCAGCGACGGCAGGATGCCGGCGAGCGGCGACACCTTCTGCCGCGCGTACAGCTCCAAGGTGGCCTGCTGCAGCCGCTGTCGGTCACTGCCGTGCTTCCGGCGCAGCTCGGCGAGCTGCGGCGCGAGCCGGGCGCGGGCCTTCTGCCCGCGGGCGGCCGAACGGGACAGGGGATGGACGGCGAGCCGTACGAGCACGGTGAAGACGACGATGGCGGCGGCGGTGGCCGAGGCGGCGAACAGCGGGTGGAGCAGGTCGGCGAGGCGCTCGACGAGATCGGCGAATACGGACATGGATGGGCCCCTCCGGGGGTCGTGTCGTGCCGGGGAACGGGTCATGCGGGGCATGGCGGCATGACGGCCCGTGGAGGGACCTTCGAGGGGTCTGTCGCTACACGGCCGCCGGGAGCAGGCGGCCAGGAGCGCGGGGTCGCGTGCGGCCCCGGGCGTCAGGGTCGCGCTGCGGGAGGAAGGCTGTGCGCTGCTCGCGGTCGCGGAGCGCCGTCCGCACCCGCGTGCGCGGGACGGCGGGCGCGCTGCGCGCGCTGATGACGGCGCAGACGACGAGCGCGGTGCCGGCCGCCGCGGTGGCGGCCGCGGCGAGTGCGACGGCTGCGGTGAGGCCGGCGCCGTCGACGAGAAGAGCCTCGACGAACACCTCGACGAGGAGGAAGAGCAGGAGCACGGCGGGACGGAACACGCTTGCGGTGCGACCGGCCACGCGTCCCCCCTTGTCCCCTGTCCGACGTCCGACTCTTCCGTTCTTGTACACGAGCGGTGGCGCTGTTGGGTTCCCGCACGCGCAGAAAAGCCGACGGACAGCGCTTTCCCGCCACCTTCGCCACTTGTTCAACACGCAATACCGTTGTCATCACGTTACGTAGGCAGCTCTTGACGCCCAGCAGCGGCTCAGAGTTGGCTTTGCGCCATCTCGGCCGAAAATAGCGGCCTGTTCGGGAGGTTGGTTTTTACAAATGATGAGACCTGTGCGTACTGCCGCGGCGGCCGCTTCAGCGTCTGTCCTCGCGTTCTCGCTCGCCGCGTGCGGCAGCGAGGCGAACTCCGGCGTGATCAGCAACGACATCGTCGTGGGCCTGCTCCTCCCCGACCGGGAGGCAGCGCGCTACGAGAAGTTCGACCGGCCGGTCATCGAGGACAAGGTCAGCAGGCTGACGATCGGCGAGGGCAAGGTCGTCTACGCCAACGCCAACCAGGACGCCGCGCTGCAGGCCCTCCAGGTCGAGAACATGATCAGGGACGAGGTCGACGTGCTGATCCTGGACGCCGTCGACGCCAAGGCCATCGCCGGGAGCGTCGCGAAGGCCGAGAAGGCCGGCATCCCGGTCGTCGCCTTCGACCGCCTGGCCGAGGGCCCGATCGACGCCTACACGTCCTTCGACAACGAAGACGTCGGCCACGTGCAGGGCAAGGCGCTCCTGAAGGCCCTCGGCGACAAGGCGAAGGGCGGCCGGATCGTCATGGTGAACGGCGCCCTCACCGACCCGAACGCCGCGCTGTTCAAGAAGGGCGCCCACGCCGAGCTCGACGGCAAGGTCACGGTCGGCAAGGAGTACGACACCGACGAGTGGAGTCCCAAGAACGCCGAGGCCAACATGAAGGCCGCGATCGAGGAACTCGGGGGCGCCGCCGCCATCGACGGCGTCTACTCCGCGAACGACGGCATGGCGGGCGGTGTCATCGCCGCCCTCAAGGCCGCGGGCGTCACCGAACTCCCGCCGGTCACCGGCCAGGACGCCGAACTCGCCGCCGTACAGCGCATCGTCTCCGGTGAGCAGTACATGAGCGTCTACAAGCCGTACGCGCCGGAGGCCGCCGCCGCGGCCGAGATGGCCGTGGCGCTCGCCAAGGGCGAGTCGCTCACGACGGTCGCCCAGACGCACGTCGACAGTCCGACCACCAAGGACATCCCCTCCGTCCTGGTCCCGGTCATCGCCCTGACCCAGGCCAACATCGAAGAGACGGTCATCAGGGACGGCATCTACACGGCCGACGAGATCTGCACCGGGAAGTACGCGGCCGCGTGCGCGGAGCTGGCGATCGGCTGACGCCCGGGACCGGCGGACCGGCACGGGCCGGCCGGCGCGACCGGATGTGCACCGGCCGGCGCAGCCCGGCATAGGCCACGGCGTACCAGCCGCCGCGGGCAGGCTCACCGGCCGCCGTTGGAACACCGCCCGAAAAAATCTTGCGGAGCATGTCATCCGCAGCCGCCCCCCGCGGAGTTGTGAAGGGTGGAGAGGCGCCCTCCTCCATGTTCACTCCACTCCGCAGGGAGACGCTCGCCCATGATCGGGATGAAGAAGTACGTGGCAGCAGCGGCCGTCGTGGCCGCCCTGGTGGGGGCGCCGACCGTCGCGCGTGCGAGCGGTTCCGGGGGCGACCCCGGAACCGCGCCCCAGGCGGTGGCCGCGGCCCCCGCCGCCCCCGCGCGCACGGTGTCCGCCGCCGAGGTGGCCCATCCGGCCACGGGGGTACGGGTGGTCAAGCCCGGCGAACGGGTGCAGGCCGCGCCCGGGGTGGAGCTGTGGCTCACCAGAGAGGGCAAGCACTGGTCCACCCCGGACGTGCCCGACCAGTTCCGCAGCGTCGTCGACGGCAACATCGACCTGAGCCGTCCCGGCATCAGCCTCCAGGCCGAGCCGGTGGACGCGGCGGGCACCAGCACGTACTTCCTGTCCGGCCTCTACTACGGCACCTACGACGCCGCCCGCGTCGAGGTCGTCACCGCCGACGGCACGCTCGCCGCGCGGATGGTGACACTGCCCGGCCACCGGAAGTGGGGCGCCTGGTACGCCACCAGCCCGCTGCCCCCGTCCCAGGGCGGGACCGGCGGCGACTCGTTCCTGCGCAGCTTGCGCCTGTACGACGCGCGCGGCGAACTGCTCGTCGAGCACGATCTCGCCTTCTAGCCTCGCCTTCCGGCCCTGGTCTTCGGCCGGTGCCGCGCCCCGGTGCCGCGCCTGGTGGGGGCCCGCAGCCGTACGGCCCCCACCACCGCGGGTACCAGCCCCCGCCCCCCGCCGCCACCGCCCCGACGCCGAAGGAACCGCCGCCTGTGAAGCAGGAGAGCCAAGGTGAATTCGCCGAGTTCGCCGCTGCGGCCTGGCCCCGCCTGGTGCGTACCGCCACGTTGCTCACCGGCGACTTCCACGAGGCCGAGGATCTCGTACAGACCACGCTGACCAAGGTCTGGTCGCACTTCCGGCGCGTACCGCGCGACGAGATCGACGTGTACGTACGGCGGGCGCTGATCAACAACAACATCAGCCGGGTCCGCAGACGCCGCGTCGTCCACCTCCTGATGCCGTTCCTGCCCGACTCCGCCCAGCGCGCCCACGGCGACCACGCCGACGCGGCCGACCGCCGCACGGCCGTGCTCCAGTCGCTGTCCGTACTGCCGGACCGGCAGCGCGCCGTGATCGTGCTGCGCTACTGGGAGGACATGAGCGAGCAGGACGTCGCCCGCGTCCTGGGCTGCTCCGTCGGCACGGTCAAGACGCACACACGGCGCGCGCTGCAGACTCTCCGTTCTCATCCTCTGTTCACGGAGGACCTCTCCGACTCCGGAGCCCATCCATGACGTCCGAAACCGGCCTGCGGACGGTGCTGACCGACACCGCAAGGGACATCACGCCGTCACCGGTCCCGCTGGCCTCGATCGAGCGCGCGGCCCGTGTCCGCCGTCGCCGCCGCGCCGTCGGCGCGGCCGCCGTCGGTGCCGCGCTGGTCCTCGCCCCCCTGACGTTCGTCGCCGTCGGACGCATCTCTCCTCCGGACCGCGTCGTCGTCCCGCCCGCCGTCAGCTCGCCGCCCGTGTCCCCGTCGCCGAGCCCGTCGGCGACCCGCTCGCCCCTGCGGGTGGTGGCATCGGGGGAGCGTGTGCGGGTGGCGCCGGGCGTGGAGCTGTGGCTGACGCCCGAGGGCAAGCACTGGACGCAGTCGGACGGCATCGAGAACTTCCGCAGCATCGTGGACGGCAACCTGGACACCGCGATCCCAGGCGTCAGCATGCAGTCCGAAGGAAGCCCCGAGCGTCTCGTCCTGTCGGGTCTCTACTACGGCACGCCGGACGCCGCGCGCGTCGAGATCCGGACCGCATCGGGCTCCCTCACGGCCTCCCTCCTCACCTTGAAGGGCCGGCCGAGCTGGGGCGTCTGGTACGCGGTCGTCAACGGTCCGGGGATGAGCGGCCCGGACTACGTCCGCGCCATCAGGCTCTACGACTCCGCCGGCCGCGTGGTCGTCGACCAGTCCATGTCCTGACCCGGTCAGCCCGTCTCCTGGCCCGGTCAGTCAGTCCATGCCCCGCACCCACCAGCCCATGCCCTGCACCGGTCAGCCATGTCCTGGCCCGTCAGCGGGGTCCTGTCCCCGTCAGTGGGGCCGCATGGAGGTCAGCTTCGCCCAGACCACGAGCCGGTACCGGGAGCTGAACTCCGGGGTGCAGGTCGTCATGGTGAGGTAGTAGCCCGGCTCGCCGTACCCGGCGGACGGCCGCACGGCGCTGCGCGGCACCGGCGCGATGACGCCGGTGTCCCAGGGCGTCGTCTGCGGGAGCCGCTGGTCCACGGCGTAGTCGAAGATCCCCTCACGCGTCTCGATCCGGACGGTGTCGCCGGGGCGCAGCCGGTTGATGTACCGGAAGGGCTCGCCGTGGGTGTTGCGGTGCCCGGCGACGGCGAAGTTCCCGGCCTGGCCGGGCTGCGCCGTGCCCGGGTAGTGGCCGATGTACCCCCGGTCGAGGACGCCGCGTCTGCCGACGCCGTGCGCGACGGGGGCGACGACGCCGAGGCGGGGGATGCGGAGGACGGCGTAGGCCTGGTCCCAATTGGGCGATTCGGGAGGTTCATGAGTTTTGCGCGGTTTGCGCGGCGGCGGTGTGGTCGACTCCGGCTCCGCCGCCTGCCTCCCCCAGTCCCGTTCCAGGGCCTGGACCTGGCGTTCGGCCCCCTGCCTGGCCTGCCGGTTTGTCCACCAGAGCTGGTGGACCACGAGCAGGAGGACGACGAGCCCGAGGGTGACGGTCACCTCGGCGGCGGCCCACAGCCCGCGGGCGAACGCCGCCCGCGCCCGCCGCCGCCCCGCCCCGCGCCTCTGCCGCACGGGCGCAGGGTAGGGCCGGGGGCGTCAACTCACCAGAGCCGAGGCCCACTCCGTAACCGCTTGCCGCGATACGCCACTCCGCACCTGCACACGACCGCAGTACGGTGTGGTGCATGCGCCCCGACACGCCTGCCGACCACACCGCCGAAGCCGAGCGCCTGCTGCGCACCGCAGCGCAGTATCCCGAGGACGACGAACAGCTGCTGCTCCAGGCAGCGGCCCACCTGGAACTGGCCGGCGACCGCGGCCGCGCGTCCAGCCTGTACGACCGCCTGCTGGCCGCGGAGCCCGAGCACCCGCAGCTGATCAAGGCCCTCCAGGCGGCCAATCTGTGGGAGTACGGCCACGAGGCGGAGGCCCGCGCCCTGATCGCCGGCATCCGCATCGCGGCCCCGACGGAGGCCGCGCCGTGGGAGATCGTCGCGGAGACGCTGGAGTCGCACGACGAGCTGGAGGCGTCCCACGAGTGCTTCACGGAGGCGCTGACGCTGCTGCTGCCCGAGGACGAGGAGGTCCCATACGCGACGCGCTCGCTCCTCACCGGCCGCCACCGCGTACGCCGCCTGCTGGGCCTGCCCCACGACGACCACGACGCCCTCGCCGACCGGGTCCACACGGCCCACACACCGGACATGACGCTCGACGAGCTCCACGACCCGAACCGCCTGTGGGCGCTGGGCTCGGACAACCCGGCGGAACTCAAGGCCGAGATCGCCCGCATCCGCTCGGAACTGGGCTCGTTCCGCTCGGCCCTGTCGCGCCCGTTCCCGGTGGCGGTCCTGCACTGGCCCCAGCCGGAGCTCGCGGAACTCCTGGAGGCGTACCCCGAGCTCACGGCGGAGTACCCCTCGCACGAGACGCACCTCGCGACGATCGAGTCCTCCCTCCGCGACCTCGCGGCGACGGGCACGGAAAACCTGGGCATCGTGACGGCCACCGTCCCGTCCTACGAGGCCTTCGCCGCCTCGGAGTCCGCACCCCCGTCGAACGTCTCCCTGCTTCCCCAGTACGCCACGACCCTGGCGGCCCGCGGCCGCGCGGTCGCCTGGCCCCCGACGAGGGGGGCGGGCTGCTGGTGCGGGTCGGGGGCGGCGTACAAGGAGTGTCACGGGGGGTGACCCTCCGGCCCCGGCTGTCGGTGGTACCTGCTATCACTGGCAGTGCCGACAAGGGGAGGGAATGCGATGCCGGGTCCCATCGATGCCAGCCAACCGGTCGCCGGTCTGTACGAGCAGCTGATCACCTTGCGGCTCGAGACTCAGCTGAAGACTCTCAGCGGCGACCGATGGCATGCCATCGACGGCACAGTGGGACCGGAGTCATCGCCCCATGTGATCGCCCGGCATGTCGCAGAAACGATGAGGCGGGTGTTGGAACGACTGCCTGCCGACGAGCGCGTCCACGCCGCCAACCACATCCTCGAATCGATGAACACCATCGAGGGCGCACGGGAATGGGTAGATCTGGTAGCTGACGGGCCTCGCCAACTGCTCGCCATCGCCGAGCAGGAAGCCAAGGGCGTCTACGCCATCAGGCCCGCAACTCCCCTCTCCGAGACGGCGCTCATCACCAATTCTCCCGAGGACCCGAGCCTTGGCTTTGAGCTGCGCACCGAACTGGCCACAGCCGACCGCGTGGACCTGCTCTGCGCCTTCGTCAAGTGGCACGGGCTCCGCGTCATCGAGCAGTCGCTGGAGACGGCCCATGCGCGGGGTGTCCCGATCCGAGTCATCACGACCACGTACATCGGCGCGACCGAGCGCCGAGCCCTCGACAAGCTGGTCCAGAAGTTCAACGCCGAGGTGAAGGTCAACTACGAGCTCCGGTCCACGCGCCTCCACGCCAAGGCCTGGCTCTTCCGCCGCAACAGTGGGTACGACACCGCATACGTCGGCAGCTCCAACCTCTCGAAGGCTGCCCTCCTGGACGGCCTTGAGTGGAACGTCCGCTTGTCATCCATTGCGACCCCTGACGTGCTCCGCAAGTTTGAAGCGACCTTCGACTCTTACTGGAGCGATTCGGCCTTCGAGCTCTACCGCCCTGATCAGGACGCCACTCGGCTCGACGAGGCGCTCCAGTTGGCAGGCCGCGGCACGACCAGTGCCCCGGAACGCCATCTCACCCTCTCGGGGCTTGAGGTTCGCCCCTACCCTCACCAGCGCGACATGCTGGAACGACTCGAAGTGGAACGCGAGGTCCACGACCGACACCACAACCTGCTGGTCGCGGCCACCGGTACAGGCAAGACCGTAATGGCCGCTCTGGACTACAAGAGGCTGCGGCAGAAGTACGGCAGGGACCTCCGACTGTTGTTCGTCGCTCACCGGCAAGAGATCCTCCGTCAATCCCTGCGGACCTACCAGGACGTTCTGGTGGATGCGAACTTCGGGGAAGAGCTGCACAGCAGCCTGGTTCCAGAGGAGTGGAACCACGTCTTCGCAAGCGTCCAGTCACTCAATGCGCGCACGCTGGAGCGTTTCACACCAGACCATTTCGATGTCATTGTCATCGATGAGTTCCACCATGGTGTTTCGCCCACTTACCACAAGATCATCGACCACTTCACTCCTCTGGAGCTGCTCGGCCTGACCGCTACCCCAGAGCGGATGGACGGCCGTAACGTCCAGGACGAGTTCTTTGACGGGCACATCGCAGCCGAAATGCGACTGTGGGAGGCGCTGGAGAATGACCTGCTGAGCCCCTTCCACTACTTCGGCGTGACCGACAACACTGACATGAGTGCCGTCGCCTGGAAGCGGGGGTCGTACGATGCGTCAGCGCTCAGCAACCTCTTCACCGGAAACGACGCCCGCGCCCGCCTGGTGGTGCAGGCCGTGAGAGACAAGGTGAGCGATCCCGGTTCGATGCGTGCCCTCGGGTTCTGCGTCTCCGTCGCCCACGCTCACTTCATGGCCGACTTCTTCCGCCGCGCCGGCCTGAACGCAGTGGCCCTCTCGGGCGAGTCACCGCGGGAGGAGCGCCGGGTCGCCCTTGCGGCACTGAGCTCTGGGGACATCCAGGTCATCTTCTCCGTCGACCTCTTCAATGAGGGACTGGACATCCCCGACGTTGATACCCTGCTGCTCCTACGTCCTACTTCCAGCGCCACGGTCTTCCTCCAGCAGCTGGGGCGTGGGCTGCGGCGGAGTGAAAACAAGGCAGTTCTCACCGTCCTGGACTTCATCGGTCAGCACCGCGCGGAGTTCCGCTTTGAGGAGCAGTTC
Source organism: Streptomyces sp. 5K101 (assembly GCF_046506645.1). NCBI lineage: Bacteria > Bacillati > Actinomycetota > Actinomycetes > Kitasatosporales > Streptomycetaceae > Streptomyces > Streptomyces sp. 5K101. The sequence continues at coordinate 138,750 of NZ_JBKFFO010000008.1, read as the reverse complement.
CGTGCGCTGACCAACCTGACGCGTAACCGTCTCCTGGCGCACGTTGAGCATGACTTCCCACAGCTGCCCTCTGGGTGTCAGATCATTCTTGAGTCCAAGGCCAAGGAACTGATCATTGACAACATCCGGAGCCAGATCAGCGTCAACGTGACGCAGTTGGCTCGCGAAGTGCGGAGTTACGGCGAGCCGCGCCTGTCGAGCTACTTGCGGGAAAGCGGACGGGAACTAAAGGAGCTCTACCGCGGGAACGGTAACTCATGGACGGGCCTTCTTCGTCGGGCTGGCATGCTCACGGAGCCGGCCCCTGAGGGCGAAGAAGCACTCCTCAAGCGCGTACCCGCTTTCCTTCATGTCGACGACCCTCAGCGGGTCGGGGTCTACATCCGCCTCCTTGAGGACAACGCGCCCGCGTACAGCGAACTCGACAAACTGCAGCGTGGCTACGCACGCATGCTGTTCTTTTCGCTGTGGCCCCTGGGCGGCGACTTCTCCAGCTATCAGGAAGCGCTGGACTCGTTGCGTCCGCAGCAGGCGTTCCGCGACGAACTCCGTCAAGTCTTGGCGTACGCCCTTGACCAGGCTGACCATGTCCCCGTCCCGCTGTACGGCCCCCTCGCTGACCTTCCACTGACGATCCACGCCTCGTACAGCCGCGAGGAAATCCTCCCGGCCTTGAGCCAGTCGGTCATTGGCGGCTTCATGCCCGGCCACTTCCGTGAAGGCGTGAAGTGGTGCGAGGACGTCCAGACGGATGCCCTCCTGATCACCTTGGAGAAGGACGAGAAGGACTTCTCGCCGCAGACGCGCTACCGGGACTACGCCCTGAGTAGTGAGCTCTTCCACTGGGAGTCCCAGAACCAGACGTCCGACTCTTCCCCGACGGGCATCCGCTACCAGTCCCACAAGGCGAACGGCTCGCACGTCCTCCTCTTCGTTCGCCGCTACAAGAAGACGGACATCGGCGGTCCCCAGCCGTGGATGCTGCTGGGGCCGGCCGAGTACGTCGAGCACAAGGGCAGCAAGCCGATGGGAATCACGTGGAGGCTAAGGCACGAGATCCCTGCCGACGTCTGGACCTACTCGGCGATCGCTACTGGTTAACCGATCTCCGTGGCGGCGCACAGCCTCGGCCCCGGCAACGGACGCGCCACCACTGTGGCCTTCAGACACCGCGAGATCGGTCAGGATCTCGCACCAGGTGACCTTCTGGTCTTCTCTGATCTGCACTCCCCAGCGATCGCAGAGCGAGTCAACTAGGGACATACCCCTCCCGGACTCGGCATCCGGCGTTGCCTGGAGAAGTGTCGGCAGCGCCCGCGTATCCGGGTCGTAGACCTCGATCGCAGGAACGTGTCACGCATCGATATGGCGAGTGTGGTTGGGGTACCGAATCCAACGTGGTTGATGACGTTCGCGACCAGTTCGCTCACACAGGTCTCGGCGACGTACGCCTGATCGGTAAGGCCCCACGTTCGTAGGTGCAGTCGCACGATTCTGCGGAGCGCGGCCACTTCTGCCGGTTCGGCCAAGAACGGTAGTTTCCACGGCCTCCTCGGCACGCTTGCGTCGACGCTCATGCCATCCCCCCTGACGCGGAGACTGAACACCCGCTACTGAAGAGAGGGTTGGGATGGCCGGCTCACCAACGGCGCGACGCCGACGTCTGTCGATCGAGCTGAAGAAGCTGCGCGAGACAAACGGCTTCACCTGCGCGCAGGTGGGAGAGGCACTGGACTGGAGTGGGTCCAAGGTCAATCGCATGGAGACTGGCACCGGACGCGTACAGCCCTCAGATGTTGAGGCGCTGTGCCGCTTCTACGGCACGGACGACGAGCTCCGTGAGTTCCTCAAGTCGCTGGCCCGGCAGGCCAAAACACGAGGTTGGTGGCAGGCCCACGGCAGCGGGATTCCATCTTGGTTCTCGATCTACATCGGGCTGGAGCAGGACATCTCCACGTTCCGGCAGTACCAGTGCGAGTTCCTGCCAGGGCTGATGCAGACGCCCGCGTATGCCACCGAGTTGCACCGCGCCACCAACCAGATGGCCGCCGACGATGTGGAGCGGGCAGTCCACGTCCGGATGGAACGTCAGGCAATGCTCACCCGAGAGGACGCTCCAGACGCCTGGTTCGTCGTGCATGAGAGCACCCTGCGGAACGTGGTCGGTGATCGAGCGGTGATGCGTGAACAGCTCGAACGCATTCTGGATTCGCTTGAACTCCCCAGCGTCACACTGCAGGTGCTGCCGTTCGATGCCGGTCCTTACCCTGCCACGGGCTCGTTCACCCTGATGGGCTTCCCTGACCCTGAGGATCCGGACATCGTGTACCGGGATGGCATCACCGACGCCATCTACCTGGAGGGGGCGGACGATGTGCGGGAGTACACGCGAGCCTTCGACAATCTGAGAGCCGCTGCCGCGAGCCCTCATCGCTCGGTCCAACTGATCAAGTCATTGCTGAAGGACTACGTACGATGACCAACCCCAATCCGACCTCTTCCAGGGGCCCTCAGTGGTTCAAGTCCTCCCACAGCAATGGGTCTGATGGTGAGTGCGTGGAGTGTGCGCAGGCCGGGACTGGCATCTTGGTACGCGACTCGAAGCGACCGGCGGGACCGGTGGTCGCCGTGGCGACCGACGCCTGGCGAACCTTCGTAGAAGGATTCTCCGTCCGGCTTTGAGTTCGTGTCGCAAGGCGTGGGCATCCGGCCCAGGGGCCGAGTGCGAGCCGCCGCTTCCTCGGGATGGCCGGTTGCGCGCAACCGGCCGTGACCGCCGCAGACCCGCGCAATCTTCCGCAATCTGTCGCTGCGTTCGCGGCCCGCTGCAGCATCCTGGACACCCGGCCAACCAGCTAGGAGGACACATGACGCTGCGGTTCATCGGTACGACCAGTGAAAGCGGCGACTGCCCTACGCTCTATGAGATCGAGGGAAGTACCGACATCCTCATCCAGGGGGACCGCGTCAGCAACCCGGAGCGTCTGGCCCAGCTCCGCGACGTCAAGGAGTCGGAGACCTTCGTGACCGTGCCGCGGGATCTGCTCGTCCGGTTCGCTCCGCGGGCCGAGCGGAATCCCATGGTGCCCTTCCAAGAGGTCGCCCACATGTTCAGGGAGTTCAAGCACACCGCGTTCCGGCTGGAGACCCGTCGCGGCTATGCCACCGATCGGAACGGCGCCACGTGGCGGCGGTGGCAGGCCGGTGAGGAGATCTCCGTCGAGCCCGTCAATGACTGGCGCCGCAACGTCGCCGACCAGGTGGCCCAGGGGAAGCGCTTCGAGCGGGTTCGCCTCGTTGACTCCCCGCCCACCGAGGGGCAGCGCTTCCTGCTCGCCACCGGTCTCGGCAACGTGGCCTCGGGCGAGGACATCCGCAACCTGCCCCGCGCGGAGGCCGAACGGCTAGGCCTGCCGGACTTCGACTTCTGGCTGTTCGACTCCCGCGTCGTCGCGCGCTTCGTCTTCGACGAACAGGACACAACGTTGGGAGTCGTCCTCAGCGAGGACCCCGCCGAGGTGCTCGCCGCCTGCCAGGCTCGTGATGCGGCCTGGCATCACGCGGTCCGTACCGCAGAGTTCCAGAGGCAGGTACGTTCGTCCATGTGAGCACGGACTTCCAGACTGCCCGGATCATTCTCGGTGCGCGCCTCAAGGAGCTGCGCACCGAGGCGGGCCTGGACGGCAAGGGCGTGGCAGCGCGCCTCGGCTGGCAGCGGTCGAAGGTGTCTCGCCTGGAGAACGGCAAGCAGACGGCCACAGCGGCCGATCTCAGCGCCTGGGCTCAGGCAGTCGGCCGACCGGACGTCACCGACGAGTTGACCAGACAGCTGTTCGGGCTGGAGACGAAGTACCGGTCCTGGCGTAGACAGTTGACGGGTGGCCATCGAGCCCGGCAGGAGCTGGCCATCCTGGAGACCGCAGCGACCCGGACAATCCGTGGCCTGGAGGTCACTCGCATCCCCGGTCTGTTCCAGACACCGGATTACGCACGGCACGTGTTCGAGTCCAACGCCGAGTTCCGGCAGATGAAGAAGGACGTCGAGGAAGCGGTTCGTGCCAGAGTTCGTCGACAGCAGGCCCTGTACGAGCCCGGCAAGCGATTCCGGTTCCTCATCTGGGAAGGCGCCCTGTACGTGCGGATGTGTCCGCGCAAGGTGCACGCGGCACAACTGGACCGTCTCATCGGCCTGATCGGACTCGACACGGTTGAGCTGGGCATCGTGCCCTTTGGAGCACAGCTGCGCCGCACCCCGGCTCACGGCTTCTGGATCTATGACCGGCGGCTCGTCATCGTCGAGACCATCAACACGGAAATGTGGCTGGACGACGAGGAATCGATCCAGCTGTACGAGCGTGCCTGGGAATGGCTCGATGAGGCTGCGGTGTACGGCGCCTCCGCTCACCGGTTGATCAACAGGGCCTGCTCGTCGATGGGCGTTGAATAAGCAACGCCGCCAAACCATGCCCTCCACCCGCGCAATCCAGCGCAATCGCCGGCAATCGCGCAACCGGCCTCCCTAACGTGCTAGCCATGGACTTACACACCAACAGGGAACGGCCCCTCAGGTGTCACTGTCACAGCGGCCCGTCCTCCACCACCATGTGCATGCGCCAGTCCGGACCGCCGCTCACCACGTACGCCGACGCACCCTCCCAAAAGCAGCGCGATCTCTCCTCCCCGGCCCACGCCATGCGTCCGGTCGGCCTGCCCCTGTGCTGGTCACCGAAGCCTGACGCACCGGTCCGCTGCTGCACCCCGCCGCCCGGCCATGCCGGCGACCACTTCCACGAGTACTCGGGCGCGACCTGGCGACAGGGACCGACGTGAACACCGCCTCCACGCCGCGCCGCTGTCGCGAGGTCCCGATCCCGCCGGCTTCCGCGCTGTCCTGGGAGGCGTATGCGGGCCGCGCCTGTTACGCCTGTGACAGACAGCTCACCCGGGGTGCCGTCCTTGTCGGCCGCGCCGCCGGGCAACAAGGCGCCCACGTCCTCGACACCGACGTCTACGCCTGCCCATGAGCCGTCCGCGGGTGCCGTCGATCACCCGCGGGCCTCAGCTCCCGTCCCGGACCAATTCCCTGGCAGGACCGGGTCCGGGACGGGCGGGCCCCGCGAGGAGCCCTGCACGCACCACGGCTCGCGGGTAGGCCGCGTGCCGAGCACGTACCGAAGGAGCATCCCATGGCCGCTCTCGCAACAGAACTGGTCCACGGCCGCAGCCTCGTCGAGCCGGAATTCTTCGGCCGGCTCGTGAACTTCCTCGTCCAGGAGGAGAAGATCACCCGCGAGCGGGCCGAACGCGTCATGGACCAGGCGCTCGCCTTCCTCCACATGTCCGCCCACCGCGCCGAGGGCCTGTCGCCGTCGCAGGCCGTCGATCCCGGCTGGCACGCCTTCATGCTGCACACCCGTGAGTACGCCGCCTGGTGCCAGGAGCAGTTCGGCCGGTTCCTCCACCACAACCCGTTCCCCGCCCCGCAGCTCTACGACGGCGCGCAGATGCGGGCCACCGTCGCCGCCATCGAGGACGCCGGGTTCGTCGTCGACCACGACCTGTGGGGCACGGCTGCGAACTGCAACCCGCCCGCCTGCTGCGGCGACGGAGGCGGATGCGGCGGCAAGTAGCCGCCCTGTTCAACGCGCGGCCGCCGCCCCGGCGGCCGCGCCCGCACGGCACGGAGCCGCCATGCCCACCCTCGACATCACCGCCGTCAGCCGACTCACCCTCTTCCCGCTGCACGGACTGTCCGTCGCCTACACCACCCACTCCAGCGACCAGCGGGGCCTCGGTGACACCGCCGTCGTGGCCGTCGTCGAGCCCTACGGCGCCACCGGCGACCAGCTGTGGCACCTCGCAGCCGGCATGTACGCCAATCCGCCCACCGCCCAGACGCAGGCTCGCTGGATTCTCACCCAATGCACGCGCGCCCGGATGTGCCGCGCCCGCCGTTACCGCGACCTGCCCACCGCCAGGTGGACGGCGACACTCACCCGCACCGTCCACCTCGATGCCCTGTTCGCCAACCACGACATCCTCCGCACCGGCACTCTCACGATCGAATAGCGACGGAACCGGAAAGGGTCATGACAATCGGCCGAGTGTGGTTCGCTTCTGGGGTGACTCAGGACTTGGAGATCGTCGCATTCGCATCCGCCGAGGCATTCGAGGCGTGGCTCGGCGAGAACCACGCCGTCTCGCCCGGCATCTGGCTCAAGCTGCGCAAGAAGGGCCCGGGAATCGTCGCGCTGGACTACGCCCAGGCGCTCGACGCAGCACTCTGCTACGGCTGGATCGACGGCCAGAAGGCCACGTTCGACGACCAGTGGTGGCTCCAGCGGTTCACCCCGCGCCGGCCGAGGAGCAAGTGGTCCAAGGTCAACCGGGACAAGGTGGCCGCCCTGACCGAGCAGGGCCGGATGCAGCCGCCCGGGCAGGCCGAGGTCGACCGCGCCAAGGCGGATGGACGCTGGGAGGCGGCCTACGACAGCGCGAGGACCGCCACGGTGCCGGACGACCTCGCGGCGGCCCTGACCGCCGCCCCGGCCGCGGCGGCGTTCTTCGAGACGCTGGACCGGCAGAACCGCTATGCGGTCCTGTACCGGATCCAGGACGCCAAGAAGGCCGAGACCCGTGGGCGCCGGATCGAGAAGTACGTAGCGATGCTGGCGAAGGGCGAGAAGCTGTACCCGTAGTCCGGGTCGCAGTACACCGAGCAGGCCCCGCCTCGTGTCAGCGTTCGTCACCTGGGCTTCCCTGCCGTACCCGCGAACGAAGCCCCGAGCAAGTAAGGATGCCCCCGTGGCCGACCGCATCAGCGCGCTCATCTCCGCCCTCGGCGTACTCCCCGCCTCGTTCCTCCTCGTCTACGCCGTCCGCGAGCATCGAGCGGGCTCGTCCGTCCTCTGGGTCGTGGCCGGGGCGCTCCTGGTCCTCGTCGCGTGCACCACCCTCGTGCGGGACGTCCGGCGGCTGCTGGCGGCGCCCGAGGGGGACCGAGAGGACTGAGTCAGCCGGCGCTCCCGGCGGCCCGGACCGGTGCGGGACCATCACACCGCCGTCGGCAGGTCCCCCGCCTCCGACAGTTCCGCGTCGATCGTCGTCGCCGCCGACCGCAGCACCTCGACCGCCTGGTCCAGGAACGGGTTCGGGTCGCCCGAGCGGCGGACCGCGAACACCCGGCGTACGTGCGTGGTGTTGGCGAGACGGATCAGGTGGACGTCCTCCGACTTGCTCAGGGCCAGCTCCGGCACGATCGCGACGCCGAGGCCGTTCCGTACGAGCTCGAAGGGGAGGTTGTAGTCGTTCGTGCGGAAGATGACCTCGGGGCGGAAGCCGCCCGCGGCGCAGATGTGGAAGAGGGAGCGGGCCGCGTCCGTGTCCTCGCGGTAGCAGATCCAGCGTTCCGCCGCGAGGTCGCTGACCTGGATGCGTTTGCGGCGGGCCAGGCGGTGTCTCTTGGGGACCAGGACGTACAGCGGCTCCTCCAGGATCAGGGTCCGCTCCAGGTCGGGCGGGTCGTTGCGCGGCACCGTGCCGTACTCGAAGATCACGGCGAGGTCGAGCCGGCCCTCCGCGACCGCGGGCAGGGTGACCGGCGGATCGCCCTCCTCGTAGCGGACGTCGACGTGCGGGCGGTCGCGCAGGAACTCGGTGAGGACGGCCGGCATCAGGCGGAAGCCCGCCGACCAAAAGCTGCCGAGATGCAGCCGCCCGCGTTCGGCCGCCGCGAAGGAGCGCATCTCGTCCTCGGCGGCCTCCAGGTCGGCGAGCAGCCGTGCCGCGCGGCGGGCGAGTTGGGCGCCGGCGGCGGTCGGCCTCACACTGCGCGGCGAGCGCTCGAAGAGCAGCACGCCGAGGGCCCGTTCCACCGAGGCTATCTGCTGGGAGACCGCGGACGGGGAGTAGCCGAGGCGGCGGGCGGCGGTGCGCAGTGAACCGGTGGCGACCACATCGCGGATCGCCTGCAACTGCGTCGGGGTCAGCATCAGGCGAACTTAACAACGGTTCGGACGACGGGGCCAGAGGTTGCCCACGATGAAGTGCCCTCCTGCCGGGGCGCGTCGGCTGCTCGACGGCTGGACTCGCAGGTGGACGAGGGTGAGCCGACGGAGCCGAGCAACAGGACAACTGAACAATGTGTACGGCAATGTTCGTTCTGTTTCATCTTGTGTCGCCGGTTCGACTGGCGCAGATTGAGCGGCATCGAGCGGCAGGAACCGGCCACGTCATGGCCGGCCCACCAGCGAAAGGCACTGCCATGGACATACGGCTCCCGGGGCCCCGCGCCCGTCGGACGAGGCGCGCCGCAGCTGTCGGCGTGGCGCTGGCCGGACTTCTTCCGCTGCTGGCGGCGTGCGGCGGCACGCCGTCGGCCGGAGCGAGCGGGCCGGGATCGGCAGCGGCATCCGGCCAGGCGGCTGTGCAGGCGAAGGACCCGAAGCTCGCGGCGCTGCTGCCGAAGAAGGTGCGGGACTCCGGCGAGCTGGTCGTCGCGGAGGGCGACGACTATCCGCCTCTGGTGTCCCTCGGTCCGGACAACAAGACGCTGGTCGGCATGGAGCCGGAGCTCATGCGGGCGATCGGGCAGGTGCTGGGCGTCGAGGTGACGTTCTCCAAGGCCAGCTTCGACAGCATCATCGGCGGCGTCCAGTCGCGCCGTTACGACCTCGCCATCCAGGCCATGCTCGACAAGCCGGAACGCCGGCAGCACGTCACGTTCGTCGACTACTTCAGGACCAGCAGCGCCATCCTGGTGCAGCAGAAGAACGCGGAATCGATCGGCTCCCTGGACGATCTGTGCGGCAGGACGGCGGCCGTCGAGAACGGCACCGCCCAGGTCGAGGACATCGAGGCGCAGGCGAAGAAGTGCGAGGCCGCCGGCAAGCCCGCCGCGAAGGCGCTGGTCTTCCCCGACTCCGTCGGCTGCTTCCAAGCGCTGTCCACCGGCCGCGCCGACGCCTTCGTCGGCGGCACGCCGACCGTCGCGTACCAGGCCGGGCAGTCGAACGGGCAGCTGCGCCAGGTCGGCGAGCCGTACCGCTTCCTGCCGTACGGAATCCTGGTCAACAAGCAGGACAAGGACCTCGTCGAGGCCGTGCGACAGGCCCTGCAGAAGCTCATCGACAACGGTGCGTACGGCGAGATCCTGAAGCGCTGGGACGTCGAGTCCGGCGCCCTCGACCGGGTCACGGTGAACGGCGGCGCGGCGGCATGAGCGAGTCCACGCTCCGCACCGCCCACGTGATCAAGGCGAGCGCGGGCCGCAGGGAGATCGACGCGGTGCCGGTGCGCCGTCCGGGCCGCTGGTTCGCCTCGGCGGCGCTCGTGTTCCTCGTGGTCTTCCTCGTCGAGGGATGGGCCTCGAACGAGCGGATGCAGTGGGCGACGGTCGGCGACCACCTCTTCACTCCCGTCGTCCTCGAAGGTTTGGCCACGACGCTCTGGCTGACGGCGGCCGCCATGGCCATCGGTGTCGCCGGTGGTGTCGTCCTGGCCGTGATGCGCCGGTCCGCGAACCCGCTGCTGTCGCGGCTGAGCTGGGTCTACGTCTGGGCGTTCCGCGGCACACCGCTCCTGGTCCAGTTGCTGTTCTGGTACTTCCTCGCCGCGATCGTGCCGGAGGTCGGGCTGGGGGTGCCGTGGGGGCCGACCTTCGTCGAGTTCGACACGAACACGCTGGTGACCCAGACGTCGGCCGCGCTGCTCGGCCTCGGGCTGCACGAGGCCGCGTACATGGCGGAGATCGTCCGTTCCGGCATCGCCTCCGTGGACGACGGGCAGACGGAGGCGGCCCACGCGCTCGGCATGACGCGCCGCCAGACCCTGCGGCGCATCGTGCTGCCGCAGGCGCTGCGCATCATCATCCCGCCCACGGGCAACCAGGTGATCTCCATGCTCAAGACCACGTCCCTGGTCTCGGTGATCGCCGTGCCCGAACTGCTCACCTCCATCCAGGCGATCTACTCCCGCAACTTCCAGCAGATCCCGCTGCTGACGGTGGCCTGCGCCTGGTACCTGCTGGCCGTCTCGGTGCTCAGCGTCGGCCAGTACTACCTGGAGCGCCGGTACGGGCGGGGCGCGAGCCGTGATCTGCCGCCCACACCGCTGCAGCGCATGCGCACCGCCCTCGCCGGTCGCGGGACGTCGCCGCAGGCCCCCGTACGCCCGAAGCCCGTGCCCCAGGAGGACCGATGACGACGACCGCCACCGCGCCACCTGTGGTGCGTGCCGAGGGTGTGCACAAGAGCTTCGGCCGGACCGAGGTGCTCAAGGGCATCGACCTGACCGTCGCCGCGGGCGAGGTGATGTGCCTGATCGGTCCGTCGGGGTCCGGCAAGTCGACGTTCCTGCGGTGCATCAACCACCTGGAGACCATCGACGCCGGACGGCTGTACGTGCACGACCGGCTGATCGGCTACGAGGAGCGCGACGGCCGCGTCCACGAGCTCACCGACGCGGCGATCGCGCGGCAGCGGCGGGGCATCGGCATGGTCTTCCAGCGCTTCAACCTGTTCCCGCACATGACGGCGCTGGAGAACGTGATGGAGGCCCCGGTCCAGGTCAGGAAGGAGTCCAGGACGGAGGCCCGGGAGCGTGCGCAGTCCCTGCTCGCCCGCGTCGGACTGGCCGACCGGGCCGGCTCCTACCCGTCGCAGTTGTCGGGCGGCCAGCAGCAACGGGTGGCGATCGCGCGGGCGTTGGCGATGCGGCCCGATCTGATGCTGTTCGACGAGCCGACGTCCGCGCTGGACCCCGAGCTCGTGGGCGAGGTCCTCGACGTGATGCGCGGGCTCGCCGAGGACGGCATGACGATGATCGTCGTCACGCACGAGATGGGGTTCGCCCGCGAGGTGGGCGACTCGCTCGTGTTCATGGACGACGGTGTCGTCGTCGAGTCGGGCGACCCTGCCGAGGTGCTGGGCTCTCCGCGTCACGCCCGCACCCAGGCGTTTCTCGGCAAGGTCCGCTGACTGGTAGCCGTACCGCTCCCGGCAGCGCGGCGCGTCCAGGCGCGGGTACGGGGCGGGTTCGGCCTCGACTGTCGTGCCCGCCGCCCCTTCCCGCGCCGCGCCATGCCCGACGCTGCCCCATTTATCACCTATGCCGTGGTGCCGGTGCGGGCTTCTCCGGCACCTGTCCCCGCCTCCCGGCATCGCCCCGCCCGGCGGCCGCCCCTCCTTCCCGTATCACTCAAAGGAAACACCCATGCCTCGTGTCCTCGTCGTCGGAGCCGGCGTGCTCGGTGCCTCCGTGGCGCACCATCTGGTCCAGGCCGGTGCCCATGTCACCGTGATCGACGCCGGTGGCCCGGCCGCCGGAACGTCCAGCGCCACCTTCTCCATCGACGTCAGCCACCTCAAGACGCCGTTCAGCTACTACGCGTTGAACCGGCGCGGTGCCGAACTGCACCAGCGGCTCGGCGAGGAGCTGGGCGGCGCCGACTGGCGCCACCCCGCGCCCCTCGTGCAGTGGGGCCACACCGAGCAGGAGCAGCACGTCATCCGTGAGCGGGCCGAGCGGCTGCGGGGCTGGGGCCACGCCTGCCGCTCCGCCCACCCCGCCGAACTGACCGACCTCGCGCCGGGCGTCTCCATGGACGCCTGCCGGGCCGACGAACTCGTCGTCCACGAGCACGCGTGCTGGTACGACGCCCCGCTGTTCACGCGGCGGCTGCTCGACCGTGCGGCTCTGGGCGGCGCGGACATCCGCTTCGGACTGCGGGTCACGGAGGTGCTGCGCACGGGAGAGCGGATCACCGGTGTGGTGGCGGAGGGCCGCCGGTTCGAGGCGGACTGGGTGGTCAACTGCGCGGGGCCGGACGCGGGGCGCATCGCCGCGCTGGCGGGTGCGTCGCTGCCGCTGAACCGGGTGCCCGGGCTCGTCGGGGAGAGCACGCGGCTGCCGGAACGCGACTGGCTCGGTGCCATCCTGGCCGCGCCCGGCGTCGATCTGCGGCCCGCGCCCGACGGGCGGGTCGTGTCGATCTCGTGGCCGGTGGACGCCATGCTGCCGCCGGACGCCGAGGGCGCGGCGGACACCAAGGACGCGGCGGATGCGGCGGACCCGGCACGGCGGGCCGACCCGGCGCTGGAGCGGAAGCTGCACCGCCTGGGCCGGGAGGTGTTCACGCCGCTGCGGGCCGCCGGGATGGCGGGCGTCCGGCTCGGAGTGCGTCCGGTGCCTGCGGACGGGCTGCCTCTGGTCGGCTGCGCCGCCGCAACTCCCGGTCTCTACACGGTCGTCACGCACAGCGGTGTCACCCTGGCACCGGCGCTCGGCCTGCTCGCCGCGCAGGAGATCGTCGGCGGCACCGCCTGCGCGGAGCTCGCCGACTACCGTCCGGACCGTGTCCCGGCCACGGACGTACTCGACGAGAGCGTGCAGGTCATGAGCGGCGCCGCCGCGATCACGGCGGCGTGAACCGGGGGACGCGCGGGCGTCCTCGGGGCAACGGACGCGGCGGTGGCGGGGTGATCGGCTCAGACCACCGTCTCCGCCTCCGTCTTGATCAGCTTGCCGTCCGCGGCGATCACGAACCATTCGCCGTCCAGGCCCTGTCCGTTGACGTCCCCCGGGGTCACGTCGCCCACGTAGTAGTAGAGCGGCCAGTCCCCGTAGACCGCCTGTTCGGCGCCCGCCCCCAGCTTCGTCTCCTTCAGGAGCGCGGCCTCGGTGCCCGGGCCCGCCTTCACGTCGGTCGCGGAGATGAGGGCCGGCCAGACCGCGATGCAGTCGGCGTCGCAGGTGGCCTGGCCCGGCTTGTCCTTGGTGAAGCCGTAGAGCGTGCGGCCCTTGTCGTCGACGAGGATCGTGCCGAGGTCGGTCTCCGCCGTCCTGACCGTGACGGTCACGGGGGCGGGTTCGGGGCCGGCGTCGGGGGCGGCGTCGGCCGGGGCCTCCGAGCCGGCGGCGGCGTCGGCGGGCGGCTGCTGGGGCGGGGGCTGTTCGGCGCTCGGTGCGGCCGGCCGCGCCGCCCCATATCCGGAGCCCGATCCTCCGGAGTCCTCGCACGAGGTCACCGTGAGCAGCGCCAGCGCGACCAGCGGGGCCGCGAGCAGGGTCCTGGTCCGGGCTGTGGTGCGGGTGCCGCGCATGGTGAGATCCCCTCGGATTCCGGTCTGCGGGAAGGAACGTACGGCGGGATGTACGGGCCCGGCCGACCGGCCGTTCACTCCTCTTGGCGGCGGCTCCCGTTGAACGGCGCGCCGGGAAGTCCCGTACTTGACGCCGACCGGCCACGACCGGGCCGGCCCCCGAACGGGAGGTTCCTCCGCCATGCACAAGCGTCATGTCTCCGTCTCGGCCGCCGCCGCCCTCGTGCTCGCCGCCGCGGCGGGCACCGTTCCCGCATCCGCCGACGACCGTCACGCAGGCGGCCGCGGTACGGCGCAGGACGGCGCGGTGACGTTCACGAAACCGGCGCGCGGCCACGCCGTCACCTTCGCCGCCGTCCTCACCGGCGCCCACGAGGTCGCCGAGAAGGGCGGGCCCGCCGTGAACGACCCCGACGGCCGGGCCGTCGCGCTCGTCAAGGTGAAGGGCGACCGGGTCGTCTTCGCGATGCAGTGGAAAGGGTTCGTGCCGAGCCAGGGGCACATCCACCAAGGCGTCGCCGGGCAGAACGGCGACGTGACGGTCCCGCTGTTCGGCACCGAGATGCCCGACACCGTCCACTCGGCGGCCGGGCACACGGTCCTCACCGACGCCGCGCTCGCCGACAGCATCCGCGAGCATCCGTCGGGGTTCTACCTCAACCTGCACAGCAAGGAGTTCCCGGGCGGCGCCGTGCGCGGGCAGCTGAAACGCCTGAAGCGGAACATCAACCCGCTCCACATCATCAAGGGCGGCAAGCTGCGGGCGCTGCAGAACGGCGCGCAGGAGGTGCCGGTCACGGACCCGCACAAGGTCGGGGACGACGACGGGTACGCCGTGACCTTCCTGCACCCCGCGGGCCGCAGCGTCGACTTCTCGCTGGCGTGGGTCAACATCCAGGCGCCCCAGGCCGCGCACATCCACAAGGGCGGGTTCGGGAAGAACGGGGACGTGGTGCTGGGACTCGTCAACAAGCCGGTTCCGGAGGGTCTGTTTGCCGTCTCCGGGCGGCTGGAGCACCAGCACAAGGGCCTGCTGAAGGAGATACGCCACAACCCGTGGGCGTTCTACTCGAACATCCACACCAAGAAGTTCCCGGACGGCGCGGTGCGCGGCCAGCTGTTCCACTGAGGGGGCGGGGCCGGGGCGGCGGAGGGCGTTCTACGCCGGGCCGGTGACAGCGCGAGGCCGGCGAAAGAGGCACTGAACGCTTCCGGCCCGCCGTACGTATTCCATGACACCTCCCCTAGAGGCGCTGGGCGCATGACCGTCGGCAGGGACCGGTCACGCGCCCAGCGCACGTCCGCACGGCGGAGACGGCCCCCTCGGGAGCCCGGCGCACCGCGGAGACGCGCGCCCCCTCAGGCGCCCAGCGCATGGGCGACGGTGTAGATCAGCAGGCCGGCAAGCGCGCCGACCACCGTGCCGTTGATCCGGATGAACTGCAGGTCGCGGCCGATGTGCGCCTCGATCTTGCGGGTGGTGTGCTCCGCGTCCCAGCTCGCGATGGTCTCCGAGATCAGGGAGGTGATCTCGGAGCGGTACGTGGTGACCACGTACACCGCCGCGTCCTCGACCCAGCCCTCCACCTTCGCCTGCAGCCTGCCGTCCGTCGCCAGCCGGGCGCCGAGGGACAGCAACGAGGCGCGGGCGCGCAGCCGGAGCTCGCTGCGGTCGTCCTCCGCCGCCGAGATGATCATGCCGCGCACGGAGGACCAGGCCGACGCGATCACGTCCTGCACCTCCGAGCGCGACAGCATCTCCGACTTCATCCGCTCGACGCGCTCCCGCGTCTGCGTGTCCGACTGGAGGTCGGCGGCGAAGTCCGCGAGGAAGCGGTCGATCGCGCCGCGCGCCGGGTGGGACGGCATGTCGCGCGTCTCGCTGATGAAACGCAGCAGCTCCCGGTAGACGCGCTCGCCGACCTTCCGGTCCACGAACCGGGGCGTCCAGCCGGGGGCGCCGCCCTCGACCGCGTCCATGACGGAGTCCGAGTGGAAGACCAGCCAGTCGTGGGCGCGGGCGAGGATCAGGTCGACGGCCCGGTGGTGGGCGCCGTCGGCCACGACCTTCTGGAGCGTCTTGCCGATACCGGGCGCGATCTCGGCGGCCTCCGCGCGGCGGGTGATGGCCTCGCCGACGACCGCTTGCACGTCGGAGTCGCGCAGGACGGTGAGCGCGCCGCGCAGGGCGGTGGACAGCTCGGCGGTGACACGGTCGGCGTGGGCGGGCTCGGCGAGCCAGGCGCCGAGGCGGCCGCCGATGCCGAGGGCGTGCAGGCGGGCGCGTACGACGTCCTCGGAGAGGAAGTTCTCGCCGACGAAGAAGCCGAGGGAGGCGCCGAGCTGGTCCTTCTTGTTGGGGATGATCGCGGTGTGCGGGATGGGCACGCCGAGGGGGTGGCGGAAGAGCGCGGTGACGGCGAACCAGTCGGCGAGCGCGCCGACCATGCCGGCCTCGGCCGCGGCGGCGACGTATCCGGCCCAGGGGCCGAGTCCCGCGTTCTTCGCCCAGGTGGCGAGGACGAAGATCAGCGCGACGAGGAGCAGCAGGCCGGTGGCGGTGGCCTTCATCCGCCGCACGCCGCGCCGTTTCTCCTCGTCGGCGGCGGTGTACGCGAAGCCGGGCAGCCCGGCGCGGGAGCGGGCGCGCCCGGCGGGCGGGAGGGCCTCGTCCCGGGTGCTCCGCATCCGGCTGGAGGTGTCCGGCAGCACGACGTCCGTCCCGTCGGCCCGAGTCCCCGCGGACGCGCGGGCCCCGCCGGAAGCGTCCGGCAGCACGACGTCCGCGCCACCGGTCGTCTCCGAGCCGGAGTCACCGACGGGGCCTCCGGTCACGGGAGTGTGTGGACGTCCGGCGCGTGCGCCGCCGGTGCCGCCGTCAGAGCTGGAGACGCGGCTCCCGGCGTCCGCGCCGTCAGCCCGGACGCCGTCCGAAGGTCCGGCGCGCTCCGCGCCGGAGGCCCCGGCCGTGTCCCCGGGGCGCCCCGCGCCACCGGCCCGGCCCGCGCGGTCCGCGCGCTCCGAGGCGTCCGGCTCATCCGGTTCTGTACGTTCCATCCGCTCCACCCGTCCGCGCGTGGGTACCGTACGCATTGTCCCTCCCTCGTGTACTCCTGGGCGGCGCGTCGAGTTCCCGGGCATGGCCGATGATGTGTTCATGAGCAAGCGTTCGGGGTATGCGGGTCTCGCTGCCCTCACGGCCGCGGTCGTCCTGATCTGCGGCGGTATCTACATCGGGGTCGGGGCCGTCAAGACCAAGCCGGCCGTTCGCAAACCCCGGGCGGCCACTCCCCTGTGGATCGGCACCTGGGCCGCCGGCCCCGTCGGCCTCGCGCCCGCGGCCACCGCTCCTGGCGCGCCCAGCGGGCCGCACGGCCGGTCGGTGCGCAACGTCGTGCACACCAGCATCGGCGGCACCGCCGCCCGTGTCACCGTCTCCAACCTGTACGGCACCCTGCCGCTGCGCGTGTCCGCCGTCTCCCTCGCCGTGCGCGCCGGCGACGACGGTCCGGAAGCCGTGCGGGGGACGCTGCGGCCCGTCACGTTCGGCCGGGCGACCGGCGTCACCGTCGCCCCCGGCGGGCAGCTGGTCAGCGACCCGGTCGTCCTCCGCATCCCGTACGACGGCGATCTCCTGGTCACCGTCCACACGCCCGCTCCGGGCGGACCCGTGACCTCCCACCCGCAGGCGCGCCAGACGTCCTACCTCGCCGACGGCGACCACACGCGCGACGAGGCGGGGGACGCGTACCGGACGGAGACCCGCTCCTGGCACCACGTCACCGCCGTCGACGTCCTCACCGCGGAGGCGCGCGGCGCGGTCGTCGCCGTCGGGGACTCGATCACCGACGGGGTGTCCTCCACGCCGGACACCAACCGCCGCTGGCCCGACGTGCTCGCCGACCGGCTGGCCGGCCGGTACGGCGTACTGAACGAGGGCATCAGCGGCAACCGGCTGCTGAGCCAGGACCGGGGGCCCAGCACCCTCGCCCGCTTCGACCGCGACGTGCTCGCACGCTCGGGCGCCCGGACGGTGATCGTCGCGATCGGCATCAACGACCTGCTGCGCGCGCCGTACGCGCCGACCGGGGACGGCGTCGTCACCGGCCTGACCGAGCTGTCCCGCCTGGCCCACGCCCGGGGGCTGCGCGTGATCGGCGCGACCCTCATGCCGTGCGGCGGCCACCTGCGCTGCACCCGCGCCGTGGAGGCCGAGCGCGTCAAGGTGAACGCGGCGATCCGCGCGGGCGGGATCTTCGATGCGGTCGTCGACTTCGACCGGGCGCTGCGCGACCCGTACGCACCGGAGCGGCTCCACCCGGTGTACGACTCCGGTGACCACCTCCACCCGAGCGACGCGGGCTACGCCCGGATGGGCACGTCGGTGGACACCACGTCGCTGTGACCGGGGCCCGGAAGGGGCCGCCGCACCGCCGTGCGCGGGCCGTGCTCCGGACCGGGACGCCGGGCCGCCGTGCGCGGGCCGTGCTCCGGGCCGGGCCGCCGCGACGCCCTGCCCGCGCCCCCCGAGGGGGCCGCCGCGCCGCCGTGCGCGGGCCGCGCGCCTCCCGACCGGGCGGCCGCGACGCCCGCCGCGGCGAGCCGTCAGTCGCCCAGCTCCTTCTGGCCGTGGCCGCCGTGGCCCAGGTGGCCTCGGCGCTTCGCGTCCTTCGTCAGGCGGGCGCGCTCGGACCGCTCGGCCTTCAGGCGCTGCTTCTCGGCCTTCGTGCGCTTGCGCTCCACGCCGACGCCGCCCATCAGGGCCAGTCCCTTGACGATCACGCGCGGCGCGGACGGGTCCGGTGTGCCGTCGACGCTGCCGTGCTCGCCGAAGCCGCCCAGCAGGCCGATGCCCCTGACCTCGACGTTCAGGTCGGGCGGGACGACGACCTGTACGCCGCCCATGATCGTGAAACAGGAGATCACCGTCTCGCGGTCCTCGAAGCGGGCCTCCCGCAGATCGAGCTCGCCGCCCCCCATGAGGGTGACCGCGGTGAACCGGCGGCCGATGGTCCAGGTCCCCCTGCGCCCGAACCCGCCCCAGAAGGCGAACGCCCCCTTCGAGGTCGCCGGCCGGCCGACGCGCTCCGCCCAGCCGCCGGACGGCGCGGCGGGAGCCGCCGCGTCGACCGGCACCACCGTCCCGGCCGTCGGCAGGTCGCGCACCAGCGGCGCCAACTCGCCGTGCGTACGCGCGCCGTACGCGGCCTCGAGGCGCTGCTCGAACTCCTCCATGTCGAGCCGTCCCTCGGCCACGGCTTCGCGCAGCCGCTCGGCCACGCGCTCCCGTTCGGAGTCGGACGCACGCATCTCGGGGAGTTCGCTCGTCATGTCGCCAGACTAGTCAAGCGGATCGGTCCGCGTACATCTTTGCGATCACGGCCTCGATGTCCGGCTCCCGCACCGACAGGTCGACCAGCGGATACCGTTCCGCCAGGGCCGCGACGAGGGGCGCCGCCGACATCGAGGCGGGGAACGCCAGCCACTGCCTGGGGCCCTCCACCTGCACCGTCCGCGCCGCGTCCAGGACGATGGGCGGGATCTCCCGCTCCAGGTCGACGACCAGCGTCCGCTCGCTCTCCCCCACCTCGTGCAGCCCGGAGAGCGCGCCGTCGTACATCAGCTTTCCGTGGTCGATGACCATGACACGCTTGCACAGCTGCTCGATGTCGGTGAGATCGTGCGTGGTCAGCAGCACCGTCGTACCGCGCTCGGCGTTCAGGTCCCGCAGGAACTCCCGCACCTTCGCCTTGGACACCACGTCCAGGCCGATGGTCGGCTCGTCCAGGTAGAGCACTTCGGGGTCGTGCAGCAGGGCGGCCGCGATGTCGCCGCGCATCCGCTGGCCGAGGGACAGCTGACGGACCGGCACGTCCAACAGCTCGCCCAGATCGAGGAGTTCGACGCAGCGGTCCAGGTTGGCGCGGAAGACGGCGTCCGGGACCCGGTACATGCGGTGCATCAGCCGGTACGAGTCGCGCAGCGGCAGGTCCCACCACAGGGTGGTGCGCTGCCCGAACACCACGCCGATCCGCTGTGCCAGCCGGGTGCGTTCGCGCGAGGGGTCGATACCCGCGACCCGCAGGCGGCCGCCGCTGGGGGTGAGGATCCCGGTCAGCATCTTGATGGTGGTGGACTTCCCGGCGCCGTTCGGGCCGATGTAGCCGACCATCTCGCCGCGCGGCACGGTGAAGCTGATGCCGTCCACGGCCCTCACCCGGTGCCGCTCACGGCGCAGCCGCCCCACCTTGCGGCGTACGTCGAAGACCTTCTCGACCCCGTCGAGTTCGATGAGATCCATGACCTGACCAGCCCCCTCAGTTTCCCGTGCTGCGGTACGAACGAAGGCCCACACGCCAGGCCAGTGCCGCCAGCGCACAGCACCCCGCGGCCACCAGGGGCGGCAGGAACGCCAGCCAGCCCGGCAGCCCGAGGGGGTCCTCGCGGCCCAGCACGTACAGCGACGGCACCCAGTTGACGAAGGCCAGCGGCACGACGAACGTCACGCCGCGCACCAGGTCCTTCGCGAAGATCGACGGTGGGTACTGGAGCAGGGTGTTCCCGCCGTACGTGAAGGCGTTCTGCACCTGGGAGGCGTCCTGCGCGACGAACTGGAACGCCCCGCCCGCCACGAACACGGACGCGAAGATCGCCCCGCCACTGAGCACCATCAGCGGCACCATCGCCACCTTCACGGCCGTCCACTCGATGTCGAGGGACACGAGCCCGTAGCCGAGCACCAGCAGGCCCTGGGTGATGCGGCCGAGCCTGCGCAGCGCGAACCGGTCGGCGGCGACCTGCACGAGGACGGGCACGGGCCGCACCAGCAGCGTGTCCAGCGTGCCGTCGCGCACACGCCGGCCCAGCCGGTCCATCGACCCCATCACCAGGTCGGCGAGGCCGAAGGCCGTGCTGGTGGTCCCGTACAGGAACGCGATCTCGGGCAGCGAGTAGCCGCCGAGCGCGTCGACGTGGGAGAACATCAGCAGGATCGTCACGAAGTCGAAGCCGGTGGCGGCGAAGTTGCCGAACGCCGTCATCGCGAACGAGGCCCGGTACGCCATCGTGGAGCGGACCCACATCGCCACGATCAGCCCGTACGCCCGCAGTGCCTCAGCCACCCTGGACCACCACCCGTCGTGTCGCGACCGACTGCAGCAGGCGTCCGGCGGCGAGCAGCGCGAGCGCCCAGCCGGCCTGGAAGGCGTAGGCGCCCAGCAGGTCCCAGCCGGTGTGCCGGCCGAGGAAGACGTCGGCGGGGATCTGGAGCAGCAAGGACCAGGGAAGGGCCCGCGCCACCTCGCCGAGGACGCCGGGGAAGAGGTTGAGGGGCAGCAGCATCCCGGAGAAGAAGAGCGCCGACAGCCAGCAGATCTGCATGACGCCCGCCCCGTCCATCAGCCAGAACGCGGACAGGGCGACGAGGAAGCGCACCGCAAAGCTCACGACGACGCCGAGCGTGACCGCGAGGAGGAAGGCCAGCCAGGTCAGCGGGGAGGCCGGCATCACCAGGTCGAAGGCGAGCGAGCCGAGCACCATCGGCACGATGCCGCGTCCCAGCAGGTGGAAGGCGGCCCGGCCCAGGTCGCCCGCGAGCCACCACAGTTGGAGGTCGGCGGGGCGGTAGAGGTCAATGGCGATGTCGCCGGTGCGGATGCGTTCGATCAGCTCGTCCTCGAAGCCGCCGCCCATCAGGGCACAGGTCATCAGCAGCGCCTGGCCGAGCCACACATAGGTGAGGGCCTGGGAGAGGTCGTATCCGCCGAGCTGCGGACGCTCGTCCCACAGGGCGATATAGGTGTACGCCAGGATGAAGCCGAAGACGGTGTTGGTGAACACCCCCGCCGCCGTGGCCACCCGGTACGTCGCATGGCGCCGGAACCCACTCGCCGCGACGACCGCGTACAGCCGCACAACAGCTCCTTCCCACGCGGACGATGCGTCCGGCCGGGCCGGACACCAAAGCGCACGACCCTAACGGAGCCGGTCACCGGGTCGCGAGCGCTTTTCCGGCCGGAGTGCCGGGATGCACGGGATAACGGGACAAAAAGGGCACTATGGGGGGCATGAGCGACGAGCCGCAGCAGGGCTGGACACCCCGCGACGCGACAGTTCCGACGCGGTCAGCCCCCGCCGCGGAGGCCGCACCCGCCGTGCACGGCACCCCCGGTGAGGAACGCCCATCCGCCGCGCACGGAACGCCCGCCGCGCAGGGCGCATCCGCCGTGCGCGGCAGACCCGCCGAGGAACGCCCATCCGCCGCGTACGGAGCCCCCGGGGAGGAACGCGCATCCGCCGCGTACGGCACGCACGCCCAGGAACGCCCATCCGCCGCGTACGGAGCCCGCGTCGCGCGGGGCGCATCCGCCGTGCGGGGCAAGACCACCGCGCGCGGCGGCGGCAAGGGCCGTCGCCGGCGCACCGGCTGGCGGCGTGTCATCCCGACCTGGCGCATCACCCTCGGCACCCTCCTGGCCGGCGCGCTCCTGCTCATCGGCGGGTTCCTGGCCGGATACCTGCTCGTCGACATCCCCCCGGCCAACGCCGCCGCGGTCGCCCAGACCAACGTCTACCTCTACAAGGACGGCACGCCGATCGCCCGCGACGGCGAGATCAACCGGGAGAACGTCCCCCTCTCCCACGTGCCGCTCGGCGTGCAGCACGCGGTCCTCGCCGCCGAGGACCGCGACTTCTACTCCAAGCCGGCGATCGACCCCCCGGCGATGCTCCGCGGCGCCTGGAACACCGTCACCGGCAAGGGCAAGCAGTCCGGCTCCACGATCACCCAGCAATACGTCAAGAACTACTACCTCGGCCAGGAACAGACCGTCACCCGCAAGGTGAAGGAGTTCTTCATCGCGGTGAAACTCGGCCGCGAGGTCAGCAAGAGCGAGATCCTCCAGGGCTACCTGAACACCAGCTACTTCGGCCGCAACGCCTACGGCATCCAGGCCGCCGCGCAGGCGTACTACGGCAAGGACGTCACCGACCTCGACATCGCCGAGGGCGCCTACCTCGCCTCGCTCCTCAAGGCGCCCAGCGCGTACGACGTCGCCGCCCACCCCGACAACCGGCCCGCCGCGCAGAGCCGGTGGCACTACGTCCTCGACGGCATGGTCAAGGAGCGGTGGCTGAGCCCCGCCGCACGCGCCGTGATGGACTTCCCCGCCCCGCGGCGCGCCCGGGCGGCCGACGGCCTGTCAGGCCAGCGCGGCTACATCGTCCAGGCGGTCACGGAGTACCTCACCGCCAAGGGGATCATCGACGAGGACACCCTCGCCACCGGCGGCCACCGCATCACCACCACCCTGGAGCCGGACAAGCAGGACGCCTTCACCGACGCCGTCGACGAGCACGTCACCTCGCGGCTCGACACCGCCCGCAAGGCCGACCGCAACGTCCGTGTCGGCGGCGTCTCCATCCACCCGGCCACCGGCAGGGTCCTCGCCATGTACGGCGGCGTCGACTACACGAAGCAGTTCGTCAACAACGCCACCCGCCGCGACTACCAGGTCGGCTCCGCCTTCAAGCCCTTCGTCTTCACGGCGGCCGTCGAGCACGGCTCCACCACCCAGGGCGGCCGCCCCATCACCCCCAACACCGTCTACGACGGGACCAGCGAGCGTCCCGTCCAGGGCTGGACCGGCGCGCCGTACGCGCCCGCCAACGACGACGACGTGTCCTACGGCCGGGTCACCGTCAGCCGCGCCACCGACGAGTCCGTCAACGCCGTCTACGCGCAGATGGCCGTGGACGTCGGCCCGGCCAGGGTCCGGCAGACCGCGGTCGACCTCGGCCTGCCCGCGAAGACGCCGGACCTGACCGCAGCGCCGTCCATCGCGCTCGGCACCGCGACCGCCAGCGTCCTCGACATGGCGCAGGCGTACGCCACGCTGGCCAACCACGGCCGGCACGGCGCCTACACGCTGGTCGACAAGATCACCAAGGACGGCACCGAGATCGACGTGCCCGCCCCGCGGATGCGCCGCGTCGTCTCCCGCGAGGCCGCCGACACCACCACCGCCGTCCTGCGCAGCGTCGTCGACGGCGGCACGGGGACGGCGGCCGGAGCGGCCGGCCGGCCCGCTGCGGGCAAGACCGGCACGGCCGAGGAGGACCGGGCCGCCTGGTTCGCGGGCTACACGCCCGACCTCGTGACCGTCGTCGCCGTGATGGGCCAGAACCCCGACACCGGCGCGCAGACCTCGCTGTACGGGGCGCTCGGGAACAGCCGGATCAACGGCGGCGGGGTGCCCGCCGACATCTGGGCCCGCTACACGGCTGCCGCCCTGAAAGGCAGCCCGGCGCGGGACTTCGAGCTGGAGGTGGTCGAGGACATCGAGGAGGGCCGGCACCCGTTCGACGAGGAGGACGGGGAGGAATGGGAGGACTGGGAGGACTCCGAGGAGTCAGAGGACCTGCGGGATCCGGAGGGCCGGCGGGATCCCAGGGATCCGTACGAGCCCCGGGAGCCCGAAGGCCCCGGCCGCACGGGCGGCCCGAGCCAGGGCGGATCGTGGGGGCGCGGCGGCCCGGCCGGGCCCGGCCCTTCGGCGAGCGCCCCCGCCCCCGGCGTACCAGCCACGGGCGGACCCTCCGCCGGCCCCACCGGCCCGGGCCCGGGCGGGACGGTCGGCGGGCCCCCGACCGGCGGCGCGCTCACCCCGGGTCCCACCCCGTCCGGCCACACCACGGTCCCGAGCGGGACCCCCGGCCCCGTCAGCCCCACGGGTGCCCTCCCGAACGGCGGGCCTCAGTGACCGGAGGTCGCCTTCAGCCCCACGACGGCCACCAGCAGCAGACACACGAAGAAGATCCGGGCCGCCGTCACCGGCTCGTTGAGCACCAGCATGCCGACCACGGCCGCGCCCGCGGCGCCGATGCCGACCCAGACGCCGTAGGCCGTGCCGATGGGCAGCGTCTTCGCGGCATGCGACAGCAGCACCATGCTGGCGACGATCCCGAGACCGGTGAACACGCTCGGCCAGAGCCTGGTGAACCCGTCGGTGAACTTCATCCCGATCGACCAGCCGACCTCGAGCAGACCGGCGACAACAAGCAGAACCCAGGCCATGACGGCACCTCCGAGACGCGGAACAACACGGGGTGCGTCGTCTTTGCCTGACCCGGTACGGCGCGTCTCGTCGGGGTCCGTCCAACGTAGCAAACGGCACACAAAAGGGCTGGTGACCTCCGCCACCAGCCCCTGCGGCCCCGACCGGGGGCTCCGGTCCCCTACAGGTACAGGCCCGTCGAGTCCTCCGACCCCTGGAACCGGTCCGCCGCCACCGCGTGCAGGTCACGCTCGCGCATCAGGACGTACGCCACGCCCCGCACCTCGACCTCGGCCCGGTCCTCCGGGTCGTACAGCACCCGGTCGCCCGGCTCCACCGTCCGTACGTTCTGCCCCACCGCGACGACCTCCGCCCAGGCCAGCCGCCGGCCCACGGCGGCGGTCGCCGGAATCACGATGCCGCCGCTGGAGCGCCGCTCACCCTCCGGGATGTCCGTCCTGACCAGCACACGGTCGTGCAGCATCCGGATCGGAAGCTTGTCGTGCTGGGGGCTGTGCTGATGACTGTTGGTGCTCACCCGTCGAACCTACCTGCCCGTCGGCCCTCCGTACGCCGCAGGGTCACGCCCGTCGCCTGCGGGCCGAGACGGCCAGCAGTCCCACCACGCCCAGAGCGACGACCGCCACCGGCACCACCCGCTCCAGCCGCGGCGTACCGTCCTCCGAGACGAACTGCGCCTTCACGTCCGACACCGCGCGGTTCACCGCGACGAAGGCACGACCCGCCGTCCGGTCCACGCTGGAGGCGACCTTCGCCTTCGCGTCGCCGATGACCGTCTTGGGGTGCATACGCGCACCGATCTCGTCGAGCATCTCGGCGAGCTGCTCCCGCCGGCGGACGATGTCCGCCTCGATCTGCGCTGGGGTCCTGGTGTCCGACACCGCGCCGCCTCCGTCGTCGTGTCCGTTAGTCCTCATCGACAGTCTGTCAGCTCGGCGTGGCCCGCACCCTATGGCACCCCTATTACGCTCGACGGCGTACACCTATGTGTCTGACGAGGAGAACCATGAGCGAGCGACTCCAGCCCGGCGACACCGCCCCCGCCTTCACCCTGCCCGACGCCGACGGCAACGAGGTGTCGCTCGCCGACCACAAGGGCCGCAAGGTGATCGTCTACTTCTACCCGGCGGCGCTCACGCCCGGCTGCACCAAGCAGGCCTGTGACTTCACCGACAACCTGGAGGTGCTCGCGGGCGCCGGCTACGACGTCATCGGCGTATCGCCGGACAAGCCGGAGAAGCTCGCGAAGTTCCGCGAGAAGGAGAGCCTCAGGGTCACGCTGGTCGGCGACCCGTCCAAGCAGGTCCTGGCAGCGTACGGCGCCTTCGGCGAGAAGAAGCTCTACGGCAAGACCGTGACCGGCGTCATCCGCTCCACGGTCGTCGTCGATGAGGAGGGCAAGGTCGAACGCGCCCTCTACAACGTCAAGGCGACCGGCCATGTCGCCAAGATCATCAAGGACCTCGGCATCTGAGGCGCGACCGGACCGGTCTCCGCCCCGGCCCCGGAGCCGAACTTCCGACCGGACAGCGGGCGCACGCCACCGCCCACTACGATGAGCGCACACGCGGCCGTGGTGGAACTGGCAGTCACGCTGGGTTTAGGTCCCAGTGGGGTAACACCCGTGAGGGTTCGAGTCCCTCCGGCCGCACATGAGCGAGGGGCGCGGCACCGGACCGGTGGCGCGCCCCTCGGCTGCTGACCGGGCTCAGCCCAGCAGTTCCCGCACCACCGGCACCAGCGCGCGGAACGCCTTGCCCCGGTGGCTGATCGCGTTCTTCTCCTGCGGGGTGAGCTCCGCGCACGTCCGCGTCTCGCCCTCGGGCTGGAGGATCGGGTCATAGCCGAATCCGTTCGTCCCCTGCGGGGAGCGGCGCAGGGTGCCGAGGAGGCGGCCCTCGACGACGCGTTCCGTGCCGTCCGGGAGGGCGAGTGCGGCCGCGCAGGCGAAGTGGGCGCCGCGGTGGGGGGTGTCGATGTCCGCGAGCTGGGCGAGCAGCAGGTCCAGGTTGGCCTTGTCGTCGCCGTGCGTGCCGGCCCAGCGGGCCGAGAAGATGCCGGGCGCGCCGCCGAGGACGTCGACACAGAGGCCGGAGTCGTCGGCGACGGCGGGCAGGCCGGTGGCGCGTGCGAGCGCGTGGGCCTTCAGGAGCGCGTTCTCGGCGAAGGTGACGCCGGTCTCCTTGACGTCGGGGAGGTCGGGGTAGGCATCGGCGCCGACGAGTTCGTGGGTGATGCCCTCGTCGGCGAGGATGGCCTTCAGTTCGGTGATCTTCCCGGCGCTGCGGGTGGCGAGGATCAGGCGCGTCATGCCCCCAGTATCTACGGCGTGCAGACCTTGCCGATCTCGGTGGCCGCGTCGGTGACGGGCGTGAGGTCCGGGGTGGTGTCCCCGCCGTCGATGGACTTGCGCACATTGTCGACACCGGCGGCCAGGTCGTCGACGGCCTTGCTGAGGTCGGCGTTGTCGGTCTTGTCGCCGAGGTTCTTCAGCTCGCGGTCGATGTCGTCGAGGGCCTGCCGTGCCTGGGTGGGGTCCTCGGCCGCGTTGGAGGCCGCCTGCTGGAGCTTGTCCACGCTGGTGGCGATGGCGTCGGCGGTCTCGACGCAGTCCAGCGCCGTGTTGAGCGCGCCGCAGCCGGCGGCTGCGGGCACCAGCAGGGCGACGGTGGCGACGGTGATGGCTATGCGGCGGCGCGCAGACATGCGGATCCTCCCGGGTACGGACGGGCGCACGGTTCGGCCCGTGCGCCCGTGACTCTAACGACGCCCGGCGCCCTTCTCCCGGTTGCTGGGCCGCCGGGAGAAGTGCGCCGCGTGGATGCTATGCGGGCTGTCCGGTTCCGAGCGCCTCGGCCTGGAGCGCGGCGAGGTCGGCGCAGCCGCCGGTGGCGAGGTCGAGGAGGGCGTTGAGCTCCTTGCGGTCGAAGGGCTCGGCCTCGGCGGTGCCCTGGACCTCGACGAAACGTCCGTCGCCGGTGCAGACGACGTTCATGTCGGTCTCGGCGCGCACGTCCTCCTCGTAGCAGAGGTCGAGCAGCGGGGTGCCGTCGACGATCCCGACGCTGACGGCGGCGACGGTTCCGGTGAGCGGCTTGCGCCCGGGCTTGATGAGCTTCTTGTCCTGTGCCCAGGTGACGGCGTCGGCGAGGGCGACGTAGGCGCCGGTGATGGCGGCGGTCCGGGTGCCGCCGTCGGCCTGGAGGACGTCGCAGTCGAGGACGACGGTGTTCTCGCCGAGGGCCTTGTAGTCGATGACGGCGCGCAGGGAGCGGCCGATGAGCCGGCTGATCTCGTGGGTGCGTCCGCCGATCTTGCCGCGGACGGACTCGCGGTCGCCGCGGGTGTTGGTGGAGCGCGGCAGCATCGAGTACTCCGAGGTGACCCAGCCTTCGCCGCTGCCCTTGCGCCAGCGGGGCACGCCCTCGGTGAAGGAGGCGGTGCAGAACACCTTGGTGTCGCCGAAGGAGATGAGGACGGAGCCCTCGGCGTGCTTGCTCCAGCCTCGTTCGATGGTGACGGGGCGCAGCTGTTCGGGGGTTCGGCCGTCGATGCGTGACATGGTTCCGAGCCTATCGGCACATGGGTGAGGGGCCTGTTCCGGTGGTACGGATCAGGCCCCTCGGGGTCCGGTGCCGGGACGCTCCGGGAGCGGTGTGCCTCAGCCTCTGGTGGCCTCGCGCGCGTCGCGATGCGCCTCGCTCACATCATGTCTTCGATGTCGGCCGCGATCGGGTCGGCGTCGGTGCCGATGACGACCTGGATCGCGGTGCCCATCTTCACGACGCCGTGCGCGCCGGCGGCCTTGAGCGCTGCCTCGTCGACCAGGCTGGGGTCGGCGACCTCGGTGCGGAGACGGGTGATGCAGCCCTCGATCTCTTCGATGTTGTCGATCCCGCCGAGCCCGGCGACGATCTTCTCAGCCTTGCTGGCCATCTGTTTCTCCCTGCGTTCGAGCGCGTTGGGCGCTGCCTCGGCCCACCGCTGGTCCGGGTCGGTCCGCTTTGTCAAGGTAACGCACGGTTGGCCCATCTTCACGGGCGAGTAACCGTCTTGTACCGAAAGATGACGATCACCAGCGCCCTGCCCTGCGCGGGCGCCGGAACCGTATGCCGACTGGTCTACACCAGTCTGCGACGCCTGCCAAACAGAGGCCGTTCCGGGAGGACGCGGATGAGCACCGAGAACGCGGCCGCACCGCGGCACACGTGGCGGAGCGGGCTCTTCCAGGGGCTCCAGAAAGTGGGCCGCAGCCTCCAGCTCCCGGTGGCCGTCCTGCCCGCCGCGGGCCTGCTCGTCAGTCTCGGCAACCTGTTCGCCGCGTCTCTCCACGGCGGCTTCTGGAACAGGACGTCCGACGTCCTGATCAAGGGCGGTACCGGCATCCTCGACGGCAGTCTCGGCCTCCCGCTGCTGTTCTGCATCGGCGTCGCGATCGGCTTCGCCAAGAAGTCCGACGGTTCCACCGCGCTCGCCGCGGTGGCGGGCTTCCTCGTCTACCACAACGTCCTCAAGGCCTTTCCCGTCGAGGGATCGGTCACCGAGGAGATGCCCGAGGGCACGCCGCAGAACCCCGGGGTCCTCGGCGGCATCCTGATCGGCCTGCTGACGGCGGTCATCTGGCAGCGCTACCACCGCACGAAGCTGGTGGACTGGCTGGGATTCTTCAACGGCCGGCGGCTCGTGCCGATCATCATGGCCTTCGTCTGCTGCGTCCTGGGCGTGCTGTTCGGACTGCTGTGGGACCCGGTGGGCGACGCGCTGACCTCGTTCTCGAAGCAGCTGATCGGTCTCGGCGCCTGGGGCGCGGGCATCTTCGGCGTCGCGAACCGGCTGCTCATCCCGATCGGCATGCACCAGTTCCTGAACACGTTCTTCTGGTTCCAGGCGGGCGAGTACACGGACGACGACGGCACCGGGGTCCAGGGCGACCTGACCCGGTTCTTCGCCGGCGACCCGGACGCCGGCCAGTTCATGTCCGGCTTCTTCCCGATCATGATGTTCGGCCTGCCGGCGGCGGCCCTGGCCATCACGCACTGCGCCCGCCCCGAGCACCGCAAGCGGGTGGCGGGCCTGATGCTCTCCGTCGGCCTGACGTCGTTCGTGACCGGCGTGACCGAGCCGATCGAGTTCTCGTTCATGTTCGCCGCACCGCTGCTGTACGGGCTGCACGCGTTGCTGACCGGCGCCTCGATGGCGATCACCTGGGCCCTCGGGGTCCACGCGGGCTTCAGCTTCTCGGCAGGCCTGATCGACTACGTCGTGAACTGGCATCTGGACACGAAACCGTGGCTGATCCTGCCGATCGGCGCGTGCTTCGCGGTCGTCTACTACGTGGTGTTCCGCGTGCTGATCACGGTGTTCGACATCCCGACACCCGGCCGCGAGCCCGAGGAGCTCCAGGAGGAGATGGAGCGGGACGCGACGAAGTGACGCAGTAGCGAACCCGGCAGCAACGTCCCCGGACCCCGCGGTCCGGGGGCGTTTGCGCGCATTCACCGGATTGTTATCCGGCCCGCAAATTTCGCAGGTTCCTTATCCAACCCCCACCGTGCTACAACAGGTCTACACCACTGAGTGGTGTAGACCATGCGGTCCAGACCACGACCGCATCTTCCCTCGAGACGCCGCCCTTCCCCGCTTTCCTGTCCTCGGCGGCGCCTTGCCCTCCCCCAGCCTCCGGCCGGGGGGACCCCCAGGAGGAAGTTGATGTCCACGGCCAGCGCCGCCCCCGGGGCGGACAAGAAGAAGACGGGCGCGGGTGCGATGACTGTCCTGCAGCGCATCGGCCGCAGCCTGATGCTGCCGGTCGCCGTGCTGCCCGCGGCCGCGCTGCTCGTGCGTTTCGGCCAGCCCGACATGCTCGGCAAGGAGTCGTTCCCGACCTTCGTCACCAAGATCGCCGGATACATGGCGGCCGGTGGCGGCGCGCTGCTCGACAACATGGCGCTGCTGTTCGCCGTCGGTATCGCGATCGGCTTCGCGAAGAAGTCGGACGGTTCGACGGCGCTCGCGGCGGTGGCCGGTTACCTCGTCTTCAAGAGCGTGCTCGGCACCTTCACGGACAGCAGCCTGCCCAAGAAGGAAGCCATCGTCGACGGCAAGATCGTCATGGTGGAGCAGGCGGTCGACGCCAAGGTGCTCGGCGGCGTGGTCATGGGCATCATCGTGGCCCTGCTCTACCAGCGCTTCTACCGCACCAAGCTGCCCGACTGGGCCGGCTTCTTCGGCGGCCGCCGCCTCGTCCCGATCCTGTCGGCCTTCGCGGGTCTGCTCACCGGCATCGTCTTCGGCCTGATCTGGCCGTGGCTCGGCTCGGGTCTGCACTGGTTCGGCGAAAGCCTGGTCAACTCCGGGGCCGTGGGCGCCGGCATCTTCGGTGTCGCCAACCGCGCCCTGATCCCGGTCGGCATGCACCACCTGCTCAACTCGTTCCCGTGGTTCCAGGCCGGTTCCTACGAGGGCAAGAGCGGCGACATCGCCCGCTTCCTCGCCGGCGACCCGTCCGCCGGACAGTTCATGACCGGCTTCTTCCCGATCATGATGTTCGCGCTCCCGGCCGCCTGCCTCGCGATCGTGCACTGCGCCCGCCCCGAGCGCCGCAAGGTCGTCGGCGGCATGATGTTCTCGCTCGCCCTGACCTCCTTCGTCACGGGTGTCACCGAGCCGATCGAGTTCACCTTCATGTTCATCGCGCCGGTCCTGTACGCGATCCACGCGGTGCTCACCGGTGTCTCGATGGCCCTGACCTGGGCGCTCGGCATGAAGGACGGCTTCGGCTTCTCGGCCGGCGCGGTGGACTTCCTGCTCAACCTGGGCATCGCGTCCAACCCGTGGGGCCTGGCCCTGGTCGGCCTGTGCTTCGCGGCGGTCTACTACGCGGTCTTCCGCTTCGCGATCACGAAGTTCAACCTCCCGACGCCGGGCCGCGAGTCCGACGAGGAGCTGGCCGAGCTGCAGAAGGCCGAGGCCAAGTAGCCCTCGGCCTCACCCGTGCGAAAGCCCCCGCCCCGGTTCGTCCTCGGGGCGGGGGCTCTCGCGTGTCTGCCGGCCGGCTCAGATCTCGTACACCGCGCCCGGCGCCGCGATCTCCGACGGACCGTCGTACACCGCGCGCGCGTCCGAGAGGTTGCGCTCGCCGTCCGTCCACGGCGGGATGTGGGTCAGCACCAGCCGGCGCACGTTCGCCCGCTGCGCGCAGGCGCCCGCCTCGCGGCCGTTGAGGTGGAGGTCCGGGATGTCCTCCTTGCCGTGCACGAAGGACGCCTCGCACAGGAAGAGGTCCGCGCCCGCCGCGAGGCCGTCCAGCGCGTCGCACACGCCCGTGTCGCCCGAGTACGTCAGCGCCTTCCCGCCGTGCTCCACCCTGATGCCGTACGTCTCGACCGGGTGCGCCACCCGTTCCGTACGCACGGAGAACGGTCCGATCTCGAAGGTGCCGGACTTCAGCGTGTGGAAGTCGAACACCTCGCTCATCGAGGACGCCGAGGGCGTGTCCGCGTAGGCCGTCGTCAGCCGCTGCTCCGTGCCCTCGGGGCCGAACACCGGCATGGGCGCGCAGCGGCCGCCGTCGTGGCGGTAGTAACGGGCCACGAAGTATCCGCACATGTCGATGCAGTGGTCCGCGTGGAGGTGGCTGAGAAAGATGGCGTCGAGGTCGTAGAGACCGCAGTGGCGCTGCAGCTCGCCGAGGGCGCCGTTGCCCATGTCGAGGAGCAGCCGGAAGCCGTCGGCCTCTACGAGGTAGCTCGAGCAGGCCGAATCCGCGGACGGGAACGACCCCGAGCAACCGACGACGGTGAGCTTCATTGAGCTGGAACCTCCGTGGACGAAGGAGGGCTGGGGGAAGGTCGTGCGGTCCGTCGAGCGTAAGGCGCGAAAGGGCCGGTCGCTCCTCAGCAGCGCTGTGTTGTGGGAGAACTCACCCTTACCCGTGGGCACCGAACGCCGGTACGGGCGCCGGGACAGGGGCCCGGGTAACGTCTCCGCTATGGACACGTCGTGGTGGCTCGCGGTGATCGCCGTCGTCGTGGTCGCCCTCGTGGTCGCGGTCTCGGACGGGATGGGCCGCGGCACGCGGCGGCCGGCCGGCCGGAGGCGGCCGCCGGCGCGGCCGGGCGAGCGCGGAGGCAGGCCGAGACCGGCGCCGGGCGAGATCTGGTGGGCCGATGTGCCCTACGAGGACGGCCCGAGGTCGAAGGACCGCCCGTGCCTGGTGCTGTCGGTACGGGGCGGTACGGCCCAGGTCGCGAAGATCACGAGCCGGTATCACGACGAACGCCCCGGCGTGATCGCGCTGCCGCCGGGCACGGTGGGCGATGCGCGGGGGCGGCCGAGCTTTCTGGAGATCGACGAGCTGCGGGACGTAGGGGTGGCGGAGTTCCGCAGGCGGGTGGGCACGGTGGATCCGGCGGTATGGGACCAGGTCCGCCACCTGGCGGTGTAACCACCGGAGCTCCGCCCCGGCCCCGTTCCGGCGCGCCACGTCCTGACGCACCCCGTCACCCAGGCCCGAGCCCGGACGCCCGAGGAGCCGCGTCCCTGCGGACGAGGAGCGCGGGCACGGGCAAGGCGCGCGCCCAGGGGGCCGGCCCCCACAGCCCGCGGACCCGCGCCCCCCCGGGCGCAGAGTCCTCACGGCCGGGCCCGCCGGGCCCGATGTGCAACCTCGGCGCAGTCCGATCGGTGCGTCGCACGAGCCGGACCCGCCGACGAGGGGCGAAGCCCCGACCCGCGGCAGCCCCACCGGCGATTGGGGCGCGGGGGCCCCGGGGGTGGAGCCCCCGGAGGCCGGGCGGGGCCGGTCAGGCCCAGAGTTGGCCCTGGAGCGTTTCGATCGCCTCTTCCGTCGTCTTCGCCGTGTAGACGCCCGTCGACAGGTACTTCCACCCGCCGTCCGCCACCACGAACACGATGTCCGCCTGCTCCCCGGCCTTGACCGCCTTCCTGCCGACGCCGATCGCCGCGTGCAGCGCCGCGCCCGTGGAGACGCCCGCGAAGATGCCCTCCTGCTGGAGGAGTTCGCGGGTGCGGGTCACCGCGTCCGCGGAGCCGACCGAGAAGCGGGTGGTCAGCACGGACGCGTCGTAGAGCTCGGGGACGAAGCCCTCGTCCAGGTTGCGCAGGCCGTAGACGAGGTCGTCGTAGCGCGGCTCGGCGGCGACGATCTTCACGTCCGGCTTGTGCTCGCGCAGGTAGCGGCCGACGCCCATCAGCGTGCCCGTCGTGCCGAGGCCCGCGACGAAGTGCGTGACGGACGGCAGGTCGGCGAGGATCTCGGGGCCGGTGGTCGCGTAGTGGGCGCCCGCGTTGTCCGGGTTGCCGTACTGGTAGAGCATCACCCACGACGGGTTCTGCTCGGCGAGCTCCTTGGCGACGCGTACCGCCGTGTTCGAGCCGCCCGCCGCGGGGGACGAGATGATCTCGGCGCCCCACATCGCGAGCAGGTCCCGGCGCTCCTGGGAGGTGTTCTCCGGCATGACGCAGACGATGCGGTAGCCCTTGAGCTTGGCCGCCATCGCCAGCGAGATGCCGGTGTTGCCGCTGGTCGGTTCGAGGATGGTGCAGCCGGGGGTGAGCCGGCCGTCCTTCTCCGCCTGCTCGACCATGTGGAGCGCGGGGCGGTCCTTGATCGAGCCGGTCGGGTTGCGGTCCTCCAGCTTGGCCCAGATGCGGACGTCCTCGGACGGGGACAGCCGCGGGAGCCGCACCAGCGGCGTGTTGCCGACGGCCGCGAGCGGGGAGTCGTAACGCATCAGGATCAGACCCTGCCGCCGGCGACGGCCGGCAGGATCGTCACGTTGTCGCCGTCGGACAGCTTGGTGGAGATGCCGTCCAGGAAGCGGACGTCCTCGTCGTTCAGGTACACGTTGACGAAGCGGCGCAGCTGGTCGCCCTCGACGATGCGCTCCTGGATGCCGTTGTGCCGGGACTCGAGGTCTGCGAACAGCTCGGCGAGGGTGTCTCCGTTGCCTTCGACGGCCTTGGCTCCGCCGGTGTAGGTGCGGAGGATGGTCGGGATGCGGACCTCGATGGCCATGACGGGGGCTCCTGTCGGAAGGTGGCGTAGGGGCGCGCGGCTGGGACCCCCGCGCGAGGGGGTGCTGCTGGCGTGTTGCGCTCGTACGTCAGAACGTCAGAACGCGGCGCGGGCCGTACACATCGCGCTGGCGAGGCGGCACAGGTCGACGTGCAGCCGCGCAACGAGCAGCAGGGTGCTCGGCGTCTTGTCGCTCACGTCGTGAAGAACCATGCGGTCATCGTATCGATTCCCGGTGCCGATCCTTCAGTGTGATCTCGCATACCGGACGAAGCTCGCTCAGGATGCGAACGGCACGGGGCGAAGGCCCTTGTCGGAGGGCCCGCCCGTGCCGCTGCTCCGTGCGTCTGCGTACGTCTCCACCGGTCTTCGGTACGTCTCCGCAGGTCTCGGTGCGCCTCAATACGTCTCAGTACGCCTCGACGACCTTGACCTCCTCCTCCGTGATCTCGCCGTCCACGATGCGGAACGACCGGAATTGGAACGGGCCCGCGCCATCGGTGTCGGCGGTGGAGACGAGGACGTAGTGCGCTCCGGGCTCGTTCGCGTAGCTGATGTCGGTGCGCGAGGGGTACGCCTCGGTCGCGGTGTGCGAGTGGTAGATGATCACCGGCTCCTCGTCGTTGTCGTCCAGCTCGCGGTAGAGCTTGAGGAGGTCGGCCGAGTCGAACTCGTAGAACGTGGGCGAGCGGGCCGCGTTCAGCATGGGGATGAAGCGCTCGGGGCGGCCGGAGCCCTCCGGGCCGGCGACGACTCCGCAGGCCTCGTCGGGGTGGTCCGCGCGGGCGTGGGCGACGATCTGGTCGAACAGGACCCGGGTGATGGTCAGCATGAGCGACAGGATAAGCAGACGGGCCGCCGCGTACCGAGGAGTGGTACGCGGCGGCCCGGATGCTGGACGGGTCCCTTACGAGCGCTTGGCGAAGGCCGCGCCCTCGGGGTTGCGGCTCTTGAGCACCAGGTAGGAGACGCCGAGGATCAGACCCCACAGTGGAGCGCAGTACAGCGAGATCCGCGCGTCCTTGTCGACGCCCATCATCACGATGACCATGCCGATGAAGGCGAGCGCGAACCAGCTGGTGAAGGGGGCGCCGGGCGCCTTGAAGGTCGACTCGGGCAGTTCGCCGCGACTGGCCTTGGCCCGGTAGCGGATCTGGCTGACCAGGATCATGATCCAGGCCCACATGCCGGAGATCGTGGCGAAGGAGACGACCATCTCGAACGCCTTGCCCGGCCACTGGTAGTTGATCCACACGCCGAACATCATCAGCAGCGCCGAGAAGGTCGTGCCGATGAGCGGCGTGCCGCTCTTGGTCAGACGGGTGAAGATCTTCGGGCCCTGCTTGTTCAGCGCGAGGTCGCGCAGCATCCGGCCGGTGGAGTACATGCCGGAGTTGCAGGACGAAAGGGCCGCGGTGAGCACGACGAAGTTGACGATGCCCGCGCCGACGGCGAGGCCCATCTTGTCGAAGGCGGCCACGAACGGGGAGACGCCCGGCTGGAAGTGGGTCCAGGAGACGACCGACAGGATCATGATCAGCGCGCCGACGTAGAAGACGGCGATACGCCACGGCACGGTGTTGATGGCCTTGGGCAGCGTCTTCTCCGGGTCCTTGGACTCGCCGGCGGTGACGCCGACCAGTTCGACCGCGAGAAAGGCGAACATCACGATCTGCAGGGTCATCAGCGTGCCGCCGATGCCCTTGGGGAAGAAGCCGCCGTCGGCCCACAGGTGGGTGACGGACGCGGTCTCACCGGCGTCCGAGAAGCCGAGGGTGAGGATGCCGGCGCAGATCAGGATCATGCCGATGATGGCGGTGACCTTGACCATGGAGAACCAGAACTCGAGCTCGCCGAAGAGCTTCACGGAGATGAGGTTCGCTCCGTAGAGGATGATCGTGAAGATCAGCGCCGAGACCCATTGCGGGATGTCGAACCAGTACGTCATGTACTGGGCGGCCGCCGTGACCTCGGTCATTCCGGTGACGACCCAGAAGAGCCAGTACGTCCAGCCGGTGACGAAGCCTGCGAAGGGACCGATGAACTCACGCGCGTACTCGGAGAAGGAACCCGAGACGGGGCGGTACATGAGCAGTTCGCCCAGCGCCCGCATGATGAAGAAGATGACCAGGCCCGCGATGGCGTAGGCCAGGATGAGGCTGGGGCCGGCCTTCGAGATGGCCTTGCCCGCGCCCAGGAAGAGGCCGGTGCCGATGGCACCGCCGATCGCGATCATCTGGATCTGCCGGGCTCCCAGTCCACGCTGGTAGCCCTCGTCCGCGCCCGCGGCCTCTTTGCCGTCGTTCTGTTCGACCTGCAACGAGGTCATGGTGATGCGCCCTTTCTCCATGCTGATCCGCCGCGACCGCGAAGTCGCGCGGCAACGGATCAGGTCCTGATCCCCCCGGATGTGGATGGAGTGCTACCGGCGGTCTGCCGGCTCAAGCGCCCTCGGGGACAGGGGTGGCGTCCCCCGAGTGGTCGTGAAGATTTATCACGGCCAGGGCAGTGATCCACCGCGGCGGGAGTGACGCACACCACAAGGAAAGCGGACAAAGGGCGCGCGGTACGCCAAAGCGTCGGGGCACGGTGACGTGATCGTTATCCGGATTTGATCGTCCGTTGAGCGAACACTCACCCGGGACGGACAACACCGTCCCGGGACAAAAGGGCACCGGAGGGGGGCCCTCAGGGCGTCAGGGTCTCGATGAGCGTCTCCTGCAGCGCCCCGAGCCAGAGGTAGGCCATCACCATGGGCTTGCGCGGGTCGGAGTCCGGCAGCCGGTACAGGTCGTCGTTCTCGTCCTCGTCGGTGACCTCGAGCCGGGCGCCGATGGTCAGCCGCAGGTCGTTGAGCGCGCCCAGCCAGTGCAGGCAGTCCTCGGCGTCGAGCTCCAGCACGGCGCCGCCGTCGCCCGCGACGGTCAGCGAGTCCAGGCTGCGGACCACCGCCAGGGCGTCGTCGCGCTTGCGGGTGCGCAGGTCGTTCTCGGTGAAGCGGCGGAACTCGGCGGAGGCCGCGCGCATCTCGTCGTCCTGCGGGCCGGCCTCGGGGTCCGCGTACGCCTCGGGGAACAGGCGGGCGAGCGCCGGGTCCGAGG
This sequence comes from Streptomyces sp. 5K101, assembly GCF_046506645.1. Classification (NCBI taxonomy): domain Bacteria; kingdom Bacillati; phylum Actinomycetota; class Actinomycetes; order Kitasatosporales; family Streptomycetaceae; genus Streptomyces; species Streptomyces sp. 5K101. The sequence continues at coordinate 101,435 of NZ_JBKFFO010000008.1, read as the reverse complement.
GCGGCTCGCTCGGCCCCTCGGCGAACAGCGCGGCCAGCGGGTCCTCGCCCTGGGCCGGCTCGTCACCCGGGCCGATGAGCTCCAGCATCTGCACGACGAGGGAGCGCAGGATGGAGATCTCGACCTCGTCCAGCGCCACGGCGGCGCCGCCGCCCTTCAGCGGCTCGAAGTGAGAGCTCATCAGCCGCGGTCCTGGGTGAGCGTGGCCCACAGTCCGTATCCGTGCATCGCCTGCACGTCCCGTTCCATCTCCTCGCGGCTGCCGCTGGAGACGACGGCGCGTCCCTTGTGATGGACGTCGAGCATCAGCTTGTGCGCCTTGTCCTTGGAGTAGCCGAAGTAGGCCTGGAAGACGTAGGTGACGTAGCTCATCAGGTTGACCGGGTCGTTGTGCACCAGGGTCACCCAGGGCACATCGGGCTCGGGGACGGCCGCAGTCTCCTCGGCCGACTCGGTCTGCTCGATCTCCAGTGGCACAGTCACTCCACCCATGCTGCCACTTGAGCCCCCTCGTCGCACAAACGGCCTCGCCGGGGACGACGACCATCTCGTCAGACTGACGAAATGTGCGCTAGCATCGCGGTCATGAACACTGCAGACCTGGTGGGGCTGCCGGTGGACGTGCCGTCGACCGCGCTCTTCACCGACCAGTACGAGTTCACGATGCTCCAGGCGGCGCTCAAGGCCGGGACGGCCGAGCGGCGCTCGGTCTTCGAGGTCTTCACCCGCCGGCTTCCCGAGGGCCGTCGCTACGGGGTCGTCGCGGGCACCGGCCGCGTCCTGGACGCCGTGGAGAACTTCCGCTTCGACGCCGGCGTGCTCGGGTTCCTGCGCGAGCGGCACATCGTCGACGAGCCCACCCTCGAATGGCTCGCCGGCTACCGCTTCCGCGGCGACATCTGGGGCTACCCGGAGGGCGAGGTGTACTTCCCCGGCTCGCCGATCCTGCGGGTGGAGGGCTCCTTCGCCGAGTGCGTGCTGCTGGAGACCGTGATCCTGTCGATCCTCAACCACGACTCGGCGATCGCCGCGGCCGCTTCCCGCATGTCCGCGGCAGCAGGCGAGCGCGGCCTGATCGAGATGGGTGCCCGCCGCACGCACGAGCTGTCCGCCGTCGCGGCCTCCCGCGCCGCGTACGTCGGCGGTTTCGACTCCACCTCCGACCTGGCGGCCGGCTTCCGCTACGCCATCCCCACGGTCGGCACCAGCGCCCACGCCTTCACCCTGCTGCACGACAGCGAGCGCGGCGCCTTCCAGGCGCAGGTCGACTCGCTGGGCCGGGGCACGACCCTGCTGGTCGACACCTTCGACGTGGCCGAGGCCGTGCGCACCGCGGTCGACATCGCGGGCCCGGAGCTCGGGGCCGTACGGATCGACTCGGGCGACCTGCTGCTCGTCGCGCACCGGGTGCGCAGGCAGCTGGACGAGCTGGGCGCGGTGAACACCAGGATCGTCGTCACCTCGGACCTCGACGAGTACGCCATCGCGTCGCTCGCCGCGGCCCCGGTGGACGCGTACGGCGTGGGCACCCAGCTGGTCACCGGCAGCGGTCATCCGACCTGCTCGATGGTCTACAAGCTCGTCGCGCGCGCCCGCTCGGCGGACCCGAAGGCGCCGCTGGAGCCGGTGGCGAAGAAGTCGCTGGGCGGCAAGCTGTCGATCGGCGGCCGCAAATGGGCCGCGCGCCGGCTGGACGAGCACGGGGTCGCCGAGGCCGAGGTGGTCGGGCTCGGCGACGTACCGCCGGCGCTGGTGGACCGGCAGTTGCTGGTGGAGCTGGTCAAGGGCGGCGAGATCGTGGGCCGCGAGCCGCTGGACGCGGCGCGCGAGCGGCACATCGCGGCGCGCGCCGGGCTGCCGATGTCGGCGATCCAGCTCTCGCGCGGCGAGCCGGTGATCCCGACCGAGTACGCGTAGATCCGCGCGGAGGGGGAAGCGGCGGGGCGTGAGTCCGACGCCCCCTCCCGCAGGGCGTTCGAAGTCTCTACGCTCAGTAGTTGAACCCTCGCCAGTCGTCCGGCCGGCCCGGCAGGACGAGTCCGCCGGCAGTCGCGCCGACCGTCATCCAGTCACCGAAGGACACCCGCCATGCACCGCGCCTTGCTCGTCCTGGACGTTCAGAACGACTTCTGCGAGGGCGGCAGCCTCGCCGTGGCGGGGGGTGCCGACGTCGCAGCCGCCATCACCGAACTGATCGGCCAGGCCCAGCCGGGCTACCGCCATGTGGTGGCCACGCGCGACCACCACATCGAGCCGGGTGACCACTTCTCCGACCACCCCGACTTCGTCGACTCCTGGCCGCGGCACTGCGTCGCCGGCACGGAGGGTGTCGGCTTCCATCCGAACTTCGCGCCGGCCGTCGCCTCGGGCGCCGTCGCCGCGGTCTTCGACAAGGGCGCGTACGCGGCGGCGTACAGCGGCTTCGAGGGCACCGACGAGAACGGCTCCACGCTGGCCGAGTGGCTGCGGGCCCGCGGCGTCACCGAGGTGGACATCGTCGGGATCGCGACCGACCACTGCGTGCGGGCCACCGCGCTCGACGCGGCCCGCGAGGGGTTCACCACCCATGTGCTGCTCGACCTGACCGCGGGGGTCGCCGCGGAGACCACCGGCCGCGCGCTGGAGGAGATGCGCGCGGCCGGGGTGGAGCTGACGGGCAAGCCCGTGGTCTGAACGGTCTCGTCGGTCAGGTCCGTATGCCGCCGATGTTCACACCGTCGCAGCTGCGCTCGATGAACTGGCCCACGCGGACACTGGCGTGCTTGGTGCTGTCCTCGCGTTCCTCGGTCGGGTTCTCGTACCACTCCATGAGCGTTTCGAAGTCCTCCGCGATGCCGTCGGGTGCCATTGCTCCCAGTTCCTCGACGACGTGCTGACGCTTGTGCGGAGTCAGCTCATCAGCGTGGGAGAGGTCCAGCGGTGCCGCGGCCTTGCAGAAGGCCGGCCGTTCGGCGGACTTCCGGAAGGCATCGACATCCACGCCGTCCGCGTTCGCCCGCACCGCGGCAAATGCCACGACAAGAGCGACGGCGACACAGCCGGATATCCACCAGATTTTCGACATCACGTCCCCGCGGCGATGGCGTTGAGGTCGTGCTGGTCAAAATACTGCGGCCAGATGTCCGACCTCATGCACGAATTGTTGTCCGTGTCATTGCTTCCGACCCGGTGTCCGAGGTCGCCCGTGTGACCGAATTCGTGGCAGCCCAGGCTCTTCCACTGGGAATAGGATTTGTAATAGTACTGATTGAGGCGGATGCGCATGACGTCACAGGACGTCATGAAAGCGTTCCAGTCGACGCAGTCCGTGGCCCCGTGCCACCCGTTGTCCCCATAGTTCGCGTCATAGACCCGGATGTCACCGTCGCCCCACGACGTGGTGATGACACTTTTTTCCAGCTGGGCCTTGCCGTGATTCATCGCGGTGGTCCCATTGGAGGTCAGATAGAACCCCTTGACCGCTTGGCTCCGGTTGTCCGGGTCGAATCCGTCGTCATCATGGCTGGCGTGTGCGGAGAAAGGAACTCCGAGCGCGAGTGCCACGGACATCGCCACCGCGGCGACGAGTTTGCGAGAGCTGTTCACGAAGGTCTCACTTCCTTGTACGAACGAGGGCAGAGGCGGACGGCATCACGAAGCCGAGGGATACGGCGTCGGCTCGGAGCCGTCGTTGGTCGAGCCGTCCGGCTCCGGCTCGGTCGAGCCGTCGTCGGGCACCTGCTGCTGCTGCTCGTCCGTGGCGGGCGCAGGCTGCGGCACGACTGTGCCGCCGCGCGCGGGATCGAGCCAGTACTTCATCTCCCCGTAGAAGTCGGTGTTGGTCCGCCCGTCGATCTTCGAGAACAGCGTGCTGACCGGATCGGCCGAGGACCGGACAAGCCCATCCTTGATCAGGACCCGGCCCTGCGTGTTCACGTAGCGCCACTTGGTGATCATCGGGTCGGCCGCCTCCAGGTAGAAGTAGCCGACGTCTCCCACCTGGCTCCAGGAAAGGTGTTCCATCTGATAGGCGTGGCCGGCCTCGTCCCAGCCCCATTCCTCCACGACGATGTTCGTCGGGATGGTGTAGCCGCCTCGCTTGAGGACCGCGTTGACCTGGACGGTCACATCTCTCGCCTGGTCCACGCCGCCGTCGGCGGCGCTGCCCACCTTTCGCCCGGGTGCGGCACTGAGAACCGTCCCCTTGACGATGACGGAAGGTGTTCCGACCAGTTCGCTGACACTGCTGAAATTGAGGCTCTCCTTGCCGTGCAGAATACGCTCCGGGTGCGCATCCCGAGACGCCGAGGCATTTTCCGCCGTAGAGGCGGTTTCCGCCGTATTGGACCAGGCGGAAATACCGGCAGCGACGGCGGCGACCATCACCAAAGCGGCGACGGGTCGCGTGAACTTGTTTCTCGTAAGCTTCAAAGCCCCCCCAAGGAAACAAATCGGACTCCGGTTCGAGTTCGCCCCGAGAGTAGCAGTCCGAAGATCACCAGAGAAGGAAAAATCATTCGCCGCCTGCGGTCACCCGCGCCCCGGACACGTGGGACGGTTGGCTTTGCCCGCCTCTGTCCTCATCCACTCCCAGGTCGGCTCGATTTCCTCGCCGATGAAAAGCAGCGGGACCTCGCCCTCGAACCGCGAGACGCTCACCAGTACCTTTTCTCCCACCTTGTAGGCGGCACCGTCCTCCTGCGGAACTGAGAATTCCGTTTCTCCCGGTCCCGATTCGGGCTTGAGGTACCGGTCGACCTCCAGCCGGACGCGGACCGTCCCCCGCTCGGCGGACCTCACGCGGCTCACGGTCCCCTCGGCGATGAGTTCCGAGCACGCCACGATTCCCGACTCGGAGAGTTTCGCCGTCTCAGCCGGCGCCGGATCCCAAGGCGCCCACAGGGTGAGGAACAGCGCGGCCGATGCCGCCAGGCCCACCCCCGCGACGAGCAGCGCGCGGACCCTGCGACGCCGGGTCCCCGCCTCGGGCAGTGTCACGACGCCCTGTTCCCCAGCCGGCTGCTCGCCCTCCTCCATGAACCCGCCGATGAGCTTCACCTGCTCGTCGAGCAGGTCCTCCGTCTCCTGGTCGCCCGTCATCCTCGCACCCCTGTATCCGCTGAAAGATGGACTCGCATGGCCTGGACCGCCGCATGCAGGCGGCTCTTGACGGTGCCCAGTGGTACCGAGAGGACCTCCGCCATCTGCGGAACCGTCAGGTCGGCGTAGAACCGCAGGATGAGCACCTGCTTCTGCAGGGGCGGCAGCGCCTCGATGCCCTCGGCCACCGCCAGAGTGAGCACCCCCTCCTCCGGCCCGGGGACGGACTGCCGCCATGCGGTCATGCTCTGCAGCCGCTCACTGACCCGCTCCTGGCGGTTCCTGCCGCGATGCCAGTCGACCGCGTAGTTGGAGGCGACCGCCGCGGCCCACGCGCCGATGTCGCGGGGCGACTCCGTGCCCTGAGCGCGGCGCTCGATCAGCTTCAGCCACACCTGCTGCACACCGTCCGCGTGGTCGTCCCTCGGGACTCCTCCCAGCGCGAGCACCGCCCTGACGCGACGGGCCTGTGCCGGGCTGAGAGGATCCTGTTCTTCGGCTCGCACAGTCCCCCACCACATGCCCTCGACGACGGTTCAGCACTTAGACGTGGGGCGAATGCGAATCGTTCGGTTCGTGCGCGGTCTTTTTCCGGCGCTAACCCCTCAGCAGGCGCCTGATCGGCCGCCACAGCTCGGTGGTGACGGTGACACCGTTGTCAGGAGCGGTACGCCATATCAGGCCGTCGGGATGGTGCAGGACGGCCGTGATCTCGTCCGGCGTCGGCGGCTCGGCGTTGCCGCGCAGGTAGACCGCGCGCAGACCCAGGTTGCGCAGCCGGGTCAGCGCCCTGGCCCGGTTCGCCGCGTGCACGAGGAACCGCACGCTGGTGCCGTCGCCGGCCGGGCTGGGCAGGCTGAGCGCGACGACCACGCTGCCGTTGGGCAGCTTGCAGAAACCTCCGCCGGGCATGCGGAACCACTCCCCCGTGCGTTCACTGTCAATAAGGGCTTCGTCCCCCGCACCTAAACACGATCGGCCGCCGCCCGCTAGAGGGCGACGGCCGATACCCCTGTGACCTGCTGTTTTACGAATTACTTGGTCGACGGACCAATCTGGACCGTGATCGTCTGGCCGCTGCGCGGCTCCTTGACGATCGAGATCTTGGTGTTGGTGTCAGTTACCTTGACGCCCGCCGTCGGGTTCTCCGCGTACCAGTAGACGCCCTTGCGGTCGTCGAAGACGGAGTTGCCCCGCTGCGACGCCAGCCAGAACGGGACGCCCGCGTTGTGCAGCTGGAAGGCGTCCGTCCGGTACCGGCTGAACGTCGAGTCGAACGTCTGGATCTTGTTGCGCATCAGCGTGCCGTCGGCCCACTTCAGCGGCTTGGCGTGGGCGTCGATCGGAAGGACCAGACCCTCACCCTCGTGGGCGCTGGTGTTGTTGTCCTTCTGGGAGGTGTCCCACAGCCAGATCAGCAGACCGTTCTGGTACGGGTAGTGCTCGACCCAGCCGTCCTTCGGCGCCTTCCAGCCGAAGTTGTACGGGCCGACCTTGAGGGTCCTGTCGTACGAGACGTACTGGCGGTTCTCCGCGATGTAGTACTGGTCGTACTCCTTCGTGAAGCCCTCGCCGATGCGGGAGAAGCCCTTCGCGGTCCAGCCCGCGGCCTCGCCCTCGGCGTTGTCCGAGAACAGCGGGGCGCCGTCGGCGTTGATCACGAGGGAGTCGGCCGTGAAGCCCTTGTCGGCCACGCCGCCGTCCGTCTGGTAGCGGAAGCGGACGTCGACCTTCTTGCCCGCGTAGGCGTCCAGCGAGTAGACGAGCTTCTTGTGCGCGCCCGAGTCACCGGTCAGCGCCGGCTTGTCGCTCGCGTCGCGGGTGATGGCCTTCCCGTCGGCGGTGCCGTCCACCGGCGTCCAGGTGGCGCCCCCGTCCGTGGAGACCTCGGCGTACAGGTAGTCGTAGTCCTTCTCGATGTCCCACCAGCCGGTGAGTTCCAGCGAGGCCTTCGACTTGCCGGTGAGGTCGACGGTCCGGGACAGGGTGTTCTTGAGGTCGTCACCCATGTCGCTCCACCACTGCTTGGAGCCCTCGGCGGGCTTCACGATCGTGGTGGTGACCGGCTTCTTCGGCAGCTCGACGAGGAGGGCCTGCGGGTTCTTGGTGTTGTACGCCGCCACACCCAGCGTGTGGGTGGACTTCGTCGCCGCCTTGGCCGTCTCGTAGTTGAGCCAGCCGAGCTGCAGCTTGTCCCAGGCGGTCATGTCGCCGGGGAGGTCGCCGATGGAGTCCTTGCCGGTGCCCAGCCAGGAGCCGGCCGACATCAGGGTCCAGTAGCCGGTCGAGTTCTCGCCCTGGCCCGAGGTGTCGTAGTGGTCGGGCAGACCGAGGTCGTGGCCGTACTCGTGGGCGAAGACGCCGAGGCCGCCGTTCTCGGGCTGCACGGTGTAGTCGCCGACCCAGATGCCGGTGTCGCCGATCTGGGTGCCGCCCGCCTTGTTGTGCGCGGGGCCGGTCCGGCCGGCGTCGGTGCCGTACGCGTACCAGCGGTGGGCCCACAGGGCGTTCGGGCCCTCGGCGCCGCCGCCCGCCGACTCGTCCTCGCCGGCGTGGACGAACTGGAAGTGGTCGATGTAGCCGTCGGTCTCGTTGAAGTTGCCGTCGCCGTCGTGGTCGTAGCGGTCCCACTGGTCGTACTCGGCGAGCGTCGCCTTGATCTCCGCGTCCGACCTGCCCTTGGCCTTCTGGTCGGCGACCCAGGCGTTGACGCCGTCGCGGACGGCGTCCCAGGCGTTGGCGCAATTGGACTGGCCGCAGTAGTTGGAGCCGTAACGGGCCTCGTTGTAGTGGACCTTGACCCAGTCGGAGACCATGCCGTCGACCGAGTAGCGGCCGGATGAGGTCCTCTCGTAGTAGGTCTTCAGGGAGTGCTTCGGTCGGCCGTTCTCGTCCTTGCCGGTGCCGAAGTAGAGGTCCTCGAAGTGCTTCTGGTTGTAGTCGGCCTGCCAGGCGGTCGAGTTGTCCACCGACCGGTCGGGCTCGGCGATCTTGTTGTGCAGCGGGCCGGGTGTGCCGCCGTACTTCTTGACCGGGGGCTTGGGTCCCGCGCCGTCCGGGTCGTGCATGGTCGTGTCGTCGACCTTGTCGCCGAACTCCACGAGGATGGTGAAGATCTTGTCGGTCTTCTCCCGGGCGAGTTCGACGTACTTCTTGTCGTCGAGCTTGACGACATTCGAGCCGCCGCGCTTCTGCACGGTGGCCTCGCCGGATATCAGCTGCTCCATGGCAGCCTCGCGCTGCGCCTCCTGCTGCTTGCTGAAGGGGCCGTCGAGGTCGTGGTCGACGTGGGCCTTCTGCGGGGCCGGGTCGTGGCGCTCGATGGCGGCCGGGTCCGACGACTTCTGGCCGTCGGCCCGGGCGAAGGTGAACGCCGAAGCGGTCGCGGTCGTGGCCGCGAGCGCGACGACGATCGCGGACGCTCTGAACGTCCGTCGCTTGCTGATCACTTGATGGTGTCCTCCCCCGCGTCCCGTCGCTGCTGCGGACCGGAGTGTGGGGTTGTCCGCGCGCGCGGTGTACGCGTCTCAAGTGACGACATTTGAACGGAGTTGGAGAAGAAAAGACAGCCCTTGACTTGGAAAGGCCAACTGCACTATGCAGGAGAGCAGTTCCGGTATCCGGACGATGGCGTATCCGGACAAGAGGCGCAGAATTCCGGCCACTCGGTGGGGAGAGTGACTCCGTGCGCCCCCCATGCACCGGCACCGTGGGTTAGGTCACGCTTACTGCCGGTTCCTCACGGGCATTCAGCACCGTAGAGTCTTGCGGCGGTGCGACTACCGGCCCAAGTCTCTCCCCGCCCCTGTCCCGAGGACGGATCCCGTGATGCCGCGTCCGACTGCCGCACAGTACGCCTACGGTTCGGCCACCGTCGTCTTGTCGACGGTCGCCCTGCTGCTGCTGACCCGCACGACGGACGGCATCGCCGTCGCCGCGATCGCTGTCCTCGCCCTGGCACTCGGCCTCGCGGTCGCGCTCGCCCTTCCGGTGCGCCGCGTGGCCGGGCCGTCCGGTGCCGCGTCCCGTGAGGCGGACCTCGTCGCGGCACGCCGCACACCCGAGCCGACGGCCTCCGCGGCCGCCGCCGACGGTCTCACCACCCGCGTGCCCACGCCGCCCCGCGCCGGAGCCGGGATCGCCGGCCACTCACTGCGCCACTGAGACGACGACCGTCTTCCCCGCCTTGTCGTGCAGGCCCTGCTTGTAGGGCTTGTCGGTCAGCACGGTGATCAGGATGACGAGCCACCAGAGGCAGTAGCAGCACACCAGCGCGGGCACCCACAGCACCACGGCACGCATCAGCGCGGAACTGGTGTCCGGCGTCCGCCCGTCGCTGAGCATCGCGACCCGCAGCTTCATCAGCTGCTTGCCGACGGTCCGGCCGTTCCTCTTCGTCATGATCGTGTCGTAACCGATGTACGCGACCAGGGAGATGAGCGTCCACAGCCACTGCCGGCCCGTGTTGACCTGGTCGGTGATCTCCTCCCAGTCGTCGCCCCGCGTGGCCATCTCCCAGCCCCCGGTCAGCAGAGAGATCACCGCGAGCGGGATCGCGATGATCAGGATGTCGACGAGCCGTGCGACGAAACGCCTGCCGAACTCGGCGAGCGGCGGCATCCCCGCGAGCGGATCCGCACCGCCGTACGCGCCCCCGTAGCCCTCCGGACCGGAGGGCGGCGGCATGCCCCCGGCGCCGTACGGACCGCCGGGTGCGCCCGCGCCGCCGCCGGGCGTGTCGTACGGGGAGCCGCCACCGGACGGCGGGCCGCCCCCGCCGTACGGCGGACCGGGCGGCGGGCCCTCGCCGCCGCCGGGCGCGCCTGCCCCGCCGCCCTCGCCGGGCGAAGGCTCCTCGGGCCTCTTGCGGAAGGGGTCGTCATCGGGCGGCGGACCGGGCGGCGGCTGATGGTTGCTCATGGGGGCAGTGCATACCGGCACACAGGGCCCCGCAACGGCTCGCGTGCGTTCGGGGGAACGCGCGCGACACGGCGTACGAGGCGGATCAGCCGGTCACGAACGTGTGCGCCGCCTTGTCGTGCCAGCACTGCCGCCACGGGCGGTCGAACAAGCACCACAGCACATTGAGCACCCCCAGGACGAGGACGCCCAGCACTCCGTAGACCAGCCAGCGGCGCAGCGCCGCACCGAACGGCGGCGGTTCGTGGGACTCGATGTCGAGCACCTTCACCCCGCACAGCTTCTTGCCCAGCGTGCGGCCCCACTTGGCGGTCGGCAGCGCCTCGTACAGCGCGCCGAGGACGAGGAGCGTGCCGAGGACAATGCCGAGCTGGCCCGCGGTGGTCCCGTCGATCAGCCAGACCGTGACCGTCTCGCCGGACAACTTCGCCGCCTCGATCTTGTCGTCGATGTGGGCGAGGGCGCTCAGGACGACGGGAACCGCGACGGCGCCGACCAGCGCGCCGAGCACCAGGGTGTCGATCAGCCGGGCGGCGAACCGCTTGCCGAGGGACGCGGGCCGGGCGTTCGCCTGTGCCGCCGCGGCCGCCAGGAACGGGTCGTCGACCGGGGGCTTCCAGGGCGCGACCGGCCGGCCGGCGTCGGCGGCCGGGCCCGACTGGGCGAGCTGGTGGACCTGTTGCGCCCACGAGGCGGCACCGCCGCCGGGGCCGTTGGTGACGGGCGTCTGTGCGGCGGGGGCCGGGGCGGCCGGTGCCTGCGGCTGCGGCTGCGGCTGCTGGGCGGGTGACGGTGCGTGAGGCTGGGGCTGGAGCTGCGACGGGGGCTGGGGGTGCGACGGGGGCTGGGCCTGGGCGGGGACGCCCGGCTGCGGCTGCTTGGGGGGCGCGGCGGCACCGGACCCGAGCGAGCGGATCGTCATGGTGCCGTCGGGCTCCGCGCCGGCGGCCGGTCCGCCCGGCCGCTGCGCGCGGATGGCGACCGTGTGGTCGGCCGGCTGACGGCTCGCAGGGGCGTCGCCGGACTGGCCGGCGCCCGGGCGCAGCGCGCGGATGGCGACCGTGCCGTCCGTCAGGGGCCCCTCGCCCGCGGAGGGGGCGACCGGGCGGGGGTCGCCGGGGCCCGTGTCCCCCTGCGGGGTCACCGACCGCATGCCGGGCAGCCGGCCGCCGCTCGGGTCGACGGTCCCTGAGGGCTCGGCCGGGCGGCGCGGGTCGGACGCGCCTGCGCCGGAAGGGTCGGCGGCACGCGGGTCCTGGATGCCGCCCCAGGAGACGCGGTTGTCCAGGTCGCCGCCGAAGCCGGACTGGCGGGCGGCATCCGCCTGCCAGGCGGACGCGGGCTCGGGACGCGACGGTTCGGCGTCGGGCTCCTCGTCGAGGAAGACCGGGCCGGTCTCCTCCACGGCCACCGGAGGGGGCGCGGACGTAGCGCGGGCGGGCGCGTGCGCCGCCGACGCGGGCGGCGTGGGCATCTCCTCGCCCGACTTGGGAGCGGGCCTGCTCGTACCGGGCACCCACGCGGCGCCGTTCCAGTACCGGACATATCCGGGGATGGAGGGGTCCGGGTAGTAGCCGGGCGTGGGGCTGCTGTCGCCGGTGGCCGGGGTTGGGGCGCTCATCACCGTGGTCCCGTATCTCTTCGAGGCCTCAATTCAAGGCTCCACATCTATCAGACCCTCGGGCGCACCTGGAGCGGTCCTGCGGTATCGACCACTTTCCGGGTAAGGGCCGCGTCACGGAAAGTAGTCGCCGGAAGTCGCGTAAGAGCCGAGGGGGACGCCCCTCTCTTCCTGTGCGGCCCGCTCCTGGCGGGCCCGGCCGGAGCACAGGAGAGAGGAAGACGACGATGAACAAGACCGTGGTGGAACGGGATCTGGAGCTGAAGCTGGTGCTGTCGGCGGAGCGCGGCGTGCCCGTGCCGGCCCGGCTGACGTACCGCGCCGACGACCCGTACGCCGTCCTCATCACCTTCCACATCGGCTCGGATCATCCCGTCGCATGGACGTTCGCCCGCGAACTGCTCGTCGAAGGCGTGTTCCGGCCGTGCGGCAGCGGTGACGTACGCGTGTGGCCGACGACGTCCGAGGGCCGCAGCGTCATCCGGATGGCGCTCAGTTCGCCCGACGGTGACGTGCTGCTGGAGGCGTCCCCGGCGGTCGTGTCGGCGTGGCTGGAGCGGACGCTGTGGATGGTGCCGCCCGGCTCGGAGACGCAGCAGCTCGGCATCGACGAGGGCCTGGCCGAGCTGCTCTCGCCGACCAGGACCGAGGACGCGTAGCGGAGCGAGGGGGTGACGTCTCAGAACAGCTTGCCGGGGTTGAGGATCCCGAGCGGGTCGAAGGTGCGGCGAATGCCTTGCTGCAACTCCAGGCCGACCGGCCCCAGTTCCCGTGCCAGCCATTCCTTCTTCAGCACGCCGACGCCGTGCTCGCCGGTGATGGTCCCGCCCAGCTCCAGACCGAGCGCCATGATCTCGTCGAACGACTCGCGGGCCCGCCGCGCCTCGTCGGGGTCGAGGTGGTCGAAGCAGACGACGGGATGGGTGTTGCCGTCACCGGCGTGCGCGCAGACGCCGATGGTGAGGTCGTACTTGTCGGCGATCGCCGCCGTCCCGTCGATCATCTCGCCCAGCCTGGAGCGCGGGACGCAGACGTCGTCGATCATCGTCGCCGGCTTGACGGTCTCCAGCGCGGTCAGGGACAACCGGCGTGCCTGGAGGAGCAGTTCGGACTCGGCGGCCGTGTCGGCGGGCACCACCTCGCTCGCACCCGCCGCCTCGCACAGCGCCGCGACGGCGGCGAGGTCGGCGGCCGGGTCAGGGGTGTCGAAGGCACACAGCAGCAGGGCCTCGGTGGTCTCCGGCAGGCCCATGTTCGCCAGCTTGTTGACCGCCCGGACGGTGGTGCGGTCCATGATCTCCAGCAGTGACGGGGTGTGGCCGCGCTCCATGATCGCGCAGACGGCGTCGCAGGCGGTCGCCGCGGAGGGGAACTCGGCGGCCAGCACGAGCTGGGCGGGCGGCTGCGGCTTGAGCGCCAGCACCGCCTCGACAACGATGCCGAGGCTGCCCTCGGAGCCCACGAACAGGCGCGTGAGGTCGTAGCCCGCGACGCCCTTGGCGGTGCGCCGGCCCGTGGTCAGCAGCCTGCCGTCGGCGAGGACGACCTTCAGCCCGAGCACGTATTCGGCGGTCACCCCGTACTTGACGCAGCACAGGCCGCCGGACGCCGTGCCGATGTTGCCGCCGATGGTGCACATCTCCCAGCTGGAGGGGTCCGGCGGGTAGTACAGGCCGTGCTCGTTCACCGCGCGGGACAGCACCGCGTTGACGACGCCCGGCTCGACGACGGCGATCCGGTCGACGGGATTGATCTCGAGGATCCGGTCCATCTTGGTCAGCGACAGCACGATGCAGCCGTCCGACGCGTTGGCCGCGCCCGACAGGCCCGTACGGGCGCCCTGCGGCACCACGGGTACGCGCAGAGCGGTCGCGGTCCGCATCACGTGCTGGACCTGCTCGACGGTCCGGGGCAGGACCACGGCGGCGGGGCTGCCCGCGTCGCAGAAACTCGCCATGTCCCGCCCGTACGACGTGGTCACGTCCGGGTCGGTGATCAGTGCCTCGGCCGGCAGTCCGGCACGCAGCCGTTCCAGGAGATCGTCCATGATCCCAGCGTCGCACCGAGGGCCATCGGTGTGAACCCGTCAGCGTTCCGCTTCGCACAACCGAGTGTGTTCTTCGTATGGACTGCCCGCTGACGCACAGTGAGCGCCATGAAGAGCGAAACCCTGAAGAACGCCGCTGTCAGCACGCTGGTCGGCGCGACGCTGGTCACCGGGGTGATCCTGCTCGCGCCCGGATGGGGGGAGGAGACGAGTTCCGGGCCGGTCCCCAAGCCGCCCGCGGCCCGCGCGATGGCCGCGGCGGGTGCGGGCGCACCGGCCGCGCCGGCCGATCTGAAGGCGCTGATCGGCGACTACGAACACTGGCTGCACAGCCATCCGGGTGACGGACAGTCATGGGCGGTGCTGGGCGCGGCGTACGTGGAGCATGGCACGCGGTTCGCGCGGCCGGAGGACTTCTCGAAGGCGGAGGAGGCGCTCGGCCGCGCGAGGGAGATCGGGACGGAGGAGCCGGACGACGTCCGTGCACTGGTCGGGACGGCTGCGCTGGCCAACGCCCGGCACGACTACGCGACCGCACGCCACTGGGGCGAGCGCGCCCGCGAGCGGGCGCCGAAGGCGTGGACGGTGTACCCGGTGCTCGTCGACGCCTACAACGGGCTGGGGGACTACAAGGCCGCCGGCCAGGCGATGGACAGACTGCAGACGTTGCACTCGGGGCCCCGGGTGAGGGACCGCGAGGCGCAGATCTACCAGGACAGGGGCTGGCGCGAGGACGCCGCCACCCTCGCGCACGACATGACTCTGCGCGCCGGCACGCCCACCGAGAAGGCCGACGCGCTCGTGCTGCAGGGTGACCTGGCCTGGGACCGGGGCGAGCCCGCCGAGGCCGTGGACCACTACGACAAGGCGCTGGCCGCCGACCCCGGCAGTCACCGGGCCCTGGCGGGACGTGCCCGCGCCCTGGTGGCGCTGGACCGCACGAGTGACGCGCAGCGGGACTACGAGGAGGCGCTCGCAATGGCGCCGCTGCCGGAGTACGCGCTGCGGGCGGGCGAGTTGGCGGTGTCGCTCGGCCTGGACGGGGACGCGGCGACCCATTTCCACCAGGTGCGGAGCCTGGTGCAGGCGGCGCGCGCCCACGGGGTCGACGGCGACCTGGTGCTGGCGCGGTTGGAGACGGATCACGGCGACGCGGAGTCGGCGGTGCGGCGCCTCCAGGACGAATGGCGGCACGGCCACCGCAGCGTGCACGTCGCGGACGCGATGGGCTGGGCGCTGTACCGGGCGGGCCGGGCGGAGGACGCGCTGCCGTTCGCGCAGCTCGCGACGAAGCAGGGGGCGGCGCGGCATGCGCTGTTCCTGTACCACCGGGGCGCGATCGAGCGGGCGCTCGGCAACGAGGGGCGGGCGCGCCGGCACATCGAGGAGGCGCTGCGCACGAACCCGGACTTCTCCCCCCTGCGCGCGCCGGCGGCCCGCGAGGCCCTGGAGGCGCTGGGCGAGCCGTCGCCGGGGGGCCCGCTGGACGTGGACGGGGACGGGCTGCCGGACGAGGAGCCGTGGGAGCCGCCGGCGCGGGTGGCGGAGCCGTCGGCGTCGTCGTCCGAGGCTCCGTCTGAGGCTCCGTCCGGGGCGCCGTCGGTGGCTCCGTCTGGGGCGCCGTTCGTGACTCCGTCGGCGAGTGCGTCCACGGGGCCGTCCGCGGGGGTGTCGTCGGTGGGGGCGTCCGCCGGGCCCGAGGCGTCTGTGGCGCCTTCGCAGCGGGTGGCGCAGCCGTGGGCGTCGCCCTCGGTGTCGACGTCGGCGGCGCAGGGGGTGGCCGGGGTGGGGTGATTCCCCCACCCCGCCCCTCCCCGAAACCGGGGCAAGCCCCGGCCCCCGTACCGCGCTCCGCGCGGTGGCCTCAAACGGCGGCCGGGCTGATTTCGCTCCGCGAAACCCAGCCCCGCCGGGGGCACCCCCCTGGCTTCGCCGGGGGGACCCCCACCCACGGCCGCCAGGCCGTAGGGGGAGTTTGAGGCGCGGGGCTCGGGGCCGAGCCCCGACGACGGCACCCGGCACGCGGCACCACGAACGGCGCTTCGGACAGCGGGGCCGGCCCCGTGAGACCCAGCCCCGCCGGCGTTTGAGGCGCAGGGGCTCGGGGCCGAGCCCCGATGGGGCTACAGGTTGCCGCGCTTGGCCTGTTCGCGTTCGATCGCCTCGAACAGCGCCTTGAAGTTACCCTTGCCGAAGCCCATCGAGCCGTGGCGCTCGATCATCTCGAAGAAGACCGTCGGACGGTCCTGCACCGGCTTCGTGAAGATCTGCAGCAGGTAGCCGTCCTCGTCCCGGTCCACGAGGATCTTCAGCTCGCGCAGCGTCTCGACGGGCACCCGCGTCTCGCCGGCCCACTCGCCAAGGGTGTCGTAGTACGAGTCGGGCGTGTCGAGGAACTGGACACCCGCGGCCCGCATCGTGCGCACGGTGGCGACGATGTCGTTCGTGGCGAGCGCGATGTGCTGGACGCCCGCGCCGCCGTAGAACTCCAGGTACTCGTCGATCTGCGACTTCTTCTTCGCGATCGCCGGCTCGTTGATCGGGAACTTCACCTTCAGCGTGCCGTCGGCGACCACCTTCGACATCAGGGCGGAGTACTCGGTCGCGATGTCGTCGCCCACGAACTCCTTCATGTTCGTGAAGCCCATGACCTTGTTGTAGAAGGCCACCCACTCGTTCATCCGGCCGAGCTCGACATTGCCCACGCAGTGGTCGATCGCCTGGAAGGTGCGCTTCGCCGGCGGCTCGACGATCGGGTCCGCGGCGACGAAGCCGGGCAGGTACGGCCCGTCGTAGTCCTTGCGCTCGACGAGCGTGTGGCGGGTCGTGCCGTAGGTGGCGATCGCGGCGAGGACGACGACCCCGTGGTCGTCCTTGACCTCGTACGGCTCGGTGATGCCCGTCGCGCCGTGCTCGACGGCGTACGCGTACGCCGCGCGCGCGTCCGGGACCTCGATGGCGAGGTCGACCACACCGTCACCGTGCGCGGCGACGTGGTCCGCGAGGAAGCGGCCCCAGTCCGTGGACGCCTTGATCACGGACGTGAAGACGAAGCGGGCGGCGCCGTTGGTGAGGACGTAACTCGCGGTCTCGCGGCTGCCGTTCTCCGGTCCGGAGTAGGCGACGAGCTTCATGCCGAAGGCCGTGGAGTAGTAGTGCGCGGCCTGCTTGGCGTTGCCGACGGCGAAGACGACCGCGTCCATTCCCTTCACCGGGAAGGGGTCTGCCTTACGCGCGGTCTCCGGGGTGTCATGCATGGTCTCAGTCATGGCAGCAGGCTCCCCCCGGACCACAAGGTGCGCAATAGTTTCCGTATCGACTGGTCAATCTGCCCAGCGGATCGGGCGGATCGTCGGGCGTTGTGTACAGGATGACCATTGGAGGGACGTCATGGCGATCGATCATCTGGACGGGCGGCTCATCGTGCTGCTGGCGCGGGAGCCGCGCATCGGGGTTCTGGAGGCGTCGCGCCGGCTGGGGGTCGCGCGCGGCACCGTGCAGGCACGTATGGACAGGCTCCAGGCGAACGGCGTGATCAGGGGCTTCGGACCGGACGTCGACCCGGCGGCGCTGGGTTATCCCGTGACGGCGTTCGCCACGCTGGAGATCAAGCAGGGGCAGGGCTCCGACGTACGGGCGCATCTGGCGACGGTCCCCGAGGTGCTGGAGCTGCACACGACCACGGGCCACGGCGACATGCTCTGCCGGCTCGTCGCCCGCTCCAACGCCGACCTCCAGCGGGTGATCGACCGCGTGGTGGGCTTCGAGGGCATCGTGCGCGCGTCGACGGCGATCGTCATGGAGAACCCGGTGCCGCCGCGGATCATCCCGCTGGTGGAGCAGGCGGCGGAGGACTCGGCCGACAGGTGACCGGCGACGTACCTGTGTCACAGGCGGGATGGACGGGGCCGGGACTACGGGTGACGCCGCGGGCGTCAGCAGCTCGGGACCTTCCCGCCCCGCTCCAGCGCCCGCAGGGAGTCCACCGCGCCCTTGAGCGTGGTGACGGGGATCAGCTGCATCCCGGAGGGCAGTTCCGCCTGGGCGTCCGCGCACTCGTCCTTCGGGACCAGGAACACGGTCGCGCCGTCCCGCTCGGCCGCCTGGGTCTTCAGGGCCACTCCCCCGACCGGTCCGACCTTGCCGTCGGCCGTGATCGTGCCCGTACCGGCGATGTTCCGGCCGCCGGTCAGGTCGCCGCCCGTGCCGTCGCCGTCGAGCTTGGCGACGATGCCCAGGGAGAACAGCAGACCGGCGCTGGGCCCGCCGACGTCGGCCAGGTGCAGCGAGACCTTCACCTTCGCGGGGTCCTCGCCGAGGTAGCCGAGGGCCGCGCGGGTGGCGACGTCCTGCGACTGCTCCATGTCGCGGACGTTGTGTCGCTCGATCTCCCGCTCGGACTTGCCCGCCGGGTAGACGGCGTCGCGGGGCAGCACCGCGCGGTCCGTACGGAACCACCCGTCGACGACGTCGCCGAGACCGACCTCGGCGGACGGGCCGCTCGCCACGATCGTCGTCATGCGCAGGGCGCCCTCGGTCTCCCGCGTCGGAACGCCGGAGATCGTGATGATCTGCCGTCCCTGGTCCTTGCCGAGCACGTCCGCGGTCATCCCGGGCTGCGCGACGACGTACGGCAGCGGCGTGAGCCCGGCCACAGCGAGCAGCGCGACGACCGGCAGGGCGCAGAGGGCGAGGGCGCGGGGGCGCGTGAGACTGGAGAACACGGTGCCAATCTATCTGCCCGTGGCACCGCCCCTCGCCGGGCGGGACGCCGCGGGGACCGTCCGTCAGCGCAGGGCGTCCGCGACCTCGCGCGCCGCGTCCAGCACGCGCGGACCCACCCGCTCCGGAACGGCGTCCGCCAGCATCACCACACCGACGCTGCCCTCGATCCCGGTCACGCCCACGAGCGCCGCGGCCGCGCCGCTCGCCCCCGCCTCCAGTTCGCCGTGCGTGAGGGTGTAGCCGGGCTCCGCCTGGCCGTTCTGGCGCGCGGCGAGGATGGCCTTGCCGGCTGCCCCGCGGTCCAGCGGATGCCGGAAGCCCGCCCGGTAGGCGACGTGGTAGTCGGTCCAGGTCGGTTCGACGACGGCGACCGCGAGCGCCTCGGCGCCGTCGACCAGGGTCAGGTGGGCGGTCGCCCCTATGTCCTCGGCGAGCGCACGCAGCGCGGGCATCGCCGCCTCGCGCACCAGCGGGTGCACCTGCCGGCCGAGCCGGATCACGCCGAGGCCGACCCTGGCCCGGCCGCCGAGGTCACGGCGGACCAGGGCGTGCTGCTCGAGGGTGGCGAGCAGCCGGTAGACGACGGTGCGGTTGACGCCGAGTTTGTTGGACAACTCGGTGACGGTCAGCCCGTGGTCGGTATCGGCGAGCAGCTTGAGGACACGGAGTCCCCTGTCGAGCGTCTGGGAGGTTTCCGCGGTCACGACGCCCTCTCTTTCGGAGTGAGTGACGGCGGTTCTCGTGGAGATGTCGCGACACCGGTCCCATCGGCGACGCACCCAGAGGCCGCCGGCAGGCCATGGCACACCGACTGCGCTCCGCGGCGGCGCTGCCACGGGGCGTTTGCATGGCGGGGACAGTAGCGACCGGCACCGCTCAGCGGAAGGGCTCGTCCAGAATCCGGGCGATCTTCCACGGACGACGTGCTTTTGGTCCCCATAAGGGACGCCGGGAAGGGCGGGGGGGCGGCGCACGGCATCGCGGCGAGCGGAGGCCGCCACGACCGCGGCGAGCGGGGTCACCGCGTCGCCGGCGGGCAGGCGGCGTCGCCGCATCCGCAGCAGGCGGACGGGGGGCCAGGTCCCCGGCGCCCGGCAGGGGGTCACATCCCCACGCGGTGGTCACCGCATCCGCGTCGCCCACTCCTGGACCTTCTTGATCCGCTCACGGATCTGCCCGGCGGTGGCCTCCGCGCTCGGCGGGCCGCCGCACACCCGGCGCAGCTCCGTGTGGATGACACCGTGCGGTTTGCCGCTCTGGTGCACATATGCGCCGACCATGGTGTTCAGCTGCTTGCGCAGCTCCAGCAGCTCCTTGTGGGAGACCACCGGACGCCGCTCGGCCGGCAGTTCCAGCAGGTCGGCCTCCTCGTCGGGCTTCCTGCGGCTGTGCGCGATCTGCCGTGCCTGCCGCTTCTGCAGGAGCAGCTGCACCTGGTCGGGTTCGAGCAGGCCGGGGATGCCGAGGTAGTCCTGCTCCTCCTCGCTGCCCGGGTGGGCCTGCATGCCGAACTCGGCACCGTCGTACAGCACCCGGTCGAACACGGCGTCGGACTCCAGCGCCTCGAAGGGCAGCATGTCCTGTCCGCCGGTGTCCTCGTCCTGCTGGCGCTCGGCCTCCGCCATCTCCTTCTCGGACTCGGCGTACGGGTCCTCCTCGCCCTCCTTCTTCGGCCGGTCGAGCACGTGGTCGCGCTCGACCTCCATCTCGGAGGCGAAACCGAGGAGGTTCGGAATCGTCGGCAGGAACACGGAGGCGGTCTCGCCGCGCCGCCTGGACCGTACGAAACGGCCCACCGCCTGCGCGAAGAACAGGGGCGTCGAGATGGTCGTCGCGTACACGCCGACGGCCAGGCGCGGCACGTCGACGCCCTCTGACACCATGCGGACGGCGACCATCCAGCGGTCCTGGTTGTCGCTGAACTCCTCGATGCGCCGGGAGGCCGCGGCCTCGTCGGAGAGCACGACGGTGGCCTTGGTGCCGGTGATCTCGCGGATCAGCTTGGCGTACGCGCGGGCCGAGTCCTGGTCGGAGGCGATGACGAGGCCGCCGGCGTCCGGGATGCCCTTCCTGACCTCGGTCAGCCGCTGGTCGGCGGCGCGGAGCACGTTGGGCATCCAGTCGCCGCGCGGGTCGAGCGCGGTGCGCCACGCCTGGGAGATGGCGTCCTTGGTCATCGGCTCGCCGAGCCGGGCGGCGACCTCGTCGCCGGCCTTGGTGCGCCAGCGCATGTTGCCGCTGTAGCTGAGGAAGATCACGGGCCGGACGACGCCGTCGCCGAGGGCGTTGCCGTAGCCGTAGGTGTAGTCGGCGGCGGAGCGCCGGATCCCGTCGTTCCCTTCCTCGTACGTCACGAAGGGAATGGGATTGGTGTCCGAGCGGAACGGCGTGCCGGTGAGCGCGAGCCGCCGGGTGGCCGGCTCGAACGCCTCCAGGCACGCCTCGCCCCAGGACTTGGAGTCACCGGCGTGGTGGATCTCGTCGAGGATGACCAGGGTCTTGCGCTGCTCGCAGCGGTTGCGGTGCAGCATGGGCCGTACGCCGACGCCGGCGTAGGTGACGGCGACCCCGTGGTACTCCCTGCTCAGCGGCCCGGCGCTGTACTCCGGGTCCAGCTTGATCCCGATCCGCGCGGCCGCGGCCGCCCACTGCTTCTTCAGGTGCTCGGTCGGCGCGACGACCGTCACCTGCTGCACGACGTGGTGGTGCAGCAGCCAGGAGGCGAGGGTCAGCGCGAAGGTCGTCTTGCCGGCGCCGGGCGTGGCGACGGCGAGGAAGTCGCGCGGCTGCTCCTGGATGTACTTCTCCATGGCCCCCTGCTGCCAGGCACGCAGCTTGCTGGCCGTACCCCAGGGGGCACGGCCGGGGAAGGCGGGTGAGAGGTGGTGGGAGGCGGTAGTAGTCACGGTCTCCGGTTCACGGGACGGGGGCTCTGGTACGACAACCGGGCCACCCTACCGGTGGCCCGGCGGTCGTCCGGGCGAACGTGCCCAGCCGTGGGGAGTTGGGAGGTGCCTCACACCGGAGTCATTGCGCAAACCGGGGCAATTGCCCAGCAGTCCTGGGCATATCCACCAGCCCCTGGCACAAGAACGGCCAGACGTCCGGGGAGGCGTCCTGGCCGAACACGCTCGACTGCCGACGGGCGAGGGCCGAGTCCGGAGAGGTACGACACGGTGCTAACGATGCGACACCCGCAACCGCGTCGCGACCCACGCCCCCACCAGCGCCACCCCCGCCATGGGCAGGAACACCGCGGCGAAGGCGGTCGGCTGCGAGACGGACGCGGCCGTGGCCGCGTGGGCGCCCACCGTGCCGCCGCCGAGGGCGGCGAACGCCGCGCCGCCCGCGGCCAGCAGCAGGATGTTCGACAGCGCGTCCGAGATCTGCAGCGCGGCCGAGTTCGAGCCCGCCTCCTCGGGGGCGGAGAGCTTGAACAGCAGCACGCTCGTCGAGCCGATCACGAGCCCCATGCCGAAGCAGCCGAAGCCCCACGCCACGCCCACGATCCACACCGGTACGGCGTCGATCAGCACGCTCGGCGCGGTCGCGATCGCCGCGGCGACCAGCAGCATGCCGAACACGACCAGGGGTTCGCGGTAGGGCTCGGTACGCGGCCGGGACTGCACGTACGAACCGAGTGCCCACGTGGCTCCGCCGACCGCGAGCGACAGGCCCGCCAGGGTCGGGGACAGCCCGCGCTGGGTGACGAGCATCAGCGGCACGAAGGACTCGGCGGCGATGAACGACCCCGCGGCGATGCCGCGCAGCAGGACGACGGACGGCAGTCCGCGGGCCGCCCGGTACGTCCCCTTGGGCAGGATGCCGAGCACGCACGGCACGAGCAGCACAGCGCCGGCCGCCGCGGGCAGCGCCGACAGCGGGCGCAGGTCCTGGCCCGCGTACTGGAGCAGGCCCGCGCCGAGCGAGATCCCGAGGGCCAGCCTGATCCTGCGCCGGTCGAACGGCGGCAGGGGCGCGCCGGGGTCCGCCGGGCCCGATGCGCGCTGCCGGATCGCGGGCAGCGCGAGGGCGAGCGGTACGGCGACGAGCGCGGGGATGCCGAGGAAGACCCAGCGCCAGCCGAGTTGTTCGGTGACGGTGCCGGAGGCGAGCGGGCCGACCACGGACGGGACCACCCAACTTGCCGCGAAGGCCGCCATGATCGCCGGCTGGAGCCTCTCCGGGTAGGCGCGGCTGACGACCACGTACAGGGCGACGATGACGAGCCCGCCGCCCAGCCCCTGGACGGCACGCCCCACGACGAACACCCACATCGCGCCGGCCGTCCCCGACAGCAGCAGCCCGGCGGCCCAGGCGCTCATCCCGCCGGCGAGCGCGCCCAACGGCCCCCTGCGGTCGGCCCACTGCCCGGCGACGACCATGCCGAAGAGGCTGGTGGTGAAGTACGCGGAGAAGGCGAAGGCGTACAGCGGGATACCGCGCAGCTCGCGGGCGGCCACGGGCATCGCCGTGCCGACGGCGGTCGCCTCGAAGGCGATCAGGAAGACGACGGAGACGATGCCGATGCTGAGCGCACGGTAGGACGGGCCGAGAACACCCCCGCCGCCCGGTTCCACGGCGCTGTCGGCTGCGTCGGCGGGCGGCTGCGTGACATCGGTGCCACGCGGTTCGGGGGCGGTCATGAGCTCAGGGTAAGGGGCATGACGGCCCGTGGACCCTGTCGTTCGACGGGACCCACATGGTCCCTTGGTCGTAGGACCGGGCGTCGGAGGCGAGAGGTGCTCACCTTTTCGTTCGGTCAGTCGATGAGGGGCGGTGCTACTCGTCGGCCGTTACGAGTTGGGCGCCGCCACCGCCGACTGTGGCCGGATCGGGAGTCTGTTGACCGGGCGGCCCGTCGCCGCGCGGACCGCTGAGGCCACTGCCGCCGGGGACGTGACCACCGGGACCGCGCTCGCCGCCTTCGCGCCGAAGGGGGCCACCACGTCCCGTTCCTCGACCAGCTTCACGATGCGAATGTCCGGGGCGTCCAGTGACGTCGGGAGTGCGTAGCCCGTCAGGTCCGGGTGGCGGATCAGGCCGCGGGCCGTGCGGAGGTTCTCCGTGAGGGCCGCGCCGATGCCCTGGGTGACGCCCGCCTCGATGCGGGTCGCCAGCTGGGCCGGGTTCAGGACGCGGCCCACGTCCTGGGCCACCGCCATCTCGACCACACGGATCGAGCCGAGTTCGATGTCGACGTCGACCACCGCGCGGATCGCGCAGAACGCCAGCCCCACGAACGCGTCGCCCTGGCCCGACTCGTCCAGCGGCTCGGTGGGGTGGGGGCGGCACTGGGCCGTCGCCCACAGTTCCTTGCCGTCCATCGCCTCCGTGACCGTCGTCGAGAGCACCCCGTCGTACGACGTGATCTTGCCGTCGGTGATCTGGAGCAGCTCCGTGGACATGCCGAACTTGTGCGCCAGCGGCTGGAGGAGCTGGGTGCGGACCATCTTGGCCGCGCGTTCGACCGCGCCGCCGGAGACCCAGGTGTGGCGGCCGTGCACCGCCGGGCCCGCCGGGGGCTGGTCGGTGTCGACCGCCGCCACGTGGACCTCTTCGATGCCCAGCGTCTCCTGCACGATCTGGCGCGCCAGCGTCGAGAACCCCGAACCGGTCTCGACCGCCGCGCAGATGACCGTCGCGATGCCGTCGTGGACCTTGACCGTCGCCGTGGAGACCTCGTCCGTGCCCTCGGCGCCGAGCATGTGCACCATGCCGAGCGCGTAGCCCACGCCGCGGCGTACCGCGCCCGGTTCGCCGGCGCCCTCCGGGCCGCCCGGGAGGAGCCAGTCGTCCTCGGGGGTGTCCTTGGGGAGGGAGGGCAGCGGGTGGTCCCGTACGGCCTGGAGCAGTTCGGCGACCGGCGCCGGGCAGGTGACCGTCTGGCCGGTGGGCAGGAGGTCGCCGGTGGCCAGCACGTTGCGCAGGCGGATCTCGGTCTGGTCCAGGCCCAGTTTGGCCGCGAGTTTGTCCATCTGCGCCTCGTACGCCGCGCAGACCTGCATCGCCCCCTCGCCGCGCACGTGGCCCGACGACGGGTTGTTGGTGCGCACCGCCCAGCCCTCGATGAAGGCGTGCGGGACGACGTAGGGCCCGCAGGCGAACGCGACTGCGGCGGCCAGTGATTCGGCGGACGCGTCGGCGTAAGCGCCCGCGTCGAGCAGCAGTTGCGCCTCGATCTTCACCAAGTGGCCCTCGGCGTCGGCATGGTGACGGTAGCGCAGCAGCGTCGGGTGGCGGTGGGCGTGGCCGAGGAAGGACTCCTCGCGGGTGGCGGTGAGCTTGACCGGGCAGCCGGTCCGCAGGGCCAGCAGGCCGAGCGCGAGCTGGAAACCGGGGTCCTCGCGGTCGCCCGTCGCGCCGGGTACGCCGGTGACGACGATCTTGACCCGTTCCTGCTCCAGGCCGAAGCAGGCGGCGGCGAGTGCGCGGTCGGCGTGCGGGTCGGTCGAGGCCGTGTACAGCTCGACGCCGCCGTCGGGCCGCGGCACGGCCAGGCCCGCTTCCGCGCCGATCGGCGCCGGGTCCTGGCGGCCGATGCGGTACAGGCCCTCGACGATCACCTCGCCGGTCACGTCCGGGTCGCCGTAGCGCAGCGGGATGTGCCGGATCAGATTGCCGTCGGGGTGCAGCGGTTCGGCGGCGAACGCCTTCTCCGGGTCGGTCACCGGGTCGAGGAGTTCGTACTCGACGGCGATCGCGGCCGCGGCGAGCCGCGCGGTGTCCGGATGGTCGGCGGCCACCGCGGCGATCGCCTCGCCGTGGTGGCGGACCGTCTCGGAGGCGAAGACCGGCCGGTCGGCGATCCGCCTGCCGTACGACGCGTCGCCCGGGATGTCCTCGTGGGTGATCACCGCGTGTACGCCGGGCATGTCACGGGCGGCCGACGTGTCGATGGACACGATGCGGGCGTGCGGGTGCGGTGAGCGCAGCAGCGCCCCCCACAGCAGGCCCTCGGCCCACAGGTCGGAGGCGTACGGGAACGTGCCCTCCGTCTTGGCGCGCGAGTCCGCCGCGGGGAGGGAGGAGCCGAGGCCGTGGGCCGGCGCCTGTGGCCGGGGGGCCTCGACGGCCTGCGGATTCGCCGTGGTGGCCGCGTCGTTGCTCACGCCATGCCTCCGTCGTGCGGGTGGGCCTGCACCCTACCTGCGCCCGGGGGCGCCTGGTGCGGGATGCGGACTTCCTCGTGCGCTTCCTCGTGCGGCTCCGGTGGCGCCTCCTCGGCCGCCGCTGCCGCGCTCGCGGCGCGTTCGGCGACGACCTCGCGTACGGCCTGGAGCACGCCTTGGTAGCCCGAGCAGCGGCACAGGTTGCCGCACAGGGCCTGGCGGGTCTCCAGCTCGGTGGGGGCGTGGTTGCCCTCCAGGAGGTCGTGCACGGTCATGGCCATGCCGGGAATGCAGTACCCGCACTGGACGGCGCCGCAGTTGGCGAGCGCCCGCTGCACGTCGGAGGGCTCGCCGCCACGGGCGAGTCCTTCGACCGTGCGGACCTCCGAGCCGGCGGCCGTCGCCGCGGGGACGAGGCAGGAGGCGACGAGCCTGCCGTCCACCTGGACGTTGCAGGCACCGCACTCGCCCTGGGAGCAGCCGTCCTTGGCGCCTGCGAGACCGAGGCGCTCCCGCAGGACATAGAGGAGCGACTCGCCTATCCAGGCCTCGGTGACCGGACGGTCCGTGCCGTTGACCCGCAGGACGTACGAGGTGGGCGGGTGTTCGTCGGCGGCGGGGAGGGTCTCGGTGCCGGTGCCGGTCGCCTCCTCTGCCGGCGATGCGCCGGAGTGCGGTTCACCGGCGGACGCTTCGTCGGAGTCCCCGGTGGACTCCCCTGCGGGTGGTTCCGCGGTGGGCGGTTCCCCGGAGGGTGCGTCCCCGGACGGCTGCGGTGCGGCCTGCTCCGGCTGGTCCGGCTGGTCCTCGCGCGGCTCCGGCACCCGAGCGGTCGCCGGACTCGCGGGCTCCGCGACGAGCTGCGGCCGCTCCGCCTCCTCGGGCCCGGACGCGAGCTCGGACACGACCTCGGGCGCGGCCTCGCCGGGCGACGACTCCCGCACCTCCGGCTCGTGTTCCACCTGCTCCTGCTGAGGCGTCTGCTCCTGGGGCACCTGGTCCGCCCACGGCGCGGGCGCGCCGCCGGGCAGCGTCGCCCACGGGGCCGGCGCACCGCCCGGAAGCATGGCCGGGGGCTCCGCGGCGGCCCAGGGCGTCTCGGCCGCCGGCGGCGCGGAACGCAGGAACTCGCCCGACTCGTCCGGAAGATCACCCTCCGCGATCGGGATCGACCACTGCCCGGTCATCTCGTGACCGGCGGCGCCCTGCGCCGGTGCCGGGGCGGGCTCCTCGGGGAACGTCCACTCACCGGTCGCCTGCGGGTCGCCGTGCTGCTGGGCACCCGGCTCCGGCCACGGAACGGGCTCGGGCGCCGACGGCTCCGCCTGCGTACCGGCGTCCTGCTGCTGCGGAGACTGGGACTGCTGCGCCCAACCTCCGGTCGCCGCCGGGTCGGTACCCGCCTCCGGCGCGAGCGGCTTCAACGGCATGATCATGGGCGGCACGTAGCCGTGGCCCGGCGCCTCCAGGGGCGCGGCAGCCGGCGAATCCTCGGTCGGCAGCTGGAAGAAGCCCGTCGCCTCGCTGTCGTAGTCGGGGGCCGTCGGCTGCCAGCCGCCGTACTCGTACGGGAAGTCCTGCCCGTGGTCCTGGTAGCCCGGATAGTCCTGCGTGCCCGCGGCGTACCCCTGGTCCCCGCTCTGCGGGTACTCGTGCGGGCCGTGCTGCACGAAGGCGTCCGGCAGGTCCAGGTGCCCCTGGCCGCCGTCCGGACCACCCTGGTGGTCCCGGTGGCCGGACCGCTCGGGGAAACGCCCCTGCTGGTGGTCCTCGTTGCTCACGACAGCGCCCTCCCCAGTGCCCGTCGGGCCAGCGCGGCGACCGTGCGCCGCACATGCAGTACGGCGGGCGACAGCACCTGCTGCTCCTCGCCCGGTGCCGCCGGGACCGGGTCCGGGATGCACGCGGCCGCCACGTACTCGCCGAAGGCCGCGAGCGCCTCGGCCGCGAGCCCCCGCTCCCCGTCCCAGTCGATCAGCGACGCGATCCAGCGCTCGGCCTCCAGCGGGCGCAGGGGCATCGGCGCGATCGCGCCCACCGCGCAGCGCACCCCGCGCCGCGCCGGGTCGAGCACGACAGCGACGGATGCGGTGGCGCGGCCGGGGCCGGTGCGGCCGGTGGCCTTGAGGAACACCTGCGGGGCGTGCAGGAGCGGCACCCGTACGAAACCGATGAGTTCGGCGGGGCCGAGCATCTCCCGGCCTGCCAGCAGGTGGGAGACCGGGATCTCGCGGCGCGCGCCCTCAGGGCCCGCGACGACCAGGTCCGCCTCCAGGGCGGCCAGCACGGGCAGGGTGTCGCCGGTGGGCGCGGCGCTGACGATGTTGCCGCCGAGCGTGCCCGCGTTGCGGATCTGCGGCGGGCCGGCCGCGCGCGCGGAGGCCGCGAGGGCGGGGATGAGGGCCGCGAAGTCGGGCCGTCCCATCCGGGCGTGGGTGAGTCCGGCGCCGAGCAGCGCGTGCCCGTCCTGATAGTGCCAGCCGCGGATCTCGCTGATGCGGCCGAGGCCGACGAGCCCCGCGGGCCGGAGCTGCCCCCTGTTGACGGCGACCATGAGGTCCGTGCCCCCGGCGACGGGCACGGCGGCAGGCATGGCGGTGAGCGCCGCCACGGCCTCGTCGAGCGAGCCCGGCAGCGTCACCGACTGCGCTGTCTGCGGTGCGTGCGTGGTCACCCAGCTGCCCCTTCCCGGTGTCCCGGCTGTCCCGCCTGTGTGCCGTACCGTACGTGCTCACAGGCCGGAGGTGGCAACTCTGGCACATCTTCCGAGCCGACCTGCGCGAGGGTCCGCGAAGGGCCCGTCCGACCCGTAAGTCCGGTTCCGTACGCGATAGTCCGGATTCACTCCCCGTCGTCCTGCGACGACGTGCGCGGTCCGGGCGGAAGCCGGGGCGCGGCTCACACGTTCGGGGGCGCGCCCTCGATCGGGCGTCCGAGGATCCCTGGGCGGCGCTGCCAGGGCCGCGGGCCGCCGGGCGGACGGTAGTCGACGCCGAGCGCGTCGAGGCGGGCGTAGTGGGTCTCCATGCGTCGTTCGAAATCGGCGAAGTCCCGTTCGGCGGGGGCGGGCAGGGCGGACCAGGCGACCTCGGCGAAGGCGGCGAGACGCGGGAAGACCTGGTAGTCGACGCGGGAGCGGTCCTGCATGACCTCGGTCCAGACGTTGGCCTGGGTGCCGAGCACATGGGCGGCGGCCTCGGGGGAGAGCGAGGGCGGCAGGGGCTCGAACCGGTAGACGTCCTCCAGGGTCCGCACGTAGCCGATGGGCATCGGCTCGTCGTCGCCGGCGGCCTGCCGGTGGTCCAGATACACCTGCTGCTGGGGGCACATGACGACGTCGTGACCGGCCTCGGCGGCGGCGATGCCCCCCTGGTAGCCACGCCACGAGGAGACCGCGGCACCCGGCGCCAGGCCCCCTTCGAGGATCTCGTCCCAGCCGATGAGGCGGCGGCCGCGGTCGGCGAGCCAGCGTTCGAAGTGCCGGACGAACCAGGACTGGAGCTCGTCCTCGTCCGCGAGCCCGAGCTCCTTGATGCGCGCCTGGGCGGCCGGTGAGGCCTTCCACTGGTCCTTGGGGCACTCGTCGCCGCCGATGTGGACGAAGACGGAGGGGAAGAGGCCGAGGACCTCCTCCAGGACGCCCTCGTAGAAGCGCAGAGTGGTGTCGCCGGGGGCGAGGACATTGGGGCTGATGCCCCAGTTGTCCCACACCGTCAGGGAGGCGGTGTCGACGACGTCGGTGTTGCCGAGCTCCGGATAGGCGGCGATGGCCGCCTGCGAGTGCCCGGGGATGTCGATCTCGGGGACGACGGTGATGTGCCGCTCGGCGGCGTAGGCGACGATCTCGCGGATGTCGTCGTGCGTGTAGTGGCCGCCGTGCGGTTTCTCGTCCCAGAGGCCGGACGCCCGGTGCCCCCATTTCGTCCGCGTACGCCAGGCGCCGACCTCGGCGAGCTTCGGATACCGCTCGATCTCGATGCGCCAGCCCTGGTCGTCGGTGAGGTGGAAGTGGAAGACGTTGAGCTTGTGGGCGGCGAGCAGGTCGAGTTGGCGCAGGATGTCGTCCTTGGGCAGGAAGTGCCGCGAGACGTCCAGCATCATGCCGCGCCAGGAGAAGCGGGGGCCGTCCTCGACCGTGACCAGGGGCAGCGTCCAGTCCCGGCCGTGCGCGACGGGCGCCCTGCGGTGCGCGTCCGGCCCGAGCAGCTGCCGTAGCGTCTGGACCCCCCAGAACACCCCGGCCGCGCTGCCGCCCTCGACGAGAACGGCGACGTCCTCGGCGGAGCGGTCGGTGGAGAGGCGGTAACCCTCCGGGCCGTACGCCCGCTCCACCTCGGCGCTCACGCGCAGCAGGATGCTGTGCGGGCCCGAGCCGTCGGCCAGCGGCAGTCCGGTGGCCGGCCCGAGCGCCGTGCGCAGCCCGCGGGCGACGCCTTCGGTGCCCGGCCGGGCGTCGACGGTGGTCCGCTCGTCCAGCGAGAGGTGACCGGGGCCGTCGGCCCGGCACTCGGCGACGAGCGGAGCGGGGACCAGGTTCGTGGGAGGCATCGCGTCAGTCCTTCACCGCGCCGCCCAGGCCGGAGACCAGGCGTCGCTGTACGAGTACGAAGAAGACGAGCACCGGCACGGTCATCACGGTGGAGGCGGCCATGATCCCGCCCCAGTCGTTCTCGTCCGGTTTGAAGAAGACCAGCAGCGCCATCGGCAGCGTCGACTGCGACGTGTCGCTGATGATGAACGACTTGGCGAAGAGGAAGTCGTTCCACGTGGAGATGAACGAGAACACGCTCGTCGCCACCAGGCCGGGGAAAACCAGCGGGAAGAGGATCTGCCACAGGAACCGCGTACGGCTCGCGCCGTCGATGTACGCGGCTTCCTCCAGTGCCTCCGGGACGGCCTTGACGAATCCGCGCAGCATCCAGATCGCGAACGGCAGCGAGAAGGCGATGTGCGGCAGGATCAGCGAACCGAGAGTGTTCAGCTGGCCGGCGTCGCGCATCAGGAAGAACAGCGGAATCGTCAGGGCCTCGATCGGCACCATCTGTGCGACGAGGAACATGATGAGCAGGGTCGTACGGAACCGGAATCGGAACCGGGTGACGGCCGTGGCGGCGAGGAACGCGATCAGTGCGGACGCGACGACGACCGTTCCCGCGACGATCAGACTGTTGAGGAAATAACGGCCGAATTCCTGCTGTTCGAAGACCCGGCGGAAGGAGTCCAGCGAGGGGGCGAGCGTCCAGGGACGCGGCTGCGTGGACTGGATCTCACCGGCCGGTTTGAAGGCGGAGAGGACCATCCAGTACAGCGGGAAGGCGACGATCAGCGCGACGACCAGCGCCGTCGCCTCGGCGGCGAGCCGTCCGGGACGCCGGGCCCGCCACGCGCTCGTACCGAGGCTCATGTCTCTTCTCCCTGGCGTCGCAGCAGTCCCAGGTACACGAGGGTGACCGCGAGCAGAATGAGCAGCATGACCACGCCGATCGCCGATCCCAGGCTGTACTGGGAGGACGCGAACGCCTTTTGATAGGCGTACACGTTGAGCACGAGATTCTGTCCGGCGATGCCGCCGCCGTTCGTCATTACGTAGATCTGCGTGAAGACCTTGAAGTCCCAGATGATCGACTGGATGGTCACGACGACGAGGATCGGTCGCAGCATCGGGGCCGTGACGGAACGCCAGATGCGCCACTGGGAAGCGCCGTCCAGCGCGGCCGCCTCCAGCACCTCGGCGGGAATCGCCTTGATGCCCGCGTAGACCGTCACCATCACGAACGGGAACGAGCACCAGACGACCTCGAAGAGGACGAGCGAGAAGGCGCTCCAGCGGCCGTACGTCCAGGAGAAGTCGCCCAGTTCGAGAACGCGGTTGACCGGGCCGTGGTCGGGGTCGAAGAGAAAGACCCAGACGGTGGAGCCGGTGATCGCCGGGGTGGCCCAGGCGCCGAGCGCGGCCAGCATCAGGGCCAGCCGCGGCAGTGCCCGTACGCGGGTGAGCAGGACCGCGAGCGCGCAGCCGACGGCGAGGGTGGCGACGACGCAGGCGGCGGCGAAGAGGACGGTCGCGAGGAGCACCTGCCAGAACTGGGGGTCGGCGAGGAGCGTGCGGTAGTTGCCGAGGCCCTGGAAGGTGGTCGGCTCGCCGCCGCTGACCTGGGCCTGGGTGTACTCGAGGAAGGAGATGAGGCCGAGCTGGTAGATCGGGTAGACGAGCAGGGCGCCGAGGACGGCGAGCGCGGGAGCGAGGTAGATCCACGGGGTCCAGCCCCCGTGCCGCCCCGTCGTCCCCCTGGGACCCCGGCCCCCGCCCGCCGTCCCCTTGCCGCCCCGCCCGTCCCGCGCGCCCGCCCCGGCTACGGCTGCGCCGTCGGGCAGGCCGTCGCCCATGCGGCCCGCGACCGGCGGGCCGGCGTCGAACGACACCCCTGCCGCGTGCGTTGCGCCGTGCGCGGGCCCGGCGGGCTCGGGGCGCGCATGGTTCGTGCGGTGCTTCATCGGTGTCAGCCCGCCGACGCGAACGCCGCGTCCATCTTCCGCGCCGCGTCCCTCGACGCGGCCGCCACGTCCTTCTTGCCGCTGACGATCTCCTGGAACATCGAGGGCAGGACCAGCGAGGCGTCGATGTGCCCCCAGGCCGGGGACGCCGGCACGAACTTGGCTCCCGTGTCGAGCGTCTTGATGAACGGTTCGACGAACGGCTCCTTCTTCGCGGCCTCGGCGCGCACGTCGGTGTACGTCGGCAGGAAGCCCATCGCGTCGAACAGCTTCGCCTGCGTCTCCTTGCCGGCGAACCGCTTCATCAGGTCCACCGCCAGCGTGCGGTGCGAACTGCTCCTGAGGACGCCGATGTTGTTGCCGCCCGCGAAGGCGGGAGCGATCTCGCCCGCCCTGAGCCCCGGCAGCGGCACGACGGCGTACTTGCCCTTGACCGAGCCGGCCTCGACCGCCTGGTGACTGAAGTCGCCGCCGATGGCCATCGCCGCCTTGCCGGAGGCGAACGCGGTGACGGTCGCGTTGCCGTTCATCGAGGCGCACGTGGCGGCAGGACAGTTGTCGTCGCCGAACAGCGACGTGTAGGCCGTGATGCCCTTCCGCGCGGCGGCGCTGTCGATGGCGGACCTGTACGAGCCGCCGCTGCGGGAGGCGAGCTCGCCTCCGTTGGCCCAGATGAAGGGCATGGCGCCATAGGTGTACGCGCCGCCGACCGCGAGCCCGTACAACTCCGGCTTCTGCCGGCGGATCTTCTTGGCGGTGGCGATCAGTTCGTCCTGGGTCCTGGGCGGTTCGAGGCCCAGCTCCTCGAAGACGTCGGTGCGGTAGTAGAGCGCGCGGGCGCCCACGAAGAGGGGCGCGCCGTAGACCTTCCCGCCCACCGTGACGGACTCCCGGGCGGTGGGGTCGGTGTCCTTCGCCTCGTCCCAGGCGCCGAACTCGGCGGTGACGTCCGCGAGTCCGCCGTCCTTGACGTAACCGGCGGTGTCGGTGTTGCCGTACTCGATGACGTCGGGGGCGCTCGCCGGGTCGTTGAAGGCGGCCTTGATGCGCTGGGCGCGGGTCTCGACGGGGATGTACTCGACCTCCACCTCCGCGCCCTCGTGCGCCTTCTCGAAGGCGGCGACCGCGGCGTCGACGACCTGCTCCTTGGGCCCGTTGCCGACCTCCTGGAAGAGCCAGACCCGCAGGGTGCCGCTCTTGGCGTCCTCCTTGGCGCCGGTGTCGGAGGTCTGGGGGGCGCAGGCGGTGAGGCCCGCCAGGGCGAGAGCCGCCACGGGGGCGGCGAGTTTGGCGATGAGCTTCATGCAGGAACCCCCACGCGTCGTGACGTTGCAACATACGCAACGACTGTTTCGTACTGCACAACACGCAGGAGGCTAGAGCGGCCCGCACAGCCCCACAAGAGGTCTCAACCACTCTGTGACCGGCAGCTGCACGGCGTGCAACGCCACGGTGAGGGCGAACACGCGAAACGGCCCCCGGGGCACGCGCAGAGCGCGCCCCGAGGGCCGTCGGAAGAAGCCGTCGAACGGCGGCGGGCTACTTCTTCTTGTCGCCGTCCTTGCCCTTGTCGCCGCCCGAGCCCATCGACTCGTAGATCTCCTTGCACAGCGGGCAGACCGGGTACTTCTTGGGGTCACGCCCCGGCACCCAGACCTTTCCGCACAGCGCGACCACCGGAGTGCCGTCGAGGGCACTCGCCATGATCTTGTCCTTCTGGACGTAATGGGCGAAGCGCTCGTGGTCGCCGTCGCCGTGCGACACCTGTGGCGTCGGCTCTACCAGGGTCCCGGTGCCTGTCCCGCGCTCGGGCTCAAGAGTGCTCATGAGCTCCAAGGGTACCCACGACGACGCCGGTACGGGAGCGAGGACCCGGGCGCGGCGATCCGGTCAGTTGAGGGACGGGTCGTCCGGATACGTCGCGAACATGGCCAGCTCGTTGCGCTGACGGCGCAGCACCGCACGCCACAGCGTCTCCGGCCGCGGCGAGGACACGTCGCCGGGCTCCGACTCCACGACGTACCACGCGCCGTCCCGCAGCTCGGCCTCCAGCTGGCCCGGGCCCCAGCCGGCGTACCCGGCGAAGATCCGCAGCGAGCCGAGCGCCGAGCCGAGCAGCTCGGGCGGCGCCTCCAGGTCGACGAGGCCGATCGCCCCGTACACCCGCCGCCAGCCGAGGGGCCCCTCGTCGCCGGGGATCACCGCGACGCCCAGCGCCGAGTCGAGGGAGACGGGGCCGCCCTGGAACACGACGCCGGGCTCCCCGGCCAGCGCGGCCCAGGGCTCGAGGATGTCGCTCACGTCGACAGGTGTGGGCCTGTTGAGGACGACGCCGAGGGAGCCCTCGTCGTCGTGGTCGAGCAGCAGGACGACCGCGCGGTCGAAGTTCGGGTCCGCGAGGGCAGGTGTGGCGACGAGCAGCCGCCCTGTGAGCGAGGACACCTCGGTCATGCGACACATGATCCCGCATCTCGCCGCTTCGCGGGGGCGGAGCGGCGCGTTGGCTTTGCGGCGCGATGGCGCGCAGGTCGGAGCGCGCTGCGGGGGCGGCGGCACCCGCCGGTGGCACCTGGAGGACCGGTGACCGTGCGCAAGAGGCGGCGGACGGAACGTGTTGTGCCCAATTCATTACGCACAAAGGGGCCCCTCACCCATACATCGAAGGGCCCGGGGCCCCTTACCCTTTTCCCTGGCCCCCGACCGACTACTCCGGAACGCGAGATTCATGACCGGCACAGACGATGTACTCCTTGTCCACGGCGGAACCCCGCTCGAGGGCGAGATCCGCGTCCGCGGCGCGAAGAACCTCGTGCCCAAGGCGATGGTCGCCGCCCTGCTCGGCAGCGAGCCGAGCCGGCTGCGCAATGTGCCCGACATCCGCGATGTGAGAGTCGTCCGCGGACTGCTCCAGCTGCACGGCGTGACGGTCCGTCCCGGCGACGAACCCGGCGAGCTGGTCCTCGACCCCACGCACGTCGAGAGCGCGAACGTCGCCGACATCGATGCCCACGCGGGCTCCTCGCGCATCCCGATCCTGTTCTGCGGCCCGCTGCTGCACCGGCTCGGGCACGCGTTCATCCCGGGTCTGGGCGGCTGTGACATCGGCGGCCGGCCGATCGACTTCCACTTCGACGTCCTGCGCCAGTTCGGTGCCACGATCGAGAAGCGCGCGGACGGCCAGTACCTGGAGGCCCCGCAGCGCCTGCGCGGCACCAAGATCCGTCTGCCGTACCCGTCGGTCGGCTCCACCGAGCAGGTGCTGCTGACGGCGGTGCTCGCGGAGGGCGTCACGGAGCTGACCAACGCGGCGGTCGAGCCGGAGATCGAGGACCTGATCTGCGTCCTGCAGAAAATGGGCGCGATCATCTCCATGGACACGGACCGGACGATCCGGATCACCGGTGTCGACAAGCTCGGCGGCTACACCCACCGCGCGATCCCGGACCGCCTCGAGGCCGCGTCCTGGGCGTCGGCTGCGCTGGCCACCGAGGGCAACATCTACGTGCGCGGCGCTCAGCAGCGCTCGATGATGACGTTCCTGAACACGTACCGGAAGGTCGGCGGCGCCTTCGAGATCGACGACGAGGGCATCCGCTTCTGGCACCCGGGCGGTCAGCTGAAGTCCATCGCGCTGGAGACGGACGTCCACCCCGGCTTCCAGACGGACTGGCAGCAGCCGCTGGTCGTGGCCCTGACGCAGGCGACGGGCCTGTCGATCGTGCACGAGACGGTGTACGAGTCCCGGCTCGGCTTCACGTCCGCGCTGAACCAGATGGGCGCGCACATCCAGCTGTACCGGGAGTGCCTGGGCGGCTCCGACTGCCGCTTCGGCCAGCGCAACTTCCTCCACTCGGCGGTCGTCTCGGGCCCGACGAAGCTCCAGGGCGCGGACCTGGTCATCCCGGACCTGCGCGGCGGCTTCTCGTACCTGATCGCGGCGCTGGCGGCGCAGGGGACGAGCCGGGTGCACGGCATCGACCTGATCAACCGCGGCTACGAGAACTTCATGGAGAAGCTGGAGAAGCTCGGGGCGAAGGTCGAACTCCCCGGCGGCCCGATCGTCTGACACCCCCTCACCCCACCGGCCCCCGCGGATCCTCCGCGGGGGCCGTTTCGTGTGTGGGGCGTTTCGTGTGCGGGGCTCCGCTGCGCGGGCTGTTCCCCACCCGGCCCTGCCCTACGGTGCCTGCCGGCCGCGCCCCTGCCCCGGGGTGGCCCCCGGGCCCCGGCACCGCGCTCCGCGCGACGTCCTCAATCTCCGCCTACGGCGTGCTGATTTCGCCAGCGAAATCCAGCCCCACCGGCGATCGAGGCGCAGGGCTCGGAGCAGAGCCCCAACAAGCACGCCGCACACAGGCACCGGGCCCCGGAAGCGAAAACCAGCCCCGCCGGCGACTGAGGCGCGGGGCTCGGAGCAGCGCCCCGGCGAGCGCAGCGTGCACAGGCACGCGCACCCAGGCGTGCGGAAGGGCGGGCACCCGTAGCGGTGCCCGCCCTTCCGGCGCTTCAGGACTTACTTGCCCTTGGCGGCTTCCTTGAGCTTCGAGCCCGCGGAGACCTTCACGCTGTAGCCGGCCGGGATCTGGATCGGGTCGCCGGTCTGCGGGTTACGAGCGGTGCGAGCGGCACGGTGGGTGCGCTCGAAGGTCAGGAAGCCGGGGATGGTGACCTTCTCGTCGCCCTTGGCGACGACCTCGCCGACGGTCTCGGCGAGAGCGGCCAGAACGGCGTCGGCGTCCTTGCGGGTCACCTCGGCGCGGTCGGCCAGCGCGGCCACCAGCTCACTGCGGTTCATTTCGTTACTCCCGTGTTCTTCTTGCCTGTGAGGCGTGGATCGAAGCCGATGCTGCCAGGGCCCTCGGACAGTCCCCGGACCCGGGTCTGCTGTCAGACCCCTCCGCGCCCGCGGGGGTCCCCCCAGGACGCAGGTCCTCGAGGTGCATCCTGCCCCCACCAGCGGCGGGAAAGCCAATCCGGCACCCTCCAGGGTCACACGAAAAGCGTCGGCGCCCCGTCGTGGTGACGTTCCGTCGACTCTCCGGAGACTCATCGGAGCGGCCGACCGCGGCCGGACTGCGGCCACGGGCTCATGGTCCGCCACCCTAGAGGGGGGTTTGGGATGCCGCGACCCGCGACGCGCCGTATGTCAGGCGGACGTGGGGCCCGTCACAGCCGCTGCCGACCTGGCCGCCTCGCGGACGGCGCCCGCGACGGCGCCGGCGACCTTGTCGTTGAAGACGGACGGGATGATGTAGTTCGGGTTGAGCTCGTCCTCGGTGACGACGTCCGCGAGCGCGGCCGCGGCCGCGAGCATCATCTCCGTGTTGACGGTCCGGGACTGGGCGTCCAGCAGACCGCGGAACACACCCGGGAACACCAGCACGTTGTTGATCTGGTTGGGGAAGTCCGAACGGCCCGTCGCCACAACTGCCGCCGTCTGACGGGCGATTGCCGGGTCGACCTCGGGGTCCGGGTTCGCGAGCGCGAAGACGATGGCACCGTCCGCCATGGCCGCGACATCCTCCGCACCCAGCAGGTTCGGAGCCGAGACGCCGATGAACACATCGGCCCCGACGACCGCCTCCTGGAGCGTGCCCGTGACGCCCTCGGGGTTGGTGTTGTCCGCGATCCAGCGCAGCGGGGAGTCGGCCGCCGCGCCCACCAGGTCCTCACGGCCCGCGTGCACGACACCCTGGATGTCGGCCACCACCGCGTGCTTGACGCCCGCCGCGAGCAGCAGTTTCAGGATGGCCGTGCCGGCCGCGCCCGCACCGGACATCACGACCCGCACGTCGCCGACCGACTTGTCCACCACGCGCAGCGCGTTGGTCAGGGCGGCCAGGACGACGATGGCGGTGCCGTGCTGGTCGTCGTGGAAGACGGGGATGTCCAGGGCCTCGCGCAGCCGGGCCTCGATCTCGAAGCAGCGGGGCGCGGAGATGTCCTCCAGGTTGATGCCGGCGAAGCCGGGGGCGATCGCCTTGACGATCTCCACGATCGCGTCGGTGTCCTGGGTGTCCAGGCAGATCGGCCAGGCGTCGATGCCGGCGAACCGCTTGAACAGGGCCGCCTTGCCCTCCATCACCGGCAGCGCGGCCTTGGGGCCGATGTTGCCCAGACCCAGCACGGCCGAGCCGTCCGTCACCACTGCAACGGAGTTGCGCTTGATGGTCAGGCGGCGGGCGTCCTCCGGGTTCTCCGCGATCGCCATGCACACACGGGCCACACCCGGCGTGTAGACCATGGACAGGTCGTCGCGGTTGCGGATGGGGTGCTTGGACGCCATCTCGATCTTGCCGCCGAGGTGCATCAGGAACGTACGGTCGGACACCTTGCCGAGGACGACGCCCTCGATCTTGCGCAGCTCCTCGACGATCTCGTCGGCGTGCGCGGTGGAGGTCGCGGCGATCGTCACGTCGATCCGCAGCTTCTCGTGACCGGAAGCGGTCACGTCCAGACCGGTCACCGAACCGCCGTTGGACTCCACAGCCGTGGTGAGCTGGGAGACCGCGGTTCCGCTCGCGGGCACCTCCAGCCGGACCGTCATCGAGTACGAGACGCTGGGCGCCGTTGCCATGACCGGGTTCCTCTGCTTTCCCTAGCTTCGTTTCTGCGCGATGTCAGGGGCCGAGGCCCGGCAGCGCCTAACGATGGTGACACCTACCTGTCGGTAGCAGGTAATGCGGTCATTTTGTTTTCGGAAAGTTTCTTCCACCATACGAGAAGTTACCGGGAAACAGAAGAGGCCCGGAGCACCGATACGGTGCTCCGGGCCTCTTCCGGTCGTTCAAGTGGCACCGACCCGCCATGCTCGCCTCGCGGCAAGTGGTCGCTCGTAGCGACGAAGGTTGGGCCCGGGGGCTTGGATCGAGCCGGTGCCACAACCAGGCTAACGCACCACCCGGGCAAGTGATTCCCCTGCCGAGTGTTGACTTGCCGTCAGTCACCCGCGGGCCACCCTGTCAGTCGCCCGCGGGCCATGCCATCAGCGCCACGGGCCACATCGTCAGCCGCCCGCGGACCGCGCCGTCAGTCGCGCAACAGGTCGGGCACGCCCTGTGCGTCGGGCTGGTCACGACGCTGCGAGACGACCGTGAGCTGCTGCGTCGCGCGGGTCAGCGCCACGTACAGCACCCGCAGACCGGCCGGCGATTCGTCCGCGATCTCGGCGGGCGCGACGACCACCGTCGCGTCGTACTCCAGTCCCTTCGCCTCCAGCGAACCGAGGGCCACCACGCGCTCGCCGAGGCCGGCGAACCAGCGGGCCGCCTCCTCGCGGCGGTTCATGGCGACGACGACGCCCACGGTGCCCTCCACCCGGGCCAGCAGCCGCTCGGCCTCGGCCCGCACCACCCCGGCCAGGTCGCCGTCCGGGACGACGGCGAACCGCGGCTCGACGCCGGTCGAGCGGACCGCCGAGGGCGCCTGCATGCCGGGCATCGCCAGGGCGAGCACCCTGGCGGCCAGCTCGGCGATCTCGGCCGGGTTGCGGTAGTTCACGGTCAGCTCGAAACGGCGCCGCGGACGGGTGCCCAGCGCCTCGTCGCGCGCCTCGGCCGCCTCGTCCGGGGACGACCAGGACGACTGGGCCGGGTCGCCGACGACCGTCCAGGTGGCGTGCCTGCCGCGGCGGCCGACCATGCGCCACTGCATGGGCGTGAGGTCCTGCGCCTCGTCGACGATCACGTGCGCGTACTCGGTCCGCTCGGCCGCGAGCCGCTCCGCGCGTTCGCGCTGCGACTCCTCGCGCTGCGGCATCAGCTCCTCGAGACCGGTGAGCTGGTCCAGCGGGTCGAGCTCGCGCTTCCGGCGCGGCCGCGCGGGCGTGCCGAGCAGGGTGCCCAGCTCGTCCAGGAGCGCCACGTCGTGCACGGACAGGGCGTCGCGGCGCAGCGAGCGGGCGAGCCTGCGCACCTCCCCCGGGTTCAGCACCCGGCGCGACCAGCGGCCGAGCCGCTTCTCGTCCGCCATCGCCGACAGGACGCCGCGCGGCGTCAGCTCGGGCCACCAGGCGTCCAGGAACGCGACGAAGCTGTCCTCGCCGCTGACGTCCTCGTCGAAGGACGCGCGCAGCTCGGCGGCGAGCTCGGGGTCCGTGTGCCGTCCGACGGCGCCGGACTTGGCGTACAGGGCGTCCAGGAGCAGCCGGCGGGCGCGGGGGCGCAGCAGATTGACGGGGGTGGTGCCGCCCAGCGCGTTGGTGCGGATGCCCTGGAGCTCGTCCGCCTCCAGCTCCAGCCGCCGCCCGAAGGCGACGACCCGCAGTCGTGTGGGTCCCTCCCCCATGTCGAGGGCGCCCCTGGCGGCCTTGCGCAGCACCTTGAGCATCCGGGACGAGCCCTTGACGCGGGCCACGGCCGGCTCGTCGTACGCCGTCGCCTCGGCGCCCTCCACGAGTGAGCCGACCGCGCGGATCGCGACCTGCCCCTCCTCGCCGAGCGAGGGCAGCACGCCCTCGGTGTAGGCCACCAGGAGCGGCGTCGGGGAGACGATCAGGATGCCGCCCGCGTAGCGCCTGCGGTCCTGGTAGAGCAGGTACGCGGCCCGGTGCAGGGCCACCGCCGTCTTGCCCGTGCCCGGACCGCCCTCGACGTAGGTCACGGAGGCCGCGGGTGCGCGGATGACGAGGTCCTGCTCCGCCTGGATGGAGGCGACGATGTCCCGCATGGTGTGGCTGCGGGCCTGCCCCAGGGCCGCCATCAGCGCGCCGTCGCCGACGACGGGCAGCTTCTCGCCGCCGAGGGAGGCCGTCAGCTCGGGGCGCATCAGGTCGTCCTCGACGCCGAGGACCTTGCGCCCCTTGGAGCGGATGACGCGCCGGCGCACCACGCGGCCCGGGTCGACGGGCGTGGAGCGGTAGAAGGGCGCGGCGGCCGGGGCGCGCCAGTCGATCACCAGCGGCGCGTAGTCGGAGTCGAGGACACCGATGCGGCCGATGTGCAGGGTCTCGCCGATGTCGGCCGTGTTGTCGGGCCGTACGGCGTCGTCGGCCGGCTCGACGGAGGTGTACGCGCCGTCGGGGCCCTTCTTGCCGTCCTTGCCGTACAGCAGGTCGATACGGCCGAAGAGGAAGTCCTCGAACTCGTTGTTGAGCCGGTTCAGGTGCACACCGGCGCGGAAGACCTGGGCGTCCCGCTCGGCGAGCGCGCCGGGGGTGCCGACCTGCCCCCGCTTGGCGGCGTCGTTCATGAGGAACTCCGCCTCGTGGATCTTCTCCTCGAGACGGCGGTACACCCGGTCCAGGTGGATCTGCTCGACGGCGATCTCCCGGTCCCGCACCGAGTCGGCTGCGGAGCCGATCACGGTGTCGACAACGGAATCAACGGATTCAGCGGCATCCTGCGCGGCCACCGAGGCCCCCTTCTGACGTGCACTGGGCAGCCGTCAACCGTACGCCAAGGGGGGCGGACATTGCACCTGTACCGGCCGCACCCGGGACAGCGGGGTGCCCGCGCGCGGCCGGGCGGGCTACGCGTCGACCTCCACCAGGCGCTGCCCGTCGAAGGTGCGCACCTCGAAGTGGTCGATGTCGTTCCGGTCCATCGCCGCGCCGCCGTGCACGTACAGCGGGTTCTTCGCCGCCTTCTCCGGGCTGTCGGGTATGCCGTACCCCCACTTCGGCACGGCCCAGGACGTCACGACCTCCTCCTCGCCGGTCTTGGAGACAGCGATGAGGTTGCACTTCAGGGGGCCCTTGACGTTCTTCAGCTCCAGGACGGTGTGGGTGCCCCAGCCCTTCTTCTCCATGCCGACCACCGCGCTGACCTTGGTCGTCGCGTCGGTGGCCTGCACCTTCTCCTCCATGTGGTTGAAGAAGGCGTCCTCGGCGGGACTGGTCGGGTGCGGTTCGACGGCCTGGTTGCCGGTGGTGTCGTCGGCCGTGACCACGACCGCGACGGCCGGGCCGCCGATGATCAGCGCCGCCGCGGCCGCGAGGAGGTACATGCCGCGCCGCCGCTTGGCGGCACGGCCCGCGGACACCTCGTTCAGCAGGCTGTCGAGGACCCGGGGGCTCGGGGAGGTGGGCACGACGGGCGCGGGGCGCGGCGGCGGGAAGTCCATGCGGCCCGGCATGCCGGGCAGGCTGTGGACGTTCTGCGGCGGCGGGGCCGGCGCCTCGGCCAGCATCGCCAGCATCGGCTCCATCCCCGAGAACTCCTCGAGGCGGGCGGCGCAGATGTCGCACCCGGCGAGATGTGCCTCGAAGGCGGAGGCGTCCGCCTCGTCGAGCACGCCGAGCACGTACGCGCCGACGGCGTCGTGTACGGACTCCTGTTCGTACCTGGTCATGCCGAGACCCCCCTCTCCTCCAGTGCGAGCTTCATGGAACGGAGCGCGTAGAACACTCGGGACCGCACGGTCCCACTGGGTATGCCGAGCGTCTCGGCCGCCTCATTGACCGTACGCCCCTTGAAATACGTCTCGACAAGGACTTCCCTGTGGGCGGGCGTCAAATCGTCGAGCGCATCCGAGAGCGTCATGAGCCACAACGCCTTGTCGATCTCGTCCTCCGCGGGCATGACCTCCAGCGGCGACGGATCGACCTCCTGCGGCCGGGCCTGCCGGCTGCGGTGACCGTCGATGACGATACGCCGGGCGACCGTCACCAGCCAGGGTCGGACAGAGCCGGTCGCCCGGTTGAGCTGACCGGCGTTCTTCCAGGCACGGATGAGCGTCTCCTGCACGACGTCCTCGGCACGCTGGCGGTCGCCGGCGACGAGACGCAGTACGTAGGCGAGCAACGGTCCCGCATGTTCGCGGTAGAGCGCGCGCATCAACTCCTCGTCCGGCACGGAGGAGTCGATGCGCGGTTTCTGCCCCCCGGGCCCCTCCGGGCCCGGGAGGTTCCCCCTGCGATGGCGGGCCCGTTGCGGACGGTCATCGGCCACGGCGGCATCCTTGCGCACCTGAACCTCCCCGGTCGAGACCCTGTTTCCTGGTCGCCCTCCACTACGGGGGCCGGAAGCGGATCACTCAACGCGCGGAGAAGAAATTTCAAGATCTTTTCAGTGGGCGGCCGCTTTGCGCCGGTGCCGGGCCACGCGCTCGCGGTTGCCGCACACCTCGCTGGAGCACCAGCGCCGCCGCCGGCCGCGGGAGGTGTCCAGGTAGACGCGGGCGCAGCTGTCGCCCTCGCACCGGCGGAGCCGGGAGCGGGCGAGGGGGTCGGTGAGCAGGTCGACGGCGTCCCGGGCGACGGCCGCGAGCAACGCGTCGCGGCCGGGGGCGGTGCTCAGCGCGCGTACGAGCGTGCCGTTCTCGTCCCGTACGGCCCTGATACCGGGCGGCGGCCCCTCGGCGAGGGCGTTCAGCGTCTCCAACGCCGGTCCCGCGGC
Source organism: Streptomyces sp. 5K101 (assembly GCF_046506645.1). Classification (NCBI taxonomy): domain Bacteria; kingdom Bacillati; phylum Actinomycetota; class Actinomycetes; order Kitasatosporales; family Streptomycetaceae; genus Streptomyces; species Streptomyces sp. 5K101. The sequence continues at coordinate 58,100 of NZ_JBKFFO010000008.1, read as the reverse complement.
GCGCCCTTCGAGTGCGGCGGCCACCAACTGGCCGAGGCACTCGCGCAGTTCGACGAAGCCGGTGACCCAGGAGTCGTCGACCGCGACGATGCGGGTGCCGACGGGCACGAGCCCGGCACCCGCCAGCCAGCAGGAGAGCCGTCCCGGCTCGGCGAGCGGTTCGCACCCGGCACCCGCCCGGTCGGCCTGTGGTGCCGTGGCCACGAGATCCAGGCACACCCGCCCGGAGTCGAACCGCCACTCGTACGAGCCCGTGCCCGCCGCCATGTGCCTGTCACCGCCTAGGGATTCACGACCGGCTGTGTCCCCACCAGAGTGCCCGCCCGCCCCTCCCCCCGAAAGCCCGCGTCCCGCCACATCCAGAAGGCGCGGCATTCTGCCAACCGGGAGGCGCCGATTCAGCCCCGCCGCGATGGAGACGACGTCGCCTTCCCGGCCCGCCCACCCGACGACCGGGCAGATCAAGCCCGCTGCGCCCGACGGGCGGGCCAAGTCCAGCCCCGCTGGGGGCACCTCCCACGGCCGCCAGGCCGTAGGGGGAGATTGAGGCGCGGGGTCCGGGGCAGAGCCCCGGCAAGTGCGCGGCGGCCACGGACCGGGCCACGCCCAGGCGCGCCGCGCACCCCGGGCGGCCCTCACGCCCCCGCGTACTTCGTCTCCGCCGACGGGTCCAGCGACAGCCGGTACCCGCGCTTGACCACCGTCTGGATCAGCTTCGGCACGCCCAGCGCCGTCCGCAGCCGCGCCATCGCCGTCTCGACGGCGTGCTCGTCCTTGCCCGTGCCCGGCAGCACGCGCAGCAGGTCGGCCCGGGAGACGACCCAGCCCGGGCGCAGCGACAGGGCCCGCAGCAGCGCCATGCCCGCGGGCGGCACGGGGCGCAGGTCGTCGTCGACGAGGACCGCGTGGCCGCGGATCTCGACGCGGTGCCCCGCGATCGGCAGCGTCCGGGCGCGGGCGGGCAGCTCGGTGCCGAGCAGCTGCACGAGCGGGCCGAGCCGGAACCGTTCCGGCTGCACCGTCGTCACCCCCGCCGCCTGCAGCGGCAGCGCGGTGACCGGCCCCACGCACGCGGCGAGGACGTCGTGGTCGAAGCACTCCAGCAGCCGGCCCAGCAGCCCGCGGCTCTCCGCGCGGGAGAGCAGCGAGGCCGCCGCGGGCGCGCTCGTGAAGGTCACGGCGTCCAGGCCGCGCGCGATCGTCGCGTCGAGGAGCCGGTCGAGCGGCGCGATGTCCTCGGGCTCCATCCACCGGTACACCGGGACGAGGACGACGTCGGCGCCCGTGGCCCGCAGCGATTCGACGAACCCGGGCAGCGGCTCGCCGTGCAGCTGCAGCGCGATGCGACGGCCGGCGACCCCCTCGTCCAACAGCCGGTCCAGCACCTCCGCCATGGACTCGGAGGCCGGGGACCACTCCTCGGTGAGGCCGGCGGCCCTGATCGCGCCTTTCACCTTGGGCCCGCGCGCGAGGAGCTCGACGTCGCGCAGCCGGGCGAGCAGGTCGTCCCCGAAGCCCCAGCCGTCGGCGGCCTCGACCCAGCCGCGGAAGCCGATCGCGGTGGTGGCGACGACCACGTCGGGCGCGTGGTCGATGAGTTCCTTGGTGGCGGCGAGCAGCTCGGCGTCGTCGGCGAGCGGCACGATGCGCAGCGCCGGGGCGTGCAGGACGGCCGCGCCCCGCCGCCTGAGCAGTGCGCCGAGCTCGTCGGCGCGGCGGGCGGCGGTGACGCCGACGGTGAAGCCCGCGAGCGGGCCGTGCGGTTGGCCGTGGTCGTGCATCTCGGTCGTCCCTACTGACTGTGCCCTGGATGTACCCCATTGGACTGCTGAACTGGCGGCCGAGCCTGTCAAAGGCGCATGACAGGCCCGGATCGTTCAGATTTCGCCGTTGTTACGCACCGGTCGGCGCTTGTTACGCACCGGCCGGCGCGTCCCGTCAGCTCAGACGCGGGCGTAGGCGGCCTCGGGCTCCGCCGAGGGCTCCGCGGTGCGGGCCGGGACGACGGTGGGCCGGCGAAGGTATACCGCCCAGGTCACCGCGGAGCAGACCGCGTAGAAGGCGAGGAAGGCGACGAAGGCGGCGGTGCCGGTGCCCGCGGTCTGGAAGGACTGGCGGAAGGCGAGGTTGATCGCGAGCCCGCCGAGCGCGCCGACGGCGCCGATGAGCCCCATGGAGGCGCCGGAGAGCCGGCGCCCGTAGGCGGCCGCGGTCTCGCCGGTCATGCCCATGGCCAGCGCCTTGTTCTGGAAGATGCCGGGGATCATCTTGTACGTCGAGCCGTTGCCGAGGCCGCTGAGCACGAACAGGGCGATGAACCCGACGAGGAAGACGCCGAGGGACTCCTGGACGGACGCGGCGACGACGACTCCGGTGGCGGCGGCCATGCCGGCGAAGTTCCACAGCGTGATGCGGGCGCCGCCGAAGCGGTCGGCGAGCGCTCCGCCGAGCGGCCGGATCAGCGAGCCGAGGAGGGGGCCGATGAAGGTGAGTGAGGCGGCCTGCAGCGGGGTCCGCCCGAACTGCGTCTGCAGCACGAGCCCGAAGGCGAAGCTGTAGCCGATGAACGAGCCGAAGGTGCCGATGTACAGGAAGGCCATGATCCAGGTGTGGGCGTCCCTGGCGGCGTCCTTCGCGGCCCCGGTGTCGTTCTTGACGGGCGCGAGGTTGTCCATCCACAGGGCCGCGCACACGGCGGCGACCACGACGAGCGGCATGTAGATGCCGAGCACGAGCCGGGGGTGGGCCGCGCCCGCCGTGCCGATGATCAGCAGGGCGACGAGCTGGATGACGGGGACGCCGATGTTGCCGCCGCCCGCGTTGAGGCCGAGCGCCCAGCCCTTCTTCCGCAGCGGGAAGAAGGCGTTGATGTTCGTCATCGACGAGGCGAAGTTGCCGCCGCCGACGCCGGTGAGGGCGGCGACCGCGAGGAACGTGGCGTACGAGGTGCCGGGCTCCATCACCGCGTAGGCCGCGCCGGTCGGCAGGAGCAGCAGCAGCGCGCTGAAGACAGTCCAGTTGCGCCCGCCGAACCGGGCTACGGCGAACGTGTACGGCACCCGGATGACGGCCCCGACCACGGTCGCGGTGGCGATCAGGAAGAACTTCCCGGCCGGGTCCACGCCGTACTCGGGCCCCATGAAGAGGACCATCACGGACCACAGGCTCCAGATCGAGAACCCGATGTGCTCACTGAGTACGGAGAAGAGGAGATTGCGCCGGGCGATCCGCTCCCCCTTCGTCTGCCAGAAGGTCTCGTCCTCGGGGTCCCACTGTTCGATCCATCGGCCTGCCATCGCGCGCCTCCACCTGGTTCCGGTCGTGGGACACGACGGTATGGACGGCGCGTTTCAGGCCGGTGCCGTGAGGTGACCGGTGCGAAACCTTGCTCTCACGTCCGCCGTGCCGGCTCCGTGAGGCCGGTGCCCCGCCGGGCGGCGGGCGACGGTGGCCGGGCCGCGCCGGAGGGACGGCGTCAGGGCCGGCCCTGCATCAGGGACGCATCGCTCTCGGGCAGCCACTGCGCGGGGTCCCGTTCCAGCCAGCCCTGCCGCTCGGCGAGCTCCGCCGCCGCCCGGCGCAGCGCGTCCAGGCCGGGGTGGCGCAGCCCCTTGCGCCACACCAGCGAGACCGGCGACAGCGGCACCGGATCGACGAGCGGCCGCCGTACGGTGCCGGGCAGCGCCGGAAAGTCCACGACGACGAGCACCGGACTGCCGAACTTCTCCATCACCCGCCGGAACTCCTCCTCGCCGACCGCCAGCGGCACGGGCGGCGCGACGGTGATGCCCCGCCCGGCGAAGAGCCGCCGCGCGAGGTCCGTCCACTCCGGTGTCCTCGGGTTCCCGTCACCGGCGTACACGGTCTCGCCGGCCAGCGCGCCCAGCGGGACGTGCTCCAGTGCCGCGAGCGGGTGGCCCTCGCGCAGCAGGACCGCCATGGGCTCCAGCCGTACCGGCTGCTGGACGAGCTGGGCCCGAACGGAGGGCGCAAGGCCGGCGAAGCGGCCGAAGGACACGTCGAGCCGCCCGGCCAGGATCTCGGCCGCGGCATGGGCCAGTCCGCTCTCGTAGCGGGCCATCAGCTCGCGCTCCGGGGCGAGTTCGCGGGCGCGGGCCAGGACGCGCGCGGACGTCATGGTCGGGCCGGGGCTGTTGAGGTCGACCAGCAGCGGGCGCGCGGCGCCGTCGGCGGCGGCCAGCAGCTCGTCCTGGGCCGTGAGCACCCGCCGGGCGTACGGCAGCAGCCGCTCGCCGTCCGCGGTGAGCGTCACATGCCGGGTGGTCCGGACGAACAGCTCGACACCCAGCTCCCGTTCGAGCCGCCGCACGTCACGGCTGAGCGCCTGCTGGGCGACGTAGAGCCGGGCGGCGGCGCGGGTGAAGTGGAGTTCGTCGGCGACGGCGGCGAAGGCGCGCAGCAGGCGCGGGTCCAGATCTCGGGGCACGCCGCATTCAACAACACAGGTGCGTCAATGGCCACCGATCAGGTGTTGGACGGTCCACGACGGCAGCCGTGAGGGTGGAGCCATGCCGCAGACCTCCCGGCCGTACCAGGCCGATCGCCCTCCGCTGCCCGCGATCACGCCCGGGTCCCCGGCGTTCGTTCCCCGCTTCGACACCGGTGACGACGTGCAGCCGGCAGCCGGTTCCGGGGCTCCCGCACGGCCCGTGCGCCGACGCAGGCCACCCGGCCCCTACCGGCGACTGTTCGCCACGCCGGGTGTCCGCGCGTTCACGGCGGGCAATCTGATCGCCCGCCTCCCGATGGGCATGTTCAGCGTCAGCGCCGTCATCATGATCGCCGGGTCTCGCGGTTCGTACGCGCTGGCCGGCGCAGTCACCGCGACCGGGCTCGCCGCCACCGCGCTGGTCGCGCCGTGGACGGCACGCCTCGTCGACCGGTACGGACAGGCCCGGATCGCCGTGCCCGCCACGGTCATCGCGGTGCTCGGCGAGCTCGCCCTGCTGCTGTGCGTGCGCTACGGCGCGCCCGACTGGACGCTGTTCGCCTCGTACGCGGCGACCGCCACGATGCCCAACACCGGGGGCATGTCCCGGGCCCGCTGGGCGCACCTGCACCGGGGCGATCCGGCCGCCCTGCACACGGCGAACTCCTTCGAGCAGGCGGCCGACGAGCTCTGCTTCATGCTCGGCCCCGTCCTCGCGGCGTTCCTGTGCGCGGCGCTGTTCCCGGAGGCGGGCACGCTGACCGGCGCGGCCCTGCTCCTCGTGGGCGTCCTCGTCTTCGCCGCACAGCGGTCCACCGAGCCGCCCCCTTCACCGCGTAGCACCGCGGGCTCGCCGCTGCGTGCCGCCGGCATGCCCGCCCTGCTCCTGGTGTTCCTCGCCACGGGAGCGGTCTTCGGCGCGATGGAGGTCGTCACGCTCGCCTTCGTCGACGGTCCGGCGGCCGGTGCGGTCCTCGCCCTCCAGGCAGCGGGTTCGTGCGCGGCCGGCCTGGTCTACGGCCGGGTCGGGCGGGCGGCCTCTCTCGTGGCCACGCTCGCCGCGATGACGGCCCTGATGTCGCTGCCGCTGCTGGCCGCCGCGGGCACCGGGTCGGTGCTCGCCGTCGCGGGCGCCTTGCTGCCGGCGGGCATGGCGACCGCGCCGACGATGGTGACCGGCATGACCGTGGTCCAGCGACTGACCCCACCGGCCCAGCTCAACGAGGGCATGACGCTGGCCGTCACCGCGCTGCTCGGGGGCATCGCGGCGGGTTCGGCGAGCGGTGGCTGGGTGGTGGAGCACCTGAGCCCCACGGCCGGATACGCCGTGCCGGTGTGCGCGGCGGCGCTGGCCCTTGCGGTGGCGGCCACGACCGCGGCGGCGGGCACGACGAAGGCCCGGCTGCCGTAGCTGCCGGGCCTTGTCCACATGGGATACGAGGACCCCGGGGGCCTACGCCTCCGGGATCTCCATCGGTGGAGATGGCGGGAATCGAACCCGCGTCCAACGGTGCAGAACCAGGGCTTCTCCGTGTGCAGTCCGCTGCGCTTTTCTCGGCCCCGGAGATCACGCGGACAAGTCTCCGACGGGCTCAGTCACTGTGTGGTTTCCCTCTCGACCCCGTGACCGGGCCTAGAGGTTCAGTTCCCTAGCTGATGCCAGGATCCGGGTCGGGAACAGCCCCGGGCTGACACTTCGCGAGTCGCTACTTAGGCAGCGAGGGCGAAGGAATCGCGCTTGGTGTTGGCGATTATTGGTTGCGACATATGGTTAACGAGATCATTGCCGCTTCCTCGACACGCTTCCCCTGCTTCGACAGCCGCTGTCGAAACCGATCATCCCCATGTTGATTTTTCAAAGGTGTGCCCCTGCCGTGCGGGCAGGTGCCATCGTACGTGACCAACGCACGACGGTGCCAGCCTATTCCGGGGTCCCGAAGGCGTCCCCGGAGAACCTGCGGTCTAGGCCCGCTGGCGCCGTCGCGCCGCCGACATCGCGCGGTCCGCCTCGCGCCGGTCCTGCTTCTCCCGCAGCGTCTGGCGCTTGTCGTACTCCTTCTTGCCCTTCGCCAACGCGATCTCGACCTTGGCCCGGCCGTCCTTGAAGTACAGGACGAGGGGCACGATCGTGTGGCCCGTCTCCTGGGACTTCGACTCCAGCTTGTCGATCTCCGCCCGGTGCATCAGCAGCTTCCGCTTGCGCCGCGCGCTGTGGTTCGTCCACGTGCCCTGGCTGTACTCGGGGACGTGCACGTTGTGCAGCCACGCCTCGTGGCCGTCGATCTGGACGAAGCCGTCCACCAGCGAGGCCCGCCCCTGACGCAGCGACTTCACCTCGGTACCCATCAGCACGAGACCGCACTCGTAGGTGTCGAGGATGTGGTAGTCGTGCCGCGCCTTCTTGTTCTGCGCGATCAGCTTGCGCCCTTTTTCCTTTGCCATAGTGCGCTCATTTTCGCACTACGAGGCCCCCCTGAGGCCACTCAATACCGACTGCGCGCGCTGTTCGGCGCCCTCGGCGGCCGGCAGGTCGGGGGTGATGCCCTCGCCGTCCACGTCGTGACCGGACGGAGTGCGGTAGTGACCCACCGTGAGCTCGGCCACCGAGCCGTCGGGCAGCCGGCTCGGCATCTGCACCGAGCCCTTGCCGAAGGTGCGCGAGCCGACGGTGATCGCCCGGCCGCGGTCCTTCAGCGCGCCCGTGACCAACTCGGCCGCGCTCATCGTGCCCGCGTCGACCAGCGCGACCAGCGGCCTGCGGGTGTCGCCGCCGCCTTCCGCGTAGAGCGCCTGCTGCTCGCCGCGCACGTCGTACGTGGCGACGAGGCCGCCGTCGAGGAAGGCGGACGCGGCCGTGACGGCCTCGGAGACCAGGCCGCCCGGGTTGCCCCGCAGGTCCAGGAGGATGCCCGCACCCTCGGGCGCCCGGCGTACCGCGTCCCGGACCCGCGCGCCCGACCCCTTGGTGAACGAGGCGACCCTGATCACGACGGTGTCCTTGCCGAGGTGGCGGACGGTGACGGTCTCGGTGGTCAGCAGCGTGCGGGTCAGGGTCTCGCTCCAGCGGCGGCCGTCCCGCTCCAGTCCGAGGACGACGTCCGTGCCGTCCGCCCCGCGCAGCAGCGCCACGACGTCGGTGACCGGACGGCGGGCGACCTCCTGCCCGTCCACGGTCCGCAGCCGGTCGCCGGGCCGGATCCCGGCCCGGTCCGCCGGGCCGCCCTTCTGGACGTCCGCGACCTCCGTACGACCGCCGGTGCGCCGGGTCCGCAGGCCCACGCCGGTGTACTCGCCGTCGAGGGCGTTCTCGAACTCCTCGAACTCCTCGCTGTCGTACACAGCGCTCCAGCGGTCGCCGCTGCGGCTGACGAACTGCTCCGCCGCTTCGGTGCCCGACTTGCCGTCCGCCATCGCCTCGGCTGCGGCCCGGGCGACCGCGTCGCGGTCCACGGCCTGGGCCGCCGCGCGGACGGAGAGCCTGCGCGACACCTCGTGCTCCTCGCTCGGCAGACCGCCGGTGGCGGCGGCGGTGGCGAGAACGGTCGCGAAGACCAAGGTCAGGGCTGCCCCACGGCGGATGCCGTGGGGCCGAGGACTGAACTCGGGTCCCGACATGGCGACGAGTCTAGGACAAGCGAAGGGCGCCGTACGGCTGTTGACCGTACGACGCCAGGGGCGCTTGTCACACCTTGAGGTACTTGCGCAATGCGATGAAAGCCGCAACAGCGGGCATCAGCAGACCGATCACAAGGATCAGGGGCAGCACGGCCAGAACCGACTCCCAGCCGATGAAGTTCACCAACTGCATCTTGTCGGCCAGCGCGAGGCCGTTGTCGATGAGGAAGTACCGGCCGACGAGCAGCATCACGCAGGCGACGGCTCCGCCGAGCGCACCGGCGACGGCGGCCTCCATGATGAACGGCGTCTGGATGTAGAAGCTCGACGCACCCACCAGGCGCATGATGCCGGTCTCACGCCTTCGGCTGAACGCCGATACGCGCACGGTGTTGACGATCAGCATCATCGCGATCACCAGCATCAGGCCCATGACGCACAGGGCGGCGATGCGCATGCCGTTCATCAAGTCGAAGAGATTCTGCAGGATGTTGCGCTGGTCCTGGACGGACTGCACACCGTCCCGGCCGGCGAAGGCGGTCGCAACCACCTTGTACTTCTCGGGGTCGTGGAGCTTCACCCGGAACGACTCCTGCATCTGGTCCGGCGTGATGGTGGACGCGATGGGCGTGTCGCCGTACTGCTCCTTGTAGTGCTTGTACGCCTGCTCGGCCGTCTCGTGGTCGACGGTGTCGACCACGTCCATCTTCTTCAGGTCGGACTCGATCTGTTCCTTCTGCGCACTGGTGACGGCGCCCTTGGCGCACTGGGGCGAGGTTGCCGCGTCGTTCTTGTTGCACAGGAAGATGGAGACGTTGACCTTGTCGTACCAGAAGTCCTTCATGGTGTTGACCTGCTCACGCATGAGCAGCGCGCCACCGAAGAGAGCGAGCGACAGGGCGACGGAGACGATGACGGCGAACGTCATCGTGAGGTTGCGACGGAGACCGACACCGATCTCCGACATGACGAACTGGGCGCGCATGGCGTGCTTTCAGCCTTTCAGTCTGTCCGGGCTCAGTGCTGGTAGCCGTAGACGCCGCGTGCCTGGTCGCGTACGAGACGGCCCTGCTCGAGCTCGATGACGCGCTTGCGCATCTGGTCGACGATGTTCTGGTCGTGCGTCGCCATGACCACGGTCGTACCGGTGCGGTTGATGCGGTCGAGGAGCTTCATGATGCCGACCGACGTCTGCGGGTCGAGGTTTCCGGTCGGCTCGTCCGCGATCAGCAGCATCGGGCGGTTGACGAAGGCACGGGCGATCGCCACCCGCTGCTGCTCACCGCCGGAGAGCTCACCGGGCATCCGGTCCTCCTTGCCGCCGAGTCCGACGAGGTCGAGGACCTGCGGCACGGCCTTGCGGATCTCGCCGCGCGGCTTTCCGATGACCTCCTGGGCGAACGCCACGTTCTCGGCGACGGTCTTGTTGGGCAGGAGGCGGAAGTCCTGGAAGACGGTGCCCAGCTGGCGCCGCATGTGCGGCACCTTCCAGTTGGACAGGCGGGCCAGGTCCTTGCCGAGGACATGGACCATGCCCTGGCTGGCGCGCTCCTCGCGAAGGATGAGCCGCAGGAACGTGGACTTGCCGGAACCGGACGATCCCACGAGGAAGACGAACTCACCCTTCTCGATTTCGAGGGAGACGTCGCGCAGGGCAGGTCGGTTCTGCTTGGGGTAGCTCTTGGAGACGTTGTCGAATCGGATCACGGGTGCACCACGGTCGGCCGGGAGTAGGTGTGCGTGACCTTACGCGAACCGGGACGGGCGATGCATGCACCGCCCTGACTTGCCCGTTTTGTCCCATCGCGGATCGGGTGTAATCCGGCGGGGCGCGCCGAAAAGCGCGCGAGCTGGCACAGTGGTAGGGGAACAGTGCCGTTTCCCAGTGCGTTGTCGGGAGAGAAATGTGCTGACGGTCCGCGCCTGCGGCTCCGGTGCGCGGGAGGAGGAAAGCGCATGACCTACGACCGATTGGTGTGCGCCAACTGCGCGGCACCTGTCGCCGAGGGCCGTTGCCCGGTCTGCCGGGCCAACCGTGAGCGCCTCCAGCAGGAGGGCCCCTTCGGCGCTGTGAGCCCCGCCACGCTGCTGGCCCTGCTGCTGGCCCTGATAGCGACGGTGGCGATGCTGGCGGCGTACAGGACCGCGTAGCGCCCCTCCGAGGCGCCTCGCGCATTCCCTCGCACGGAGAAGGGCCCGGGTGCTCGGCACCCGGGCCCTTCTGTTGCGCTATGCGCTTGTCACGGAGCGTGTGGCTCAGACAGCGGCGCGTCCGCCACCGACGAGACGCGGCAGCATACGGAAGCCGATGCCACCGGCGATCATCGTCGCGGCGCCGATCAGCAGAAAGGTGGTCTCGGCAGCACCGGTCTCGGCGAGCTCGCCGCCGTCGCCCGTACCCGACAGCTCTTCCTTGCCCTCGCCCTGCTCGACGGGCTGCGAGCCGGCGTTGTCGGTGTCGGTGCCGTCACCGTCGATCACGCCGCCGTTCGGGTCGGTGTCGTTGCCACCGTCACCGCCGCCGTTGCCGCCATCGTTGCCGCCATCGGCACCACCGTCAGCACCGCCGTCAGCACCGCCATCGGCGCCACCGTCGGCACCACCGTCGGCACCACCGTCAGCGCCACCATCGGCACCACCATCAGCGCCACCATCGGCACCACCATCAGCGCCACCGTCGGCACCACCATCAGCACCGCCATCGGCACCACCGTCAGCGCCACCATCGGCACCGCCGTCAGCGCCACCATCGGCACCACCATCGGCACCACCATCAGCGCCACCATCGGCACCACCGTCAGCACCGCCATCGGCACCGCCGTCAGCACCACCGTCAGCACCGCCATCGGCACCGCCGTCGGCACCACCATCGGCACCACCGTCAGCGCCACCGTCCGTGCCGCCGTCGCCACCGCCGGACTGGCAGAGCGTCGGGTCGATCTCGCAGTCGTCGTCCGGAATGTCGCCGTTGATTCCGATGCCGGCGTCGATGCCGTTCTCGTCCGCGTTGGCGGAAACCTCAAGGGGGCCCACGTTGATGTCGAGGGCCTGTGCGGCGCCGGCGGCGGTCAGCGACGCACCCGCGGCGATCACCGCGCCGGCGGCTATACGCGCGACACGGATCCGCGTCTTCTTGGTCATCTGGCTGCTACCCCCAGTAGCTGTCTCGTCATTGGGGCAGCGCCCGGGGACAGCCGACAGGGGTCTTTGCTCTGTGCCCCCGTTCGCACGCGCCCCGGAGATACGCATGCCCGCGCGCCAGCTTTCCCAGTTTCCGCAACACCGTCAAGGTCGTTGCGGGCGCAATGTCCGAAATACTGTCAGTTGACTGACCTGCGGGGATGCAACTGTGACATAAAACAGAACTGCCGCCCCCGGGGCGGCAGTTCCCTTGTCGACAAAGCGAGGATTTACTTCTCCTGCTGCTTGCGCCAGCGAATTCCGGCCTCCAGGAAACCGTCGATCTCGCCGTCGAGCACCGACTGCGGGTTGCCCACCTCGAACTCGGTGCGCAGGTCCTTGACCATCTGGTACGGGTGCAGGACGTACGAACGCATCTGGTTTCCCCAGGAGTTGCCGCCGTCGCCCTTGAGTGCGTCCATCTTGGCCTGCTCCTCCTGGCGACGGCGCTCCAGCAGCTTCGCCTGGAGGACGTTCATCGCGCTCGCCTTGTTCTGGATCTGCGAGCGCTCGTTCTGGCAGGAGACCACGATGCCGGTCGGGATGTGCGTGATGCGCACCGCCGAGTCGGTGGTGTTGACGCCCTGGCCGCCGGGACCGGAGGCGCGGTACACGTCGATGCGCAGCTCCGACTCGTCGATCTCGACGTGGTCGGACTGCTCGACGACGGGCAGCACCTCGACGCCCGCGAAGGACGTCTGGCGGCGCCCCTGGTTGTCGAAGGGCGAGATGCGCACCAGGCGGTGGGTGCCCTGCTCGACGGAGAGGGTGCCGTACGCGTACGGAGCCTTGACGACGAAGGTGGTCGACTTGATGCCGGCCTCTTCCGCGTAGGACGTCTCGTAGACCTCGGTGCCGTAGCCGTGCCGCTCCGCCCACCGCAGGTACATGCGCTGCAGCTGCTCGGCGAAGTCGGCGGCGTCGACGCCGCCGGCCTCGGCGCGGATGTTGACCAGCGCCTCGCGCTCGTCGTACTCGCCCGACAGGAGGGTGCGGACCTCCATCTCGTCCAGCGCCTTGCGCACGGCCTCCAGCTCGGCCTCGGCCTCGGCGCGGGTGTCCAGGTCGTCCTCGGCCTCCGCGAGCTCGAAGAGCACCTCGAGGTCGTCGATACGACCGCGGAGCGCCTCGGCCTTGCGGACCTCGGCCTGGAGGTGCGAAAGCTTGCTCGTGATCTTCTGCGCCGCCTCGGGGTCGTCCCACAGGGACGGCGCCGCCGCCTGCTCCTCGAGCACGGCGATGTCTGCCCTCATCCTGTCGAGGTCCAGAACGGCCTCGATCGACCCCATGGTCGAAGAAAGGGACTTCAGCTCTTCGGAAACATCGACGACTGCCACGGGTCCAGCGTAACGGCTGAGCGGCGAAACCCGTGCTGGCCCCGGTTCCGCCCCCGGCCACGGACCCGGCTCCGGCCCCGGCCACGACCCGGGTACGGGCCCGTCGGACGTGAACTACGGCTCGGACGGAGCCGATTGCCGCGTCTCCTCCGGTGCGGGCTGGCTGTCGCCGCCGCCTGCGGCCAGCCAGCCGCCGACTCCCACGGCCGCCGCGACCGCCACGGCAGCGACACCCAGGGTGATACGTCGCTTGCGCACCGCAGCGGCCCTGTTGCGGGCCGAGCCCGGACGGCGCTGGCCCGGGGCCCGGGGCGCGCGGGCGGTGCCGTGCGCTCCGCCGGCGAGCTCGTCCGGGGCGGGCACGCGCATTGAGGTGTGGGTGTCGCGGTTGGCGTCGGCCGGTGCGGAGCCGGGCACGAGCGGGACGGCGCCCCGGCGTCGTGTCTCGCCCCGGACGGCCGGCGCGACGTCCTCGTACGGCTCCGGCGCGGGCTCCGCGTCGGGCTCGTCGACGTCCAGCGGGGGCATGCCGGCGAGCGTCGGCAGCAGGTCGTGCAGCCGGTGCGCGAGCTCGGAGGCGCGCAGCCGGGAGGCGGGCGCCTTGGCCAGGCACTGGACGATCAGCTGCCACAGCTCGTCGGGGATGCCCGGAAGCGGGACGACGGTCTCGGTGACATGGCGGCGCAGGACGGCGCCGGGGTGGCCCCCGCCGAAGGGAGTGAACCCCGCCAGGAGTTCGTACAGGACGGTGGCCAGCGCGTAGATGTCGACCGCCGCGCGGGGCGGCAGGCCCTCGACGATCTCGGGGGCGATGTAGTCGGGGGTGCCGATGATCCCCGACGGGTGGGGGGCGCCGGCGCCCGTGGCGCGCAGAACCTTGGTGCGGCGCGGAGTGTCGATCAGCTTGGCGACGCCGAAGTCGGTCAGCAGGGCCGGGTGCGACCCGGCGGGACCGAGCGGGCCCTCCATGTCGAGCAGGATGTTCTCCGGCTTGACGTCCCGGTGCACGACGCCGACCGCGTGGGCGGCGGCGAGTCCGTCGGCGACGTCCGCGACGATCGCGACCGCCGCCTCGGGCGCGAGCCGGCGCTCGCGGTCGAGCCGGGTGCGCAGATCGGTGCCGCGTACGAGGTCCATGACCAGCGCGAGGTCGTTGCCGTCGACGACGAGGTCGCGGACGCCGACGACGCGGGGGTGGTCGAGCCCGAGGAGGGCCGTGCGCTCCTGGACGAAGCGGCCGACCAACTCCTGGTCGCAGGCCAGGTCCTCGCGAAGAAGCTTGATGGCGACAGGCCCTTCGGGTCCCTCGCCGAGCCACACAGTGCCGGCGCTCCCCCGCCCCAGGATCTGGTGGGCCGTGTACCGGCTGCCGATTTTCCGTGCCAAGACTGCTCCCTCAGCGGCTGGCGTTGCCCCCTAACGTACGCGGGCGTCGGGGACCTGTGTGCCCCGGATGACACCAACCTCCACTTCTGCGGGAGAAATCGGCCCGCAGAAGTCGACAAAACGACAGGGTTGCCGCTGTTACTGCTGGTTCTGGATCTGATCGGCGGTGTCCTGCGCCTCACCGAGCTGTGAGATCCAGTCGGAGACGGTGGAGACGGCGTCGCCGATCGCGGTCCAGTAGCTCTTGCCCTCGGCGATCCAGTCCTGGAGCGGTGTGAGCTCCCAGATCAGCCAGCCGCCGATGAAGAACAGCACGATCATGACCAGGCAGCCCTTGAGGCAGCCGAGGCCGGGGATGCGGACCGGGTTGGCGCTGCGCCGACGCGGCTCGCGCGGCGGCCGAGGCTGCGGGGGCGGCGCCTGCGGGGGCGCGTACGGCTGCTGCTGCGGCGCGTACGGCTGGGGCCGGCCGTGCTGGGGCTGCGGCGCGTACGGCTGCGGCTGCGGCGCGTACGGCTGCGGCTGCGGCGCGTACGGCTGCGGCTGGCGGCTTTGCGGCGGCTGTGGTGGCGGCGCCTGGCGCTGGGGGCGGCGGCGCAGCGGGTCCTGGCTCGGGTCCAGGTACTGCACCTGCGTCTGCTCGTTGCGGTCGCGGGCGGCACGCAGCTGCGACTGCCAGGGGTGCGGCTCCTCGGGCCGCGGCGCGTCGCCCGGCGGGACGGGAGGCATCACGGAGGTCGGGTCGGCGCCGCCGCCGGGCCGGCCGGTCTGCGGCATGACGCTCGTCGCGGCCGACGGGTCGTGCGCCGGACCGCCGCCCGTGTTCGGCAGGACCTGCGTCGGGTCCGAGGCGCCGGGCATCCCGGGGACGGGCGCCGGCGCCGGGTCGGGCGCGAGCAGCGCGCCGACGCCGAGCGCGGCGTCGACCTGGGCCGCGTTGGAGTGCACGCCGATGCCGGCCGCGACCGTACGCAGGCCGCGGGCGAGGTTCTCGGCGCTGGGCCGCTCACCGGGCTCCTTACGCAGGCAGCGCTCTATGACCGTCCACAGCGGCTCGGGGACGGTGGTGGGACGGCGGGGCTCCTCGCTCAGGTGCCGGTGCAGCACTTCGAGCGCCGTGCCCCCGCCGAACGGGGGCCGGCCGGTGACCAGCTCGTACAGCAGGATCCCCGCGCCGTAGACGTCGACGGCGGAGGTCTGCGGGCGGCCCTCGGCGGACTCGGGCGCGACGTAGGCCGGGGTGCCGACGAACTCGTGCGTGCGGGTCAGGCCCGGCGAGTCGGCGAGCCGCGCGATGCCGAAGTCCGTCAGCATCGGGTGCATCTGGCCGTCGGCGTCGGTCTTCAGCAGGACGTTCGCCGGCTTGAGGTCGCGGTGGACGATGCCGTCGGCGTGGCTGGCGGCGAGCGCGTCGGCGATCTGCGCCGTCATCAGGGAGGCGGCGACCGGGGACAGCGGGCCGTTGTCGCGCAGGTAGTGGTGGAGGTCGGGGCCGTCGACGAGGTCCATGACGAGGGCGAGGAGATCACCCTCGACAACCAGGTCGCGGGTGCGCACGATGTTCGGGTGGGTGAGCCGCAGGAGGGCGGAGCGCTCCCGCAGGAAGCGCATCACCACATCCGCGTCGTTCGCGAGCTCCTCCTTGAGGACCTTGATCGCGACGGTCTCGCCGGGCTGTCCCGCGACGGCGGCCTCGGCGCCCGCGGTCTCCCTCTGACGGGCTCGCCAGACGGTGCCCGTGGCGCCGCGCCCGAGCGGCTCCTCGAGCAGGTACTTGCTGCCTACCGGCCGCACGTCATGCGCTCCCTGCTGGTCGGTCTTCCGGAACCCGGGCTGCCGATGATCTCTGACCTGCGGGCCGCCGGGTGTCCGACCCACTGTAATGGTGCCGAACGGATCACCGGGGGTGCTCGCCCGATGCCTCTGTTCGAAGAAAGACGCGGGCATCGTACGGATGGTTGCCGTACGGGAGTGCAGCGAACGTCACGATCGGGGGGTGGAGGCGTTCCGGTTCCTGTTCCGAGCAGGCACTTTTGCGCCCAGAGCCGAACAATCAAGATCACTTACGGGTGGGCCCCGGGCGTGTTGTCGGTGGCAGGTGCGAGGATGCCTCTCAGCACAGGGCCGTGAGAGGGAGCTCACGGCTCGTGCCGACCTGCCGGGCGGGGGGCGATCAGGGCGGCTCCCCTGCCGGGTACCCCGCGCAGAAGGGATTGCTGACGGCGATGCAGATCCGGCTGACTGTGCTCGCGCCGCGCGGGGGGTCGTCCGCGACCGCGGGACGCCCTTGCGACGTGCTGGTCACCGCGCCCGCGGGCACCGCGCTGGCCGCGGTGGCCTCCGGTCTCGCCGCCGCCGTCTCCGGCCCGGACACCTCGGGCACGGTCGTGCTCTACGCGGGACAGGAGCGTCTCGACCTCCAGCGGCGCACGCTCGGCGAGCCGCCGCTGGTGGACGGAGCCGTCCTCGCCCTCCAGTCCCCCGTCGACGACGACACGCACCCTGCGGTGGACGCGGCGGCGCAGCTCCACGTCGTGGCCGGGCCGGACGCGGGCGGGGTCCATCTGCTGCACGGCGGGCGGATAAGTGTGGGCCGCTCGGCCGACGCCGATGTGCCGCTGGACGATCCGGACGTCTCCCGGCTGCACTGCGCGGTGACGGTCGCGGACGACGGCCGGGTGACGGTCGCGGACCTGGGCTCGACGAACGGCACGACGGTCGACGGCGCGTCCGTCGACACCCGCCCGGTCCGCCTCCCGGCGGGCGCGCTGCTGCGGCTGGGCGAGTCGACGCTGCGCCTGACGGCTGCGCCGCCGCCGGAGTCGCTGCGTACGACCCCGGACGGCGAGGGCCACCTACGGATCTCCCGCACGCCCGGCACCCCGGCAGACCCGGCCGCCGAGTCCGGACCGGGCCCGCGCACGGCGGAGGTCGCGGGCGGGCGGGGTGCCGCTGACGGGGACGGGTGGCCGGGACGGGGGCCGGCGGGGAACGACGAGGCCGGGAGCGACCAGGGCCACGGCAGCGACCGGGACGGCTGGCCGGGCCCGGCCCGCACGCCCGGTGGCCCCGCAGGCCCGGCCGCACAGAGGCCGGGCACCGCCGAGACCTCCGGCGGGCAGGGTGCCTTCGGCGACCAGGACCGGTGGCCGGGACGGGGGCCGGCAGGGAATGGCAAGGCCGGGGGCAGGCAGGGCCCCGGCCCCGGAATCCCGGCCGGGACGGGTGCACGTACCGGCGAGACCGGGGGCAGGCAGAGCCTCGGCCGCCCGGAAGACCCGGCCCGGACGGGCGCACGTACCGGCGAGGCTGCCGGCGGCCACGGCCCCGGCAACGACCGGGACGGGTGGCCGGGCCCACGGGCCGCGGGCCCCGGGGGCGCCGAGCGCGCGGGCACGCGGGCCACGGGCTCGTACGGTCCGGGCGCGGCCGACGCGGAGGGAGTCGGAGAGCGCCTGCCCCGGTGGGCGCAGCCCACGCAGCGGCACCCGGCCGATCCGTCGGGGTCGTCCGAGACCTTTCGCGCCGACGCGGCCCCCCGCGTGCCCGCGCAGTACGCCCCCGCCGGCGGCGACACCCACGGCCGGGCGCTCGACCTGTCCGGGGCGGAGCCGGCCCGCAGCCGGGCCCCCGAAGCGCCCACCGCGCGGCGCCGCGGCATCGGCGCCTGGGCCCGGCGGCTCGCCGGCGGCCGGGACGCGCGCGTGCCCGAGCCGCACGACGCGGCCGGGCCCGACGTCGCCCCGGGTCCGCCCGCCGTCGAGGCGTGGCCCGACCCCGCCGCCGTGCTGCTCACCGCGCTCGGTCCCGGCCCCCGGCTGTGGGAGCGCGGCCCCGAGCACCCCGAGTCCCTCGTCATCCGGCTCGGCACGACCGACCGTGCCGAGCTGCCCTCCGTGCCGGTGACCGTCGCGCTGCGCGAGGCCGGCTCCCTCGGGCTGGCCGGGCCGCGGGCGCGCCTGGCCGGACTGGCCCGGGCCGCCGTGGCGCAGCTCGCCGCGCTGCACTCCCCCTCCGACCTGGAGATCGTGCTGATCAGCACGGACCGCTCCCGCAGCCTGGAGGAGCGGCGCAGCGAATGGGCGTGGCTCGGCTGGCTGCCGCATCTGCGCCCCGCGCACGGCCAGGACTGCCGTCTCCTGCTCGCCTACGACCGCGACCAGGCCACCGCCCGCACCGCCGAGCTGACGCGCAGGCTGGACGACGGGCCGCTCGGCCAGGGCTGGCCGAGCGCCGACCGCCGGGCCGTGGCGGACGCGGCCGACCGGCACACCGGCCCGCGTACGGTCGTGATCGTCGACGGCGACCCCGGTTCCGCCGCGCTGCGCGAGACCACCGCGCGGCTCGCGGGCGTGGGGCCGGCCGCCGGGATCCACCTGATCTGTCTGGCCGAGACCCCCGCCGCCTCCCCACTCTCACCCGTGGCGGCGACGTACGAGTCCGCGTGCGCGGCGTCGCTCGCCTTCCGGGAGTGCGGCGCCGTCGCGATGCTCAGCGGTGACGTGGCGACCGCGCTGCGGCTGATGCGGGTGGCCGGCGGCAGGCCCGCGGGCCACGGCACGGTCGGCGCGGTGGACGCGGTCTCACCGGCGTGGGCGGAGCGTTTCGGGCGCGCGCTCGCGCCCCTGCGCGCCGAGAGTGCTCCGACGCACCCGGGTCGGGTCGCGGCGCTGCCGCAGTCGGCCCGGCTGCTGGACGAGCTGGGGCTGGCCCGTGCCACACCCGCCTCGTTGATGGCGCGCTGGGCGACGGCGGGCGACGGCACGGTGGTTCTCGGCTCGGGGCCGCGCGGCCCGCTCGCCGTGGACCTCGCCGAAGAGGGCCCGCACCTGCTGATCGAGGGCCCCGCCGGCAGCGGTCGCACCGAACTGCTGCGTGCGGTCGCCGCCTCCCTGGCGGCCGCCGGCCGCCCCGACCGGCTCGGTGTGCTGCTGGTCGACGGCGCGGGCGGCGAGCGCGGTGAGGGCCTGGCGGCGTGCACGGAGCTGCCGCACGTCACCGAGCACCTGGTGGCCGACGACCCGGTGCGGATGCGGGTGTTCGCGCAGGCGCTGGGCGCCGAGCTCAAGCGTCGCGCCGAGCTGCTGGACGGCGTCGGCTTCGCCGAGTGGCAGACGCGGCGCGAGGTCGCCGACCGCATGGTCGGCCAGCGCGGCCCCAGCCCCGCCGAACAGCGCGGCGATCTGGACTCGCCCGCGTCCGGGACCCTGCGACTGCGCCCCGGCGGGCGCACGCAGAGCCAGGAGCCGGATCCACTGCCGCGTCTCGTGGTGCTGGTCGACGACTTCGACGCGCTGGTGGCCCCGGCTCTCGGCAGCCCGGGCCGGCCGGCGGCCGGTTCGGTCGTACGGGCCCTGGAGGCGGTCGCCCGGGACGGCGAGCGGCTCGGGGTGCACCTCGTCGCGACGTCCTCGCGTCCGGACCGGACCGCCGACACGCAGGTGGCCGAGGGGGCCCGGCTCCGCGTGGTGCTGCAGGCGCCGCCCGCCGCGCCGGGTCCGGACGATCCGGCGCCCGGCCGGGGCAGGCTGGGGCATCCGGACGGCCGGGTGACCCCGTTCCAGACCGGCCGCGTCACGGGCCGCATACCGAGGACGGCGACCCTGCGGCCCACCGTCGTCCCGCTGGAGTGGGAGCGCATGGGCGACCCGCCGGCCCGCCGCCCCGTCCGCGAGCTGGGCAACGGACCGACGGATCTGGCGCTGCTCGCCAGCGCTCTGCAACGGGCCGCGCAGTCGGTCAACGCCGGTCCCATCCCGCCCCTCATCCCGGTGCATCCCTGATCCGTACGCGGGTGCGACGAGCGGCGGGGCCATCCGCCTGACATCGCGTCACAAGGCCATCACGAAAGGACGGTTGTCGCCGGAGGCGGTATTGCGACACCCGCAGCTCGGGCGTAGACCTGCTGTCACGGGACAGCAGCGCACAGGAGAGACGGGGCAGCAATGCGCACAACTCTTCGTACCAGCAGGGCCGCAGTGGCGTGCGCCGCCATCGGCGCGCTCGCCCTCACCGGGTGCGGCGGCGACGGCGGCGGACCGGAGGGCGACGAGACGACGAAGCCGACGACGACCGTCCAGCTGCCCAGGCTGGACGGCGAGACCATCCAGGTCGCGGCCGTCTGGAGCGGACCGGAGCAGGAGAACTTCACCAAGGTCCTGGACGAGTTCGAGAAACGCACGGGCGCGAAGGTCACCTTCGTCCCCGCCCAGGACCCGATCGTCAACTTCCTCGGTACGAAGATCGCGGGCGGCAGCCCGCCGGACGTGGCGATGCTGCCACAGGTCGGCGCGATCCAGCAGGCCGTGCAGCGCAAGTGGGCCAAGCCCGTCGGCCCCGAGGCCAAGGCCCAGCTCGCGAAGAACTACGCGAAGGGCTGGCAGGACCTCGGCGCGGTGGACGGCACGCAGTACGGCGTGTACTACAAGGCCGCCAACAAGTCCCTGATCTGGTACAACAACGCGGTCTTCGAAAACGCGGGCGCGAGCGCGCCGAAGACGTGGAAGGACTTCCTCACGACGGCGGAGACGATCTCCGCGTCCGGTGTCACGCCCGTCTCGATCGCGGGCGCGGACGGCTGGACGCTCACCGACTGGTTCGAGAACGTCTACCTCTCCCAGGCCGGACCGGAGAAGTACGACCAGCTCGCCCAGCACGAGATCAAGTGGACGGACCCGTCCGTGAAGGAGGCGCTCACCACGCTCGCGCAGCTGTGGGGCAAGCCGTCCCTGATCGCGGGCGGCGCGGACGGCGCGCTCCAGACCGAGTTCCCGGCCTCCGTCACGCAGACGTTCAGCGGCGGTGACCAGCCCAAGGCGGCGATGGTGTTCGAGGGCGACTTCGTCACCGTCAACATCGCTCAGACGGACGCCGAGATCGGCGGCGACGCGAAGGTCTTCCCGTTCCCCGCGGTCGGTGCGGAGGCGCCCGTGGTGACCGGCGGTGACGCGGCCGTGGCGCTGAAGGACACCAAGGGCGCACAGGCGCTGCTGACGTTCCTCGCCTCGCCCGACGCGGCGGCGATCTCGGCGGCGGCCGGCGGCTTCATCTCGCCCAACAAGTCCCTTGATGTGGCCGCGTATCCGAACGACGTGCAGCGCGACATCGCGCGGGCGCTGATCGCCGCGGGCGACGACTTCCGCTTCGACATGTCGGACCAGATGCCGCAGTCGTTCGGCGGCACGCCCGGCAAGGGCGAGTGGAAGGCGCTCCAGGACTTCCTGAAGAACCCGAAGGACATCGCCGGCACCCAGCAGCGGCTGGAGGCCGATGCGGCCAAGGCGTACCAGGACTGACGGCGTGGCGGCCGCGACAGCGGGGGGGCCGGCCGGCCCGGCGCCCCCCGCCCGTACACGCAAGAGCGTGACAGGCACACGCAAAGCCGTGGCGGCGGGCTTCCTGCTGCCCGCGCTCGTGCTGCTGGGCGCGCTCGTGGTCTACCCCATCGGGTACTCGCTTTATCGGTCGTTCTTCGACCAGTCCGGCAGCGGGTTCGCCGGGTTGGGGAACTACCGCGAGATCTTCACCGACGAGACCATCCTGACCGCCGTCAAGAACAATGCGATCTGGGTGGTCGTGGCGCCGACCGTGTCCACCGCGCTCGGCCTGATCTTCGCTGTGCTCACGGAGCGGATCCGCTGGGGCACGGCGTTCAAGCTGATCGTCTTCATGCCGATGGCGATCTCCATGCTCGCCGCGGGCATCATCTTCCGGCTGGTGTACGAGCAGGACCCGGAGCGCGGGGTCGCCAACGCGGTCTGGGTGGGCGTGCACGACACGTTCAGCGAGTCGGCGGGCTTCCCCAAGGCGCATCCGCTGCCCGTGCATCCGCTGAAGGCGGGCGGCGGGGGTTCGTTCGTCACGAAGGAGCCGGTCTCGGCCGGGACGCCCGTCCAGCTGCCGCTGGTCGGTGTGGCGCGCGCGAAGATGCCGTCGGACGCGGAGCCCGCGAAGGCGCCCCAGGCCGGCGGCGACGGGATCAACGGCACGGCGTGGCTGGACTTCACCCGGGGTGGCGGCGGCAAGCCGAACGTCGTGGACGCCAAGGAGCTCGGGCTCAAGGGCATCAAGGTCGAGGCGGTCAAGGACGGCAAAATCGTGGCGGAGGCGCGGGCCGGTGCGGACGGGCGGTTCACCCTGCCTGCCGCGGCGGAGGGCGCACTGCTGCGGCTGCCCGCGGAGAACTTCCGCGAGCCGTACAACGGCGTGAACTGGCTCGGTCCGAACCTCGTCACCCCCGCGATCATCGGCAGCTACGTGTGGATGTGGGCGGGCTTCGCGATGGTCCTGATCGCGGCGGGACTGGCGAGCGTGCCGCGCGAACTGCTGGAGGCGGCCCGCGTGGACGGCGCGAACGAGTGGCAGGTCTTCCGCAAGGTGACCGTGCCGCTGCTGGCGCCCGTGCTGGCGGTGGTGCTGGTGACGCTGATGATCAACGTGCTGAAGATCTTCGACCTGGTGTTCATCATCGCGCCGGGCTCCTCGCAGGACGACGCGAACGTGCTCGCGCTCCAGCTCTACCGCTCGTCGTTCGGCACGGACGCGAACCTCGGGCTCGGCAGCGCGATCGCGGTCCTGCTGCTTCTGCTGGTGCTGCCGGTGATGTTCTTCAACATCAGGAGGATGCGGAAGGAGGCCGGGCGATGAGCACCGTGAGCGGCACCGGCAGGGCCGGCGCGAGCGCCGCGTCCGTCAAGGCGAAGCAGTCCCTCGCCACCCGCATCGCCGCCCGCACCGGCGGCGGCGTGATGCGCGTCTTCCTCGTCCTCGCCGCCCTGTTCTGGCTGATGCCGACCGTCGGTCTGCTGCTCTCGTCCCTCCGCAGCCCCGGCGACATCGCGGCGAGCGGCTGGTGGGAAGTGCTGACCGCACCCGCCCAGCTCACCACCGAGAACTACGCGCGCCTCCTGGAGAACGAGGCGATCACCGACTCCCTCGTCTCCACCGTCCTGATCACCGTCCCGGCCACCGTGCTCGTCGTGGTGATCGGCGCGCTCGCCGGATACGCCTTCGCGTGGATGGAGTTCCCGGGCCGCGACTGGTGGTTCATGGTCGTCGTCGGCCTGCTCGTCGTCCCCGTGCAGGTCGCGCTGGTGCCGGTGTCCGAACTCTTCGGCCTCATCGGCATCTTCGAGACGACGATCGGCGTGATCCTCTTCCACGTCGCCTTCGGCCTGCCCTTCGCGATCTTCCTGCTGCGCAATTTCTTCGCGGAGATCCCGAGGGAGCTGCTGGAGGCGGCCCGGCTCGACGGGGCGGGTGAGATCCGCCTGTTCACCCGGGTCGTGATGCCGCTGGGCGGACCGGCGATCGCGTCGCTCGGCATCTTCCAGTTCCTGTGGGTGTGGAACGACATGCTGGTCGCGCTGATCTTCGCGGACTCCGAGTCCGCGCCGATCACGGTCGCGCTCCAGCGCCAGGTACGGCAGTTCGGCAACAACATCGACGTGCTCGCGCCCGGCGCGTTCGTGTCGATGCTCATCCCGCTGGTGGTGTTCTTCGCCTTCCAGCGGCAGTTCGTCTCGGGCGTCATGGCGGGCGCCGTCAAGTGACCGTCGCGCACAGGAGGCGGCCCGGTTCCCCCTGACCGGGCCGCCGTCAGCCCTGCCGGCCCGCCATCACCGTGACCAGTCCCGCCACCACCATCAGCGAGCCGCCCCAGGTCCACGGCGACGTCCGCTCGTGCAGCACGGTGGAGCTCGCGAGGACGATCAGCAGGTACCCCAGGGCGTTGAAGGGGTACGCGATGTTCAGCGGCACGCGGGCCAGCGTCGACATCCACGCCACCGCGGACACGGCGAAGACGACCAGCCCGATGACGACCCACGGCGTCGTCGTGGCCCGCATCACCAGCGAGCCGCCACCGTGCTCGGCGGCCGCGGCCGCGGACCGCATGCCGTGCTTGAGCATGATCTGGCCGGCCGCCGACGAGAACACCGCGAAGAGCAGCAGCAACAGGCTGGACAGCGTCACGATGTTCCTCCTGCGACGCGGGGGCCGGGGCTTCGGCTCAGGTCGCGGCGCCCACGCGGTCGGCCCGCTCGGCGGGGACGTACTGGCGGTTGAGGATGTCTTGGACATCGACGTGCTCCCCGGCGATGATTGTCTGTGCCGCGTGCGGGGTGAGCATTGCGACGTACTGGTAGCCGAAGAGTGTCGGCCGTACCCGGGTCAGCAGCCGGGAGGCTCCGCCCAGGACCCTCGCCACGGGTCCGCCGCCGAGCACGGACCAGAACGGTGCCCCGGTGGAGGTGAGCCGCAGCTCGTCGTAGCCGGCCGCCCGCACCGTGCGGCGTAGGCTGGCGCGGGTGAAGAAGCGCAGGTGCGTCTCGTCGAGGATGCCGCGCCGGTCGTAGCCGAAGGCCCCGAGAGCGACGCGCAGCCGTGCGTACCAGTGGCTGAAGTTCGGTACGGACAGCAGGAGACGGCCGCCGGGGCGCAGGACGTCCCGCAGTTCGCGCAGGACGCGTTCGGGCCGGGAGAGATGCTCGATGACGTCACCGGCGACCACGTAGTCGTAGTCGGCCGCGACCTCCGGGGGCAGACCCTCCTCCAGGTCGGCGAGGACGAAGTCGGTGCAGCGCTCGCGTACGCCCGGCACCTCGACGAAGTCGAGGCCGGTGACGGTGTGGCCGAGGGCTTCGAGGCGCTCGGCGAACAGTCCGCCGGAACAGCCGACGTCGAGGACGCGGCCCGGCGGCATCGTGCGCATGAGTCGCAGGATCGCCGCATGCGAGGAGCCGTCGCCCTCTTTGACGGCGTACTCGACGGGCTTGGGGATCCACGGGCAGGTGCCGAAACCCTTGAGCGCGAGCCGGTACTCCAGGACGTCCTTGACGACGTCCTTGGCGTAGCGCATGCCGTTGACGTAGCAGATCTCGTCGCCGTAGTACGTGGGGACGGGGACCTCCCGGATCCGCATGCCCGCGTGGATCAGCTGGACGATGATCTGGGTGTCGAAGTCGAAGGCGTCGGTGTTGCGGTCGATGGGCAGCCGGCGCAGTGCGGCGACGCTGTAGGCACGGTAGCCGGAGTGGAACTCGCTGAGCCGGGAGCCGAGCAGCCCGTTCTCGAAGCGGGTGAGGACGCGGTTGCCGAGCCACTTGTAGAACGGCATGCCGCCCTTGAGCGCGCTGCCCGGGTCCATCATCCGCGAGCCGAACACCGCTTCGCACTCGCCGCGTTCGATGGGGGCGACCATCTCGGGCAGCAGCTCGGGAGCGTACTGGCCGTCGCCGTGCAGCAGGACGACGATGTCCAGTCCGCGCTCGGCGGCCAGCGCGTAGCCCGCCTTCTGGTTGCCCCCGTATCCGAGGTTCTTGGTGTGCCGCATGACGACGGTCGGTGGCCTGCCCTGCAGCTGCGACCAGCGGCAGCCCGCCGTGAACGTCTCGTCGCTGCTCGCGTCGTCGAGGATGAGGATCTCGGCGATGCGGGACCGGAAGTCCTCCGGGATGCGGTCGAGCGTCTTCTCGAGCGTGGCCTCGGCGTTGTACGCCACCACGAGGATGCCGATCCGCGGGCCCGGGCCGGACGGCCGGCCGCCATGGCGTACGGCCCCTGAGCTCTCCGTCGTGCTCTCCATCACCAGCGCTTCTCTACTCTTTCGTCGGTCGCTTCAGTTGACAGGGGATGCGGGGGCGGACGGGGCCTGCGCCCGGGGTGCCACCACCGGCAGCGTCCCGTGCGGCGGCGCCAGGGGCGGCTCGGCGAGTACGCGGCGCAGGCCGGTCACGATCCCGGCGGCGAGCAGCAGCCAGCCGAGCGCGGCGAGGTTGAGGGCCCAGTCGTTCCAGCGGACGGCGCTGGCCCCCGAGTAGACGCACACGGTGACGGCTCCGACGACCGCGCCGAACGCGGCGCCCTCCCAGAGGCCGAACAGGCACAGGCCGACCACGGGCCAGGCGAGGTACTGGACGGCCGAGCCGGTGCTGAGCAGGAGCAGCAGGGTGAGCGCCAGGGCGACCGCGTAGGCGGGGGCGGTGGGCCGCACCCAGGCGAGCCAGGCGCCGGCCGCCATGCACACGAGCACGACCAGGAAGTGGAAGTCGCTGTGCAGGGTGACGATGAACGCGTCGGAGGCGCCCGCCCAGTCGGCGAACCGTACGAGGCCCCACAGTCTGGCCCGCCCGCCCTCGTATGCGAGGACCTTCTGGCGCAGCGGCTCGGGCACGGTCGCGAGCACCGGCCCCCACAGCGCCACCATGACGGCGGCGAGGCCGGCGGTGAAGCGTACGAGGACGGGGCGCCCGGCGCGGAGGGCGGCCACGAGCAGGGCGGGGATCGCGACGACCGGGATGAGCTTGATGCTCACCGCGACGGCGGCGGAGATGCCCGCGGCGAGCGGAGCCCTGCGGTCGGCGAGGAGGTGGGCTGCGAGGACGGCGAACATGACGGCGACCGAATCGGTGTTGCCGTGATGTCCGGACGTGGCGAAGAGGACGGGGCTCAGTGCGCAGCCGAGGGCGCACGCCATGGCTGTTCCGGTGGACCTGCGTCGGCGGAGGACCTCGAACACGAGAACGGCCGAGACGAGATCGGCGAGGCACGCAGGCGTGCGGATGAGAACGCCGAACGGAATTCCCAGCCGGTCCAGTCCGTCGAACCCGAGGAGCATCCAGCTCGCGAGCGGCGGATGGTTGTAGACGGGCAGGCGCGGCATCGGGTGTTCGTAGATGCGAAGGGGGCCGACCTGGGCGATCGCCCGGGCGAACGCGTCGAAGATCCGGACGTCGGCGGGGCCGCGCGTCTGAGCGGCGAGGACCATTTTCGCGACGAAGGCGACGGCCGACACGGCGAGGACGACGGATCGCGCCCGGCGCACGTCGAGTGTTCCCGTGGGCGTTCGCATGCGCAGGTCCATGGCCGCCGAACGTAGCAATCGTCAACGTCGGCGGCGCGCAACCGATAAACACACTTAGATGCCGGGCAGTTGACTGCCCTGCGATCTTTGACGAAGTCCCGGCACGCGAATCACTCGGAAGGTCCATCCGCTCGGGGCGCGGCGTCCTTCAGGATCCGGCCTCAGGACTGGAGCGCCGCGACCGCCGACGTCCACCGGCCTCAGGACCGGAGCGCCGCCACCGCCGCTTTCGCCAGCCCGTCCAGGTATCCCTCCGGCAGCCCGCCGCGCACCACCACCAGCCGCCAGTACAGCGGCCCCACGATCAGGTCCAGGGCCCTGTCCGGATCCGTGCCCTCCGGGAGCTCGCCCCGGGCGACCGCTTCGCGGACGACCACCGCCGCCACGCCCTGCTGGCTGTCCAGCAGCGCCGCCTTGATCGCGTCCGAGATCTCTGGGTTGCGCGCCGACTCCACCAGTAGGTCGGGGATGACCTGCGAGGCGACGGGGTGGCGCAGCGCGTGCGCCGCGACCTCCAGGAGCGCCCGTACGTCCCCGTAGAGGGAGCCGGTCGACGGGGCGGGCAGGCCCTGGACGGCGACGGCCGAGACCAGGTCGAGCACCAGCGACAGCTTCGACTTCCAGCGGCGGTAGACGGCCGTCTTGCCGACCCCGGCCCGGCGGGCGATCCCTTCGATCGACATGCGGGCGAAACCGACCGCCGCCAGTTCCTCGAAGACGGCTTTGCGGATCGCGTCGGTCACGTCCTCGCGGAGCACGGCGGCTCCTGCGGGGGCGCGGCGCGGGGTTCCGGAGTCCGTAGGCATGGCCGGAATCATACCCGTGACGACGAAACGGTTGCGTTCCGACGCGCGACCGTCCTACCCTCGCCGTAGCGACGATACGGTGCCGTTCCGTCGACAACTGCTTTCCGCCGTCACCACGAAAGCGACTTCCGCGTGACCACAGCCACCCCTTCCCGGCCCTCCGCGGCCGCCCCCGCCCCGCCCGGCGACCTCGCCGCGCTCGCCGCCCGCCACGGCCTGACCGTCAGCGGCGCGCGGCCCTCACTCGGCGCGTACATCCGTCAGCTCTGGTCCCGGCGGCACTTCATCACCGCGTTCGCCACCGCCAAGCTCACCGCCCAGTACAGCCAGGCGCGCCTCGGGCAGGTCTGGCAGCTCGCGACCCCGCTGCTCAACGCGGCCGTCTACTACCTGATCTTCGGCAAGCTGCTCGGCACCGGCGACGACGTCCCCGACTTCGTGCCGTTCCTCGTCACGGGCGTCTTCATCTGGACGTTCACCGCGAACTCGATCACGGCCGGCACCCGCGCGATCTCCGGCAACATCGGGCTCGTGCGCGCGCTGCACTTCCCGCGCGCCGCCCTGCCCATCGCGCTCGCCCTCCAGCAGCTGCAGCAACTGCTCTTCTCGCTCGGCGCGCTCGTCGCCATCCTGTTCTGCTTCGGCGAGTTCCCGAGGCCCTCCTGGCTGCTCGCGGTCCCCGCGCTCGTCCTCCAGGCCGCCTTCAACACCGGCCTGTCGATGGCCATGGCCCGGATCGCCGCCCGCACCCCGGACGTCTCCCAGCTGATGCCGTTCGTCCTGCGCACCTGGATGTACGCGTCCGGCGTGATGTGGTCCATCGACAAGGTCCTCGGCAGCGACCGGCTGCCCCAGCTCGTGGCCGTGCTGATCCGGTACAACCCGGCCGCGCTCTACATCGACCTCGTGCGCTTCGCGTTCATCGAGTCCTTCACCGCCGACCGGCTGCCCCCGCACGTGTGGGCCGCGGCCCTGCTGTGGGCCGTGCTCTTCGGCACCGGCGGTTTCCTGTACTTCTGGAAGGCAGAGGAGCAGTACGGCCGTGGCTGATCCGACAGAGACCGTCCCCACCGTCGTGGTCGACGGCGTCCACATCACGTACAAGGTCAACGGCGCCCGCACCGGCAGGGGCAGCGCCACCTCCGCCCTCAGCCGGATCGTCTCCCGCCGCGCCGCACCCGGCGTGCGCGAGGTGCACGCCGTCAAGGGCGTCAGCTTCGCCGCGTACAAGGGTGAGGCGATCGGCCTCATCGGCTCCAACGGCTCGGGGAAGTCCACCCTGCTCAAGGCCGTCGCGGGGCTGCTGCCGACCGCGAAGGGCAAGGTCTACACCCAGGGCCAGCCCTCCCTGCTCGGCGTCAACGCGGCCCTGATGTCCGATCTCACCGGCGAACGCAACGTCGTCCTCGGCGGCCTCGCGATGGGCATGACCCGCGAGCAGATCCGCGAACGGTACGACGACATCGTCGACTTCTCCGGCATCAACGAGAAGGGCGACTTCATCTCGCTGCCGATGCGCACGTACTCCTCCGGCATGGGCGCGCGGCTGCGCTTCTCCATCGCCGCCGCCAAGAGCCACGACGTCCTGCTCATCGACGAGGCGCTGTCCACGGGCGACGCCCGCTTCCGCCGCCGCAGCCAGCAGCGCATCGACGAACTGCGCAAGGAGGCGGGCACGGTGTTCCTGGTCAGCCACAGCAACTCGACGATCACCGAAACCTGCGACCGCGCGATCTGGCTGGAGGCGGGCGTGCTCCGGATGGACGGCCCCGCGAAGGAGGTCGTGTCGGCGTACGAGGAGTTCACGGGAGGCAGGAAGTAACGCCACGGGGTTGGCTGCGCACTGCTGCCCTCACCGCGACCGCGAGCAACCGGAGCACGGCGGCGCCCCTACGTAGGCCCCGCGGGGTCTGGGGCGCAGCCCGCACCTGCCGAGCGCCACAACCAGCAACCCCGGCACGCAACCGCCGCCCTCCGAAGGCACGGAGCGCGGGGGCGGCAGCCTCCACGTACGCCCTGCAGGGGTCCGGAGCGCGGCCGCGCAGCCGCCGCTGGACGAAGGCGCTGGACGCGGGGGCGGCAGCCCCGAGGCACCCCCGCGAGGTCGGGTGGCCTGCGCCAGCCGAGCCCCGCAACCAACAACCGGGCGCGCAGCGCGGGAACGGCATCCCCCACCTACCGCCAGCGGGGTCTGGGCCAGCCTGCGCGGCCCGAGCCCTGCAACCAGCAACCCGGCGCGCAGCCACCGCCCGCCGAAGGCGCGGGGCACGGGTGCGGCAGCCCCCCGCAGGGGGTCTGGGGCGCAGCCCCAGTTACGGGAAGGGGCGGGGTGGGGGAAACCCCGCCCCGCCAGGACCACCGTCAGCGATGCGCCCGCAGCAGCTGCCGCATCGTCCGCATCGCCACCGACAGGTTCGCCAGATCGAACGTGTCCGAGTCCTGGATCTCGTCCAGCGTCGACCGCGCCCGCCCCAGCAGCGCCGCGTTCTTCTGCTCCCAGGTCTTGAACCGCTCCTCCGGCGTCGAGCTGCCGTTGCCCACCGACAGGACGTCCGCCGTCAGCGCCGCGTGCGCCGCGTACAGGTCCTCGCGGATCGAGGCGCGGGCCATCGACTGCCAGCGGTCCGCCCGCGGCAGCTCGATGATCCGGTCCATCAGCTGCGTGATCGAGAGCCGGTCCGCGAGGTCGTAGTACACCTCCGCCACCGCCAGCGGCTCCTGCCCCGTGCGGTCCGCGGTCGCCACGATGTCCAGCGTCGGGAACGCCGACGAGAACCCGGCCACCCGCAGCGCGAGGTCCTCCGGGACACCCGCCGAGGTGAGCTCGTCCAGAATGCCCTGGTACCACTCGAGGTCCGCGCCGCGCAGCATCTTCGGCAGCGAGGACCACACGTCCTCCACCCGCTCGGCGAAGAAGTCGACGGTCTCGGCCAGCTCCAGCGGCTGCGGCCGGTTGCCCAGCAGCCAGCGCGTGCCGCGCTCGACGAGCCGGCGGCAGTGCAGCCGGATACGCGTCTGGACATCGGCCGCGACCGTGTTGTCCAGCGCCTCCACCGCGTCCCACACCGCGCCGAGACCGAAGATCTCGCGCGCCGCGGTCTGCGCCCGCACGATCTCCTCGATCGACGCGCCGGTCTCCTCCCGCAGTCGGTGCAGGAAGGTCGAACCGCCGGTGTTCACCGTGTCGTTGACCAGCACGGTCGTGATGATCTCCCGACGCAGCGCGTGCGCGTCGATCGCGTCGCCGTGCTGCTCGCGCAGCGGCTTCGGGAAGTAGGCGTGCAGCAGCCGGCGCAGGTACGGGTCGTCCGGCAGCGACGTACGGATCAGCTCGTCGGCCACCGTGATCTTGGTGTACGCCAGCAGTACGGCGAGCTCCGGCTGGCTGAGGCCCTTGCCGGCGTTCAGCAGCTCACGGATCTGGCGGTCGTTGGGCAGGAACTCCAGCGCCCGGTCCAGGTGCCCGTCCCGCCCGAGGCGCCGCATGAAGCGCTGGTGGGCGTGGAGCAGGGACGGCGACTGGGCGACCGCGTTGGCGAGGGCGACGTTCTGCGCGTAGTTGTTGCGCAGGACGAGCGCGCCGACCTCGTCGGTCATCGTCGCGAGCAGCTGGTTGCGCTGCTTGACGGTCAGATCTCCGTCCGCCACCAGCCCGTTGAGCAGGATCTTGATGTTCACCTCGTGGTCGGAGGTGTCCACACCGGCGCTGTTGTCGATCGCGTCCGTGTTGACCCTGCCACCGTGGCGGTCGAACTCGATACGGCCCAGCTGCGTCAGACCGAGGTTGCCGCCCTCGCCGACGACGCGCACGCGCAGGTCCTCGCCGTTGACGCGGATGGCGTCGTTGGCCTTGTCGCCGACATCGGCGTGCGACTCGGTCGACGCCTTCACGTACGTGCCGATGCCGCCGTTCCACAGCAGGTCGACCGGCGCCTTGAGGATGGCCTGCATCAGGTCGGCGGGGGTCAGCTTGGAGACGCCCGCGTCGATGCCGAGCGCCGCGCGCATCGCCGCGTTGACCGGGATCGCCTTGGCGGTGCGCGGGTGGATGCCACCACCGTGGGACAGCAGCTCCGTGTTGTAGTCCGCCCACGACGAGCGCGGCAGCTCGAAGAGCCGGCGCCGCTCGGCGTACGAGACGGCCGCGTCCGGCGTCGGGTCGATGAAGATGTGCCGGTGGTCGAAGGCCGCGACGAGCCGGATGTGCTCGCTCAGCAGCATGCCGTTGCCGAACACGTCGCCGGACATGTCGCCGACACCGACGACCGTGAAGTCCTCGGTCTGCGTGTCGTGACCCAGCTCGCGGAAGTGCCGCTTGACGGACTCCCACGCACCGCGGGCCGTGATGCCCATGCCCTTGTGGTCGTAGCCCGCGCTGCCGCCGGAGGCGAAGGCGTCACCGAGCCAGAAGTTGTACTGCTGGGCGACCTCGTTGGCGATGTCGGAGAAGGTCGCGGTGCCCTTGTCGGCGGCGACGACGAGGTAGGTGTCGTCCCCGTCGTGCCGGACGACGTCCGCCGGGGGCACGACCTCGCCGGCGACCATGTTGTCGGTGATGTCGAGCAGTGCCGAGATGAACGTCTTGTACGAGGCCACGCCCTCGGCCAGCCACGCGTCGCGGTCCACGGACGGGTCCGGGAGCTGCTTGGCGACGAAGCCGCCCTTCGCGCCGACCGGCACGATGACGGTGTTCTTCACCATCTGCGCCTTGACCAGACCGAGGATCTCGGTCCGGAAGTCCTCACGCCGGTCGGACCAGCGCAGACCGCCGCGCGCGACCTTGCCGAAGCGCAGGTGCACGCCCTCGACGCGCGGCGAGTAGACCCAGATCTCGTAAGCCGGTCGCGGCGCCGGCAGGTCGGGGATCGCCTGCGGATCGAACTTCATGGAGACGTAGTCGTGCAGCTTGCCGCCGGCCGCCTCCTGGAAGAAGTTCGTACGGAGCGTCGCCTTGATGACGGTGAGGAAGGAGCGCAGGATGCGGTCCTCGTCGAGCGAGGCGACCTGGTCGAGCGCGCCGTCCAGCTCCTCCAGCAGACCGTCGGTCAGCTCGGTGCCCGCACGCTGGCGGTCCGGCGACATCCGGGC
The DNA here is from genome assembly GCF_046506645.1 of Streptomyces sp. 5K101. Classification (NCBI taxonomy): domain Bacteria; kingdom Bacillati; phylum Actinomycetota; class Actinomycetes; order Kitasatosporales; family Streptomycetaceae; genus Streptomyces; species Streptomyces sp. 5K101. Next base: position 25,376 of record NZ_JBKFFO010000008.1, on the reverse strand, counting down.
CTCGAAGAGGGACACCAGCAGCCGGGTGGTGTGGACGTTGTTGTGGAGGGTGTCCTCCATGTAGTCCTGGCTGAAGGTCGAGCCGGCCTGGCGCAGGTACTTCGCGTACGCGCGCAGCACCATGGCCTGGCGCCAGGTCAGCCCGGCGCCGAGCACCAGGGAGTTGAAGCCGTCGTTCTCGGCCTGGCCGGTCCACACCGCGGCGAACGCGTCCTGGAACCGCTCGCGGGCGTCGTCGGCGAGGTGGTCGCCGCCGCCGGAGTGCGGCATGCGCAGGCCGAAGTCGTAGATCCACGCGTGCGTGCGGTCGGCGCAGCGCAGCTCGTACGGACGCTCGTCGATCACCTCGACGCCGAGCCGGTTGAGGACCGGCAGTACGGCGGAGAGGGAGACCTGGTCGCCGATCCGGTAGATCTTGAAGCGGCGCTCGCCCGGCGCGGCGACCACCGGCTCGTACAGGGAGAGCCCGAAGTCGCGGCCGGAGCTCGTGAGCTGCTCCAGGTTGACCAGGTCGGCGACGGCGGAGCGCGGCGAGTGGTCGGCCTTGTAGCCCTCGGGGAAGGCGCTGCCGTACTTGCGCAGCAGCTCGGCGGCGCGCTCCTCGCCCGTCTCGGCGTTGAGCGCCTCGGCGAAGCCGTCCGCCCAGGAGCGGGCGGCCTCGACCAGCCGGGCCTCGACGCGCTCCTTGTCGGCGTCGGTGAGGTGGGACAGCTCGGTGCCGGGCGCGACGCGCACCACGAAGTGCAGCCGGGTGAGCACCGACTCGGTGCTCATGAGGGTGAAGTCGACGCTGGTGCCGTTCAGCTCCTCCTTGAGGATGCCGGTCAGGCGCTCGCGGACGGTGGTGTTGAAGCGGTCGCGCGGCAGGTAGACAAGGGCCGAGTAGTAGCGGCCGTACTCCTCCTGGCGCAGGTACAGCCGCAGTCGGCGGCGCTCCTGCAGGTAGAGGACGCTGGTGACGATCTCGCGCAGCTCGTCGGGCGGGGTCTGGAACAGCTCGTCGCGCGGGTACGTCTCGAGGATCTGCAGCAGGTCGCGGCCGTCGTGGCTGCTGGGCGAGAAGCCGGCGCCGTCGAGGACCTCGTCGACCTTGCGGCGGATGACGGGGACGCGGCGCACGGACTCGGTGTACGCGGCGGAGGAGAACAGGCCGAGGAAGCGGCGCTCGCCCACGACGTTGCCCTCGGCGTCGAACTTCTTGACGCCGACGTAGTCCAGGTAGGACGGCCGGTGCACGGTGGCGCGGCTGTTGGCCTTCGTCAGGACGAGCAGCTTGTGCTCACGGGCCTTGGCACGGGCGTCGGCGGGCAGCCTGCTGAAGGAGGGGCTGACCGGGTGCGCCTCGTCCTCGTGGTGGTGCGGGTCGGAGCGCAGTATGCCGAGGCCGGTGCCGGGGACGGCGGTGAGCGCGTCGGAGTCGGTCAGCTCGTACTCGCGGTAGCCGAGGAACGTGAAGTGGTCGGCGGCGAGCCAGCGCAGCAGCTCGCGGGCCTCCTCGACCTCCTGCTCGCGCAGGTCGTCGGCGGTCGGCTCGTCCGGCAGCTCGTCGGCGATGCGCAGCGCGCTGTCGCGCATCTTCTCCCAGTCCTCGACGGCCTCGCGGACGTCGGACAGGACGCGCAGCAGGTCGGCGGTGATCTGCTTCAGGTCGGCACGGTCGGTCTCGCGGTCGATCTCGACGTGGATCCAGGACTCGACGAGCGCGTCGTGCGGCAGGCCCTTGGCGCTCGCCTCGGTCGTCAGCACCTCGATGAGCTTGCCGGTCACGTCGCGGCGGACGACGACCTGCGGGTGGATCACGACGTGGATGCCGCGGCCCTGCCGGGAGAGCTCATTGGTCACCGAGTCGACGAGGAAGGGCATGTCGTCGGTGACGACCTCGACGACGGAGTGGCTGCAGGTCCACCCGTTCTCTTCGACGGTCGGGGTGTGGACCCGGACGTTCGCCGTGCCCTGGGGGCGGTTCTCGGCGAGCCGGTAGTGGGAAAGTGCCGCACCGAAGACGTCGACCGGGTCACGGTCGGTGAGGTCCTCGGGAGCGGTGTGCAGGTAGTAGCGCTGGAGGAACGAGAGCACGGTGTCCCGGTCGGGACGCTTCCCCTGCTCGGCCCCAGTCGGAAGGTGCCCCCCGGCCGGGCTGTTCTCAGCTACCCGGGCGGCCCGTGCGAGCAGCTCGGCCTTGGCTTCGTCCAGCTTGGTCTGCATGTCCTCTGGCTCCTGTCGCGCGCCGTTGCGTGACGTAGGTGAAAGATGCTGCGACGCAACGCCACGACGCGGGGTGTCCGGTCACAGTCGACGTTATGCCGCGATGAGAGATGTCCGATCCGTTTTCGGCTGATTCAGGCGGGAAGGCCGGACAGAGAAGATCAGGTATCGCCCGGGCGCGGTGGCGCTCCGGGCGCAGGCCGGGGGCTTCGCTGCCCCCACGGCGTATCGCGCTGATCACGCCCCCAGGCTATCGCCCCTGCCCCCCGTACCGTCATGAGCCGTATGTGTACAAAAGAGGGCCCCGAAGTTTGACACTCTGGACAGCGACACAGGCCCTTCTGGCAACCACTCACCGGGAGCAGCCATGACCACGAAGATCCTCATCGTCACCGGGGACGCCGCCGAGTCGCTGGAAGTCCTCTACCCCTACCAGCGGCTGCTGGAGGAGGGGTACGAGGTGCACATCGCGGCACCCACCCGCAAGAAGCTCCAGTTCGTCGTGCACGACTTCGAGCCGGGCTTCGACACGTACACCGAGAAGCCGGGCTACACCTGGCCCGCCGATCTGGCCTTCTCCGAGGTCGACACCGGGGCGTACGCCGCCGTCGTCATCCCCGGCGGACGCGCCCCGGAGTATCTGCGCAACGACGCCGAGCTGCGCAAGATCCTCAAGGCCTTCTTCGACGCGGACAAGCCCGTGGCGCAGATCTGCCACGGCCCCCTGCTCACGGCGGCGATCGGCGGTGTGGAGGGCCGCCGGGTGACCGCGTACCCCGCTCTGGAGCTCGACATGCAGGCGGCCGGAGCGTCGTTCAAGGACTCGGAGGCCGTCGTGGACGGCACCCTCGTCTCGTCGCGGGCATGGCCGGACCACCCGGCCTGGATGCGCGCCTTCCTGGAGGTGCTGCGCGAGAAGGCGCCCGTCACACGGGACTGACGGGTGAACGCCGCCGCCCGGCCCGGTCGGCCTCGGCCGGGCGGCTATCCCGCGGCCACGAGCTCCTCCGCCACGGCCACGGCCTCCTCCAGCGAGTCCACCACCGGCACCCCCGCCTTCTGCAGGCTGCCCCGGCTGTGCGATCCGCCCGTGTAGAGCACGGCCTTCGCCCCGACGTGGTCCGCCGCCGCGGCGTCGTCCACCGCGTCACCGATGAGGACGACCCGGTCCGGCGTCACACCCTCCAGCGCGGCCAGGTGGCGCACCATGTGCTCCGCCTTGCCCGTGGTCGAGGCACCGACCCGCCCGTCCACCCGGACGAAGCGCTCCACGATGCCGTGCCGGCGCACGATCGGTATCAACTGCTCGTGCGGGGCCAGGGACAGCAACGACTGGGTCAGCCCGGACTGCTGCCGCCCCGCGAGCAGCTCGGCCGCGCCCGCCGCCAGAGAGCACGCGTCGGCCCTCGCCCAGTAGTGCTTGTGGAAGGCGGCGTCCATGACGAGCCACTCCGCGTCCGAGGGCAGCCGGCCCATCAGCCGCTCGTAGAAGCGCGGGACGGGCACGCAGTACAGCTCGCGGTAGCGCTCGAGCGTGATCTGCTCGAGTCCTATCTCCGCGAAGGCGGCATTGGTCGCCTCGATGACCGCGGCGATGTCGTCGAGCAGTGTGCCGTTCCAGTCCCACACCAGGTGGGCGCTGTGGTGCCCCGAAGTACCCATGCCGACAGACGGTACCGGCCGGCTACGACAACGGGGCTCCGGCCCGTCTCAGCCGACGATGTTCGGGATCTCCTGCACGCCGTACCAGAGCAGCTCGTGGTCCTCGGCGCCGTCGACGGTGAACCGGGCGTCGTCGTCCCCGTGGTCGGCGGCCCCGAGCGCGTCCACCGCCGCGGTCACGTCGGGAACGGCGTCGTCGGCGTCCACGTGGACGGCCGCGGCCTTGGACAGGGGCACGGCGGCGGCGATACGGACCTCGCCGAGCGCGCTCGCGTCGAGCACCCGGTCGGGATCGGCGACCGCGTCCTGGTCGCGCACGTCGACGGCGACGACGACGCGGCGGCGGGCCGCGTCGGGAGCGCCCGCCAGCAGGCGCAGGGAGGCGGCGGCGGCGCGGCTGAGCGCGGCGTACTCCAGCTCCTCGATGTCGTCGGAGACGTACCACTCGCGCAGGCCCGGGGTGACGGCGTACGCGGACAGCGGGCCGGGGCCGAGCTCGCCCGTCTTGTGCGCCTCTGCGAGACCGGGAAGGGTCAGGGGGACGTAGACGCGCATGGCTGGCCGCTTTCGTAGTCGGAAATGCGCCATCAGGATACGTGCGGCAGTCCCCCTTCGGGGGTGCGCCCACGCCTCTCAGAGCGTCCACTGCGCGCCCTTTCGACCCGGCGCGTGCCCAGCAGCGCCATGGGCCGGTCCACTCTGATAGGTGATCCTTCCCGGGGCGCCGGCCGGGGGGCCGGGGCTGTTGCAGCCGGTCCGGGCGCGCCGTACAAGTTCCCCGTCGAAGCTACTTCCCGGTATTCCTCCGGGAACCAGGCACATCGGGGGCGATCTGCATGGACAGGACCCGGCCCGCGGGCCGACGCGACCAGCGAAGGCCCGCTGCGGCGGCGGCCACGGCGCTGACCCGCGCACGAGGCAGGCAGCACAAACCGCACTACTGGTTCGCCGACCGCCTGCTGGCGGTGCTGAGCGGCCAGCGCCCGGTGCACTGGATGCTCGGGCACACGATCGGCGAGGCGTACGAACAGCTGGTCCACCTGGCCCCGGGAGCCCCGCTGCGCCCGGCGGACCGGGTGATGCCGGTCGTCCGCCACTGCGGCGAGTTCCACCCGGTCCCGGGCGTGATCGAGGCATTCGCCCGCATCGGCTCGGGCGACCGGGTCAGCGCGATGGCGTTCCGCCTGGAACAGGGCGCGGACCGCCGCTGGCGCTGTGCAGCGGTAGAACTGGGCGGCCCACGCAACCGCCCGGAGGACCCCACCTGACGCCCGCCGCCGACCACCGCGGGCACAGCCAGGGCCTGGCGGGTGGCGTGGCCTACGGGGCCGGGCGGCACGGGCCCCCGGCCCCTGGCCGCCACGGGCCGAGCGCTCCGGCGCCGGTCGCGACTCGCGACCACGCCCGTCGGCGGGCGCAGCACCGCTGCCCGGCTGGGGCGCGCTCCAGCCGCAGTGGGTCACGCCGGGCCCGCCCGCGCGGCGACGCGTGGACGCGTGGGCGGCACCGCCGACCGGTCCGGGCGCGCAGCATTCCGACCGGGCGGCCACCGGGGCATGGGCGGGCGAACCGCCGACGACGGGGCGTCCCGCACACCACCGACGTGGGCAGGCGCCGGATCGGCGAAGCCGGGCCCGTTCCGGCCGCCAGAGGCCGACACGCGGGCCAATCGGCCAGGTGCGCGGGTGCGGCCGCCTTTGTCGCGCGACACGCAGCTGTAGCCGGCCGGTGGGGCGAGGACGAGCCTGATGCGGTACGCGGGCGGTCGGACCGCGTGGGCCATGGGCGAAGCCATCGGCTTGGCCTGCGCCCCCGGCATCCCTGCCGCAGCGCCCGTCGGGGCGTGCGGCGTGCAGCCCGCACGTCCACGGCGTGCCTCCGAGGCGTCGGGTCCCTCCCCCGCTGAGGCCTGCGCATCCTGCCCTGAGGGCCGCCCAGGCCACGCTCAGAGGCCGCAGAGCCCAGGCGGCCTACAACCGGCCCACGCGCCCGCAAGGCCGCCAGCACAGCCCTCGCGGACCCGCGAGACGCCGCACGGCCGCGCAACAACACCGGGGCCGGACACCCCTCGGTGTCCGGCCCCGGAGCGATCAGTCCGCCCCCCGCTACTTCTTGCGGCGGCGACCGCCGCCCTTCGCCGCCTTGCGGCGCTCCGCGCGGGTCATGCCGTCCGTCTCCGACCGCGGCTGGCCGCCGTCGTTCTCGAAGTCGCCTTCGACGATGCCGCCCTCGCCGTCCACCGTCGGCGCCGAGAAGTGCAGGCGGTCCGGACGCTGCGGGGCCTCCAGGCCCTTCGCGCGGATCTCCGGGCGCACCGCGCCCGCCCCGCGGGCCTGAGCCGCTGCCGCGGCGGGCGCGTCCTCCTTGGCCAGCGACGTCTTCTCCGCGGCGTCCTGCACCGGGACCTCCTCGACCTGCTGCTCGACCTGGACCTCCAGGTTGAACAGGTAGCCGACGGACTCCTCCTTGATGCCCTCCATCATCGCGGTGAACATGTCGAAGCCCTCGCGCTGGTACTCGACCAGCGGGTCCTTCTGCGCCATCGCGCGCAGGCCGATGCCCTCCTGGAGGTAGTCCATCTCGTAGAGGTGCTCGCGCCACTTGCGGTCCAGCACGGACAGCACCACGCGGCGCTCCAGCTCACGCATGATGTCCGAGCCGAGCTGCTTCTCGCGCTCGTCGTACTGCGCGTGGATGTCTTCCTTGATCGTCTCGGCGATGAACTCCGCGGTGATGCCCGCGCGGTCGCCCGCCTCGTCCTCCAGCTCCTCGATCGTGACCTTCACCGGGTAGAGCTGCTTGAACGCGTTCCACAGACGGTCGAGGTCCCACTCCTCCGCGAAGCCCTCGGCGGTCTCCTGGCGGATGTAGTCGTCGATGGTGTCGTCCATGAAGTGGCGCACCTGCTCGTGCAGGTCCTCGCCCTCCAGGACGCGCCGGCGCTCGCCGTAGATGACCTCGCGCTGGCGGTTGAGCACCTCGTCGTACTTGAGGACGTTCTTGCGCGTCTCGAAGTTCTGCTGCTCGACCTGGGACTGCGCGGAGGCGATCGCCCGCGTCACCATCTTGTTCTCGATCGGGACGTCGTCGGGCACGTTGGCCATCGCCATGACGCGCTCGACCATCTGCGCCTTGAACAGACGCATCAGGTCGTCGCCCAGCGACAGGTAGAAGCGGGACTCGCCCGGGTCGCCCTGACGGCCGGAACGACCGCGCAGCTGGTTGTCGATACGGCGCGACTCGTGCCGCTCGGTGCCCAGCACGTACAGCCCGCCGAGCTCCTTGACCTCGTCGTGCTCCGCCTTCACGGCCGCCTCGGCGCGCTCCAGCGCGGCGGGCAGGGCCGCCGCCCACTCCTCGACGTGCTCGACCGGGTCGAGACCGCGCTGGCGAAGCTCCGCCTCCGCGAGGTCGTCCGGGTTGCCGCCGAGCTTGATGTCCGTACCACGGCCGGCCATGTTCGTGGCGACGGTCACGGCGCCCCGGCGGCCTGCCTGGGCGACGATCGTCGCCTCGCGGTCGTGCTGCTTAGCGTTGAGCACCTCGTGCTGGATGCCGCGCTTGTTGAGCTGCTGGGAGAGGTACTCGGACTTCTCGACCGAGGTGGTGCCGACGAGGATCGGCTGCCCCTTCTCGTGCTTCTCCGCGATGTCGTCCACGACGGCCGCGAACTTGGCGACCTCGGTCCGGTAGATCAGGTCCGACTGGTCCTTGCGGATCATCGGCTTGTTGGTCGGGATCGGCACGACGCCGAGCTTGTAGATCTGGTGGAACTCGGCGGCCTCGGTCATGGCCGTACCGGTCATGCCGGAGAGCTTGTCGTACAGGCGGAAGAAGTTCTGCAGGGTGATCGTGGCGAGGGTCTGGTTCTCGTCCTTGATGTCCACCCCTTCCTTCGCCTCGATCGCCTGGTGCATACCCTCGTTGTAGCGGCGGCCGGCGAGGATACGGCCGGTGTGCTCGTCGACGATCATGACTTCGCCGTCCAGGACGACGTAGTCCTTGTCCCTCTTGAACAGCTCCTTGGCCTTGATGGCGTTGTTCAGGTAGCCGACGAGCGGGGTGTTGACCGACTCGTAGAGGTTGTCGATGCCCAGCCAGTCCTCGACCTTGGCGACGCCCGCCTCGTGGATGGCGACGGTGCGCTTCTTCTCGTCGACCTCGTAGTCGCCGGTCTCCTCGATGCCCTTGAGCGGATTGCCCGGCTCGCCCTTGGTCAGACGCGTCACGAGCTTGGCGAAGTCGCCGTACCACTTGGTGGCCTGATCGGCGGGCCCGGAGATGATCAGCGGCGTACGGGCCTCGTCGACGAGGATCGAGTCGACCTCGTCGACACAGGCGAAGTTGTGGCCGCGCTGGACCAGCTCCTCCTTGGACCACGCCATGTTGTCGCGCAGGTAGTCGAAGCCGAACTCGTTGTTCGTGCCGTACGTGATGTCGCAGTTGTACTGGTCGCGGCGCTGCGCCGGCGTCATGTTCGCCAGGATGCAGCCGACGGTGAGGCCGAGGAACTTGTGCACCCGGCCCATCAGCTCGGAGTCACGCTCGGCGAGGTAGTCGTTGACCGTGATCAGGTGGACGCCCTTGCCCGACAGCGCGTTCAGATACGCGGGCAGCGTGCCGACGAGGGTCTTGCCCTCACCGGTCTTCATCTCCGCGACGTACCCGAGGTGGAGCGCGGCGCCGCCCATCAGCTGGACGTCGTAATGGCGCTGGCCGAGAACCCGCTTGGCGGCCTCGCGGACGGTCGCGAACGCCTCGGGCATCAGGTCGTCCAGGCTCTCGCCGTCGGCGTGGCGCTGCTTGTACTCCTCGGTGAGCGCCCGCAACTCGGCGTCGGAGAGGTTGACGAAGTCCTCTTCGATGGAGTTGACCTGGTCCGCGATGCGGTGCAGTTTGCGCAGGATCTTGCCTTCGCCTGCACGCATGAGCTTGTTGAAGACGGACACTGAGGCTGGTCTCCTTGCCGGTCGGGCCTGGCACTGGGTCGTGTGACGGACACTGGCGCGGGCACGGCAGGTGGTCCCCACCGCATCGGCCATCGTAAGCGAGGACACCGCCGCGTCGGGAGGTCCATCGTCACGCGGCCTGCCGTCCGCCCCACAGGAGAACGCACGAGAAGCGCCGAAGGTGCCGGGGACCGGCCAAAAGTGCTCGCGTCGGGCGGCGGACGTGTCCACAATCCCGGCATGGAGCCGATCACACTCACCACTGAGCGCCTGCTGCTGCGTACCTTCACGGTCGAGGACACCGAGGCGGTCTACCAGTCCTGCCAGGACGCGGACATCCAGAGGTGGACGACGGTTCCCTCGCCGTACGAACGACAGCATGCCGTCGAGTTCACCGAGCACATGGTCCCGGACGGCTGGCGCAACAGCACCATGTACACCTTCGCCGTGCTGCCGCGCGAGGGCGGGCCGCTGATGGCGTCCATCGCGGTCACTCTGCGTACCTTCTCGGGCACGTGGGAGATCGGCTTCTGGACCGGCAAGGAGTACCGGGGACGAGGGGTGATGACCGAGTCCGTCGCCGCCGTGTCGCACTGGGCCTTCGTACGGCTCGGTGCGACCCGGCTGGAATGGCGGGCCGAGGTGGGGAACAAGGGCTCCCGCGCGGTCGCCGAGAAGGCCGGATTCCGCATCGAGGGCGAGCTGCGCGCCGCCCTGCTCAACAAGGGCACGCTCCGTGACGTATGGGTCGGTTCCCTCCTGCCCTCCGATCTCGGCCTCACGAGTGCCCACCCCTACCTGCCCTCCCAGGCGTGACCACAGGCCCGGCGTCCATGTCAGTGCCAGCCTCTAGGGTGCCCACCATGACCACGCTGCCACCGCCCGTCATCGACCTGTCCGCCGACGAGGCGCGCCGCGTCGCGCTGCGCGCCCAGGGGCTCCTCGGCGCACCGGACCGGCGCGGAGGCGTCCGCGGCGTGCTGCGCCACCTCGGCGCGGTGCAGCTGGACACGATCTCGGTGCTGGCGCGCTCGCACGAGCTCATCCCGTACGCGCGCCTGGGCGCCGTGGGCCGCAGGACGGTCGAGGACGGGTACTGGACGGAGAGCCACAGCTTCGAGTACTGGTCGCACGCCGCGTGCATCCTCCCTGTCGAGGAATGGCCGCACTTCGCCTTCCGCCGCCGCGCCTACCGCTCCCGCCCGCACTGGTCCCACGACCTGCCGGACGGCGCGTACGACGCGGTGATCAAGCAGTTGCAGGTCGAAGGGCCGCTCACCGCGACCGAGTTGGGCGGCGCCAAGAACGGCGGCGAGTGGTGGGACTGGTCCGCCTCCAAGGTCGCCGTCGAGCGTGCGCTGATGTACGGGGAGGTGGTGTGCACCGAGCGGCGCGGCTGGAAGCGGGTGTACGACCTCGCGGAGCGGGCGATCCCGGATGCCGTCCTGCACGACGAACTGGATGACACGGAGTGCCTGCGCCGGCTCGTCCGCCTGGCCGGCCAGGCACTGGGAGTGGGCACCCGCGCGGACATAGCGGACTACCACCGTCTCAAGGGGGAGCAGTTCGACGCCGTGGTTGCGGACTCCGGTCTGGTGCCGGTCGCGGTCGAGGGGTGGGGCAAGCCCGCGTGGGCCGATCCCGCGGCTCTCGTGTCCCCGCCGCGCGGCCGGCACCGGACGACGCTGCTCTCCCCGTTCGACTCGCTCATCTGGGAGCGGGCGCGCACCGAGCGCATCTTCGGCTTCACCCACCGCCTGGAGGCGTACATCCCCAAGCAGAAGCGCGTCCACGGATACTTCGCGATGCCGCTGCTGGTGGGCGGGCGGCTCCTCGGCCGGGTCGATCCGGCACGCGAGGGCCGGACGCTCGTGGCCCGGCAGGTGTCCCTGGACGGCCCCAAGGCGGTGGCCCCGATGGCACAGGCGCTGCGCGAGGCGGCCGAATGGGTGGGGTGCGACGCCGTCCGCATCGAGAAGGCCGACCGTCCCGAGCTCGCGGCGGATCTGGTCCGGGCACTGGACTGACGCGACCGGTCACCGCGGCCCGTCTCAGCGGATCTCGAGGATCTTCTCCCGCATCGCGTAGACCACGGCCTCCATCCGGGAGTGGAGCTGCAGCTTCTCCAGGATGTTGCGGACGTGGTTCTTCACGGTGTTCTCGGAGATGAACAACTCCTTCGCGATGTCGCGGTTGTTCATCCCGGTGGCGACGAGCTTGAGCACCTCCAACTCGCGGTCGGTCAGCCGGGGCGCCGGCACGAGCCTGCGCTCGTCGGTGCGCTGGATCATCGACTTGAACTCGGTGAGCAGCTTGGAGGCCATCGAAGGACTGATCTGCGACTGGCCGTCGGCGACGGCGCGGATCGCGGTCGCTACCTCGTCCGTGGAGATCTCCTTGAGGAGATAGCCCGTGGCGCCGGCCTTGATCGCGTCGTAGAGGTCGGCCTCCTCGTCGCTGATCGTCAGCATGATGATCTTGGCGCTGGGGGCCACCTCCTTGATGGAGGTGCATGCCTCGATGCCGCCGCGCTTGGGCATCCGTACGTCCATCAGCACGATGTCGGGCAGCAGGTCGGCCGCCTTGTCCACGGCCTCGGCGCCGTCACCGGCCTCACCCACGACCTGGATGTCCTCCTCCTGCTTGAGGACGATCTCCAGCCCTCGCCGGAAGAGCGCGTGGTCGTCCACCACGAGCACCCGGATCGGCTCGGCCGCGCGGGGCCCGCGCGCCTCCTCCGCCTCGGTGTCGACGACTGCGGGGCGGCCGCCCGCTTCGCTGTGCACCGGCCCGAAGCTGTCCGCCATCGTTCCTCCCCCTGAAGGCCGTGGCCCGAAGATCATGTCTGGTCTGCCAACCTCAGTGCGACGCAGATCTGTTGGCTTGCCACGTCATGCTTTCATGCCCGGACGACAGAGCGGTGATCCTGTGGTCGCACGATGGTGCCCCTGGGGGCGCACAGGGCGCTCCAGGGGCACCACTTCATCGCTGACGGGGCTCAGTACGCGCCGGGGTCAGCCGCCCAGCGCACCTCCGGCTCCACCTGCCTCGGAACCGGCCAGCGGGTCGGTCTCCAGGCGGATCACGCCGTAGTCGTAGGCATGCCGCCGGTAGACGACACTGGGCTGCTTCGTCTCGGAGTCGACGAAAAGATAGAAGTCATGGCCGACCAGCTCCATCTCGTAGAGAGCCTGGTCGAGCGACATCGGCGCTGCCGTGTGCAGCTTCTCGCGGACCACCAGCGGTCCCTCGCCCTGCACTTCGAGCGAACCGATCCTGGTGGTGGGAATGGATTCCGCCGCCTCTTCGGCGAGAGTCTTGCCATTGGCGTTCAACTCGGCGACGCCGGGCACCACATCAGCCACCTCTGCCGCCGACAGCCGACCGGTGCCGCGCCGGGTGTGGCGCTTGTCGTGCTGCTTGCGAAGCCGTGCCTCCAGCTTGCCGGTGGCGAGGTCGAGCGCTGCGTACGGGTCGGCGGCGGCTGCCTCCGCCCGGATCACCGGGCCGCGGGAGCGAAGCGTGATCTCCACGCGGTCGGAACGGTCTGCCTGCCGCGGGTTGTGCTCCTTGGACACCTCGACGTCGAGGCTGATCACCTTGCCGTCGAGCTTCTGGATCTTCTCCAGCTTCAGCTTCTCGGCCACGTGCTTGCGGAACCGCTCGGGCACCTCGGTCTTGCGGCCCTTGACGACGATGTCCACGCAGAACTCCGTTCCCGGATCGCTCCGCCGGCTCACCGGCCGCGGAGCATCTCCCTCTTGCACCAGGCTCCGGTGATCACCGGGGCCTCGGACTTGGCGACTTTCACCTCCTCCTCCCCAGTCGACAAGATCCCCACCCCACCCAATTTCGAGGGTGCGTGTCCCGAATCCCCGGCCGGGAATTCGGCAGCGCATTGGGTGAGGTGCGGGCATCGCCATTCCTCACACCGAACATAGCTCGGTCGGACGGATGTCGGCACCCGATACCTGAAGGTACCTCCGATCAGGCGTTTTTGCCCTCTCACTACCTGCAACGATGCAAGTTCCCCGTCAGTTCCGGTTTATTTCGAAGGACAGCGGTGGCACGGCGACGACCGCCGCGCCCAGGCGTACGAACCCCGGACCGTCCACCTCCGACGCGGCACTCAGTGCCCGCGCCGCTTCCACCAAAGAGGCGCCGGTCGTCATGAGGTCGTCCACGAGCACTGCTGTACCGCCCTTCAGCAGCCGCGCCGCCCCCTGCCGCAGCCGCAGTGCCCCCGAGAGGTTGACGAGCCTCTCGCGAGCGGTCAGCCCCGCCTGATCGGCCACCGGCCGGTGCTGGCGCAGGACCGGCAGCACCTGCGCGGGGCACCCCGTACCCCGTAGCTCGGCCGCCGCCGCCAGCGCGATCCGGCGGGCCGGATCGTGACCGCGGGCCCGGACCGCCCTGCGGGCGGACGGCACCGGCACCAGCAGCAGCGCCCCGTACGGCGCGACACGAGCCCCGGCGGACGCCCGCACCGCTCCCGCAAGGGCCCGGCCGAGCGGCCGGGACAGCCCCGTCGCACCACGCTCCTTGTGCGCGAGGAGCACGGCCCGCACGGCATCGGTGTACGCGGCGGCGGCATGCACCACGGGCAGGCCCTCCGGCTCCGGCACCGGTCTCGCCCGCCGCGCCGGCCTCCCGTACAACGCGCCCGCGCAGCGCTCGCACAGCTCGGTACGCGGTCTGCCGCAGCCGCCGCAGGCGACCGGCAGCACCAGACCCGAGATCTCCCGCCACCATCCCCGCACGGCAACCATCGTGCCGACGGTCCCCGCCCAGCGGCCACCCCTGTGGACAACGGGCCGGCCGCCCGCCGGACCAGGGTCCCCGTCACCCGGGATAGACGGGCGACGACCCCTTCTCGACCACCGTCTGCCAGTTCGCGCCGGCCGGCAGACGCACGATGCCGTCCTCCTCCGAATGCGCCACGAGCGGCCTGCTCTCGTCGTTCGACGCCGCGACCGCCCTCACCTGGTTCAGGCCCGGCAGGATCGCGTTGGGAGAAGTGGACCCGTCGGTCTGGATGTAGCGCACCTGCTGGACACCGCCGGACTCCTTGCCGACCACGACCAGCCGGCTGGGGCCCGCCCAGGACACCGCCGTCACCGTCTCCAACTGAGGAGCCGCCGGACGCAGTTCGGTCACGGTGACGGCGAGGTCGTCGCTCGGACCGTGCCGCTCCACGCGGCCGATCTTCAGCGTCGTCCTGCCGTCCTTCGTCAGCAGCAGCGCCACGCGGACACCGTCCGCCGACACCTTCACCGCCTCGATCCGGGCACCGTCCAGACCGGGCACGATCTTGACGTCCTGCGGCGTCTCCTCACCGCCGGGCACCCGCATCAGCGCCGGATCGGCGGTATCCCGGTCCGCGACCCACACGTCTCCCCTGCCGTCCCAGCTGGGTGCGGACAGACGGTTGTCGCCCTGGCCCCGGCTGGTCACCAGCGGGGCGCCCAGCTCCTTGCCGGAGGCGATGGACGCCACGTACAGCCTGCTGCCGTCGCGGGACACCGCCGCTGCCGTGCGCTCGTCACGGGAGACCGCCACCGAACCCATCGACAGGCTGCCGTCACCCAACGGCCCCGGCACGTTCTGCGGGCCGCCGATCTCGTTGGTCCCGGCCGCGAGCAGCGCCAGCCGGTGCTTCTCGTCGACGAAGTACTGGTTGTCGTGCGCGCCGGAGCCGTTGTCCGGCGCGTACTCCTCGGCCTGGCCCGCGGTGAGCACGCACAGCTGGCTGCCGTCCGACCGCAGCAGCTCCACCTGCTCGGCCCGCGCCGAGGACAGGTCCTTGAGCGTGAAGAGGATCTGCGCGGCCATCCTCGTGCACTGCGACCTGCCCACGCCGGACGCCTTGTCGTTCAGCGGGACCTTCAGCCCGTTCCGGTCGTCGAACGACAGCGACTTCGTTCCCTCCTTCAAGGCCGTGCCCGTCGGGAAACGGGACTCGACCACCGGCCTCAGCCAGTTCGTCGGGCCCTCCAGCAGCGCGGAGACGGCCTGCGTGACCGGGTCCTGCCGGGTCACCGGGTCCTGCCGCTGCCGGATGTAGACGGGATCGGCCACCATGACGCTCCGTCCCGAGGCGAAGTAGTACTTGTCGACCGAGACGTAGTTGCGCTCGAAGTCCGACGCACCGAGCAGCAGTCCGGGCGGCAGGCTGTCGATCCGCCACTCCTTGCCGTCGGGACCGCTCTGCTGCGACAGGTGAATGGTCCTGCGGTAGTCCGCGGGCGTCACGGGCTGATAGGCGCGCTGGGAGTCCACCGTGGCTATCTGGCGGCCGAACAGCGGATAGCTCATGCCCGGGGTGTCCCGGCCGCCGAGGACCGGCGCGCCGGGGACGGGCGCGGCCTCCAGGACCGTCGTGCTTGCCTCGGGACGCCACTTCTGCGACATCTCGCGCGTGAGGTACGAACGAGCCGTGGCGAAGTTCGAGTCGTCACTGGTCATCGCCTCGAGGAAGCCCGTGACGATCTCGTCGGGCGTCGCGCCCTTGCGCGGCTGCACGGCGTACACCCGGACCTGCGAGTCGCCGCGCTTGGACGCCTTCACGGGGTGCACGTCGCCGCTGTCCGGCATAGACGCGCACCCGGCGAGGAGCACACCGCTCGCACCGAGCAGCGCCACCGCACGCACCCCACCCACGCGACCCTGACGACGGGGATCAGCGCCCACGACTCGTGTCCTCCTGCTCCGTCGGAACCTGCCCCGCGGCCTCGTCTCCCCGTTCCACGGCCGGCCGCGCCACGACGCGGGCGCCATTGCCCGGCAGCGCCGCAGGGTCGACGCCACGCGGCGCCGCGCCACGCACCTGCCCGGGCAGCGGCGCGAACTCCGCCGCCGCCTGCACCGGCACGGACGTCAGCCGATGCCCGTTCACCGGTGCCCCGGCCGACCGCGCGCGCTCACGGTTCTGCCGCGAGTCCTCGGGCTCCAGCGGGATCGGCGAACCGCGCAGCGGCTCGTCCGCCGTACGCGGCAGGGTCAGCCTGAACTGCGAACCGCCGCCCGGCTCGCCCCACGCCTGCAGCCAGCCGCCGTGCAGACGGGCGTCCTCGACGGCGATCGACAGACCGAGACCGGTCCCGCCCGTGGTACGGGCACGGGCCGGATCGGCGCGCCAGAACCGGTTGAACACCCGCGTCGCCTCTCCCGGCTTCAGGCCGACCCCGTAGTCCCGCACGGCGACGGCCACGGCCCCGCCGGCAGCGGCCATCCGCACCACGACGTCCTTGCCCTCGCCGTGCTCCACGGCGTTGACCACGAGATTGCGCAGCACACGCTCCACCCGGCGGGCGTCCGCCTCCGCCACCACCGGCTGCTCGTCACCGACCACCCGTATCCGGGAGCCCTTGCGCTCGGCCAACGGCTCGGCCCCGCCGATCACCCGCCGTACCACCTCGCGCAGGTCTATCGGCTCCGCCTCCAGCGCCGCGGCCCCGGCGTCGAAGCGGCTGATCTCCAGCAGGTCGGACAGCAGCGACTCGAAACGGTCCAGCTGGTCCCCGAGGAGCTCGGCGGACCGGGCCGTCACCGGGTCGAAGTCGCTGCGCGCCTCGTGGATGACGTCGGCCGCCATGCGCACGGTCGTGAGCGGCGTCCGCAGCTCGTGCGACACGTCCGACACGAAGCGGCGCTGCATACGGGACAGCTCCTCGAGCTGCTGGATCTTCAGCTGGAGGTTCTGCGCCATCTTGTTGAAGGCCTCACCGAGCCGGGCGATGTCGTCCTCACCGGTGACCTTCATGCGCTCCTGGAGCCGCCCGGCGGCGAGCCGCTCGGCGATCCCCGCGGCCATGCGCACGGGCGTGACGATCTGGCGCACGACGAGCCACGCGATGGCGCCCAACAGGACCACGACGAACAGCCCTGCCGTGGCGAGCGTCCCCCGGACGAGACTGAGCGACTGCTCCTCCTGCGCCAGCGGGAACAGGTAGTACAGCTCGTACGGCTGCCCCTCGATGTCGTTCAGCCGGGTGCCCACGACCAGCCCGGGCTCCGGGTCGGACGCGTTGTTCCAGTACCGGATGCTGACGTACGTCTCGTACGTCCCCGAGCCCTGGCCCACGGCGTCCCGCAGCGCCTGCGGAATGCTCGCGGGGTCCACGAGCCCCGACGTACGCGGCGCGCGCCCGGACCCGTCCCGTTCGGAATCGGCGCTGAGAGCCACCACGTTGTACGAGCCCTGGCCGCCGCTGGCGAGCTGCACGACGAGATCGGACCGCCACGAATTGGCGTTCCTGCCGCCCGATGCCGCACCGTCCGGGCCCACCGCGCCGACCGGCGCGCTTGCCTGTTCCCGCGCGACGGCGAAACCGCCGGCTGCCTGGCTCTGCGCCGCCTTGCTCATCGCGTCGAGCAGACCGTTGCGCACCTGGCCGATCACCACGAAACCGAGCAGCAGGACGACACCGAGCGACATCAGCAGCGTGCTCACGACCACGCGGAGCTGGATGTTCCGCCGCCACAGGCGGACAGCGGGCAGCAACGGACGGCGCAACCAGCGCATCACGAGCCGAGGCACCGGCCCGCCGGAAGACGCCCCGTCCGGGAGCAGCAGACCCCCCTGAAACATACGGCCGAATCGCGCGGGCTTGCGCCCCGGTCCGGCAGCCCGCCCCGTACGGACCCCCGGCTCGCCGGGCTTCGGAGCAACGCTGCCACTGGACATGTCAGCTCGGCCCGGCCTTGTAACCGACACCCCGGACGGTCACCACGATTTCCGGCCGCTCAGGGTCCTTCTCGACCTTGGAGCGAAGCCGCTGCACGTGGACATTGACCAGTCGGGTGTCCGCCGCATGCCGGTAACCCCACACCTGCTCGAGGAGCACCTCGCGCGTGAACACCTGCCACGGCTTGCGCGCGAGCGCGACGAGCAGGTCGAACTCCAGCGGCGTGAGCGCTATCGACTGACCGTCCCGCTTCACGGAGTGCCCCGCCACGTCGATCACCAGGTCACCGATGGCCAGCTGCTCCGGAGCAGGATCCTCCGACCTCCGCAGCCGCGCCCGGATCCGGGCGACCAGTTCCTTCGGTTTGAACGGCTTGACGATGTAGTCGTCGGCCCCCGACTCGAGACCCACCACCACATCGACCGTGTCGCTCTTGGCCGTCAGCATCACGATCGGCACACCGGACTCCGCCCGGATGAGCCGACACACCTCGATGCCGTCCCTGCCGGGCAGCATCAGGTCCAGCAGCACCAGATCCGGCTTGGCCTCACGGAAGGCGGTGAGTGCCTTGTCACCGTCCGCTACGAACGACGGCTCGAAACCTTCACCACGCAGCACAATCCCGAGCATCTCGGCCAGCGCGTTGTCGTCGTCGACGACAAGGACTCGTCCCTTCATATTCGACATCATCCCATTAGCTAATCGTTACCTGGCGTGACCTGGCACACAGCTCGGCTATGCCGGCCCTCGTGACCGGCGACACCACACCCTCCTCGGTCACGACGGCCGTGACCAGATCGGGCGGCGTGACATCGAACGCGGGGTTGTACGCCTGAGCCCCGAGCGGGGCCACGGACACTCCACCAGCTCCGGCCCCCGCCGCCCCCGCCTGCGGAGACGTGACCTCCGTCACCTCGCCGCCAGGGCGCTGCTCCACCTCGATCGAGGCTCCGTCCGGTGTACTCGGATCCACCGTCGTGGTCGGGGCCACGACGATGAACGGCACATGGTGGTACTTCGCCAGCACCGCGAGCGGATAGCTGCCGATCTTGTTGGCCACCGACCCGTCCGCGGCGATCCGGTCCGCGCCGATCAGTACCGCGTCGACCTCGCCCGCGGTGAACAGAGAGCCCGCGGCATTGTCCGTCAGCAGGCTGTACGGCATGCCGTTGCGCGCCGCCTCGTACGCCGTGAGCCGGGCACCCTGCAGCAGCGGCCTCGTCTCGTCCACCCACAGCCTGCGCAGCTCACCGGCACGGTGCGCGGCCAACGCCACCGCGAAGGCCGTCCCCTCCCCGCCGGACACCAGGGCCCCCGTGTTGCAGTGCGTCAGGATCCGGTGCGCGCCCCCGGGCAGCAGCTCCCCGAGCAGCGCCAGCCCGTGCGCGGCCATTCTCCGGCTTGCCTCAGCATCCGCACGGTGCAGCTCACACGCCGACACGAGCGCCGCTTCCGCTGCCTGCTCCCCATCCGCACCCGCTTCCACAGCCGCCCGGTACGCGGAGGCCGCCAGGCGCACTCCGTACCCCAGGTTCACCGCGGTGGGCCGCGCGTTCTCGAGCAGCGCCGCCGCTTCTTCGACGTCGTAGCCCCGCGCAGCCGCCAGAGCCACGCCGTAGGCGCCCGCGATACCCAGCAGGGGAGCCCCCCGCACAGCCAGGGTGTGGATCGCCCGGACCAGGGCCGGAACGTCCGTACAGACCAGCTCCACCTCCTCGGCCGGCAGCCGGGTCTGGTCGAGGAGCACCAGTACGGGACCTTCGGGCGGCTCGTCCCAGCGCAGCACCGGAAGCTTCGGCGGCACCGCCCCAGCGGGGTTTTGTGCGTACTGATCAGCCATCCGCCCAGTCTGCACGGTGAGGCTCCGACAATGAAGGTGCGAAGGTGGCCGATGCCCCCGCCCACCAGCGGCCGCCGCGTGGCACGATGGCTGCCAAAGCCGCCCTGGAGGGCGGAAGGGCACCGTGAACGTGCCGGCTCGGCGAGCCGGCCCCGCGACCAACCATGAGGTGGACCACCGTGAACGACACTCCGGGCTGGGCCTCGCCCGGATCGGCTCCCTCCAACGGGCAGAACTCCGGCGTGCCGAACCCCGCCGGACCCACCGACGGTCCTTCGTCGAAGTGGTCCAAGGAGCAGCCGCCCCCCGGGCAGTGGTCTGCACCGAGCGGACCCGGTCCTGTCCCCGGGCCGCCCGCCTCCGGCTGGGGCGGCGCGCCGCAGGGAGGCTGGGGCCGTCCGCCCGCTGCGGCCAAGCCCGGAGTGATCCCTCTCCGCCCGCTCGGCGTCGGCGAGATCCTCGACGGCGCGGTGTCGACGCTGCGCGCTCACTGGCGCACGGTCCTGGCCGTGACGGTCAGCGTCTCCGTCGTCACCCAGATCGCCAGCATCCTCGTCGAGCGCTATCTGCTGCCCGAACCGCCCGCGGTCAACCCCGACGCGACCCCCGAGGAAGCGCTCCAGCAGTCCATGGAGTCCCTGCAGGCCAGCATGATCGCCATGGGCCCGGCACTGCTCATCATGCTGATCGGCACGCTGCTGACCACCGCCCTGCTCACCGTGGTCATCAGCCGCTCCGTGCTGGGCCGTCCTGTGACGCTCCCCGAGGCCTGGCGGGAAGCCCGGCCCCGGCTGCCCCATCTGCTCGCTCTCATCCTGCTGCTGCCGGTGGGCAGCGCCCTGGTCATGTGCGTGGGCATCCTGCCCGGAGTGCTGATCGGCGGAGCCGGAGTGCTCCTGTCGGTCGTCGGCGGCATCGCCGCCACCGTGGTCGTCATCTGGCTGATGATCCGCTTCGCCCTCGCGCCACCCGCGCTCGTCCTCGAACGCCAGGGCGTCATCGCATCGCTGCGCCGCTCCGCCAAGCTGGTCCAGGGTGCCTGGTGGCGCGTCTTCGGCATCACCCTGCTGACCATCCTGCTGGCCTTCCTGGTCAGCATGGTCATCGCCATCCCGTTCACCATCATCGGCTTCGCCGCGGACGGCGTCGGTTTCAGCGACTTCATCAGCGGCAACTCCCCCGTCGGCTGGCCGTTCCTGATCATCAGCGGCATCGGCTCTGTGATCGCGTCCTCGATCACGTACCCGATCTCGGCCGGTGTGACCGCCCTTCTCTACGTCGACCAGCGCATCCGCCGCGAAGCACTCGACCTGGAGCTCGCCCGCGCCGCCGGCGTCCCCGGCTACGGAACCGAACCGCCCGGCAACCACGCCGCCCAGGGCTGATGCGGTGCTGAGTGCGGGGGGCGCAATGGCAGCTGGGCCGCTGATCGGAGCGAGCGACGACGTACCGGTGAACATTCCGCGCGTCCCGGCCCGTGAGGCGGCGCAACGCGAGCTGTCCGACCCGGTGTACCACGAGAACGATCCGAACATGCTCGAGCGGGCACTGGACAGCTTCTGGGACTGGGTCGGCAGCCTCTTCGAGGACGCAGGAAGCGCAGGCATAGGGGGAACGACCGGACTGGTCATCATCTGCCTGGTCGTCATCGCCCTTTTCACAGCCCTCTGGTGGCGTCTGGGAACACCCCAGCGCACCCCGAGCTCGGCGGACTCCCTCTTCGACGCCGGGCCCCGCAGCGCCGCCGAACACCGCACCGCCGCCGAGGAGCATGCCGCCGCCGCGCGCTGGAACCATGCCGTGCAGGAGCGGATGCGTGCCATCGTCCGCGACCTGGAGGAGCGAGCCCTGCTCGCGCCGCGCCCCGGGCGCACCGCCGACGAGGCCGCCGCCGAAGCCGGGCGCTCGCTGCCGCCCCATGCCGATGAACTCCGTGCGGCCGCCAGAGCATTCGACGACGTCACATATGGTGGCCGCACCGCGGACCGGCGGTCGTACGAACGCCTGCGAGATCTGGACATCGAACTGGAGCGCGCCAGGCCCCAACTGGCCGAGGCCGCCAATGGAGCCACCGAATGAACGGGGCCGGCACCACTTCCATGTCTCCGACGGCACGTCAGGTATGGACGCGTGCCCGCGGAGTCCTCGTCGTCGTCCTCCTGCTCGTCGCGGCAGGCATCGCCATGGCCGCCGTGCGCTCCGGAGACCACCACGGCCGTCTTGACCCCCGCTCCGCAGACCCGCACGGCAGCCGCGCGGTCGCCGAACTCCTCAAGGATCGCGGGGTGTCCGTCCGGGTGGTCACCACACTGGACGCCGCAGTCACAGGCGTCGGCCCGGGCACCACACTCCTCGTCGCCGAACCCGACCTGTTGACCAGCGCCCAGCAAGAGGCACTCCACTCGGCGACCTCGTCCTCCGGCGGCCGCACGCTGCTCCTTGCCGCAGGCCCTCCCTCCGTCGACACGCTGGCGCCCGGTGTCCGCAGGGAGGTCCCCGCACGGGTCGCGCCCCGCGCCCCGCAGTGCACCTACCCGGCCGCGCGCCGGGCGGGCAACGCCGACCTCGGCGGGGAGCGTTACAGCACCGACGCACCCGGTGCCGACACCTGTTATCCGAGCGACGGGCTTCCGTCCCTGCTCAGGATCGACACCCCGGCCGACGGCGACACCGTCCTGCTCGGCGCCCCGGACATCCTCTACAACGAACGTCTCGACAAACACGGCAATGCCTCCCTTGCCCTTCAACTCCTCGGGTCACGGCCCGAGCTGGTCTGGTACATCCCGTCCCTCAGCGACCCCTCCGCCGTAGACAACGGCCAACAGCGCGAAGGCGACGAAGAGAGCGCCGAGGACGAGAGTGCCTTCCTCGACCTCATCCCGTCCGGCTGGCTCTGGGGCACACTCCAACTCGCAGTCGCAGCCGTCCTCGCCGCCATCTGGCGTGCCCGCCGTCTCGGCCCGCTGGTCACCGAGCGCCTGCCGGTCGCCATCCGCGCCTCAGAGGCCACCGAAGGCCGCGCCCGCCTCTACCGCAGGGTCAACGCCCGCGACCGGGCTGCCGCCTCCCTGCGCTCCGCCACCCGAGCCCGCCTCGCCCCGCTCCTCGGCCTGCCCCAGGCCGAAGCGCACTCCCCCGACTCCCTGATCCCCGCGGTCTCGGCCCAACTGCCCGACACCGGCCGGGACATCCGCGATCTGCTCTTCGGCCCCGCCCCGGCCGACGACCCCAGCCTTGTTCACCTGGCCGACCAACTCGACGCCCTGGAAAGAGAGGTACGCACCTCATGAGCGCCCCGACCCCCGAGACAGCCGAGAACTCGGACCGCGCCCGCACCTCCCTGGAGGCCCTGCGCACCGAGATCGCCAAGGCGGTGGTCGGCCAGGACCCTGCTGTCACCGGTCTCGTCGTGGCTCTGCTCTGCCGTGGCCACGTCCTGCTCGAAGGCGTCCCCGGAGTCGCCAAGACGCTGCTGGTCCGCGCACTTGCCGCCGCCCTCGAACTCGACACCAGGCGCGTCCAGTTCACCCCGGACCTGATGCCCAGTGATGTCACCGGCTCTCTGGTCTACGACACCCACACCTCGGAGTTCTCCTTCCAGCAAGGCCCGGTCTTCACCAACCTCCTTCTGGCCGACGAGATCAACCGAACCCCTCCCAAGACGCAATCCTCACTCCTGGAAGCGATGGAAGAGCGCCAGGTGACGGTCGACGGTACTCCGCGCCCGCTCCCCGAGCCTTTCCTCGTCGCAGCGACGCAGAACCCCGTCGAGTACGAGGGCACCTATCCGCTCCCCGAGGCGCAGCTCGACCGCTTCCTCCTCAAGCTCACCGTGCCCCTCCCCTCCCGCGAGGACGAGATCAACGTCCTCACGCGTCACGCCGAAGGCTTCAACCCGCGCGACCTCGACGCCGCCGGCGTCCGCCCCGTAGCCGGCCCCGCCGACTTGGCGGCGGCCCGGGCCGCCGTCGCCAAGGTCTCGGTGTCGGCCGAGATCGCGGGCTATGTCGTCGACATCTGCCGTGCCACCCGCGAATCCCCGTCGCTCACCCTGGGCGCCTCACCCCGTGGAGCGACAGCCCTTCTCTCCACCGCCCGCGCCTGGGCCTGGCTCACGGGCCGGGACTACGTCATCCCGGACGACGTGAAGGCTCTCGCCCCGCCCACCCTGCGTCATCGCATCCAGCTGCGCCCCGAAGCGGAGATGGAAGGAGTCACCGCCGACTCCGTCATCTCCGCGATCCTCGCCCACGTCCCCGTCCCCCGCTGAGGCTCGTCATGGCCCTTACCGGACGGACTGCGCTTCTCGCGGCCCTCGGCTCTCTCCCCGTCGGCATCCTCGCCCCCAGCTGGACGGGGATGCTCGCGGTCAACGCGCCTCTCTCACTCGCAATCTTGTGCGACTACGCCCTCGCCGCGCCAGTACGAACGCTCCGTTTCACCCGATCCGGTGACACGTCTGTTCGACTCGGCGACGTGGCTCAGGTCGAGCTGACCATCACCAATCCGTCCAGCCGGCCACTCCGTGCCCATCTCCGAGATGCGTGGCCCCCGAGCAGCTGGGTTCCCGGGACCGAGCAGTCCGCCTCCAGACACCGCCTGAGCGTGCCCGCGGGAGAGCGCCGACGGATCACCACGCTGCTCACCCCCACTCGTCGGGGCGACCGGCACTCCGAACGCGTCACCGTACGCTCCTACGGGCCGCTCGGCCTCGCCGCCCGCCAGGGGAACCACCGCGTCCCCTGGACCGTACGCGTGCTGCCTCCCTTCGCCAGCCGCAAGCACCTGCCCTCGCGGCTGGCCAGGCTCCGCGAACTGGACGGCCGGACCAGCACCCTGATCCGCGGGCAGGGCACCGAGTTCGACAGCCTCCGCGACTACGTCCCCGGGGACGACACCCGCTCGATCGACTGGCGTGCCACCGCCCGCAGGACCACCGTCGCCGTCCGCACCTGGCGCCCCGAGCGGGACCGACACATCCTCGTCGTCCTCGACACGGGCCGGACATCAGCAGGCAGGGTCGGCGACGTGCCGCGACTGGACGCTGCCATGGATGCGGCGCTGCTCCTCAGCGCCCTCGCCTCACGCGCCGGCGACCGAGTCGGCCTGCTGGCCTATGACCGTCGGGTACGTGCTCAGGTTCAAGGCCGCTCGGCCGGTGACATCCTTCCGGCCATGGTCAACGCGTTCGCACCCCTGGAACCGGAACTCATCGAAACCGACGCCCGCGGACTCAGTGCCGCCGTGCTGCAAAACGCTCCCCGCGGATCACTTGTCGTCCTTCTGACCAGCCTCGATGTCACTCCCATCGAGGAGGGGCTGTTGCCGGTGCTCCCTCAGCTCACGCGTCGGCACACCGTGCTGGTCGCGTCCGTCGCCGACCCGTATGTGGAGCAGATGACCGCCAAGCGCGGAAGCGCGGAGGGCGTCTACGAGGCAGCAGCCTGCACACAAGCTCATATCCAGCGGGAGCGCACGGCCGAACAACTCCAGCGCCACGGGGTCACGGTCGTCGACGCGACACCGGAAAGGCTCGCACCTGCACTGGCGGACGCCTATTTGGCCTTGAAAGCCGCCGGCCGTCTATGACAGCGGCGAAGGGGTAGACAGCCTGCTCGTGCTCGGCCGCCCGCATGCTGTGAACGGCCGAGCACGCATGCACCTGAACGCGGAAAGACCCAGAACGCAGGAAAGCCCCGGAACGGTGTTCCGGGGCTTTCCCACAATGATTGTTCGGCGGCGTCCTACTCTCCCACAGGGTCCCCCCTGCAGTACCATCGGCGCTGAAAGGCTTAGCTTCCGGGTTCGGAATGTAACCGGGCGTTTCCCTAACGCAATGACCACCGAAACTCTATGAAGATGTCCGAACCATCAGCCGGCAAGGCGAGTTCGTTACTTCAGAACTGACACAGTGGACGCGAGCAACTGAGGACAAGCCCTCGGCCTATTAGTACCGGTCAACTCCACCAGTTACCTGGCTTCCATATCCGGCCTATCAACCCAGTCGTCTACTGGGAGCCTTACCCTCTCAAG